>NZ_JBIWIF010000009.1:12627-371522 GCF_044764505.1 Kitasatospora sp. NPDC094019
CGCCGTGGGGGGACCACCACCCGCAAAGGCACTCCGGGGGGGGCCGCTGGAGGGGCGCCCGGGGGGGGGGGGGGCCGGGCCGGGGGCCGGGGGGGGGCCCCCCCCCCCCCCGCGGGGGGGCCCGGGCCCCGGCCTGCCCCGGGCGTCCTGACCTGTTCCCGCCCGCCGTCCCGCCCGCCGCCGCGTCCTGTGGCCCGGTCGCGGGGGGCGTCGAGAGATCCTGAGAGCCGCCGGGCGCGCGGCGGAGTGACTGCCGCGCGCCCGGCGGCTTCGCCGTGCCCGCCGCCGGGCGGGTCGCGCCGTGCTGCTCGTTCGTGTGTCCGTCCGCGGTCCGCCTGTGGCGTCCGTCACGGATCCGCTCCTCCCGTCGGCCGGGCGCGGCCCGACGGCCCGCGGCCCGCGTGGCCCCTGTCGGGTCGGAATCCCGGCCTTCGCCCCGCTGCCACCACCTTCGGCGGTCACCGCGGACCGAGTTGACGGCCCGTCCGGAGTCGGCCCGGCCTGCCGATTCCCGCCGGGAGGGGGCTTGACGGGAGGGTCGCAAACCAACTTAGGTAAGCCTAACCTTACTGACATCGGGAAAGTCGGGCCGCGCCGGACGTGCCGTGATCACCGGACCGCCGCCGTGCCCCGAAGTCGCTCGCAGACCGAAGAGAGGACGGCTGTCGATGGCCGAGAATCCCGCCCCGAGGCTGAGCCTGGACCGCATACGGCAGGACGTGGCCGATGTCCTGCGGGTCGACCCCGGCGACCTGGAGGACGACGAACTCCTGCTCGAACAGGGCATGGACTCCATCCGGCTGATGACCCTGGTCCAGCAGTGGCGCGACGAGACGGGGACCGAGATCACCTTCGTCGACCTGGCCGGCCGCGCCACCCTCACCCGCTGGTGGGAACTGCTCCGCGACAAGTGACCGCCCCCGTCCCACCGCCCAGAAGGAAACACTCTTGAGTACTGCCGAACAGCCCACGCTGCACGAGGAGTTCGACGTCGTCGTGGTCGGCGGCGGCCCCGGTGGCTCGACCGCCGCCACCCTCGTCGCCAAGCACGGACACCGGGTCCTCCTGCTGGAGAAGGAGACCTTCCCGCGCTACCAGATCGGGGAATCGCTGCTTCCCGCCACGGTGCACGGCATCTGTCGCCTGCTCGACGTCCAGGACGAGATGGAGCGGGCCGGATTCATGGTCAAGCGGGGCGGCAGCTTCCGCTGGGGCACCAACCCCGTGCCGTGGAACTTCCTCTTCGCACTCGCCCCGGAACTCTCCGGGCCCACCTCGTACGCGTACCAGGTCGAGCGGATGAAGTTCGACGACATCCTGCTGCGCAACGCCGCCAAGCACGGCGTCGACGTGCGCGAGAACTGCGCGGTCGGGGAGGTGCTGGAGGACGGGGACCGGGTGAGCGGGGTGCGCTGGACGGGCCCGGACGGCCGCCGCCACGAGGCCACGGCGCGCTATGTCATCGACGCCTCGGGGAACAGGACTCGGATCAGCAGGCACGCCGGAGGGGAGCGGGTCTACTCCGAGTTCTTCAAGAACCTTGCGCTGTTCGGTTACTTCGAGGGAGGCAAGCGACTGCCGGGGGCCGACCGGGGCAACATCCTCTGCGCCGCCTTCGACGAGGGCTGGATCTGGTACATCCCGCTGAGTGACACGCTCACCAGCGTCGGCGCCGTCGTGAGCCGGACGAGGGCCTCCGAGATCCAGGGCACGCAGGAGGAGCAGGAGAAGGCGCTGCTCGGTTTCGTCGATCGCTGCGACATCGTCCGTGACTACCTCTCCGAGGCCACCAGGGTCACCGAGGGCACCTACGGCGAACTGCGGGTCCGCAAGGACTACTCGTACGCCAACACCCGTTTCTGGCGGCCGGGCATGGCCCTGGTCGGCGACGCGGCCTGCTTCATCGACCCGGTCTTCTCCACCGGTGTCCACCTGGCAACCTACGCCGGTCTGCTGGCCGCGCGCTCGATCAACAGCGTGCTGGCGGGCGAGCTGACGGAGCAGCGGGCCTTCGAGGAGTTCGAGGGCCGCTACCGGCGCGAGTACGCGGTGTTCTACGAGTTCCTGAGTGCCTTCTACGACATGCAGGGCAATGAGGAGAACTACTTCTGGAAGGCCAAGAAGGTGACCGCCTTCGACTCCTCGGACCTGGAGGCGTTCGTCACCCTGGTCGGCGGGGTCGCCTCCCGCGAGCGCGCGCTGACCGGTCCGGCCGAGCTGGCCGAACAGTTCGCCTCCTCCTCGAAGTCGCTCGCCGACGCCGTCGCCGCCACCGGCTCCATGCAGACCGAGTCGGGCGAGCGGATGGACCACCTGTTCGGCGCCAAGGTCGTCGGTGACGTCATGCAGGAGATGAACGAGATCCAGCGGCGCGGTGTGCTCGGCACCGGGACCAAGGAGTCCCCGCTGCTGGAAGGCGGTCTGGTGCCCGGCCCGGACGGCCTGTCCTGGGCCGAGCCGGCCACCGGCTGATCGGAGGGCCCGGACCGACTGCACGGCCCGGACGGCCGCGCCACCCCGGCCGATCGCACGGCCCGGCTGCCGGGCGGTTCCGCGCCCGGCAGCCGGACGGCAGCCGGACGGCAGCCCCCAAGGACCCCGCCCCGCAGGCGGGGTCCGCCCCACGAGAACGAGAAAGGCAGGTCGGCGGACCGGTGGGCTTCCCCTCACTCGGCGAACACGCCCAATGGGCGCTGCTGGTGCAGCTGTTGGCCATCACGGCGACGGCGCACGCGGCCGGGGCCGCCGTCCGGCGGCTCGGCCAGCCCGCCGTGATCGGACAACTGCTCGCGGGCGTTCTGCTCGGCCCGTCCGTCCTCGGCCTGCTCTGGTCGGACGCTGCCCGACTGATGATCCCTCAGGAGCGTTTGCTCGGCGCCCCGTTGAACGCGGTCGCCTGGCTCGGGGCGGCGTTCCTGCTGCTGCTCACCGGCCTGGACACCGACCTGAACGCGGTGCGGCGGCTCGGTCGACCCACGCTGCTGATCGGTGCCGGGGCGGTGCTGCTGCCCTTCGCGGCGGGCCTCGCCCTGGCGCTCGCGCTGCCCGCCTCGTTCGCCGGCGCGCGGGCCGGCGACGTGGCCTTCGTCCTGCTGGTCGCCGTCTCGCTGAGCATCTCCTCGATCCCGGTCGTGGCCCGGATCCTCGCCGAACTCGGCTTCACCCAGGCGGACTTCGGCCGGATGATCCTCGCCGTCGCGCTGGCCTCCGACGCGCTGGGCTGGCTGGCGCTGGCCGCTGTCACCGTCGTCTCCGGGCCCTCCGCCGGGATCGGGGCGCTGGTCGCCCCGCTGGCCGGACTGGTCCTGCTGACCGCCGCCGTCCTGCTGGTCGGCCCCCGGCTGGTCGACGCGGTCCTGACCAGGCTGCCGCGCAAGGAGAATCCGGCCGGGGGCGGCGGTACGGGGGCCACAGGTGCCACCGGGCCCGGCGGACACGGCGAGCTGCTCACCGCCGTCGTCCTGGTGCTGCTGCTCGCCGTCGCGGCCCAGGTGGCCGGGTCGGACGGACTGCTCGGCGCCTTCGCCGCCGGACTGCTGATCGGCCGATCGCCCTACCACCGGGAGCGGCTGCGCGCCCAACTGGAGCCGGTCACCCTGACCGTGCTGGCCCCCGTGTTCTTCGCGGTCGCCGGACTCCGGATGGACCTCACCGCGCTCGGCGGCCCGGGCACCCTGCTCTGGGCGGCCGGCTATCTCGCCGTCGCCGTCGGCTGCAAGATCGCCGGCGCGTACGGCGGCGCCCGGCTCGCCGGTCTCCCGTCCCGGCAGGGGCTGGCCGTGGCCGTCGGGCTGAACTGCCGCGGTGCGATCGAGGTGGTCGTCGCCTCGGTGGGCCTCTCGGCGGGTGTGCTGAGCGAGCGCGGCTACACCGTGATCGTGCTGATGGCCCTGATCACCACCGTGATGACCGGGCCGCTGCTGCGGGCCGTCGTGCCGCGCGCCGCCGGTGCGGGCCGCGGCGTCGGGCCCGGCGACAGCGCGGCGGCCCCCGGGGTCGGACCACCGGAGGTGGCGGCCCGTCCGCCGGGCCGGTAGCACCCGGCCCCGCCGTCCGGGGCCGGACCGCCCCGCCCGTTCCCCGTCCCCCGTTCCCTTCCTGCCCCTGTTCCCCACTCGCTTCCCGCCCCCGCTCCCTTCCCGCCCCCGGCCGGGAACGCCCGCCCCGCCCGGCGCACCCGCGACCGGCACCCTTCCTCCCCAGGAGCCTTCGAGTGTCCCTGCGCGATCTGTTGATCGACATCGAGCCGCTGCGCGCGAGCCGCGACTTCCGGGCCGTGTTCATCGCCCGCACCGTCTCCCTGTTCGGGCTCGGCGTCGCGACCGTCGCCCTGGCCTCGCAGGTCTACGACCTCAGCGGTTCGACCCTCACGGTGGCCGCCGTCGGCATGGTGATGAGCGTCAGTGTGCTCATCGGCTCCCTCGTCGGCGGTGTGCTCGCCGACCGGCACGACCGCCGCATACTGATCGTGTCGGCCCGAGCCGCCGCCACGCTCGCCTTCGCGGGTCTCGCCGTCAACGCCTACCAGGACTCCCCGAAGCTCTGGGCGGTCTTCCCCTGGGTGGCCTGGGACGGCCTCGCCTCCGGAGTCAGCATCACCGCCCTGATGGCGGTCGCCCCGACCCTGGTTCGGCGGGACCAACTGCCCGCCGCCGGCGCGCTGCTCTCCCTGACCACCGAGATCGGCTCCGTGGTGGCACCCTTCCTGGGCGGCATGCTGCTCGCCGCGGCCGGGCCGGGTACGGCGTTCGCGGTCACCGCGGCCACCACCGCGGTCACCACCCTGCTGGTCACCCGGCTCCGTCCGCTGCCGCCGGTCTTCGAGGAGGACGACGAGGACGAGCCCGCCGGGGCCGGGAGTGACGGGGCCGGGGCCGACGCGGGCGGGACCGGCGGCCGTCGCCCCGGGCCCGACAACTCCCTGCTGGGAGCCGTCCGGTACGCGCTGCGCCACCGGGTGGTGGGCGGTCTGCTGCTGCTCGGCAGCGCCACCTCGCTGTTCGGGGTCCCGGTGGTGCTGCTTCCCGAACTCGTCGACGTCCGCTACGGCGGTGGCACGGTCATGCTCGGCCTGCTCTACAGCGCCCCGGCCGTGGGCGCGGTGCTGACCTCGGCGACCAGCGGCTGGATCGGCCGCAGCCGGCGGCCCGGCGCGGTGCTGATCGGCGCGGTGCTGGTGTCGGGCCTCGCGATCGTCGGCTTCGGCCTCAGCCCCTCCGTGGTCCCGGCCTTCCTCGCCCTGGCGGTCGCGGGTGCGGCCGGCACGGTGGCGGCCATCCTCGACTACGCGCTGCTCCAGCACCACACCCCGGACCGGCTGCGCGGGCGGATGTCCGGCTTCATGACCGCCCAGGGGACCACCGGGGAGATCGGCGGCGAGGCCGAAGTCGCCCTGCTCGCCCGCTGGTTCAACCCCGGGGGCGCGGCGGTGATCAACGGTGTGGTCTGCGCCCTGGCCGCCGTCGCCGTGGCGCTGACCGTCCCGGGCCTGCGCAACGCCACCCTGCCCGACGACGACGACGAGGACGAGGACGAGGGCGACGGCGAGGACCGGGTCGCCGACGCGGTCGCACCCGCGACCCCCTGATCCCACCCCCGATCTCCCGACCCGGCCGCACCGTCGGCCGTCCGGTCGGGACCCGGGCCGCGGCCCGCCTCCCCGCAGGCCGCGGCCCGTCGAAGAAACCGAAGAACCGAAAGGCACCCCAGGTGACCAGTCACACCACAGCCGCGCAGCGAGGACCGGCCGGCGCCGGAGCACGGACGGGCCGCTCGCGCGGCGCGCTCGCCGCGTTCCTCGCCGCCGCGCTCATCGCCCTCACCGCCGCCTGCTCCACCACCTCCGAGGGCGGCAGCGGCGCCGCGGCCCCGGCCGGGGGCACCGCGGGTACCACGCGCGTGGTGACGACCCCGGACGGCGACATCACCGTGCCGGCCAGTCCGAAGCGGATCGTCGGGCTCTCCTACGCCGCCGCCTGGCTCCTGGACGCGGGCATCCCGATGGTCGGCGTCACCTCGATCGACGACGCGGCGCTCTCCGCCGAGCAGAAAGCCAAGGTCAAGGAGATCCCGCTGGTCGGTGAGGGCAACGAGCTCAACTTCGAGAAGATCGCCTCGCTCCGGCCCGATCTGATCGTCATCTCCGCCCCGAAGCGGGTGCAGTTCCAGATCGACAAGCTCAAGCCGATCGCCCCGGTGGTCTCCTTCGGCATCGGCAACCCGGACGAACTCCTGCCCACCTCGCTGAAGGTCACCGACGCCGCCGGTCACCCGGAGGCCGGACTCGCGGTGAAGAAGCAGTACGAGGACAAGGCCGCCAAGCTGAAGGCGACCTACGCCGAGAAGCTGGCCAGGACCAACTGGGCGATCGTCAACTCCGGCGAGCCCGGCAAGTTCTCCGCCTACGACGGCAAGTCCTGGCTCGGCCTGGTGGTCAAGGACGCGGGCGCCAGGTTCGCCACGCTGCCGGGCGTCACCTTCACCGACGCCTGGGCCGACCTCTCCTTCGAGGAGATCGGCAAGCTGGAGTCCGCCGACGTGATCCTCGTCGACGGCGACGAGGAGGGCGGGAAGCCCTCGGCCGAGACCACCGAACTGATCGGCCAGGCCAACTGGAAGAACCTCAAGGCGGCCAGGAACGGCCAGGTCCACCCGGTCCCGGCGTTCTTCACCAGCCGCTACCCCGAGGCCGTCCGGATCCTCGACCAGCTGGAGCAGGTCCTCGCGTCGCTCTGACCCGGCGCCGGCCCGGCCGCTTCCCCGGCCGGGCCGCCCGCCCCCCGTTCGCACCAGATCCAGGAGAGATCCCCGTCATGAACGACCGTCCGCAGAGCCGCCTGCCGCTGACCGATGCCCAGTCCGGTGTCTGGTACGGCCAGCGACTCGAACCCGGCAGCACCGCCTACAACGTCGGGCAGTACGTCGAGATCAACGGACCGGTCGACCAGGACCTGCTGGAAACGGCGCTGCGGCACGCCGTCGGCGAGACCGAGGCGCTCGGCATGCGGTTCGGCGAGGAGGACGGCACTCCGTACCAGGAGCCCGCGGTCCCGGCCGACTGGGCGCTGCCGCGGACCGACCTGAGTGGCGAACCCGACCCGCTGGCCGCCGCGCTGGCGCTGATGCGCGCCGATCTCGCCCGGCCGGTCGACCCGGCCGCCGACCGGCTCTTCGGCTACGCGCTGTTCACCCTCGGGGAGGACCGCGTCCTGTGGTACCAGCGCGTCCACCACATCGCGCTGGACGCCTACGCGATGACCCTGCTGACGCGCCGTACGGCCGAGCTGTACACGGCGTCGGCCCGGGGCGAGGAGCCGCCCGCCGCACCCGGGGCACGGCTCGCCGACCTGCTCGCCGAGGAGGCGGAGTACCGGGAGTCCGAGCGCTCCGCCGCCGACCGCGACTACTGGGACGGACAGCTGGCCGACTGCCCCGAGCCCGTCCCGGTGGCCGGCGCCGGGCACCCGGCCGCCGCGGACTTCCTGCGCACCGGCGCGTCCCTCACCGAGCCGCAGACCGCCGCTCTCCTCACCCTCGCCCACGAGCTCCGCGCCACCTGGGCGGACGTCGCCATCGCCGCCTTCGCCGGCTACCTCCACCGGACGACCGGCGCGCGCGATGTCCTGCTCGCCGTCCCGGCGATGACCAGGCTTGGTTCGGTGGCCCTCGCCGTGCCCGCCATGAAGGTGAACGTGCTGCCGATGAGGGTGGCCGTCGCTCCCGGTACGGCCTTCGGCGAGCTGGTCGGACGGGTCGTGCACGCGGGCCGCGATCTGCGCCGCCACCAGCGCCGTCGCGCCGAGGAGATCCGGCGCGAGCTCGACCCGTCCGGGCGCCGGCACGCGGTGTTCGGGCCGATGGTGAACATCAAGGCATTCGACTACCACTTCGACTTCGACGGTTCCCCCGGCACTCCGCGCAACCTCGCTGCCGGGCCGGTGGAGGATCTCACGCTCTCCGTGTACCTGGACGGCGGCAGCCGGCTGCGGTTCGAGCTGGACGCCAACCCGCGCGCCTACACGATGGAGCAACTGACCTCCCGTGGTGAGGAGTTCCACACCCTGATGGGCGCCTTGGCGGGCGGCGTCCGGCCGGAGCTGCCGGTCGGGCGGATCCCGCTGCTCACCGCCGGCGCTCTGGTACGGGCCCTCGGTCCGGCCCCCGTTGGGGTGTCTCCGGGCTGGGGTTCGGTGGTGGGTGGGGTGGATCGGTGGGTGGGTGCGGTGCCGGGTGGGGTGGCGGTGTGTTCGGGTGAAGTTGTTCTGTCCTATGGGGAGTTGGGGGTGCGTTCGGGGCGGTTGGCGTCGGTGTTGGTGGGGTTGGGTGCGGGGCCGGGTTGTTGGGTGGGGGTGTTGTTGCCGCGGTCGGTGGATCTGGTGGTGGGGTTGTTGGCGGTGTTGCGGTCGGGGGCGGGGTATGTGCCGTTGGATCCGGGTTTTCCGGTGGAGCGGTTGGGGTTGATGCTTCGGGACGCGGTGCCGGTGTGTGTGGTGGCGGTGGGGGAGACGGCGGGGTTGGTGCCGGAGGGGGTTCCGGTGCTGCTGCTCGACGACCCGGAGGTTGCCGCCGAACTGCGTCGCGCGGAGCCCTTCACCGCTCCCGGCGCCGATCCGGATGCGGCCGCCTATGTGATCCACACGTCGGGGTCGACGGGTCGGCCGAAGGGTGTGGTGGTGTCGCACGGTGCGTTGGGGGCGTTCCTGGCGGTGATGGGTGAGCGGTTGGGGTTGGGGCCGGGGGACGCGTGGGTGGCGGTGACGACGGTGTCGTTCGACATCGCGGGTCTGGAGTTGTTCGGGCCGTTGCTGTCGGGTGCGACGGTGGTGCTGGCGGACCGGGAGACGGTGCGTGATCCGCAGGCGCTGACCGCTCTGGTGGCCCGGACCCGTCCGGCCGTCGTCCAGGCGACGCCGAGCCTGTGGGAGGAACTGCTCGCCGAGCCCGTCAGCGCCCCGGTCTGGTCGGGTGTGCATGCCCTGGTCGGTGGCGAGGCGCTGTCGGGCGGGCTGGCGGAGCGGATGGCGCGGCTCTGCGGGCGGGTGAGCAATGTCTACGGTCCGACCGAGGTGACCATCTGGGCCACCGCCGCCGAACTGCCCGCCGGCCACCGCGGCACGCCCGGCATCGGCGGCCCCCTCCCCGGGGTGCGGGCCCTGGTACTGGACCCCGCGCTGCAGCCCGTGCCCGTCGGCATCGCCGGTGAACTCTACCTTTCGGGCGTCCAGTTGGCGCACGGCTACCTGAACCGCCCCGGTCTGACGGCGGGCCGATTCGTGGCCTCGCCGTTCGACGGACCCGGTGCCCGGATGTACCGGACGGGGGACGTGGTGCGCCGGGCCGCCGACGGCGGTCTGGAGTTCCTGGGTCGGGTGGACGAGCAGGTGAAGCTGCGGGGGTTCCGGATCGAGCTGGGGGAGGTGGAGTCGGCGTTGTCCGCCGTCCCCGGCGTGGGCCGGGCCGTGGCGGTGGTGCTGGCGGATGTGCCCGGTGGCCGGTTGGTGGGCTACGTGGCTCCGGCGGTCGGCCGGGGTCTGCCGGAGGGAGAGGTGGTGCGGCGTGCGGTGGGCGAGGTGCTGCCGGAGTACATGGTGCCGAGTGCGGTGGTGGCTCTGGAGGCGCTGCCGTTGACGGCGAACGGCAAGACGGACCGCCGGGCGCTGCCCGCCCCGGAACGCGTCTCGGCCGGTGGCCGGGGTCCGGAGACGGCGGGGGAGCGGTCGGTGTGCGCGGTGTTCGGGGAGGTGCTGGGCCTGGCGGAGGTGGGGGCCGAGGACGGCTTCTTCGATCTCGGCGGTCACTCCCTGCTCGCCGCCCGCGCCGCCGGACGCCTGCGCGGGCGACTGGGTGTCGACGTGGCCATCCGGGACGTGTTCGAGGCGCCGACGGCGGCCGCACTGGCCGCCCGGCTGGTGGACCGCGCGGTCACCGAGCGGCCCGTGCTGGCCGCGGGCCCGCGCCCCGAACCGCTGCCGCTCTCCGCCAACCAGCGCGGCCTGTGGTTCCAGTACCAGGTCGAGGGACCGGGCGCGACCTACACGATCCCGTTCGTCGCCCGGCTCACCGCCGCTCCCGACACCACCGCGCTGGCCCTGGCCGTCGGTGATGTGATGGCGCGCCACGAGAGCCTGCGCACCGTCTTCGGCTCCGACGAGGGCCTGCCGTACCAGCGGGTGCTGACCCCGGCCGAGGCCGCCGCCGCGGCCCCGCTCGTGGTCCGCGACGTGCCCGCCGAACGGCTGGACGCGGCGGTGGCCGAGGCACTGGCCCACCCCTTCGACGTGACCGCCGAGCCTCCGTTGCTGGTCACCCTGTTGCGCGCCGCCGACGGTGAGCAGGCACTCGTCCTCGCCCTGCACCACATCGCCGGGGACGAGGCGTCCCGTGGGCCGCTGCTCGCCGATCTGCAGTCCTGCTACGCCGCCCGGCTCGTCGGCAGGGACCCGGACCTGGGTGAACTCCCGGTCCAGTACGCCGATTTCGCGCTCTGGCAGGAGCGGCTCGACACCTCGGCCGCGCTGGCGTACTGGCGCGGCGCGCTGGCCGGGCTGCCCGAGGAGATCGCGCTGCCCACCGACCGCCCCCGCCCCGCCGTACCCGGCGGACGCGGCGGCCTGGTGACCCGCCGGCTGCCCGCGGAACTGGCGGCCGGGATGCTCGCGCTGGCCCGCTCCAGCCGCAGCAGCGTCTTCATGGTGGCCCACGCGGCGGTGGCGGCCCTGCTGCACCGGCTGGGCGCGGGCGAGGACGTGCCGCTGGGCACGCCGGTCGCCGGTCGCGGCGGGGAAGCGGCGCTGGACGGACTGGTCGGCTTCTTCGTCAACACCCTGGTGCTGCGCGCCGACCTGTCCGGCGACCCGACGTTCGCCGAGCTGCTGGACCGCGTCCGCGCCACCGACCTGGCGGCCCTCGACCACGCCGACCTTCCCTTCGCGCGGGCCGTCGAGGCCGTCAACCCGGCCCGGGCGCTCGGCCGTCACCCGCTGTTCCAGACCCTCGTGTCGCACAGCACCGTCACCCTCGACACCTCCGAACTCTTCGGTCTCCCGGCCCGGACGGAGCTGGTCGACCCGGGCACCGCCCGCTTCGACCTGGAGTTCACCTTCGCGGACACGGCCCACCGCGACGACCTCGACCTGCGGCTGTTCTTCTCGGCGGACCTGTTCGACCGGAGCACCGCCGAGGCCCTGGCCGACCGGCTGCTGCGGCTGCTGGCGCAGGTGACGGCCGATCCGGCGGCCCGGATCAGGGACCTGGACGTCCTGCTGCCGTCCGACCGTGCCGCGCACGCCGACGAGTCCGCCGTTGGGGTGTCTCCGGGCTGGGGTTCGGTGGTGGGTGGGGTGGATCGGTGGGTGGGTGAGGTGCCGGGTGGGGTGGCGGTGTGTTCGGGTGAAGTTGTTCTGTCCTATGGGGAGTTGGGGGTGCGTTCGGGGCGGTTGGCGTCGGTGTTGGTGGGGTTGGGTGCGGGGCCGGGTTGTTGGGTGGGGGTGTTGTTGCCGCGGTCGGTGGATCTGGTGGTGGGGTTGTTGGCGGTGTTGCGGTCGGGGGCGGGGTATGTGCCGTTGGATCCGGGTTTTCCGGTGGAGCGGTTGGGGTTGATGCTTCGGGACGCGGTGCCGGTGTGTGTGGTGGCGGTGGGGGAGACGGCGGGGTTGGTGCCGGAGGGGGTTCCGGTGCTGCTCCTCGACGACCCGGAGGTTGCCGCCGAACTGCGTCGCGCGGAGCCCTTCACCGCTCCCGGCGCCGATCCGGATGCGGCCGCCTATGTGATCCACACGTCGGGGTCGACGGGTCGGCCGAAGGGTGTGGTGGTGTCGCACGGTGCGTTGGGGGCGTTCCTGGCGGTGATGGGTGAGCGGTTGGCGTTGGGGCCGGGGGACGCGTGGGTGGCGGTGACGACGGTGTCGTTCGACATCGCGGGTCTGGAGTTGTTCGGGCCGTTGCTGTCGGGTGCGACGGTGGTGCTGGCGGACCGGGAGACGGTGCGTGATCCGCAGGCGCTGACTGCTCTGGTGGCCCGGACCCGTCCGGCCGTCGTCCAGGCGACGCCGAGCCTGTGGGAGGAACTGCTCGCCGCCCCCCGGGCCGGTGCGGACACCTGGTCGGGTGTGCATGCCCTGGTCGGTGGCGAGGCGTTGTCGGGCGGGCTGGCGGAGCGGATGGCTCGGTTCTGCGGGCGGGTGAGCAATGTCTACGGTCCGACCGAGGTGACCATCTGGGCCACCGCCGCCGAACTGCCCGCCGGCCACCGCGGCACGCCCTCGATCGGCCGCCCGCTGGCCGGCACCCGTGCACACGTCCTGGACGCCCGGCTGCGGCCGGTCCCGGTCGGCGTCCCCGGTGAACTCCACCTCGCGGGAGTCCAGTTGGCGCACGGGTACCTGAATCGGCCCGAGCTGACCGCCGAGCGCTTCGTCGCCGACCCCTACGGCCCGCCCGGCACCCGGATGTACCGGACGGGGGACGTGGTGCGCCGGGCCGCCGACGGTGAGCTGAGGTTCGTCGGCCGGGTGGACCAGCAGGTGAAGCTGCGGGGGTTCCGGATCGAGCTGGGGGAGGTGGAGTCGGCGTTGTCCGCCGTCCCCGGCGTGGGCCGGGCCGTCGCGGTGGTGCTCACGGACGTGCCGGGCGGTCGGCTGGTCGGCTACGCGACCCCGGCGGTCGGTCAGGAGCTGCCGGACGGGGAGGCGTTGCGGCGTGCGGTGGGCGAGGTGCTGCCGGAGTACATGGTGCCGAGTGCGGTGGTGGTGCTGGAGGCGCTGCCGTTGACGGCGAACGGCAAGACCGACCGTCGGGCGCTGCCCGCCCCGGAACGCGTCTCGGCCGGTGGCCGGGGTCCGGAGACGGCGGGGGAGCGGTCGGTGTGCGCGGTGTTCGGGGAGGTGCTGGGCCTGGCGGAGGTGGGGGCCGAGGACGGCTTCTTCGATCTCGGCGGTCACTCCCTGCTCGCCGCCCGCGCCGCCGGACGCCTGCGGACGGTGCTCGCCGTCGCGGTCACGGTCCGCGACGTGTTCGAGGCGCCGACGGCGGCCGCACTGGCCGCCCGGCTGGTGGACCGCGCGGTCACCGAGCGGCCCGTCCTCGCCGCGGGCCCGCGCCCCGAACCACTGCCGCTCTCCGCCAACCAGCGCAGGCTGTGGTTCCTGGAGCAACTGGAGGGTCCGGGTACCGGCTACCTGCTGCCGTTCGCCCTGCGGGTCCACGCTTCCGCCGGTTCCGTTCCCGGCGGCCGCACCGCGCCTGCGGGCCGCACCGCTCCCGGTGGCCTCGACGCCGACGCGCTCGCGCTCGCCGTACAGGACCTGATGGCGCGGCACGAGAGCCTGCGCACCGTCTTCGGCGAGGCCGGCGGCGTCCCGTACCAGCGGGTGCTGACCCCGGCCGAGGCCGCCGCCGCGACCCCGCTGGTGGTCCGCGACGTGCCCTCGGCGGCGGCCCTCACCGACACCGCCCGCACCGCCGCCGCCCGACCCTTCGACCTCACGGCCGAGCCCCCGCTGCGGGTCACCCTGCTGCGCGCCGCCGACGGTGAGCAGGCACTCGTCCTCGCCCTCCATCACATCGCGGGGGACGAGGCGTCCCGCGCCCCGTTGGTCGCCGACCTCCAGGCCGGCTACGTTGCCCGGCTCGCCGGGAGGGACCCGGACCTGGGTGAACTCCCGGTCCAGTACGCCGATTTCGCGCTCTGGCAGGAGCGGCTCGACACCTCGGCCGCGCTGGCGTACTGGCGCGGCGCGCTGGCCGGCCTGCCCGAGGAGATCGCGCTGCCCACCGACCGTCCCCGCCCCGCCGCCCCCGGCGGACGCGGCGACACCGTCGAGTTCCGGGTGCCCGCGCCCGAGGCCGAGGCGCTGTTCCGGCTCGCCGCCGACCGCGGGGCCACCCCGTTCATGGCCGTGCACGCGGCGGTGGCGGCGCTGTTGCACCGGCTGGGCGCGGGCGAGGACGTGCCGCTGGGCACGCCGGTCGCCGGGCGCGGCGGGGAGGCCGCGTTGGACGGACTGGTCGGCTTCTTCGTCAACACCCTGGTGCTGCGGGCCGACCTGTCCGGCGACCCGAGCTTCGCCGAGCTGCTGGACCGCGTCCGCGCCACCGACCTGGCCGCCCTCGACCACGCCGACCTCCCCTTCGAACGGCTGGTGGAGGAACTCAACCCGGAGCGGCTGCTCGGCCGCCAGCCGCTCTTCCAGACCATGGTCGCCCTGGAGGAGGCGGGCCCCGACACCGGGCGGCTGTTCGGCCTGAGCACCTCCGAACTGCCCGTCGACCCCGGGGCCGCCAAGTTCGACCTCGACGTGGTGCTGCGGCCCGCCCCGGACGGCTCCGGGCTGCTCGGCGGCATCCGCTACGCCACCGACCTGTTCGACCGGGCCACCGTCCGCGGCTTCGCCGACCGGCTGGTGCGGCTGGTCGCCCGGGCGGTCGCCGCCCCCGACCTCCCGGTCGGCGCGCTCGACCTGCTCTCCGCCGCCGAGGCCCGGCAGCTGGAGCGCTCCCACGACACCTCCCGGGTGCGGCCGCCCACCACCGTCACCGAGGAGTTCGCCGCCCGCGTCGCCGCCACCCCCGACGAGTGCGCCGTGGTGGTGGGCGACGAGCGGACCGGCTTCGCCGCCCTGGACGACCGGGCCGACCGGCTTGCCCGGCTGCTGCTCGCCCGCGGCGGCGGCCCCGGGACGATCACCGCGCTGCTGCTGCCCCGGACCGCCGACGCGGTCGCCGCGCTGCTGGCGGTGCTGCGCACCGGTGGCGCCTTCCTGCCGATCGACCTCGACCTGCCGCCCACCCGGATCGCCGCCATGCTGGCCGACGCCCGCCCGGCCGCCGTGCTGTGCACCGCCGCGACCGCCGCCCTGCTGCCGCCGGGCACCGCCGCCGTCGCCCTCGACGCTCCGGACACCGTCCGGGCGATCGCCGCTGACCGTCCCGGCCCGGTCCTGACCGTTCCGGACCCGGCAGCCCCCGCCTATGTCATCCACACCTCCGGTTCCACCGGCGTCCCGAAGGGCGTCGTGCTCACCCACGGCGGGCTCGACAACCTGTTCCACGACCACGACCGCACGCTCCACCGGCCGACCGCCGAACGCCTCGGCCGCCGGATCCGCGCCCTGCACACCGCCTCGTTCTCCTTCGACTCCTCCTGGGAACAGCTGCTCTGGATGGTCGCCGGCCACGAACTGCACCTGCTCGACGAGCACGACCGCCGTGACGCCGACGCCGTGGTGGCGTACTGCTCGGACCACCGGATCGACGCCCTGGACGTCACCCCCTCCTACGCGCTCCAACTGCTGGAGAGCGGCCTGCTCGACGGCGAACGGCAGCCGTCGGTGCTGCTCCTCGGCGGCGAGGCCGTGCCGCCGCCGCTCTGGACCCGGCTGCGCGAGCACTCCGGCGTCCGGGTCGTCAACTACTACGGCCCGACCGAGTTCACCGTGGACGCCCTGGTCGCGGACGTCACCGACGCGTCCTCCCCGGTCATCGGCAGGCCGCTCGACAACACCCGGATCCACGTCCTCGACGCCCGGCTGCGGCCGGTGCCCCCGGGCGTCCCCGGCGAGCTGTACCTCGCGGGCGTCCAGCTGGCCCTCGGCTATCTCGGCCGACCGGGGCTGACGGCCGAGCGCTTCGTGGCCGACCCGTACGGCCCGCCCGGCACCCGGATGTACCGCACCGGCGACCTGGTCCGCCGCCGGGCCGACGGCCTGGTGGAGTACCTCGGCCGCGGCGACCAGCAGGTCAAGCTGCGCGGCTTCCGGATCGAGCCCGGCGAGGTCGAGGCGGCTCTCCTGCGCCGGGACGGGGTCACCGCCGCGGCCGTGCTCGTCCGCGAGGACGCCCCCGGACACCCGCGCCTGGTCGGCTACGTCACCGGGACCGCCGACCCCGGGCAACTGCGCCGCGCGCTCGCCGAGGAGCTGCCCGAGTACCTGGTGCCGTCCGCGCTGGTCGTGCTGCCGGCGCTGCCGACGACGGTCGCCGGCAAGCTCGACCGGGCCGCCCTCCCGGCCCCCGCCGCCCCGGTCTCCGGCGCGGCCGTCCCCCGGGCGCCGCGCGGTACCCGCGAGGACCTGGTCCGCGGTGCCTTCGCCCAGGTCCTCGGCCTCGCCGACGCCGGACCCGACGACGACTTCTTCGCGCTCGGCGGCCACTCGCTGCTCGCGGCGCGACTGGCCGGACGGCTGCGCACCGCGCTGCGCACCGACGCCGCCGTCCGGGACGTCTTCGAGACCCGCACCCCGGCGGCGCTGGCCGCCCGGCTGGCCGACCGGGCCGGGCGCTCCCGCCCCGCCCTGGCGGCCGGGCCCAGGGCCGCGCGGGTGCCGCTCGCGCCGGGCCAGCTCGGTCTGTGGCTCGCCCATAGCGTCCAGGACACCGGCGCCGCCTACCACGTCCCGGTCGCCGTCCGGCTGACCGGCCCCCTGGACCCCGGGGCGCTGGCCGAGGCGCTCGGCGACGTGGTCGACCGGCACGAGAGCCTGCGCACCGTGGTCCGCGAGCACGACGGCGAGCCGTACCAGCACGTCCTGGAGCCCGGCGGACAGCTGGTGCCGCTGGTCGTCCGGCCGGTCGGGCCGGACGGGCTCGACGCGACCCTGCGCGAACTGCTCGCCCCGCCGTTCGACCTGGAGGCCGCGCCGCCGGTGCGGGCCCACCTGGTCCGGATCGCCGAGCACGACCACGTACTGCTGCTGACGCTGCACCACCTGGCCGCGGACGAGGAGTCGGCCGGCCCGCTGCTCGCCGACCTCGACCTCGCCCACACCGCGCGGCGAGCCGGCCGCGTCCCGCGGTTCGATCCGCTGCCCGTCCAGTACGCCGACTTCGCGCGCTGGCAGGGCGAGGTCCTGGCCGGGACGGCGGAGCGGGACCGCGCCTTCTGGGCCGAGCGGCTGGCCGGCCTGCCCGAGGAGTCGGCGCTGCCCGCCGACCGGCCGCGCCCGCCGCGGCCGACCCACCGCGGGGCGGTCGCCCGATTCGAGCTGCCGGCCGAGCTCGCCGCCGGGCTGACCGCGCTCGCCCGCGAGCACGGCGCGACCGTCTTCACGGCCGTGCACGCCCTCCTCGCCGTCCTGCTGCACCGCCACGGCGCGGGCGAGGACATCGTGGTCGGCACCCCGGTCTCGGCCCGCGGCGAGAGCGCCCTGGAGGGACAGGTCGGCCACCACCTCAACACCGTGGTCCTGCGCGCGGACCTGTCCGGCGACCCGGACTTCGCCGCGCTGCTGGAGCGGCTGCGCGACGCCGACCTCGACGCCTTCGACCACGCGGACCTGCCCTTCGAACAGGTGGTGCGCGCCGTCGCCCCGGTCCGCGCGGCCGGACGGCACCCGCTGTTCCAGACCATGCTGACCTTCCACTCGGCCGCCCCGCTGCCGGCCACCCTGTTCGGCGCCGCCGCCCGGGAGGTACTGGTCGACACCGGCGGCGCCAAGTTCGACCTGGAGGTGGCCGTCGGACCGGCCCCGGACGGCGGCGGACGGCTGGAGGGCGGTGTCCGCCACAGCCTGGACCGCTTCGACGGGGACACCGCCCGGGCCCTCGCCGCCCGGCTGGTCCGCCTCGCCGAGCTGGTCGTCGCCGACCCGGCCCGCCCGGTCTCCGGGCTCGACCCGATGGCCGCCGGGGAACGCGCGCTCGCCCTGTACGGACCGCGTCCCACCGACCGGGCCGACGCCCCCGGCGACCCGGCCGACCTGGTCGCGCTGGTGGCCGCCGGAGCCCCCGCCGACCCGGCCGCGGCCACCGCCGTGCTCACCGACGACGCAGCGCTCACCCGGGCCGGGTTCGACGACCGGGCCGACCGGCTGGCCAGGCTGCTGATCGCGCGCGGGGTCGGCCCGGAGAGCGTGGTCGCGGTGGCCCTGCCGCGCTCCGCGGACCTGCTGGTCGCCGTGCACGCGGTGGTCCGGGCCGGCGGCGCCTACCTGCCGCTGGACCTCGACCACCCGGCCGCGCGCCTGCGCCACCTGCTGGACACCGCCCGCCCGGTCTGCGTCCTCACCGAGCCCGGGTCGGCCGGCCGGCTGCCCGACGGGGCGCCCCCGGTACTGCTGCTGGGCACCACCGCGACCGAGGAGGCGCTGCGGGACCGCCCCGCCGGGCCCGTCACCGACGCCGAGCGCACCGCCCCGCTGCACCCCGACCACCCGGCGTACGTCATCTTCACCTCCGGGTCGACCGGGCTGCCCAAGGGCGTCCAGGTCACCCACGCGGCCGTCGTCAACCGACTGCGCTGGATGCAGGACGACTACCCGCTCGGCCCCGGCGACCGGGTGCTGCACAAGACCCCCGCCGGGTTCGACGTCTCGGTCTGGGAGCTCTTCTGGCCCTTCACCGCCGGGGTCCCCGTGGTCGTCGCCCGTCCCGACGGGCACCGGGACCCCGGTTACCTGGCCGAGCTGGTCCGCCGCCACCGGGTGAGCGTGACCCACTTCGTGCCGTCGATGCTGGCCGCCTTCCTGGCCGAGCAGTCGCCCGCCGGACTCCCCTCGCTGCGGCGGGTGTTCTGCAGCGGTGAGGCCCTGGGAGGCGAGCTGGCCGAGCGCTTCCGCACCGCCTGCGGTCCCCGCGAGGTGGCCCTGGAGAACCTCTACGGCCCCACCGAGGCCGCCGTCGACGTCACCGCCGAGCACTACCGGCCCGACGGCACCGGCCCGGAGGGCGTCCCGATCGGCGCGCCGGTGCGCAACACCGGCGTCCGGGTGCTGGACGCCCGGCTGCGGCCGGTCCCGCCCGGTGTCCCCGGCGAGCTCTACCTGACCGGGGTGCAGCTCGCCCGCGGCTACCTGGCCCGCCCCGGCCTGACGGCCGAACGTTTCGTGGCCGACCCGTACGGGCCGCCCGGCACCCGGATGTACCGCACCGGCGACCTCGCCCGGCGCACCGCCGACGGCCGCCTGCACTACCGGGGGCGGGCCGACGACCAGGTCAAGATCCGCGGCCTGCGGATCGAACTCGGCGAGGTGGAGTCGGTACTGGCCTCGCTGCCCGGCGTCGCCGCGGCCGCCGCCGCCGTGCACCGCAGTGCGCACGGCGGCACCCTCCTGGTCGGGTACGCGGTGCCCGAGCCGGGCGCCGCCCCGGACCGGCGGGAACTGCGCCGGCTGGCCGCCGAGCGGTTGCCCGGCTACATGGTGCCGGCGCCGGTCCTGCTGCTGGACGCGCTGCCGCTGTCGGTCAACGGCAAGCTCGACCGGCGCGCCCTGCCCGCCCCGCCGACCCCGGAGGTCCCGGCCGGACCCGCGGCCCGGGACGGTGCGCCCGGCGCCGCCGCCCCGGCCGACGCTCCCGCTGCCGAGGCCCCCGGTGCCGAGGGTCCGGACGCCGAAGCTCCCGCCGCCGACCCCGCCGCCCGGCTGGCCGCCCTGATGGCCGAGGCGCTCGGCCTGCCCGCGGTCGACCCGGGGGCCGACTTCTTCGAACTCGGCGGGGACAGCCTGGTCGCGATCCGGCTGGTCTCGCTGGCCAGGAGGGCCGGGCTCACCCTGACCGCCCGTCAGGTGTTCGAGGCGCCCACCCCCGCCGCGCTGGCCGGAACCGCCGTCCCGGCCCCCGCCGCGGCCGCCGCCCGCCCCGGCCCCGCCGACGACGCCCCCGGCGCCCTCCCGCTCCCGCCGATCGCCCACTGGCTGGCCGCCCGCGGCGGCCCGGTCGACCGGATCGCCCAGACCCGGCTGCTGACCCTGCCGCCGGGCCTGCGGCCCGAGCACCTGACCACCGCCCTCCAGGCCCTGCTGGACCACCACCTGGGGCTGCGTCAGCGCCTGCACCGGCCGGCGCCGGGCGTCTGGGCCGTCGAGGCGCTCGCGCCCGGCGCGATCACCGCCGCCGACCGGCTGCGGACCCTGCCCGTCGACGACCCGGGCGGCGCCGTGCCGCCCGACCTGCTCGCCGCCGAGTCGGCGGCCGCCGTCGGACGGCTGCGCCCCGCCGAGGGCCTGCTCCTGGCGGCCGTCCACTTCGACCCCGGCCCCGGCCGCCCCGGGCGGCTGCTGCTCGCCGTCCACCACCTCGCGGTCGACGAGGTCTCCTGGGGCATCCTGCTCGACGACCTGCGCACCGGGTGCCAGGACGCGGCCGCCGCCCGGCCTCCCCTGCTGCCACCCGTCCCCACCTCGCTGCGGACCTGGACCACGCACCTGCTCGCGGAGGCGCACAGCCCCCGCCGGGTCGCCGAACTCGACCACTGGCTGCTCGCCGGGGACGCGCGCCGCCCCCTCGGGTCCCGGCCGCTGGACGCCGGGTCGGACACCGTCGGCACCGCCCGTTCCTTCACCGTCGCCCTGACCGCGGAACGCACCGCGCCGCTCCTGGACACCGTGCCCGCGGCCGTGCACGGGACGGTCAACGACGTCCTGCTCACCGCCCTCGCCCTGGCCGCCGCGAGCCTCGCGCCGGCCGGCGCGGTCGGCGGGCTGCCGGTCGAGCTGGAGGGGCACGGCCGCGAGGCGGAACTGCTGCCCGGCGCCGACCTCTCCCGCACCGTGGGCTGGCTCACCAGCCTGTACCCGGTCCGCCTCGACCCCGGGACGGTCGACCCGGCCGCGGCCCTGGCCGGCGGCGAGGACGCCGGCCGGGCCCTCAAGGAGGTCAAGGAACAGCTGCGGCGCGTCCCCGGCGGCGGCATCGGCGCCGCACTGCTGCGGCACGCCAACCCCGCCACCGCGCGCCGCTTCGACCCCGCGGCCGCCCCGGAGGTGCTCTGGAACTACCTCGGCCGGCGCACCGTCGCCCCCGGCACCCCGTGGGGCCCCGCCCCCGAGGCCGGCGCGCTGGACGACGGTGCCGACCCGCGCACCCCGCTCTCGCACCCGCTGGAGATCGTCGCCCGGATCGACCCCGGCCCCGACGGCCCGCGGCTCGTCGCCCGGTGGATCACCGCCGCCGGGAGCCTGCCGCCGGAACGCGCCCGCGCCCTCGCCGACGCCTGGACCACCGCCCTCGACGGCCTCGCCACCTGGGCCGCGACCCCCTCGGCCGGCGGCCGCACCCCCTCGGACCTCGACCTGCTCACGCTCGGTCAGGACCAGATCACCCTGCTCGAACAGATGTGGAAGGACCAGCGATGACCGAGGCCCGACTCCAGGACATGCTGCCGCTGTCGCCCCTGCAGGAAGGCATGCTGTTCCTGTCCTCCTACGACGAGCAGGCCCCGGACGTCTACACCGTCCAGCTGACCGTCGCCCTGGACGGGCCGGTCGACCCGGACCGGCTGACCGCCGCCGCCCGGGCCCTGCTGCGCCGTCACGCCAACCTGCGGGCCGGTTTCTGGTACGAGAACATGCCGCAGCCCGTCCAGTTCGTCCCCGCCGAGGTGGACCTGGCCGTCCGCCCGCACGACCTGCGGGCCGCCCACGCCGCCGACCCCACCGGCGCCGCCCTGCGCGGCCTCGAACGGGCCGAGCTGGCCGAGCGGTTCGTGCTGCACCGTCCGCCGCTGCTGCGGCTGGCGCTGGCCCGGCTGACCGACCGCGAGCACCGGCTCGTGGTGACCGTGCACCACATCCTGGTCGACGGCTGGTCGATGCCGCTGCTGGTGCGGGAGCTGCTGGCGCTGTACGACCGGGACGGCGACCCGCGGGGCCTGCCCGACGTCCGCCCCTACCGGGACCACCTGCGCCGGCTGGCCGGCCGGGACCGCGCCGCCGCCGAGGCCGCCTGGCGCACCGCGCTGGCCGGCACCGACGGCCCCACCCTGCTCGCCGCCGCGGACCCGGCCCGCCGGCCGGTGCGCCCGGCCCGGCACGCCGTCCGGCTGGGTGAGGAGGCCACCGCCGCCCTGCACGCCACCGCCCGCCGGCTCGGCACCACCCCCAGCACCGTGCTGCAGTGCGTCTGGGGCCTGCTGCTCGGTTCGCTCACCGGGCGCCGGGACACCGTCTTCGGCCTCACCGTCTCCGGCCGGCCCGAGGACCTGCCCGGCGTGGACACGATGATCGGACTGTTCATCACCACCGTGCCGGTCCGGGTCGACAACCGCCCGGGGGAGTCGTTCGCGCAGTTTGTCCGCCGCTTCCGCGCGGAGCAGAACGGCCTGCTGGCCCACCAGCACCTCGGGCTCCAGGCGATCCAGAAGCAGGCCGGCGGCGGCGAGCTCTTCGACACCCTGCTGGTGATCGAGAACTACCCGGTGGACCCGTCCGACCGGCCCGCCCTGGCCGGCGGCGCAACGGTCACCGGAGTCACCGCCCGCGACGCCACCCACTACCCGCTCACACTCGCCGTGGCGCTGGAGCGCGCCGCCGTGCTGGAACTCGAGTACCGGCCGGACCTGTTCACGGCGGACCGGGTGGAGCTGATCGGCGAACGGCTGGCCGGCCTGCTGGCCCAGGTCACCGCCGACCCCGACCGGCCGGTCGGCGCCCTGCGCACGGTGACCGCCGCCGAGCACGCCCGCGCGGCGGCCCGGGGCCGCGGACCGGCCCCGGCCCCGTACGAGGGCCCGGTCACCGACCGGTTCACGGCCCACGCCGCCGCCGCGCCCGGGGAAACCGCCCTGGTCTGCGGCGGCCGCCGGACCTCCTTCGCCGAACTGGACCGGCGCTCGGCCGCCCTCGCCCGGCGGCTGGCGGCCCGCGGGATCGGACCCGAGGCGGTCGTCGCCCTCGCCCTGCCGCGCACCGAGGCTTCCGTCGTGGCGCTGCTCGGCGTGCTGCGCGCCGGCGCCGCCTATCTGCCGCTGGACCTCGACCACCCCGACGAGCGGCTCGCCGCGATGGTCGAGGACGTCCGGCCCGCCTGCGTGGTCACCACCGCCGCCGCGGCCGCCCGCCTGCCCGCGGACGCGGCCGTCCCGCTGCTGCTGGACCCCTCGGGCGAGGCCGACGTCAGCGTCAGCGGCGGTGACGGTGACGGTGACGGCGCCGCGGACGGACCGGCGGTCCGGCGGCCCGGCCCCGACCACCCCGCCTACGTCATCCACACCTCCGGCTCCACCGGCCGCCCCAAGGGCGTCGTCCTCACCCACCGCGGACTCGCCAATCTCCACGCCCACCACCGCGCCGCCCTGATCGACCCCGCCGTGCGCACCGCCGGACGCCGGATCCGGGCCCTGCACACCGCCTCGTTCTCCTTCGACACCGCCTGGGAGCAGCTGTTCTGGCTGATCGCCGGCCACGAACTGCACCTGCTGGACGAGCACGAGCGCCGCGACCCCGAGTTCACCGTCGACTACGTCCGCCGTCACCGGATCGACACCCTCGACGTCACCCCGACCCAGGCCCGGCAACTGCTGGAGTGGGGCCTGCTCGCCGACGGTGAACACCGCCCCGCGCTGCTGCTCCTCGGCGGCGAGGCGGTGCCGCCCGCCCAGTGGGCCGCCGTCCGGGCCTGCGAGGGCCTGCGCGCCGTCAACCTGTACGGCCCGACCGAGTTCACCGTCGACGCCCTCGCCGCGGACCTCGCCGACAGCGAGGCACCACTGGTCGGCACCCCCCTGTCCGGCACCACCGCGCTGGTGCTCGACCACGCCCTGCGGCCGGCGCCCGACGGGGCGCCCGGCGAGCTGTACCTCGCCGGCACCGGCCTGGCCCGCGGCTACCTGGGCCGCCCCGGCCTCACCGCCGAACGCTTCCTCGCCGACCCCTGCGGCCCGCCCGGCGGCCGGATGTACCGCACCGGGGACCTGGTGCGCCGCCGCCCCGACGGCAGCCTGGAGTACCTCGGCCGCGCCGACGAGCAGGTCAAGATCCGCGGTCACCGGATCGAACCCGGCGAGATCGAGGCCGCGCTCACCGCCCTGCCGGGCGTCGCCACCGCCGCGGTCGTCGTCCGCGAGGACACCCCCGGCGTCCGGCGCCTGGTCGGTTACCTCACCGGCCCCGCCGACCCGGCCGCCACCCGCCGCGCCCTGGCCGCGAAACTGCCCGAGCACCTGGTGCCCGCCGCCCTGGTGACCGTCGACCGGCTGCCGCTCACCGTCAACGGCAAGCTCGACCGGGCCGCGCTGCCCGCGCCCGCGCTGTCCGGCGACGCCCGGTCCGCGCCCCCGCGCACCCCCGCCGAGGACGCGGTCTGCCGGGCCTTCGCCGACCTCCTCGGCCTCACCGCGGCCGGCGTGGACGACGACTTCTTCGCCCTCGGCGGCGACTCCATCACCTCGATCCAGCTGGTCTCCAGGCTCCGCAAGGAGCAGCTCGTCCTCACCCCGCGCGCCGTCTTCGAGCACCGCACCCCCGCCCGGCTCGCGGGCGCCGCCACCGCGCCCGCACCCGAACGGGCCGCCGCCGCGGCCGCCCTGCTGCCCGCGGAGACCCGCCGCCGGGCGGAGGAGCAGTGCCCCGGAGCGGTGGACGTCCTGCCGCTCTCCCCGCTCCAGGAGGGCCTGTACTTCCACGCCGTCTACGACGACCGCGCCCTCGACGTCTACCTGATGCAGAACTTCGTCGAGCTGCTGCACGCGGTGGACGCCGTCGCGCTGCGGGCCGCCGTCGAGGCCCTGCTGCGCCGCCACCCCAACCTGCGCGCCGGGTTCCGGCACGAGGGTCTCGACGAGCCGGTTCAGGTGGTCCCCGGCAGTTGGTCGCTGCCCTGGCACGAGGTCGACCTCGCCCACCTCGACCGGGCCGCCCAGGACCGCGCCCTGGAGGAGTTCTCGCACGCCGACGCCGCCACCCGGTTCGACCTGGCCGACCCGCCGCTGCTGCGGGTCACCCTGTTCCGGTTCGGTCCCGAGCGGTACGTGTTCTGCGTGACGCAGCACCACATCCTCACCGACGGCTGGTCGGAGTCGCTGTTCTTCGAGGAACTGTTCGCGCTCTACCAGCACGGCGGCAACGAGGACGCGCTGCCGCCCGCCACCCCCTACCGGGAGT
Organism: Kitasatospora sp. NPDC094019; assembly: GCF_044764505.1. Lineage (NCBI taxonomy): Bacteria > Bacillati > Actinomycetota > Actinomycetes > Kitasatosporales > Streptomycetaceae > Kitasatospora > Kitasatospora sp. NPDC094019. Next base: position 37,440 of record NZ_JBIWIF010000009.1, read on the forward strand.
TCCTCCAGCACCTCGCCGCCACCGACCGCACGGCGTCCGCCGAGGCATGGCGCGACCACCTGGCCGGCCTGCCCGCCGCCACCCTGGTCGCCCCCGAGGACCCGGCCCGGCAGCCGGTGATCGCCCGGGTCCGCCCCGTCCTGCTGGACGAACCGGCCGCCGACGCGCTGCGCGGCTTCGCCCGCTCCTGCGGCGTCACCCTCAACACGGTGCTCAGTGCCGCTTGGGCGCTCACCCTGGCTGGCCTCACCGGATCGGACGACGTGGTCTTCGGCGCCACCGTCTCCGGGCGACCGCCGGAGCTCCCCGCCGCGGACACGATGATCGGGATGTTCATGAACACCCTGCCGTTCCGGGTCACCGTCCGGCCGGGCGAACCGGTCCGCGACTTCCTGGTCCGGACCCAGCGCGAGCACGCCGCGATGCTCCCGCACCACCAGGCCGGACTCGGCGGAGTCCAGCGGCTCAGCGGCTTCGGCCGGCTCTTCGACACCCTCTACGTGTTCCGCAACACCCCGCTCGACGACGCCGCCCGCGAGGCGGCCGTCGCCCGGCACGCCATCGGCTGGACCCACAGCGTCGACGGCACCCACTACCCGCTGACCCTCGCCGTCACCCCCGACCGCGCCATCGAACTCAGTCTCGCCCACCGCCCCGACCTGATCGACGACGCCACCGCCGCGGCCGTCGCCGACCGGCTCGAAGCCCTGGTGCGCGCCCTGCCGGACGCCGCCGCCCGCCCGGTCGGCCGGCTCGCCCTCACCCCGCCGGGAGAACAGGCCCGGCTGCTCGCCCGCGGCGACGACACCGGCCACCCGGTCCCCGACACCACCGTCGACCGGCTGCTCGCCGAGCGGGCCGCCCGCACTCCCGACGCCACCGCCCTGGTCTGCGGCGGCGAGCGGCTGAGCTACGCCGAACTCGACCGCCGGGCCGACCGGCTCGCCCGGGCCCTGCTCGCCCGCGGCGCCGGACCGGAGGCCGTGGTCGCGCTCGCCCTGCCGCGGTCGGCCGACTACGTCGCCGCGCTGTTCGCCGTGCTGCGCAGCGGCGCCGCCTATCTGCCGCTGGACCTCGACCATCCCGACGAGCGGCTCGCCGCGATGGTCGAGGACGTCCGGCCGTGCTGCCTGCTCACCGTCACCGCCGTCGCGGACCGGCTGCCGGACACCCCCGGCACGCACCGGCTGCTGCTGGACGACCCGAGCGGACCGCCCGGCCCGGCCGACCCGGCCCCGGTCACCGCCGCGGACCTGCCCGCGCCCCGGCACCTCGACCACCCGGCCTACGTCATCCACACCTCCGGATCCACCGGCCGTCCCAAGGGCGTCGTCGTCCCGCACCGCGGCCTGACCACGATGCTGGTCAACCACCGGGCCAGGATCTTCGCCCCGACCGAGGAGCGGGCCGGCGACCGGCGGCTGCGCATCGCGCACACCGTCTCCTTCGCCTTCGACATGTCCTGGGAGGAGCTGTTCTGGCTGGTCGACGGGCACGAGGTGCATGTGATCGACGAACACCTGCGGCTCGACCCGCAGGCCCTGGTCGAGCACTACCACCACGAGCGGATCGACGTCCTCAACGTCACGCCCTCCTACGCACAGCAGCTCGTCGAGGCAGGGCTGCTCGCCCCGGGCCGGCACCGCCCCCTGCTGGTGCTGCTCGGCGGCGAGGCCGTTCCCGAGTCGCTCTGGCAGCTGCTGGCGCGGACCGACGGCACCACCGGCTACAACCTCTACGGCCCCACCGAGTACACCATCAACGCGCTCGGCAGCGGCGTGGACGAGAGCCCCACCGCCACCGTCGGCCGCCCGATCATGAACACCCGCGCCCTGGTGCTCGACCACGCCCTGCGCCCGGTGCCGGACGGAACGCCCGGCGAACTGTACCTGTCCGGCGACGGCCTGGCCCGTGGCTACCACGACCGCCCCGGGCCGACCGCCGCGCGCTTCGTCGCCGACCCGTACGGCCCGCCCGGCAGCCGGATGTACCGCACCGGCGACCTGGTGCGCCGCCGCCCGGACGGCCGGACCGACTACCTCGGCCGTACCGACCAGCAGGTGAAGATCCGCGGCTTCCGGGTCGAACCGGGCGAGGTCGAGTCGGCCCTGCTCGCCCTGGACGCGGTGGCCGCCGCCGCCGTCCTCGCCCGGCCCGGACCGGCCGGGCACCGGCTGGTCGCCTACACGGTGCCGGTGCCCGGCCACCCGGCCGGGCCGGCCGAACTGCGCGCCGCGCTCGCCGCCACCCTGCCCGAGTACCTGGTGCCGGCGGCCTTCGTCACCCTTCCCGCGCTGCCGCTCACCGTCAACGGCAAGCTCGACCGGGCGGCGCTGCCCGCCCCGCCGGTCGCCGGCCCGGCCGGACGCCCGCCCGCCGACACCCGCGAGGAACTGCTCTGCCGGCTCTTCGCCGAGGTGCTCGGCCTGCCCGCCGTCGGCGTCGACGACAACTTCTTCGAACTCGGCGGCCACTCCCTGCTCGCGATGCGGCTGGCCGGCCGGATCCGCGCCGAACTCAACACCCCGGTCCAGGTGGCGACCCTGATGACGGCGCCGACCGTGGCCGAGGCCGCCGCCCGGATCGGCACCGACGCCCGCGCCGACGCGCTGCGCACCCTGCTGCCCCTGCGCGAACGGGGTTCGCTGCCACCGCTGTTCTGCGTCCACCCGGCCTCGGGCTTCAGCTGGCAGTACGCCGGGCTGCTGCGCCACCTCGACCCGGAGCGCCCGCTCTACGGTCTCCAGTCGCCCGGCCTGCGGGGCGAACTCCCGGACGTCGACAACGTCCGGGGGCTCGCCGAGCGCTACCTCGCCGAGCTGCGCGCGGTCCGCCCGCACGGCCCGTACCACCTGCTGGGCTACTCCTTCGGCGGTACGGTCGCGCACACCATGGCCGCGCTGCTCCAGCGGGACGGCGAGGAGGTGGCCTTCCTCGGTCTGCTGGACGCCTACCCGCCGGAGACCGAGGACTGGGCCTTCGTCGACGACCCGGCGTTCCGTGAGCGCCTCGCCGAGGAGGAGAGCGGCTTCCTGCTGGGTGTCGCCGGGCTCGCCCCGGCGGACGGGGACGGGGGCGGGGGAGCCGCGGGCACCGTCGACCGGGAGCGGGCGATCGCCGCCGTCCGCGACAGTCGGGGCCTGCTCGCCGGTTTCGACCGCGAGCTGCTGGAGGCCGTCGTCGACACCAACCTCCACTGCGTCCGGCTGCTGTCCCGCAGCCGCACACCGGAGTGGACGGGTGACGCCCTGTTCGTCACCGCGGCCCGCACCACCGCCCCCGGGGACGCCCCGGGCCTGGTGTGGCCCCGCCATCTGCGCGGCCGACTGGTGGAACACGTCCTCGACGTCTCCCACGACGAGCTGATGGATCCTCCGGCCCTGGACCGGATCGGCCCCCTGGTGCAGCGCGCGCTGGCGGAGGGGGTGTGAGCGGCGGGCCGTCCGCCCGGTCCCCGCCGGGTCCCGCGCCGCCGTACCGCCGGACCGGCTGCCGCCGTCCGGCCGCATCCTCCGGGGGACCCCGTGCTTCCCCCGGACCGAAACGAGGACACCATGAGCGACAACGCCCACCGGATCAAGACCGTCTACCACGACCTCGCGCTGCGGACCCTGGAGGTCCTCCGGGTCACCCGGATCACGCCCCGGATGGTCCGGGTCACGCTCGGCGGGCCCGAGCTGGCCGGCTTCATCGACCAGGCGCCCGCCGATCACGTCAAGGCGTTCTTCCCAGCGCCCGGCGAGACCGAGCCGGTGCTGCCCCTGCTGGGGGACGACGACGAGGGCCTGATCTTCCCCGACGCCCCGCCCCACCCGATCTCCCGGGACTACACCACCCGGCGCTTCGATCGCGAGGCCGGCGAGCTCGACCTCGACTTCGTGCTGCACGGCAGCGGTGTCGCCTCCGTCTGGGCCGAGCAGGCCGCCCCGGGGCAGAAGCTCGGTCTGGCCGGGCCACGCGGCTCCGTCCTGGCCGAGCTCGACTTCGACTGGTACCTGCTCGGCTGCGACGAGACCGGGCTGCCCGGCGTCGCCCGGTACCTGGAGATCCTCCCCGAGGGAGCGGTGGCCAAGGTCTTCGTGCTCGTGGACGACGCGGCCGAGGAGCACCACCTGGAGACCCGCGCGAACGCGGACATCGTCTGGCTGCACCGCGACGGCCGCGCCCACGGCGACAGCGACCGCCTGTTCACCGCGATCCGCGACCTGGAGTACCCGCCCGGGGTGCCCTACGTCTGGATCGCGGGCGAGGCGGGCGAGTTGAGGCCGATCCGGCGGCACCTGCGGGCGGCGGGCTTCGATCGCGACATCACCGACGTCGACGGTTACTGGAAGCGCGGGACCGTCAACCTGGACCATCACGAGCCGGACGAGGACGACGAGGAGGGGGCGGCCGCGGGCTGAGCCGTCCGCCGCACGCACGGGGCCCGTCCGGACTCTTCCGGACGGGCTCCGTGCGTGCGCGCCACCCGGGCCGGCCGCCCGGGCCCGGCGCCCCGTCAGCGCCGGCCCGACCGCCATTCGTGCGAGAGCAGCCAGACCAGGTACAGCCCGCCGATCGCCGCCGTCATGATGCCCACCGGGAGCTGGACCGGGGCCAGTACCCGCTGCGCTGCGAGGTCCGCCGCGCACAGCAGCACCGCGCCCATCAGCGCCGAGGGCAGCAGGCTCACCCCCGCCGCGCCGGACAGCCTCCGGGCCAGCTGCGGCGCGGCCAGTGCCACGAAGGAGACCGGCCCGGCGCTGGCGGTGGCGACCGCCGCCAGCAGGACCGCGCACACCACCAGCAGCGCGCGGGAGCGCTCGACCGGGACGCCGAGCGCCTTGGCGCTGTCGTCGCCCGACTCCATCAGCCGAAGATGACGGCCCATCAGCAGTACGGCGGGGAGGAGCAGCCCGACCGCGGCCGCGGCCGGGGCGAACTGCTCCCAGCCCCGGCCGTTCAGCGAGCCGGTCAGCCATACCGCCGCCGCCTGCGCCTCGTCGATCGACGCCTCCGTCATCAGATAGGCGTTCACCGAGCTGAGCAGCGCGCCGGCGGCGATGCCGACCACGATCAGCCGGTAGCCCTGGACCCCGCGCCGGTACGCGAGCAGGTACACGACCAGCGCGGTGGCGAAGCCGCCGCCCACGGCGCCCAGCGCGACCGCGAACGGGCCTCCGCCCAGGACCAGGATCTGGAGCAGGGCGCCGGTCGCGGCGCCGGTCTCGAACCCGATCAGGTCCGGGCTGCCCAGGGGGTTGCGGGCCAGGCTCTGGAACACCGCCCCGCTGAGTCCGAGCGCGGCGCCGACCACGATCCCGAGCGCCAGCCGGGGCAGCCGCAGATCGTTCACCACGTAGTCGGTGGTGCCGCTGCCGTGGCCGGCCAGGGTCCGGAGCACATCGGCGGGGGAGACCTGGAAGTCGCCCGTCCCCAGGGCGGCGACGCCCACCGCGAGCAGGGCCGCGAGCAGGCCGAGACCGGCGGTGAGCGGGCGCCGGGCGACCCGCAGGCGCAGCGGGCCGAGGCGGATCCGCAGACCCGGGACGAGCCCGGCCGGGTCGATCGCGCCCGGTCCGGACAGCGGCGGGAGGGGGAGGGGGACGACGAGGTCCTCCGGACGGGACGTCACAGCTGGGGCACCTTCCGGCGGCGGACCAGGACGACGAGGACGGGCGCACCGAGGGCCGCGGTGACGATGCCGACGGCCAGCTCGTCCGGGCGCACCAGCAGCCGGCCGAGCACGTCGGCGCCCAGGAGGAGCGCGGGGGAGAGCACCAGGCAGTAGCCGAGCAGCCAGCGCTGGTCCGGCCCGGTCACCAGCCGGACGGCGTGCGGGACGATGAGGCCGACGAAGCCGACGGGCCCGACCGCCGCGGTGGCCGCCCCGCAGAGCAGCGCGACCGCGACGGCGACCAGCACCCGGGTGCGGACCGGACGGGCGCCGAGCGCGCTGCCCAGTTCCTCGCCGAGCGCCAGCGCGTTCAGCGGCCCGGCCAGCGCCAGTGCCAGGACCACGCCGATCAGCAGGAACGGCAGTACCTGGACGAGGACGTCGTCGCCGCGGCCGGCGAGGGTGCCGACCGACCAGATCCGCAGCGCGGCGAAGGAGTCCCGGTCCAGGAAGGTCAGGGTGGAGATCCCGGCGATCAGGGAGGCGTTGACGGCGGTTCCGGCGAGGACCAGCCGGATCGGCGAGGGCGCGCCGCGCCCGGCCGTGCCGAGGGTGTGGACGGCGGCCGCGGTGAGCGCGGAGCCCGCCATGGCGAACCAGACGTAGCCGCTCGGGCTGGTGACGTGGAGGAAGCCGATCCCGGCCACCACGGCGGCGGAGGCACCCGACTCGATGCCCAGCAGTCCGGGGTCGGCGAGCGGGTTGCGGGTCAGCGCCTGCATGAGGGCGCCGGCGAGTCCGAGGCCCGCGCCGACGGCGAGTCCGAGCAGGGTGCGGGTCAGCCGGTAGTCCTGGACGATGACCGCGTTCTCGGTGCCGTCCGGCGAGAACAGGCCGCGCAGGACGGTGCCGAAGGGGATCGAGCGCGCGCCCACCGAGACGCTCAGCACCGTGATCAGGAAGAGCAGCAACAGGGCCGCGCAGAGTCCTGCCGCGCGCCACCGGTTCGCGCGGCGCCGGTCGGGCCGCTCCGGTCGGGTCGTGGTGCGGCCGGCCTGGTCGCCCGGCGGGCGGGCGGCAGCTCGGGCCTTCGGTCGGGCGGGTAGCACGCCACAGTCCCCCGGGAGGTCGGGCGGAGTACCGCCTTCACTGTCAAGTTAGGTAAGGCTATCCTAAATCGAAGACGCGATCGGGGGGACACCGACGGTCGGCCACCGGCCGGTGCGGTGCGACGACGCACGATCGTTCGACAGGGGAGGCCCGTACCATGACGAACCGCACACCCGGCGCACAGCGCGCCTCCGGTGCGACCGCGCCCGAGGCGCCCGGAAGCCCGGCCCGATCCCGGGGGGCCGTCGCGCCGCCCGGCTGCGCGCATGTCGAGCGGGAGGGTCCGCCGGGCCTGCTGGCCCGCAGCAGCTTCCTGATGGCACTCGTCGGCCGGGCGGCCCGTCGGCTGCTCGCGGAGGAGGCGGCGGGCCGCGGGCTCAAGCTCTGGCACGTGATGGTGCTCTGCGCCCTGGGGGACACGCCCGGCCTCTCCAGGGCGGAACTGGCCGAGCGGCTCGGTCTGTCCTCCGCCGACGTGGCCCGGGTGGTCGGGGACCTCGTGGCCGCCGGTCATGTCACCTGTGCCCGCGACGAGGCGGACCGCCGCCGGACGCTGACCCGGCTGACCCGCAGGGGCCGCGAGGTCGCGGCCGCCGTCGACGCGGAGCTGGCGGCCGTCGACGACGATGTGCTCGCCCCGCTCTCGACGGCGGACCGGGAGCGGCTCGCGGACATCCTCGCGCTGCTCTCCGAACACCTGGACGCCGAGCGCTTCGGTCTCCGTCCGGTGCGGAGGCGGCCCGCGTCGCGGGCCTGACGCCGGGAGTCCGGCACCGGGAGTCCGGCGCCGGGGCCCGAAGCGGGGCCCGGCCCCGGGTCCCGCGCCGGCTGCGCGGCGCGGGACCCGGGGCCGACCGCCCGTCAGGGCCGGGCGGTGAGGTAGCCGCCCATCGTGGTGAAGTACTCGGTGGCCGCCAGCTCCCGGCCGTCCTCGGTGCGGACCCGGGTGACCGCCAGTCCGTGGTTGCGGCCGGTGCGGGCGTCGGCGCCGGCGACGATCACCACGCCGTCGCCCTCGCGGTAGAAGATCCGGCCGGGGGTGCCGCCGTAGCGGCCCTCGGAGACGACGGCGGCGAGGATCTCCAGACGCCGGCCGCGGTGGAAGGTGAAGGCGGCCGGGTAGGGCGCGGACTGGGCGCGGACCAGGCGTTCCAGCGCGTCGGCGGGCCAGCCCCAGTCGATCCGGATGTCCTCCTCGGCCCGCTTGTGGAAGAAGCTGGCCTGCGAGCGGTCCTGCTTGGTGAAGTCGGTGCGGCCGGCGGCGATGAGGTCGAGGGCGCCGACGGTGACGGGGGCGATCAGGTCGACCGTCTTGTGGAAGAGGTCGGTGGCGGTGTCGGTCGGACCGACGGCGACCGCCTCCTGGCGCACGATGTCGCCGGCGTCGAGCACCTCGTCCATCAGGTGCGCCGTGACGCCGACCTCGGACTCGCCGTTGACGAGGGCCCAGATCAGCGGCGAGAAGCCGGCGTACTTGGGCAGCAGCGAATCGTGGACGTTGAGGGTGCCGTGTTTGGGCAGGGTGTAGATCCGGGGCGGGATCCAGGTCCGCCAGTTGTTGGCGACGATGATGTCCGGAGCGGCCTCCTCCAGACGCCGCAGCAGCTCGTCGTCGTCGGGGCGGTTGCGGATCAGGACCGGGATGCCGTGCTCCTCGGCGAGGTCGGCGACCGAGTCGCTCCAGATCTTCTCGTAGGCGTGCTCGCTCCTGGGGTGCGTCACCACCAGCACGACGTCGTGCTCGGATTCCAGGAGCGCCTTCAGGGTGCGATGGCCCCAGGTCTGATAGCCGAACATGACGACCCGCATCAGCGTTCCTCCTCGGGCTGGCGAACTGACACCGAAAGTAAAGCAAGGCTCACCTAACCTGGCAACGGGCGCCGGTCGCGGTGGAGTTGACCTGGGCGGAGGATTTGACCGTTCGTCCGGTCGACACCCACGATAGATCAGGTTAGCCTTGCCTAAGTTTCAATCGGCGCACGAATGGGAGTGACATGCCTCGGGCCCTTCCCGGCGACGCAGCACTGATCCACGACCTGATCGGTATCGGCTTCGGGCCGTCGAACGTCGCCATGGCGATCGCGCTGAGCGAGCACAACGAGCGCGTCGGGAGGCAGGAGGCCGTCACCGCGCACTTCTTCGAGCAACAGCCCGGCTTCGGCTGGCACCGCGGCATGCTCATCGACGACGCGACGATGCAGGTGTCCTTCCTCAAGGACCTGGTGACGCTCAGGAACCCGGCGAGCGAGTACAGCTTCCTCTGCTACCTGCAGAGCCGAGGACGCCTGATCGACTTCGTCAACCACAAGAACCTCTTCCCGCTCCGGGTCGAGTTCCACGACTACTTCGAGTGGGCCGCGGCCAAGGTCGACGACATGGTCTCCTACGGCCACCGGGTCGTCTCCGTCGAACCCGTCGTGCGCGACGGCGTGGTGGAGTACCTGGACGTCACGGCGAGGTCCGGCGACGAGACCGTGGTCCACCGCGCGCGCAACCTCGTCATCGGCACCGGGCTGCGCCCGGTCATGCCCGAGGGCGTCGAGCGGGGCGAACGGGTCTGGCACAACTCCGACCTGCTGCGGAACATCGGTGCCCTCGACGGCACCGAGCCCGGCCGTTTCGTCGTGGTCGGCGCCGGTCAGAGCGCCGCGGAGGCCGTCGCCTACCTGCACCGCCGGTTCCCGGCGGCGGAGGTCTGCGCGGTCTTCTCCCGCTACGGCTACAGCCCGGCGGACGACAGCAGCTTCGCCAACCGCATCTTCGACCCGCAGGCGGTCGACGCGTACTTCACCGCGCCGGAGGAGGTGAAGCGCCGGCTGATGGACTACCACGGGAACACCAACTACTCCGTGGTGGACATCGACCTCATCGAGGACCTGTACCGGCAGGCGTACCAGGAGAAGGTGCTGGGCACGGAGCGGCTGCGGTTCCTGAACGTCTCGCGCCTCACGGCGGCCGAGGAGATACCCGGGGCGGTCCGCGCGACCGTCGAGAACCTGGTCACCGGTGAGTCGGCCCCGCTGGAGGCCGATGTGGTCGTCTGTGCCACCGGGTACCTGCCGGCCGACGGCCTGGGCGTGCTCGGCGGGGTCGCCGACCGGTGCCACCGCGACGAGCTGGGCCGGGTCCGGGTCGGGCGCGACTACCGGGTGGCGACCGACCCCGGACTGCGCTGCGGCATCTACCTCCAGGGCGGCACGGAACACACCCACGGCATCACCTCCTCCCTGCTGTCCAACACGGCCGTGCGGGTCGGCGAGATCCTGGACTCGATCCTCGACCGCGGCCGGGGGGCCGGATCCGTCGGGACCCCGCCGCCCGTCACCGAGAAGGCGGGGGTCCGCCAGCCGACGCCCTAGGGTGACGCCAGTACCACCGCACCACCGCAGAACAGCACCACCGCAGAACAGCACCACCGCACCCGCCACCGCGCCGCTGCCGTGCCGTCGCACCGCACGGCGCGGCGGCGGCGCGTGAGCACCGCGCAGGAGAGAGGAACACCCGTGCCCCTCGGCACCCGCCGTCGCCCTGACGGCCCGCCCGCCGGCAGACCCGGGACGACCGGCCCGGCCCCGGGCCCGACGGCAGCCGGACGCCCGGCCCCGACCGGGGCCGCGGCGGCCCGCAGGCGGCGGATCACCGGGTTGGCCGCGATCCTCGCCGTGCTCCTGGTCGCCGCGGTGCTCTCGGTCGCCGTCGGCGCGAGGGCGCTGAGCCCGGCCGAGGTGTGGCACGGACTGTTCGCCGGGCCGGACCCGGACCAGCGGGCCACCGAGATCCGGCTCATCGTGCGGACCGTGCGGCTGCCCCGGACGGTGCTCGCGATCCTCGCGGGCATCGCGCTGGGCGTCGGCGGGGCCCTGATCCAGGGTTTCACCCGCAATCCGATCGCGGACACCGGCCTGCTGGGGGTGAACACCGGCGCCTCCTTCGCCGTGGTGTCGGCGATCGCCCTGTTCGGCCTCACCGACCCGTTCCAGTACGTCTGGTTCGCGTTCCTGGGCGCCGGGCTGGCCGGGGCCGTCGTGTTCGGACTGTCGAGCATCGGCCGGGGCGCCGGGAATCCGCTGACGCTCGCCCTGGCGGGCCAGGGGGTCGCGGTGTTCCTCGCGGCGATGACCACCGCGATCGCGCTGTCGGACAAAACGGCCCTGAACGCCCTCCGGTTCTGGAACACCGGCTCGGTGGCCGGCGTCCCGTTCCGGGTCATCTGGCCGGTGACGCCGTTCATCGTGGTCGGTCTGGTGCTGGCCCTGGCCGTGCTGCCCTCCGTCAACCTGCTCAACCTCGGGGACGACGTGGCGCTGGGCCTGGGGGTGAACATCACCCTGATCCGGACCGTCGGCATCGTCGCCATCACCCTGATGGCGGGCGCGGCCACCGCGGCCTGCGGCCCGATCGCGTTCCTCGGCCTGATGGTGGCGCACGTGGCGCGGTACCTGGCCGGACCGGACTACCGCTGGCTGGTGCCCTACGCGGGCCTGCTCGGCGCGGTGGTCCTGCTGGTGTGCGACATCGTGGGGCGCGTGGTGGTCCGGCCGGGCGAACTGGACGCCGGTGTGCTGGTCGCCCTCCTGGGCGCCCCGTTCTTCGCGGTCCTGGTGTGGCGAGGAAAGTTCAGGAGCGCATGAACGTGACAGTGGTGAAGCCGGCCGTGGCACCGGGTGTGCGCTTCGGCGGCATGTCGTTCGTCTGGCGGCCCTGGGTGGTGCTGGTCACGCTGCTGCTGGCGGCGGCGACCTTCCTCGTGTTCTGCCTGTCCATCGCCCTCGGGGACTTCCCCATCGGCCTGCCCCAGGTGGTCGTCACCCTCTTCGGCGGGGGCGAGCGGGTCGACCGGTTCGTGATCATGGACCTGCGGCTGCCGCGGGCGCTGGCCGGTCTGGTGGTGGGGGTCGCCCTCGGGGTGTCCGGGGCGCTGACCCAGTCCATCGCCCGCAACCCCCTGGCCAGCCCGGACATCCTGGGGATCACCGGGGGAGCGAGCGCGGTCTCGGTCTTCCTGGTGACGGTGTCGGGCGGGTCGGCCGCCGCGGTCGTCAGTTCGGTGGGCCTCTCCGGGGCGGCGCTGCTGGGCGGTCTCCTCACGGGCCTGCTGGTGTACTTCCTGGCCTGGCGGCGCGGGGTCGACGGCTTCCGGCTCATCCTGATCGGCATCTCGGTCAGCGCGGTGATGCAGGCGGTTACGACCTGGCTGCTGGCCACCGCCGACATCAGGGACGTGGCCAGGGCGCAGGCGTGGCTGGTCGGTTCGCTGGACAACCGCTCCTGGGACGAGGTCGGGGTGGCGCTCTGGGGCACGCTGGCGGTCCTGGCCGTCGTGACCGGCGCCGCCTTCCAGTTCAAGCCGATGCAGTTCGGCGACGACGTCGCCGCGGGCCTGGGCGTCCGGCACACCCGGGTGCGGGCGGTACTGCTGCTCTGCGCGGTGCTGCTGGCCGGGTTCGCGGTGAGCGCGGCGGGCCCGGTCCCCTTCGTCGCCATGGTGGCGCCGCAGGTGGCGATGCGTCTGACCAGGCACCCGACACCGCCGCTGGTGGCATCCGCCGGGGTCGGGGCGCTGCTGCTGATCGGATCGGACCTGGTGGCCCGGACGGTGCTGCCGGTGTCCCTGCCGGTCGGTGTGGTCACCGCCGCGATCGGCGGTCCCTTCCTGGTCCACCTCCTGGTTCGGGCGAACCGCCGTTAGGTGATAAGAAAGTAAGGTAAGCCTAAACTGAGGGGGAGCCATGGTCGCCGACTCCATCACCGGGAGCCACCCCGGAAGAACGACCCAAGCCGGAACCGAGCCCGGAGCCGAAGCCGGAGGCAGCCCCGGGAACGGGTCCGGAGCCGTCAAGGCCCCGCGGCTGGCAGCCCGGGGCGTCACCGTCGGGTACGGCGAGCGGACCGTCATCGACACCCTGGACGTCACCATCCCCACCGGGGTGGTGACCACCATCATCGGCCCGAACGGCTGCGGCAAGTCCACCCTGCTGCGCACCCTGTCACGGCTGCTCAGGCCGAGCCGGGGATCGGTGGTGCTGGACGGCGAGGACATCGCCACGCTCCGGACCAGGGACGTGGCGAAGAAGCTCGGCCTGCTGCCGCAGTCGCCGGTCGCGCCGGAGGGCCTGACGGTGGCCGACCTGGTCGCCAGGGGCCGGCACCCGCACCAGAGCTGGCTGCGGCAGTGGTCCTCCGACGACGCCTCGGTGGTGGAGGACGCCCTGGCCATGACCGGGGTGTCCGATCTGGCCGACCGTCCGGTGGACTCGCTCTCGGGGGGCCAGCGGCAGCGGGTCTGGATCTCGATGACCCTCGCCCAGGGCACCGATCTGCTGCTGCTCGACGAGCCCACCACCTATCTGGACCTGGCGCACGCGATCGACGTGCTCGACCTGGTGGACGATCTGCACGAGTCCGGGTGCACCGTCGTCATGGTGCTGCACGACCTCAATCTGGCGGCCCGTTACAGCGACAACCTGATCGTCATGAAGGCCGGCGCGGTGCTGGCGCAGGGTCACCCGCGTGACGTGGTGACCCCCGGGCTGCTGCACGAGGCGTTCGGCCTGCGGGCCGAGGTGATCGACGATCCGGTGGGGGACCGGCCGCTCATCGTGCCGATCGGCCGGACGCATGTCCGGAGCGGGACGAACCGGGGCGCCGACAGCGCGACTTAGGCTAGGCTTACCTCACAAACTCAGGATAGCGTTTGCCTCCCCCGGTGCGGGGGATTCGGCTGACGGCACGACAGCAAGGGATTCCGAATGCTCCTCGATCGAACCACGCGTACGAAGCGCCGGCAGCGGCTGGCGGCGACGGTGGCCGCCGCGGCGCTCGGTGTGGGCCTCCTCGCGGGGTGCGGGTCCGACGCGTCGGGCAAGGCCACCAACGACACCGCCGCCGGGCCCTCGGCGGGCTCGTTCCCGGTGACGGTGGAGCACGCGTTCGGGTCCACCAAGGTCGACAAGGCCCCCAAGCGGGTCGTCACCGTCGGCTACACGGACGACCAGGCCGTGCTGGCGTTCGGCATCAAGCCGGTCGGCATGGTCGACCAGTACCCGAACCCGGCGGGCCAGAGCCCCGACATCAACACCCAGTGGCCCTGGGTGAAGGCGCAGTGGGGCGACGCCAAGCCCGAGGTCGTCCTCAACAACGGTGACGCCGGTCCCAACTTCGAGAAGATTGCCGCCCTGCGGCCCGACCTGATCGTCGCGGTCTACTCCGAGATCGACCAGGCCGCCTACGACAAGCTGTCGAAGATCGCCCCGACGGTCGGCCGCACCAAGGCCGAGAAGGAGCCGTTCAGCGCTCCGTGGCAGGACAACGCCCTGCACATCGCCAACGCGCTGGGCCGGGCCGACGAGGGCAAGAAGCTGGTCCAGGGCATCCAGGACAAGCTCGCCGCCGTGAAGACGGCGCACCCGGAGTTCGCCAACCAGACCGCCGTGTCGCTGTCGTGGTACAAGGACTCGGTGACCCCCTTCACCACCACCGACGTGCGGGGCCAGTTGCTGTCCGGCATGGGCTTCAAGGGCCAGACCGAGATCGACAGGATCGCGGGCAAGGACTTCTCCACCCAGCTCTCCCCGGAGCGGATGGACCTCATCGACGTCGACCGCGTCTTCGTCATCAACGACAAGGCCGACACCGACGCGCTGAAGAAGTTCGACCTCTTCGCCAACCTCAAGGTGACCAAGGCCGGCAAGGTGTCCTACCTCCTGGACAGCGAGGGCCCGGCGGTCGGTGCCGCGATGTCCCAGGCCACCCTGCTCTCCCTGCCCTACGCCATCGACGAGCTCGTCAAGTCGGTCGGCTAGGGCCCGTCTTCCGGGTCGCGCCCCAGGGCGTGACCCGCCCTGGGCCGGCCGGCCCACTGTCCGGAGGAAGGACCCGGGTGTGACCACCACGGAGGAGCGGGCCACTCCGGCCGCCGCCACCACGCTGCACACCACGAGCGGCCGGGAGGCGGCCCGGTGGGTCCTCTCCCGCTGCCGCGAGATGCCGTGGCTGACGGCGGCCACCGTGCTCAGCACGGTGGCCGGGGCCGCGCTCCAGATGCTCCCGGTCCTCCTGCTCGGCCGGGTGGTCGACGGGGTGGTCGGGGGCGAGCCGCGCTCGGCCCTGGTGGGCACCGGCGCCGTGATGGTGGTGTCCGCGCTGCTCGGCGCGGCGGCCACCGCGGCCTCGACCTACCTGATCGGGCGGCTCGGCGCGGAGCTGCTCGCGCAGCTGCGCGAGGGCGCCGTCCGGGCCGTGCTGGGCATGCCGGTCGGCCGGGTGGAGCAGGTGGGCCGGGGTGACGTCCTGTCCCGGGTGGGCGACGACGTCGCCGTCCTGTCCAGGGGCATCCGGTCGGCCATCCCCACCGTGTTCTCCGCCGGTGTGCTGGTGGCCGTCGCCACGATCGGCATGTTCGGGCTGGACTGGCGGCTCGGCCTGGCCGGCGCGTGCGCGCTGCCGGCGTACGGGCTGGCGCTGCGCTGGTACCTGCCCCGCTCCGCCCCGCTCTACCGTGAGCAGCGGGTCGCCCAGGCCGACCGCGCCCAGGCGCTGATCAGCGGTCTGAACGGCATCGGCACGGTGCGGGCGTACCGGCTGGAGGAGGCGTTCCGGGAGAAGGTCGCCACCGACTCGCGGCGGGTGCGGGACCACGGGATCGAGGTGTTCCGGCTGTTCGGCCGGTTCGTCGGCCGGGAGAACCGGGCCGAGTTCATCGGGCTGGTCCTGATCCTCCTGGTGGGCTACGTCCTGCTGGAGACCGGCTCGGCCGGTCTCGGTGCCGTGTCGGCCGCCCCGTTGGTGTTCCACCGTCTGTTCACGCCGCTGGGCGCCATCATGTTCACCTTCGACGAGGCGCAGAAGTCCGGCGCGAGCCTGACCCGGCTGGTCGGGGTGCTGACGGAGTCCGAGGCGGAGCGGCTGGTGGGCCACCCGGACGCGGCGCCGCGGGCCGTCGTCCCGTGCCCGGTGGTGGTGGAGGGGCTGACCTTCCGTTATCCCGGAGCGGAGGAACCGGTCCTGCGGGACGTCGCGCTGACGATCCCGGCGGGGGGTTCGCTGGCGCTGGTGGGGGCGACGGGCGCGGGCAAGTCGACGCTGGCCGCCCTCGTCGCCGGGATCGAGACCCCGCAGGCCGGATCGGTGCGGGTCGGGTCGAGCGATCTCGCCGATCTGGACGAGGTCGGGGCGCGGGCGCTGGTGAGCGTCCTGACCCAGGAGACCCATGTGTTCTCCGGCCCGCTGGCCGAGGACCTGCGGCTGGCGGCGCCGGCGGCCACCGACGCCGAACTGGCCGAGGCGCTGCGCACGGTGGGCGCCGCCGAGTGGGTCGAGGCCCTGCCCGAGGGGCTGGCCACGCCGGTGGGGGAGGGCGGCGAGCGGCTGGACGGCACCAGGGTCGCCCAGGTCGCCCTGGCCCGTCTGGTGCTGGGCCGGGCGCCGGTGGTGGTGCTGGACGAGTCGACGGCGGAGGCCGGCAGCGAGGGCGCCGCCGAGCTGGAACGGGCCGTCCGGGCCGCCTGCGCGGGGCGGACCACGCTGTTCGTGGCCCACCGGCTGACCCAGGCGATGGCGGCCGACCGGATCGCGGTGCTGGACGCGGGGCGGGTCGTGGAGCAGGGCACCCACGAGGAACTGGTGGCCCTCGGCGGTGGTTACGCGCAGCTCTGGCGGGCCTGGAGGGGAGACAGCCGAACGAGGCTGGGTTAGGTTAGGCTGACCTAAGTTTCTGGGGAGGGTGAGTCGTTGATGACGGAACCGAGTGCTCGTCCCGTACTGTTCTCTCCCGCTCGCCTGGCCGGCCTGCGCCGGCGCTCCGGCGACTGGTCCGACCGGACCATGGCCGAGGCGGCCGCCGTCGGACTGTCCTACTGGGCGACCGGCCGCAGCCCCGACGGCCTCGACCTCGACCCCGGCACCCGGTTCGCGGACGTCCTCGGCTGGGTCGCCGACGGCGGCGGCGCGCCCCGCGGATGGTCCGTCGGCGAGGCCGCCCCGGACGGCATCCGGATCACCCTGCCCGAAGGCGTGCCGGCGCACGAGGCGCAGCGCGCGCTCGACGACCTGGCGGACTTCCCCGACCGGCCCGTCGGCACCATCGGCCCGTCCGGTCCGGCCGAGCGGCTCCGGGCCCTGGCCGCGTGGAACGACACCGCGGCGGACCGGGTCCGGCCGACCGTGGTGGAACTCTTCCTCGACCAGGCCCGGCTCCGGCCGGACGCCGTCGCCCTCGTCGACGGGCAACGGTCGCTGACCTACCGGCGGGCGGCCGAGCTGTCCGCCCAGCTCGCCCACCACCTGCTCGCCCGCGGCCTGACGGCCGAGCAGACCGTCGGCATCTCGCTCGACCGCTCCGCCGAGATGGTGATCGGCCTGCTCGCCGTGCTCCGGGCCGGGTGCGCGTTCGTCCCCCTCGACCCGCGGTGGCCCGCCGCCCGCCGCGCCGCCGTCGTCGCCGACGCCCGGATCGCCGTCCAGCTCGACCGCGCCGGGCGGCCCGCCCCCGCGGCCCCGGACGCTCCCGCCGAGCCCGATGCTCCCGCCGCCCCGGACACCCCTGCCCCCCCGGCCGCTCCCGCCGAGCCGGACGCCCTCGCCGTGGACCTCGACGACTGGCGCTACGGTGCCCACCCCGTCCAGGACCCGGGGGTCACCGTCCGCGGCGACTCGCTGGCCTACGTGATCTTCACCTCCGGCTCGACCGGCCGGCCCAAGGGCGCGATGATCCGGCACGCGGCGATCAGCGAACGCCTGCTGTGGCAGGTCCACGAGATCCTGGGCTTCGGCCACGACGACGCCTCCCTCTTCAAGGCACCGCTCAGCTTCGACATCTCCGTCAACGAGATCTTCCTGCCCCTGGTGTGCGGCGCCCGCCTGGTGGTCCTGAAGCCGGGCGGCGAGCGCGACCCGCACCACATGCTGGACGTGATCGCCGAACAGCGCGTCACCTTCACCTACCTGGTGTCGTCGATGCTGGACGTCCTGCTGGAGATCGCCGGCGACACCGCGCGCCTCGACAGCCTGCGCCACGTGTGGTGCGGCGGGGAGGTGCTCACCCCCGAGCTGTACGAGCGGTTCCGCACCCGGCTCGGGATCCCCATGTACCACGGCTACGGACCGGCCGAGACCACCATCGGCGTCTCCCACGTGGTCTACCGGGGCGAGGCGGAACGCCTGTCGACCTCCATCGGCCGGGCCAACCCCAACACCCAGCTGTACGTCCTGGACGACGAATTGCGCCCGGTCCCGGTCGGGGTCGGCGGTGAACTCTACGTCGGCGGGTTCCTGCTGGGCCGCGGGTACGTCGGCGCGCCCGGTCTCACCGCCGCCCGGTTCGTCGCCAACCCCTTCGCCGACGACGGGTCACGGCTCTACCGGACCGGCGACCTCGCGCGGTTCGCCCCGGACGGCTCGCTGGACTTCCTCGGCCGGGCCGACAACCAGGTCAAGGTCCGCGGCATGCGGCTCGAACTGGAGGACGTCGAGGCCGGGCTCGCCGAACACCCCGGAGTGCGGCACACCTGCGTCGTCGCGAAGAAGAACAGCGCCGGCGGCACCTACCTGGTCGGGTACGTGATCCCGGCGGCCGGCCACGCGGACCTGCGGGCCGAGGACGTCCAGGAGTGGGCCACCGGGCACCTGGTGGAGTACATGGTGCCCGCCCACGTCCTCGTCCTGCCGGAGTTCCCGCTGACCGCCAACGGCAAGCTGGACCGGCGCGCCCTGCCCGAGCCCGACCTCGGCCCGGCCTCCGCGGCCCGGCCCGTCACCGACGACGAGCGGGCCGTCTGCGCGGCCGTCGCGGAGGTGCTGCGGCTGGAGCGGGTCGGGGTCGACCAGGACTTCTTCCGGCTCGGCGGGGACAGCATCCTGGCGATCTCGCTGCTGACCGCGCTGCGCCGGGCGGGCCTCCACGTGACCGCGCGCCAGCTCTTCGCCAACGGCGTCGTGGGCGCCCTGGCGGCGGTGGCGAGCCGCGAGGACACGACCCGGGCGGACCACGAGGACGTCGCCACCGGTGCCGTCACGGGCTCGCCCGTCCTGCGGTGGCTCGGCGGGACCACCGACGCGGTCGACGGCTTCGTCCAGTCGATCGTGCTGACCACCCCGGCCGAGCTGACCGCCGAGGCCCTCGACGCCGTCCTCACCGCCGTCGTGGCCCGGCACGACATGCTGCGCGCCTGGCTCGTCCGGGGGGAGCCGTGGACCTTCGACGTCGCGAAGGCGGGAGCGGAGGCCGTCGCGACGGCGGTCGGGTGGGAGGAGAGCGACCTGCCCCTGGACGCGTGCGCGGCCCTCGCCACCGCGCGGCTGGACCCGGACGGCGGCGTGATGCTGCGGGCCGTCTGGCGCCGGGCGGCCCGCCAACTCGTCCTCGTCGTCCACCACGTGGTGATCGACGGGGTGTCCTGGCACATCCTGCGGGAGGACCTGGCCACGGCCTGGCGCCACCACGCCGCGGGCGAGCCGGTCGAACTGCCCGCGGTGGGCACCTCGTTCCGGCGCTGGACGCAACTGCTGGAGCGCGCGGACTTCGACCCGGACCGCGCGTACTTCGAACGCCCCCTGCCCGGACCGGACGCGCCGCTGGGCCGGCGGCCGCTGTCCGGGGCGGACACGGTCGCCCGGGAACGCCGGCGGACCTTCACCGTCGGCCCCGGGCTGACCGGTCCGCTGCTGGGCGAGATCCCGGCGCGCTTCCACGCGGGCGTCAACGACGTCCTGCTGACCGCGCTCGCCGTCGCCCTGGCCCGCTGGCGCCGCGACCGGGGCCAGGAGCAGACCTTCGCGCACATCGAGCTGGAGGGCCACGGGCGCGAGGGGCGCCATGTGGCGGGCGCCACCGGGGCGGAACCTGACCTCTCCCGGACCGTCGGCTGGTTCACCACGCTGTTCCCGGTGATCGTGGACCCCGGCCCGGCGGAGGACTTCACCTCGCCCGGCTACCTCGCCGCGGCCCTCAAGGCGGTCAAGGAGGACCTGGCCCGGGTCCCGGGCCACGGCCTGTCGTACGGCGCGCTGCGGTACCTGCACGGCGCCGCCTTCGAGGCCCCCGCGCCGCAGGTCCTGTTCAACTACCTCGGCCGCTTCGACGCGGGCGCCCCCGGTGACTGGCAGCTCGCGGGCCCGACCGGTCAGCTGGGGGAGCGGCGCGACCCGGGGATGCGGCTGCCCCGCGCCCTGGAGTTCAACGCGATCGCCGAACCCGCCGAATCCGGCGGGTACCGGCTGGTCACCACCGTCTCCTGGCCCGAGGGCATGTTCGCCGACGAGGAGGTGGAGGCGCTCGGCGGCTGCTTCCGGACCGCCCTCGCCGGGATCGCCGCCCTCGACCGGGGCGGCCACTCACCGAGCGACTTCCCGCTGGTGCGGCTGACCCAGGCCGACGTCGACGCCCTGGACGGCCCCGCCCTGGACGACGTCCTGCCGCTGACCCCGCTCCAGGAGGGGCTGTACTTCCACTCGGTCTTCGACGACGACTCCGCGGGCAGCTACGTCGAGCAGCAACTGCTCACCCTGGAGGGCGAACTCGACGCCGACCGGCTCGCGGCCGCGGCGACCCGCCTGCTCGTGCTGTACCCGAACCTGGCCGCGCGCTTCAGCGCCCTCGCCGACGGGCGGGTGGTCTCCGTCCTGGAGAGCGGCGTGGCGGTGCCGTTCACCACGTTCGACCGGCCCGGCATCACCGACGAGGAGCTCCGCTCCCACGCCGAGCGGGACCGCCGGGCCGGCTTCGACCTGGCCGCCGGCCCGCTGATGCGGTACACGCTGTTCCGTGACCGGGAGCCCGGCCGGCACGTCCTGGTGCAGACCGTGCACCACATCCTGGCCGACGGCTGGTCGGTGCCGCCGATGCTCCGCGCGCTGCTCGCCGAGTACCACGCCCCGGGGGCGGCCTACCCGGTCGGCGGATTCCCCGACTGGGTGGCCCGGCTCGCCGGACTCGACGGCGCGGAGAGCGACCGGGTGTGGTCCGCCGAGCTGGCCGGACTGCCCGGCCCCTCGCTGGTGGCCGAGGGGCACACCTCCTCCGGCCGGTTCGCCGACACCTCCGTGGCGGCGGACGACCTCGACGCGGCCGCCCGGTCCGCCGGGGTGACGCCGAGCGCGGCCGTGCACAGCGCCTGGGCGCTGACCCTGGGTGGCGTCCTGCACGCCGAGGACGTGGTCCTCGGCTCCACCGTCTCCGGCCGCGACGCCGAGGTGCCGGGCATCGGCGAGATGGTCGGCCTGTTCATCAACACCGTCCCCGTACGGGCCCGGTGGACCGCGGACACGACCGCCCGCGAACTCCTCGCCTCGGTGCACGCGCACCAGGGCGCCGTCCTCCCGCACCAGCACGTCTCGCTGGCCCGGACCGCCCGGCTGGCCGGTCACGGCTCCCTCTTCGACACCCTGGTGGTGTTCGACGTGGCGACCGACACCGCCGCGCTGCGTCGGCCCGGGGACACCCTGGTCCTCACCGACGTGGTCAACGAAGGGGCCCCGCACTACCCGCTGACGCTGGTGGTCGAGCGTTCGCCCGACGGACGCACGCGCTTCACGCTGATCCACGACCGCGAGGTGCTGCGGGAGGCCGGCGCCCGGGACCTCCTGCACCGGTTCACCCGAACCCTGACCGGCCTGCTGACCGGCCCGGACACCCCGGTCGGCGCGCTGGTGCCGACCGGGGAGCGGCGCCCGGCACCCGTCCCCCCGGCCACCCTCGGCGGCCTGTTCGACGCCGCGGCGGGCCGGGATCCGGGCGCCACCGCCGTCACCCAGTGCGCGCTCGACGGTGCCACCCGGTCGCTGACCTACGGCGAACTGGCCGCGGCCAAGGACGAACTGGCCGACGGCCTGCGCGCGGCCGGGGTCCGGCCCGGCCGGCTGGTGGCGGTCGCCCTCCCGCGCTCGGTGGAACAGGTCGTCGCCCTGGTCGCGATCGTCGCCGCGGGCGGCGCCTACGTACCGCTGGACACCGCCTACCCGGACGACCGGCTGGTGCACGTCCTGGCGGACACCGCTCCGCGGGTCGTGCTCGTCGACCCGGAGCAGCGGGAGCGTTTCACGGCCCTGCTGGAGCGCGCCGGCGTCCCGGCCCTGGTCCTGGTCCGGGGCGAGGAGCCGCCGGCGGGCCCGGAGGAGGACGCCGCCGAGGCCGCCGCGCCCGGCCCGCACGATCCCGCGTACGTCATCCACACCTCCGGCTCCACCGGCCGGCCCAAGGGCGTCGTCGTGCCGCACTCCGCCGTGCTGGCGCTGCTCGCCAACACCCGGCCCGCGATGGGCTTCGGGCCGGAGGACGTCTGGGTGCAGTTCCACTCCTACTCCTTCGACTTCGCGGTCTGGGAGCTGTGGGGCGCGCTGCTGCACGGCGCCGAACTGCTGGTGCCCGACTACGCGCTGACCCGCTCCCCGGTGGACTTCCACCGGCTGGTCCGCGAGCGCGGGGTGACGGTGCTCAACCAGACCCCCTCGGCCTTCCACCGGTTCGTCGAGGCCGACCGGCACTCCGGCGCGCCCCTGCCCGCCCTGCGCCTGGTCGTCCTCGGCGGCGAGGCGGTGGACCTGGGGCGGCTGCGCGGCTGGGTCGAGCGGCACGGCACCGCCGCGCCCGAGCTGGTCAACATGTACGGCATCACCGAGACCACCGTCCATGTCACCCACCGGGTGCTGACCGACGAGGACTTCGGCCCCGACGGCCCGGTCAGCCCCATCGGCGGCCCGATCCCCGGCCTGGTCACCCATCTGCTGGACGAGCGGCTGCGGCCGGTGCCGCCGGGCCGTACGGGCGCCGTCTACGTGGCCGGCGACCAGGTGTCCCTCGGCTACCTGGGACGACCGGGTCTCACCGCCGGCCGGTTCGTGGCGGACCCGTTCACCGGCGACGGCTCCCGGATGTACCACACCGGCGACCTCGCCCGCCGAGGGCTCGACGGCGAGCTGGAGTTCGTCGGCCGCGCCGACGACCAGGTCCAGCTGAAGGGGTTCCGGATCGAGCCCGGCGAGGTGGAGGCGGCGCTCCGCGACCTCGACGGGGTGGTCGACGCCGCCGTGACCGTGGCGGCCACCGGCGACCACCTGGTCGCCCATCTCGTCGGCCGGGAGCCCGCCGACCTGGCCGCGCGACTCGCGGCGAAGCTGCCCGCGCACATGGTGCCGGGCCGGGTCCTGACGGTCGGGGCACTGCCGCTGACCGTCAACGGCAAGCTGGACCGCGCGGCCCTCGCGGCCCGCGCCGCGCTGGACGACGCCCCTGACGACACCCCGGACGGCATCGCGGACGGCGTCCCCCGCGACAGCGCGGGCGGCGGCCCGGCCGGCACCGGCTCCGCGCTGTCCGCGCTCGTCGGCGTCTTCGCCGACACCCTGAAGCACCCCGACGCGGACGCCGACACCGACTTCTTCCGGGCCGGCGGCGACAGCATCGTCGCGATCACCCTGGTCAACCGGGCCCGGGCACTGGGCCTGCGGATCGCGCCCCGCGACATCTTCCTGCACCGGACGCCGCGCGCCCTCGCCGGGCTCCCGGGCACCGGCGCCCCGCCCGCCCACGCGTCCGGACCGGTGTCCGACGGGGTCGGGCCCGTGCCGCCCACGCCGATCGTCCTGCGACGGCGCGAACTCGGCGGCTCCCTCGCCCGCTTCGCCCAGGCCCGGGTGCTGCGGACACCCGACGGCAGCACCCTCGCCGACCTCGAACGCGCCGCGACCGCGGTGCTGGCCGCCCACCCCGTGCTGCGGCTGCGGCTGGACACCGGCCACGGGGTGTGGACCCTGCGGACCGGCCCGGCCCGCCCGGCCACCGTCGTCACCGCGGCCACGGACGACCCCGCGGCCGCCGCCGACGCGGCCGCCGACCGGCTCGACCCCGAAGCGGGCGAGGTGATCGCGTTCACCCGGCTCGCCCCGACCGGGGCGCTGGTGGTCACGGTCCACCACCTCGCGGTCGACGCGGTGTCCTGGCTGATCCTGCTGGACGACCTCGCCGCCGCCCTGCGCGGGGAGGCCCTGGCCCCGGCCACCACCTCCTACGCCGAGTACGCCGAGGCGCTGACCCTGCGGGCCGCCGCCGACACCGGCGACCTCGGCCACTGGGCCGACACCCTCCAGGCACCCCCGCTGCTGCCGCTGCCGCCCGCGCCCGGCCGGACGCGCGACCTCACGGTGGCGCTCCCGCCCGACCTCGCCGACCGGGTGACCCGCGGCGCGCCCGCCGCGCTCGGCCTCGGACTCACCGAGCTGCTGTGCGGCGCCCTGCGCGTCGCGCTGACCGGGATCCGGACCGAGCCCACCGAACTCGCGATCGACCTGGAGCGGCACGGCCGGGTCCCGGTCCTGGAACACCACGACTACTCCCGCACGGTCGGCTGGTTCACCGCCGTCGCACCCGTGCGGCTCGGCCCGCACACCGATCCCGTCGCCGCCGCCCGCGAGCTGACCGAACGGCAGCCCGACGAGGCCGGCCACCTCGCCTACGGCCGGCTGCGCTACCTCAACCCGCAGACCGCGCCCCTGCTGACCGCACGTCCGCAGGTCCTCTTCAACTACCTCGGCCGGGGCGCCGAGTCGCAGGCCCCGACCGTCACCGGCGACGACGGCGCCAGTCCCTACGCGGTCGAGGTCAACGCCTGGACCGACGCCGACACCGGCAGCCTGCACGCCGTCTTCACCCTCGCCGAGGAGATCCCCGACGCGATCACCGGCCACTGGCTGCGCGCCCTGGAGACCCTCGCGGACGCGGTGGGGACGGCCGGGCGCACGGCCCCGGTCACCCCGCTCCAGCGGGGCCTGTACTTCCAGGCCCAACTGGCCGGCCCGGCCGGACACTACGTCGCCCAGAGCTGGTTCCGCTTCGACCGGCGCCTGGACCCCGACGCCCTCGCCGAGGCCGTGGCCGCCGTGACCGCCCGCCACCCCGTCGTCGGCGCCGGCTTCACCACCGACGAGGACAGCCACCCGGTCCAGCTGCTCGGGACCGGTGGACGGGTCGGCGTGCGCACCGTCGAACTGTCCACCGAGGCGGAGGTCGACGACCTGCGGACCCGGGACCGCGGCACCGGCTTCGACCCGGCCGAACCGCCGCTGGTCCGGCTCACCGTGGTCCGGCTGCCCGACGGCCGCGACGGACTGCTCCTCAGCTACCACCTGCTGCTGTGGGACGGCTGGTCCCGCGAGATCGTGCTGCGCGACCTGTTCGCCGCCTACGAGGCCGTGCTCGCCGGGGAACGGCCGGACACCCGCCCCGCCGAGCCCGCCTTCGAGGACTGCGCCCGGGCGATCGCCGGCCGGGACCGGGCCGCCGCGGAACGCTTCTGGGCGGAGCACCTCCAGGACCTCCCCGGCCCCACCCTGCTCGCCGGACCGGCGCCCGCCCTCACCGACGGACTGCCGCCCGTGCTCCTGCGCACCCTGTCCACCGAACGGTCGGACCTGCTGCGGACGGCCGCCAAGGACCACGGCGTCACCCTGAACACCGTCCTCACCGCGGCCTTCGGCCTCCTCCTCGGCACCCGCACCGGCCGGGCCGACGCCGTCTTCGGCGTCACCGTCTCCGGCCGCGAGGGCGAGGACCTGGCCGAGGTCGTCGGCGTGCTGCTCAACACCGTGCCCATGTGGACCAGGGCCCGGCCCGCCGACACCGTCGGGGCGTACCTGTCCGCCGTCCAGGCGGCCCGGGTCGAGGCGATGGAGCACGAGCACCTCGGGCTCGGCGAGATCCAGCGCGCCGGCGGTCACGACACCCTGTTCGACAACCTGTTCGTGCTGCAGAACTTCCTGGACCCGGACGCCTTCACCGAGATGAACGCCCGCCACGGCATCACCGAGGTCAAGGCCGACGACTCCACCCACTACCCGTTCACCTGGGTCGTCACCCCCGGCGACCGGCTCACCGTCAAACTGGAGCACCGCCACGGCGACACCGCCGAGGCGAACCGCCTCCTCGACGACTACCTGCGGGTGCTCGCCGACCTCGCCGCCGCGACCGGACCGGTGGGCGCCCTGCCCGGGTTCGGACCGGTGCCCGTACCCGGCGCCCGCACCGACATCGGCACCGACACCGTGGTCGACCGGTTCGACCTCGCGGCCGACCGTGCCCCGGAGCGCACGGCCCTCGTCTCGCACGGCGCGAGCACGACCTTCGCCGAACTCAGGGACCGCAGCCGGGCCCTGGCGGGCGTCCTGGCCGAACGCGGGATCCGCCCCGGACGGACGGTCGGGCTCGCGCTCCCGCGCTCCCTGGACTCGATCGTCGCCCTGTTCGCCGTGCTGCGCACCGGAGCCGCCTACGTGCCGCTGGAGCTGGACCACCCGGACGAACGGATCGCCGCGATCGTCGCGGACGCCCGCCCCGACGTGGTCCTCACCGTGAGCGCCGTGACGCCCCGGCTGCCCGGCGGGCGCGCCGAGCTGCTCGAACTGGACCGCCCGCTGCCGCCCGCCGCACCCGTCACGACCTTCGCACCGGACGACCCGCAGCGCCTGCGGCACCCCGCCTACACCATCTACACCTCCGGCTCGACCGGGAAGCCCAAGGGCGTGGTGACGGAGTACGCCGGCCTCACCAACATGCTGATCAACCACCAGCGCCGGATCTTCGCCCCGGTCCTGGCCGAGCACGGCCACCGGACCTTCCGGATCGCCCACACCGTGTCGTTCGCCTTCGACATGTCGTGGGAGGAGCTCTTGTGGCTCGCCGACGGCCACGAGGTGCACATCTGCGACGAGGAACTCCGCCGGGACGCCCCCGCCCTGGTCGAGTACTGCCGCGAACACGCGATCGACGTGGTGAACGTGACCCCCACCTACGCGCAGCAACTGCTGGCGGAGGGCCTCCTGGACCACCCGGAGCGGCGCCCGGCGCTGGTCCTGCTCGGCGGCGAGGCCGTCACCCCGACGCTGTGGCGGCGGCTCGCCGCGACCCCGGGGACGGTCGGCTACAACCTCTACGGGCCCACCGAGTACACCATCAACACCCTGGGCGTCGGCACCTTCGACTGCCAGGACCCGGTGGTGGGCGTGGCCATCGACAACACCGACGTGTACGTCCTCGACCCGTGGCTGCGGCCGGTGCCCGACGGCGTGCCCGGGGAGCTCCACGTCTCCGGCGTCGGCATCGCCCGGGGCTACCTGGGCCTGCCGGGCCAGACCGCGGACCGCTTCGTCGCCTGCCCGTTCGGCGCGCCCGGCGAGCGGATGTACCGCACCGGCGACCTCGTGCTGCGGCGGCCCGACGGCAATCTGACGTACCTCGGCCGCACCGACCAGCAGGTCAAGATCCGCGGCCACCGGGTGGAGCCGGGCGAGGTGGAGGCCGCCTTCGCGGCGCACCCGGCGGTCCGGTTCGCCGCCGCCGTCGCCCAGCCCGATCCGACCGTCGACGGCGCCCACCGGCTCGCCGCGTACCTGGTGCTGGACGGCGCCGACCTGGCGGCCGTCGCCGCAGAGGTGGGCGCCGCGCTGCCGGACTTCCTGCGCCCGACGCACTACGCCCGGGTGGACCGCATCCCGCTCACCGTCAACGGCAAGGCCGACACCAGGGCCCTGCCCGAACCCCGGCCGCTGGGGGCGCTGACCACGGCGGGCGAGCGGGGCCCGCGGACCGCGACCGAGACCGCGGTCTGCGGGTACTTCGCGGAGACCCTCGACCTGGACGACGACGAGGTCAGCGCGGTGGGCGATTTCCTCTCCCTCGGGGGACACTCCATGCTGGCCGTACGCCTGGCCGGACTCCTGCGCCGGGAGTTCGGCCCCGTGATCACCATCCGTGATCTCTTCACCCTGCGAACCCCGGAAGCGATTGCGCGCCACATCGATGACAACTCCTGACAGCCGGCGGTCCCGCCGTCCCGGATCCCCGATCCTGTGGACGGCGGTCCGCCGCAACACCCGTGCCATGGTGCTCGGCACCCTCCTCATGGGCCTCTACCAGGCCGGTGAGACGGCCTTCCCGATCGCGCTCGGCCTGATCGTCGAGCACACCCTGCGGGACCGCTCCCCGGGGTCGCTCGCCCTGGCGGTCGCGGCGCTGGCGGTGATCATCACGACGGTGTCCCTGTCGTGGCGCTTCGGCATGCGCATCCTGCAGAAGGCCAACACCACCGAGGCCCACCGGTGGCGGGTGCGGGTGGCCGCCTGCGGCCTCCAGCCGGTGGCCCGGGACACCGGCCTCAAGTCCGGCGAGGTGCTCACCATCGCCACCGAGGACGCCGACCAGACCGCCGACATCGTCGAGGTGGTGCCGATGCTGATCAGCTCCATGGTCGCGGTGCTGATCGCGGCGGTGGCGCTGGGCACGGCGAACCCGTGGCTCGGCCTGCTGGTCGTGGTGGGGACCGTCGCCATCCTCTCGGCCCTGAGCGTGATGTCCCGGCGGATCGGCAGCAGCACCAAGGAACAGCAGGCCCGGGTGGCCCGGGCGGGGGCGAAGGTCGCGGACCTGATCACCGGCCTCCGCCCGCTGCACGGCTTCGGCGGCAACCACGCGGCGTTCGGTTCCTACCGGAGGGTCAGCACGGAGGCGAAGGAGCAGGCGGTCACGGTGGCCCGGGTGAACGGCGTCTACGCCGGCACCGCCCTGGGCCTGAACGCCGTCCTCGCGGTCTCGGTGACCCTGACGGCCGGCTGGCTGGCCTTCGACGGGCAGATCGACATCGGGGAACTGGTGATGGCGGTCGGCCTGGCGCAGTTCATCATGGAGCCGCTGCGGCTGTTCTCGGACATGCCGAAGTACGTGATGATGGCGCGGGCCTCGGCGGAGCGGATGGCCCTGGTGCTGTCGGCCCCGCCGGTGGCGGTGCCGGGGGAGGAACGTCCGGAGCCGGACGGCGGCCTGGAGATCGACTGCGTCCGCTACGGCGCCCTGCAAGGGGTGAAGTTCCACGTCCCGCCCGGCGAGTTCACGGCGATCACGGCCTACCAGCCGCGCGCGGCGGCCGACCTCGCCGCGGTCCTGGCCCTGGCCGTCCCGCCGGAGTCCTACGAGGGGGAGGTGCGGGTCGGCGGCCGGGCGTTCGCGGAGCTGTCGGTCGAGTCGCTCCGCGCGCACCTCCTGGTCAACCCCTACGACGGGGAGATCTTCGCGGGCACCCTCCGTTCGAACATCGACCCGTCCGGGACGAGCACGACGGTGCCCGAGGCGGTCGAGGCGTCGATGCTGACCGATGTGGTGGCCCTGCACCGGCAGGGGCTCGACTACGAGGTCCGCGACCGGGGCTCGAACCTCTCCGGGGGCCAGCGCCAACGGCTCTCCCTGGCCCGGGCGCTGGCCGCCGACACCGAGGTGCTCGTACTGCGGGACCCGACCACGGCCGTGGACGCCGTCACCGAGCAGCTCGTCGCCCGCAGGCTCGCGAAGCTGCGGCGGGGCCGGACCACGGTGGTGATCACCAGCAGTCCGGCGCTGCTGGACGCCGCCGACCGGGTCCTGGTCCTGGACGGCGGCGTGGTCAAGGCGGAGGGCACGCACCGGCTGCTGCTGGACACCGACCCGGCGTACTGCCTCGCGGTGACGCGCTGACGGGCTGACGCGCTGACGGGCTGCTCGACGACAGCTCGGGCCCTGGCCCTTCTCCTCAGGCCAGGGCCCAGGCCACGTCCCTGAGCAGGGCCTGCCGCCAGCCCGCCCGGTCGTGCTCGGCGGCCGACCGCGACACCCGCACCGTCGCACCGGCCCGCCGGACCAGGTCCTCCACCTGCTCGCAGTGGGGCCGCATCCGGGTCTCGTGCTCGCCCAGGTCGAAGGCGATCCGCAGCCCGGCCGGGGCGGGGCGCTCCCGCAGCCGCGCGGCGACGGCTCCGCCGACCGGGCCGCCCAGCGGGTCCGCGAGGCCCGCGGCCTCCGGCGTCCACCAGAACGACCCCGACTGGCAGGCGACCCGGGCCACCAGGTCCGGGAACTCCAGCGCCGCGTACACCGCGCTCAGCCCGCCGAGGCTCTGCCCGGCGACCACCAGCCGGTCCGGGTCCCCGGGCACCCCGCAGTCGGCCACCCGGGGGAGCAGCTCGTCCCGCACCGCCTCCCACAGCTCCGGCCGGCACCCGTACTCGGCGAGCCGGTCCGCGGCCGGCAGGAAGACCAGGGTGACCGGGGGCAGTTCACCGGCCGCCGCCGCCGCGTCGAAGGCGGTCACGGCCGGGTGCAGGTACAGCCAGTCGTCCCCGTCGAGCAGCAGCACCACCGGTCCGCCACCGGCCACCGGGTGGACCCGGACGGTGCGCCGCCCGCCGAGCCGTTCGCTCGCCCACCGGATCCGGGCGGGCGGCAGCGGCAGCACGTCGTCGGCGCCGACGGCCGGCCAGTGCGGCTGCGGCGGGGCGTCCGGGGTCGCGGCGATGGACCGCTCGCCACCGGCCCCGACCGGGTTGAGCGGATCGGCGTACCAATCGTCACCCACCCGGAACCGGTAGGTCACCCGGAGCCGCGCGGGCATCCGCACCTCCGCGTACCAGCAGTCCGTGTCGCGCCAGCGCCGCAGCGGAACCGGCGCCGACCAGCTCTCGAACTCGACCGCCGCCCCGTCGCCGCCGCGCCACCGGAACAGGGTGGTCCACCCGCCGTCGGGCGCCGCCGCGGACAGCGGGCCAGGTGCGCTCCAGAACTCCTCGCCGCCGGGCGGGCCGGGCAGCCCGTACGCGGCGAAGGGGTGCTCGGGGTCGGCCGGGGGGCCGGGAAGGCGATCGGTCATGCCCGGGCTCCTTGTGAGGGAGGGGAGAGGACGTTAGGCTCGAAACCCAGGTTAGCCTAACCTAAGTCGCCTCGCCCGAGTCGGCCGACCCACTGTGCTGACCAGAGGTCAACACCCCACTCCCGTTGCCCACATGGAGGACCCGGACATGAGCACCAACCCCTTCGACGACACCGACGGCCGGTTCCTGGTCCTGGTGAACCACGAGGGCCAGCACTCCCTCTGGCCGTCCTTCGCCGAGGTCCCCGGCGGCTGGACCACCGCCCTGACCGAGACCACCCGCGACGCCGCCCTGGAGTACGTCGAGTCCCACTGGACCGACCTCCGCCCCCGCTCCCTCGCGACGGCCGACACCGCCGACACCCCCTGACCGGAAGCACCGTCCCACGCCGTGCCGCCGGCCGGCGGCCTCCTCGCGTTGCCGATCCGGTCACACCGGGAAGATCGATGAGACGTACCAGTTCGGTCGTCCGGGATGGCTGTGGTCCGTGACCACGCGCACCTCGACTCTCAGGCCGGCCTCGACGGCATCCACCGTTGTTCCGTCGGCCCGCACGGTGTAGACCTTGCCGAGCGAGGTGACCTTCTTCCCTTCGACCTCAAGGTCCTTGAGCGTGATCCGGAACCTGTCGCGCATTCCGGTGCGCTGCGCGAGTCGTGCCAGCCAACTGCTCTTCGTCTGGATGGCCTGTCGCAGGGCCGCTTCGGCGACGGCGAGGTCCGAGAAGACACCGTTGCTGCCGTCGGCGATCGCCTTGAGCTCCGCGTCCCTGACGGTGATGCCCAGAGGTCCGTTCGGGCCCTCGACGCCGTAGGCGACGTGGTGCTCGATGGTGTGTGCGTCTCTGAACTGCAACTCGTCCTTCAGGAGGTTGTAGCAGTTGTGGGCGAGGACCTCGGGGCCGCTGTCCTGGCGTCCTCGGACGTAGAAGGTGTGCGGCCCGTCGACCGTGAGGTCGTAGACCTTCTCGGGCACGATCCCGGCGCGGTCGTCGAGGCCGGTGACGGGGTGCCGAGTGCCGTCCCGGCCGACGAGGACGTCGCCGATGCGGAGGGTGGAGACCTCGCGCCAACCGGCGCCGTCGACGTAGAGGAGGTGACCGGCCGTACTGGTGATCCGTCCGACCTGTTGGATTTCCAGGTCGACCAGGCGGGTGGTGTCGTGGTCGAAGGTGTCCGTGACGGTCTGCGGACCGGTGACCCCGGTGGTGGGGTCGGCGCCCAGCAGCCGGTCGCCGATCCTGAGGTTCTCGATCGGGCGACGGCTGCCGTCGGCCATCACGACGGACGTGCCGGCCGGGAAGCTGTTGGTGTTGCACATGGTCCGGACGTCCGCCGACACCTGGGCCTCGGCCTCCAGCTGCCGGACCACGACACGGTCGACGGCGGCGTTCGCCCGGATGGCGAACAGCGCCTCTTCGGTGCCTACGCCGCCCACCAGGGTGGCGCGGAACCCGGCGATGCTGTCGGCCAGCGCGTCGAGGGCGTCGACCGCCGCCCGGCTGTAGCCGTTGAGGGTCGCCTGGAGGGCGAGCTTGGCCTCGTCGACGCCGATGCCGACGATGATGGCGTACCGGTACGCGATGGTGCCCTTGGCGGCCCTGGTCAGGGTGCCGATGGGCATCACGGTCGCCAGCGCGAAGCCGCAGGCTTTGTTGAAGCCGGGGTTGTTGAAGCACTTGACGAAGTCGCCGGTGAGCAGGTGCCAGAGCAGGCGGCCCGCGAGCACCTGCGGGTCGTACTTCAGCTTGTAGTCCCGGTAGGTCATCTCCACCGTGGACTCGTACGGGACGCCGTTCAGCTGCTCGGTGCCGAGCACCATGGTGTCCCATGCCTGGTACCGGCCCTTGCAGGCTTCGACGGTGAGGCCGACGTCGGGGCAGGTCCGCAGGAGGTTGTCGACCGTGCCGGAGACCTTCGCGGTGACCTTGACCTTGCAGACCGTCTCTCCGGCGTCGTTCTTGTACCAGGTGTGGTTCGCGCCGAAGAGGGCCTTGAGCGCGCCGTACGCCTTCGCCGGGTCGTCGGTGACGCACTTGGACATGTCCTGTTTGACCTTGTCCGGCTTCAGGTCGTCCCGGGGCATCCGCTCGACGTAGTACGCCTGGCCGTCGCCGTCGGAGCCGGTTCCGTCGCTGCCCTCGTTCCCGGCCGTCGCGGCCGCGACCTCGGCGGCGACCGCCTCGTCCTCCTGCTTCCGCCAGACGGCCACCTTGGCGTCGTCGGCCGCGGTCTGCGCCTCCTCCTTGCTCTTCTGCGCGGCGACGGCCGAGGCGTGCGCCTGATCGGCGGCGGTCTTGGCGTCCGCCGCGTACCGGTGGGCCTGGGCGGCGTTGTCGGTGGCCACGGCCGCCGACGCGCCCGCGCGGCCGGCCGCCTCGCCGGCCGAGGCGGCGGAGGCCCGGGCCTGCTGGGCGGAGGCGGCGGCCTGGGCCGCCGAGGTCCGGGCGGCCCGGGCCGACTGCGCGGCCTTCGCGGCCCAGTCGGCGGCCTGGGCGGCGCTGACGCGGGCCTGGGCGGCGTAGGTCGCGGCCTCGCCGGCGGCGCCGCGTGCGGTGGCGTAGGACCGGGCGGCCTCCAGCGCGTACCGGCGGGCCTCGGCCACTTGGCCGTCGATGGCGGAGAGGTACGACTGGACGGTGGCCACGTGGGTCGCGGTCGTCGCGTCGCGTTCCTGTGCCTCCAACCGGCCGCTCTGCAGGAACGGTTCGAGCCGGTCGGCCGGGCCGGACAGCACGGCCTGGGCGGCCGCTCTGACCTCGGGTCCGCCGGTGGCCAGGGTCTGGGTGACCAGGACCCGGTTGTCGTCCTCCCGGGCCCGGTACTGACCCGTCTCCAGGAACGCCCGGACGTCGGCGACGGTGCCGTCCAGGGCCTTCCCGGCGGCCTCCTTCACCCCCGGGCCGCCCACGGCCATGATCTGCGCCAGCAGCACCCGGTCGTCGTCGTCCTTGCCGGGGTACTGGCCGGTGGCGAGGAACGCGCGTACCGCCTCCGGTGTGCCGACGGCGGCAGTCTCGGCCGCGAGGCGCTTCTCCGGCTTGCCGGGGCTCCGGGCGATGGCCATGACGCTGGTGCGGTCGTCGCGGTCGCGGGCGAGGGGCAGACCGGAGGCGAGGAACTCGCGGACGGCGCCGGCGTCGCCCTCCAGGGCGCCCTGGGCGGCGGCCCTGACCCACGGGCCGCCCGCGTCGAGCAGGCGCAGGGCCGCCCGGCGGCCCTTGAGCACGGCGACCTCGGGGTCGACGCCGGGCGCCGTGGCGTCCTTGACGAGCTGTTCGGTGTCGGCGGCGAGCCGGGTGACCCGGCCGGCCTCCCAGGCGGCGGTCCTGGCCTTGAGGTCGGCCGCGCGGGCGGCCTCCTCGGCGGCGGCGCTCTCGACGGCCTGCTGGGCGTCGAGGCGCTCCTGGTCGGCGGCCCGGGCGATGTCCGTGACCTTGTGGGCCTGCGCGGCGGCGTTCGCCGCGGTGTCGGCGGCGGCCCCGGCCGCGGTGGCGGCGGCCTGGCTGGTGGTCGCCCACCTGGACGCGTCGCCCGCGTGCGCCGCCGCCTCCTCGGCCGCCGCGGCCGCCGCTTCGGCGTGCGCGGCGGCGGCGTTGGCGGCGCGCTGGGCGTCGCCGGCGGCCGAGGCGGCCTCCCGGGCGATCCTGACGGCGGCCTCGGCGGCGCGCCTGGACTCGGCGGCGGCGCTCCTGGCCCGGGCCGCGGCCTGGCGCGCCCGGTAGGCCGCGGTGTCCGACACGCCGGCGTAGCTGGCCGCCTCGGCGGCGGCGTCGGCGGCGACGGTGGCGTTGGTGCCCGCCGAAGCCGCGGCCTGGGCGGCCGCTCCGGCCTGGGAGGCCGCCAGTCCGGCCCACTGGCTCGCCTCGGCGGCGGTACGGGCGTTGACGGCCGCGTCGCGGGCGGTGACCGCCGCGGCACGGGCGAGGGCGGCCTTGCCAGCGTCGCCCGCGGCCTCGGCGGCCGCGGCGCGGGCCCGGGCGGCTGCGTCGCCGGCCTTCGTCGCCGCCGAGGCGGAGGCGGCCGCCGCACCGGCGGCCTGGCGGGCGGCCTCATTGGCGGCCCTGGCGGCCGTGGAGGCGGTCCTGGCCGCGTCGGCGGCCCGGCCGGCGGCGTCGGCGGCGCGTGCCGCCGCGTTGGAGGCGGCCCCGGCCTGGCCCTGCGCCTGCTTCGTCTCGGCCGCGGCCCGTTCGGCGGCGGCCTTGGCGAGGGCGGTGGCGTCGAGGGCACGTCCGGCCGCTTCCCTGGCGGTCCGGGACTGCCGGCCCGCCTGGGTGGAGGCGTTCCTGGTGAGGTCGGCGAGCTGGGCGACCGTCAGGGTCTCCTGGTCGTGGGCGGCGGCCGTCTCGTAGCCGTACTGGAGGAACCACTGGACGTCCTCCGTCCCTCCGTCCAGTGCGAGGCCGGCGGCCCTGCGCACCTCGGGGCCGCCGGTGGCCATCAACTGCACGAGGCGAATGCGGTCGTCGTCGTCCTGCGCCTTGGACCGGCCTTCGGCGAGGAAGGCGTTGACGTCGTCGACCGTGCCGTCGAGCGCCTTGCCCGCGGCTTCCCGGACGGCGGGGCCGCCGTCCGCCATGACGTTCACCAGCTCCACCCGCTGGTCGTCGTCGAAAGCCTTCTGGGCACCGGCGGTGAGGAACTTCTGCAGGTCGGCCGCGGTGCCGTTCAGCGCGGCCGTGCCCGCCTCGCGCACCCCCGGGCCGGCCGTCGCGACGAGTTCCTCGATCCTCGTCCGCAGGTCCTGTTCGGCCGCGGCGGCCTGACCGGTGGCCAGGAACACCCTCGGATCGTCCGGGGCGCCGGTCAGCGCGCTCTCCGCCGCCTGCCGGACCGCCGGACCGCCCGACTGCCGGGCGGCGACCGTCCGCACCCGGTCCGGGTCCGGCCCGGTCGCGGGTGCGGCGTGTGCCGTTGTGGCCGGGACCGTGAGCAGTCCGGCCAGCAGACCGCCGAGCACGAGGCCGGCCGCGGCGCGTGATCTCCGGCGTCGGGGGACCGATGGCACTCTCATCGCGTTCGCCGTCCTGTTCTGTGCTCGGGCAACGGAGTTCCGGCCCGTGCCCGCCGAAAGCGGGCACGGGTACGGCGGGGCGGGGACGTCCGGTTCCCCGTCGGGGAGTCGGCAGGGGAACCGGACGCGGGACCGGACGCGGGACCGGGGTCAGTGGCCGCCGGTGACGGCGGTCCCGCTGTGGTCGCCGCCGGGTACCCCGGTCAGGTTCAGGGGGGTGGCGGTGTCCCACGCGGTGGAGCCGGTGTAGCGGCGGGTGAGCAGGACGCGGTTGTCGGTGGTGGTGACGGTGAGGAACGCCTCGGCGGGCACCGGGGTGCCGAGGCTGATCGAGGTCGCGCGGATCCCGGGGAACACGGCGCTCAGGGGCCGGAAGAGCTGCCAGGTGCCGCCGGGGGAGCGGAGGGTGTGGAACTGCGCGCCGGTGTCGGTGACGACGGCGAGGTTCAGGCCGTCCGTCTGGGAGGCCAGAGCGAGGGAGGTGACGCGGCCGGGGGCAGTCGCCTGGGCCTCGACCGAACTCCACGGTCCCGCTTCGCCGTTCTGGTCGAGGCTGGTCCACTGGACGTGGCCGCCGGCGCTGACGGCGAGGTGCGTGGTGGCCCCGTCCCCGGCGACGGCGAGGGCGGTGACGTCGGCGGCGGCTCCGGCCGGGGGGAGGACGGCGGAGAAGCCGGCCCACCACCCGCCGCCGGAGGTGTAGCGGAGGCTCTCGTACAGCAGACCCCCGGCGAGGACGACGACCCGGATGTCGTCCCCGACGGCGGCGACGGCTACCCGGGTGACGCCGGTGATGTTCCCGGCATCGCGGTTGACGTCGCTGAAGGCGCTCCAGCTGCCGTCGGGGGAGCGTACGGCGTGGTGCAGGCGGCCGTCCCCGCCGAGGGCGACGACGTGGGTGCTGCCGCGGACGTCGGCGGTGCCCATGGTCCGGATCCCGCCGATGTCGCCGGCCTGGGCCTGGACGTCCTCGTACGGTGTCCACGCGCCGTCGACCAGGCGGGTGGCGTGGAACAGGCCGGTGCCGCTGGTGACCAGGGTCTGGAGCTTGCGGCCGGGTGTGGTCGCCCGGACCTGCTGCACCCAGCCGGCCACGTCGTCGACGCGGGTGGCGGTCACACCGGCGCGGGTCTCGCTCGGGGGTACGCCGACGCAGCCGGCCTGCCAGGAGCTGCTGGCGATGGCGAAGAGTTCGTACGAGTCCTCGTTGTCGCGGATCAGCGGGGCACCCGCGTCGCCCAGGCAGATCGGGGCGGCGGCGCCGCTCCCCGCGAGCACGGTGTCGACGGTGGTGGCGCCGACGGCGGCGACCGTGTGCGCGCTCTCGTGCGCCTTCGACGGCATCCAGCCGGTGGCGGACCGGCCGAGGCCGACGTAGGTCGCGAGCCCGCCGGTCCTCGGCGTGGCCGTGCCCACCTGGAGGGTGATGGTGCTCGGGATCGGGGTGGCCAGCCGCAGCATCATGAGGTCGCGCTCGCCATGGGGGACGAGCTGGTCCACGGCGACGTTCTGCTTGGGCGTGACGACGCGGGTCCGGCCCATCGGCGCGGTCAGGCCGGTGAAGCAGCTCGCGGCGGTCAGGACCCAGGACTGGTCGACGAAAGTGCCGGTGCACGACCGCGCGCCGAACCCCGGCTGGCCGATCGTGACTTTGGCGACGGCCGCGGGCGGCCACTCGTCGGGGACCGCCGGGCCGCCCCAGGCGTTGAGCTCCAGCAGGGTGGTGCTGCTGCCACCGGGATTGCCCTCGCCGACCTGGGTCCAGGCGTTCTTGGGCACCGCG
Source organism: Kitasatospora sp. NPDC094019 (assembly GCF_044764505.1). Taxonomy (NCBI): domain Bacteria; kingdom Bacillati; phylum Actinomycetota; class Actinomycetes; order Kitasatosporales; family Streptomycetaceae; genus Kitasatospora; species Kitasatospora sp. NPDC094019. Next base: position 74,597 of record NZ_JBIWIF010000009.1, read on the forward strand.
ACGTACACGGGGTTGCCCTCGCTGGTGAAGGTGGCGGTGACCGAGTGGTCGGCGTCGCCCTTGATGGAGTAGACCTTGGGGATCTCCAGTTGGAGGCTCCCGGTCGCCCCGGTGATCCTGAAGCACGTCTCACTGGGCGTCGCGGCACGGCTGAACAGGCGTAACAGGTTCGAACCGGCCGCGCAGTCGACGAGCTGGATGTGCCCGTCACCCGACCTGACGGTGATGTGCCGGTCCGCGAGGATGCTAGCGGCACCCGGGTGGACGTAGTTCTCCACGAGTGCGGGGGCGTCGCTCGCCGAGGCCGAGGCCGGCGACGGTGCCGCGGTGGCGAGGCCGGTGGCGAGCAGGGGTATCGCGAGAGCCGCACCGATCAAGGAGGAAAGTCTTCGGACGGTATGCATCAGAACTCCCGGAAGGGTCGCCCGGGAGACGTCGAGCCGCCCCCCGAGCCGCTGACTGATGAAGAAGAACCTGGGCGGACGGTAGGAGCCGGAATGTTTCGTCGTCAAACAGGATGGCCGTGATGCGGCCACAGTTCCGACCGGAGAAAAGCCCCGTGGCGGCGCCGTCGCGGTGTGCGCAGCGGGACGGTATCGACGCGCGCGGGAACCACCGATGAACGGGGGGCAACCGCGGCGGAACCTCTTCCGACGGTTCTCCCGTCGTTCTCCGGTGGCGGGATCACCGCGCGCCACTCCCACCCCACCCGCGCCAGGTGCCCCCGGTCGGTCGCACCCCGGGAGATCGACGCGTTCTCACCGGACCGGCTGGGGTCGGGCGCCGGGAGGCGGCGGCATGGACGCCGAGGGGTGGCGGCGTGCCGCCGAGGGGTGGAAACACGCGTCCGCCCGGGCCCGAACGTCCCGCCACCACCGGGGCGGCGGCATAGGATCACCGCCCGGAAGGCCCTCGCCCGCCCCCGCCCACGCTCCTGCGGAGGAACCCGCCATGACCCACACCGTGGACTTCGAGACGGTCTCGACCGTCGGCCTGGAGTCGTCCCCCGTCGCGGACGCGCTCGCCGGGCTGCGGGCGAACGAGGCCCGGTACTTCAAGAACAAGTACGACCACACCTTCACCGTCGAGCCCGCGGCCGAGGCCGCCGGAGCCGTCGACTGGGTGCACCGGATCCTCCGGGAGGAACGCGAGATCGTGATCGAGTCCCGGCCCCTCGAAGCCACCGCCTTCGAAGTCGACGGCATCAGGATGGCGTATGTCTTCTACGAGAGCGGCTTGTCGGTCAATGTGATGTACACCGTCGAGGACGCCAAGAAGCGGGCCGTCGGATTCAAGCTCTCGGACGGAATGGAGGTCCCGGCGGAACTCGCCGAGCGATTCAAGTTCGCCCGTCAGAAGTCCAAGCTCGCCGGGACCATCCGCGGCTCGTTCTTCGTCATCAAGAACGAATACGGCGACCTGTGAGGCGCGCCGCGTGCGCGTGGCCGGGCGCCGTGGCGCCGGCACACGTCGTCACGGCGGAGCGGATCAGAGGGTGACCGCGCGCAGCACGATCAGGGCGAGGGAGGCCAGGGCGAGCAGCGCCGCCGGAGACGCGCCCCCGCGGTCGCCGACGCGCAGGTGGAAGGTGACCGCTCCGGCGAAGTAGAGCGTCAGGCCGATCGCGGCCGCGATCCCGACGCTCCCCCACCGGAGGCCGGCGATCGTCCCGGCCGCGCCCGCGATCTGAGCGCCGATCAGGAACGCCATCATGCTCTGCGGCACTCCGAGGGTGGACATCTGCTCGGTGATGTGGCGCGTCCGCAGGGACTTGGCCCCCGCCGATATCAGGAGCAGCGCCGACATGATCACGGTGGCGACGAGAAGGCAGACGAACACGGCTGGACCTCAATCATGCGAGATGCGAGTAAGGGTGTGTGCGCACCTCGACGACGATAGGCGGCCGACAGGAACCTCCAGGTAACCTTCGCGGCATGAGCCTGCGACCCGGAATCGCCTTCCTCGCCGACTGCCCCGCCCTGCTGGCCATGGAGCTCATCGCCAGCAAGTGGTCCATGGTCACGCTTTTCGCGCTCACCGACGGCCCGCTGCGCCACGGCGAGTTGGTCGAGCTGAGCGGCGGCATCTCGCGCAAGGTCCTGACCCAGACGCTGCGCCGGCTCCAGGCCAGTGGGCTCGTCGAGCGGCACGCGTACGCCGAAGCGCCGCCCCGGGTGGAGTACGCCCTGACCGAGCTCGGTCGGACCCTGGAGGAGCCGATCAGGATGCTCACCGCATGGGCGCGGGAGAACGGCGAGGCGGTCGTCGCCTTCCGGGAGGCGGCCGGGCCGACCGGCGCCGACGGGGCGGACCGGACGGGCCCGGTCGGGACCCCTCCTGGTGGTCCGGGCAGGTGACCGTCGGCCCGCGATCACGCCTCCGGATACTCCTGGTCCAGCCAGCGGCACACGAACGCGGCCACCTCGGCGGCCGACATACCGCTCGTCTCGACGACGAGATCGGGTTCGGCGGCCTGCTTGGGAAGGGTGTTCTGATGGAGTGCGAGGCCGACCGGGTGGGCGTGACGACGCTGCCGGTCGGCGAGCGGCTCGTCGCTGACCGACAGCTCGATGACGGCGACCCGGGCCAGCCCCCGTGCGCGCAGGTCCAGGAGCCGGGTTTCGAGGTCCGCGTTCACGACGGGCTCGAACGCCTGACCGTCGACGATCACACCGACGCCCGCGCCGAGGATTCCGACGATCCCCGCGTTCATCGCGTGGAGCATGGCGATGGCGTCGACGCCGTTGTCGATCCGGCGGGCCCCGGGCATCGACGGGACGTCCTGGTAGGTGAAACCGCGTTCGGCGAATCTGGCGTCCGCAACGCCACCGGCCCACTGTCCGGGCACCATCCGGTAGAACTCGTCCACTCCGAACCGCAGGAGGGGCTCACGGGCGTGCTCCTGGACGGCGGTCGCCAACGTCGACTTCCCGGCAGCGGAAGGTCCGGTGATGACGACGCACAGTGGGGGCCTGCCATCCATACGAGAACCCTTCGTTCCGATGCTCAGGAGGTGCGGGCCGGGCCCCTCGGTGAGGATGGACCGGCCGTGGGCCGACTCGCCGTTCGGCTGCGGTCCGCGGGGCGCGGTCCGTGAGGCGCTCCGGCGTCGACCGTACCTCCTTCGACGCTCGCCGGACACGACTCCGGTCCTGGAACGGCGGCGGTCTCCTGGCACGGCGTCACCCCGGCCTCCGCCGTGCGCGGTTGTTCCCGATCGTGGGTCGGTCTCGCCGCCCCCTCACCAGGTCCGGTGGGCGCGCGGGCCCGCGTCCGGGTCGGGCGCGGACGGTGTTGTCGAGGGATCGGGCAGGTGGGCGTGGACGGTCTTGCCGCTGCCCGGGTCGAGGGTCAGGGTGAGGCTGTCGGTGAGCGCTGCCACCAGGGCGAGCCCTCTGCCGTGGAGGTCCTCGGGGGTCAGCGGCGCGGGGGAGGGCAGGGCCCGGCTGGTGTCGCTGACGTCGATGTCCAGACCGTGACGGTGGGCGGTGAGGGTGAGCCGCCCCGGTCCGTCGGTGTGTTGGACGACGTTGGTCGCGAGTTCCGTGACGACGAGGAGGGCGTCCGCGAGCAAGGTGCGGTGGTGCGGGTGGGTACGCCGTAGGAAGGCCGAGGTGGCCGAGCGGATCGCGGCCACGCAGGCCGCGTCGTTGGGGAACGACAGACAGGTGCTGTCCGTCGGCGGACGGGGGTTCTTCCGGCCGGGGTTCTTCCGGGTGATGGACGGGGACTCGATCGCGGTGTTCATGGTCGGCGGGTCCTTCGGGGCCCGTCCGTCGGGCCGGGCGGGCGGAGGCGGTGATGCGTGCGGCGCGGCCCCCGGGGCGGGGGCCGCGCGGTCGCGAGGACCGGGACGGGAGGGCCCGGTCGGCGATGGCGTTTCAGTGCTGGCAGGTCCAGTAGCCGTTGTGCCAGACCTTCTCCCAGTGGGCGGGCTGCCAGACGTTCTTCCAGCCGGCGTCGTGCCAGACCTTCTGCGAGTGGCCGTGGTGCCACTGGTGGTGACCGTCCCACCAGCCGGCATGCCACTGGTACTGCCACCAGCCGGGGTGCCAGTCCTTGGACCACTGCCCGGGGACGAGCTTGTTCTCCCACCAGCCGGGGTGCCAGGTGCACGCGCCATGGCCGTGCTGGTGCGTCTGGACGGTCGAGGTGACGGCCGCGGTGGGGGCCGCGGAGGCCGAGGTGGCGGTGGTGAGGGCGGCGCCGCCGGCCAGCATGGCGCCGGCCATGGCGACGGCCAGCGAGCGCCGGGTACGCGTTGCGCGCATGGGGGTACACCTCCTTTCTGGGACGTGGGTGACGAGGTGAGCGGTCGGAATCCCGGCCTTCGCGGGTCGCGGGTCGCGGGTCGCGCGTCCTGGACGCGGTTCGCGGTTCGCGGTTCGCGGTTCGCGGTTCGCAGTTCGCGGTGCCCGTGTGCTTGCCGGAGCTCTGTCCGGAGCGGCCGGTCTCCCGGGGACTTCCTGCCCCTGATTCGCCGTGGCCGAGGGTGTGGATTGGACGAGCCGTTCGTGGGCCCCGGCGCTCGGCGGACCTCTCCGGACGGGTGGCCGCGCGGGCCGGACCCGGGCCGGGCAATCCGCCCGGGCGCCGGCTGCGAATACGGTGCGAGTGATGGACGAGAGTCCCTACGATCCGAACAGCACCCGGGAGGCCGCCATGCGTGCCGCGCCCCGTCCCGTCGGCAACCGTCCGAGGAACCGCCGCCCACCCGGTCGCGGACGCGACCGGGGCCGTAGGCGGGAGCGGTGAACTCCGTCGTTCTCCTCCACGGCCGCCCCGAGCCCCCCACCGACCTGAAGACGGTCATGGCGCAGGTCACCCGGGGTGATCACCAGGCGTTCGCCGAACTGTACGACGCGGTCTCGGGCCCCGTCTTCGGACTGGTCCGCCGAGTCCTGCGGGACGAGGCCCAGTCGGAAGAGGTGATGCAGGACGTGATGCTGGAGGTGTGGCGCGCGGCGGCCCGTTACGACCCGGACCGCGGCGACGTGATGCCCTGGGTGATGACCATCGCCCACCGCCGGGCCGTGGACCGGGTGCGGCGCTGCCGCGCGGCCGCCGACCGTGACCGGAAGGCCGCCGTCGGCGCGCAGGACATTCCGTTCGACGACGTCGCCGAACGCGCCGAGGCGCACCTGGACCACCAGCAGGTGCGCCACTGCCTGCGCCGTCTCACGGACCTGCAGCGTGAGTCGGTCCTGCTGGCGTTCTACGCGGGCCTGAAGTACCGGGAGGTGGCCGAACGGCTCCACACCCCGCTGGGCACCGTCAAGACCCGCCTGCGCGACGCCCTGATCCGCCTGCGCGACTGCCTGGGAGCCCAGCCATGAGCACCTCCGCCGACGACAGCCTCCACCTCCTCACCGGCGCGTACGCGCTCGATGCCGTCGACGACGACGAACGCGCGGCCTTCGAGGCCCACCTCTCCGGCTGCGACGTCTGCGAGGCGGAGGTCGCCGGCTTCGCCGGGGCCCTGGCCCGGATCGCCACCGCGCAGGCCGTCCCGCCCCCGGCGGACCTGCGGGCCCGGATCCTGCTGCGGCTGGGCCACGAACCCCAGCTCGCACCGTCGCCCCGGCCCGCGCCGTCGCCCCGGCCGGCCGTGCCGGCACCCCCCGCACCCGTGGCCCCGCCGCGGACGGCCCGTGGGCGGCACCGGTGGCAGCATGTCGCCCTGGCCGCTTCCCTCACCGCCGCGACCGCCCTGGGAGCCCTCGCCGTGCAGCAGCACGAAGAGGCACGGCAGGAGCGCGCCGCGGCCGAGCAACTGCGCTCCCAACAGGTGGCCTTCGGGGAACTGCTGACCGCCCCCGACGCCCGGGTGAGCACGTCCACCGCGGCCGCGACCGAACCGGGCACCGCCGGCACGGGCACCGTGGTCTGGTCCGCCAGCCGCAACCAGGCCGGCTTCCTGGCCGCTGGGCTCCCCGACCCCGGCCCGGACCGCGTCTACGAACTCTGGCTCGACCACAACGGCACCCTCACGCCGGCGGGCCTGCTGCCCGACGGCGACGGCGCCCTCGTCCTGAGCGCGCCGCTCGACGGCGCGCGCGCCGTCGGCGTGACCGTGGAACCGGCGGGGGGATCCGATCGGCCGACCACCCAGCCGGTCATGGCCCTGCGGCTGACCCAGAGCCGCTCGGCCTGAGCGGAGCTTCCGGCCGGTCGGTCGCGGCGAAGCCCGGCCGGTCCCCGTGCCGGTCGGACCACGGCGTCGGCCGGCGAGCAGGCACAGGTGACGAGGACCGGACCGGTCGGTGTCCGAAGGCGACACCGGGACGGTGCCCGGCCGGGGACCGGGGCCCGGGTGGTGTCCGGGGCCCGGAATAGGCTGGGCGGCCATGGACTGGCTGGAGCGGGTGGCGAAGCTGAGACGGTGGACGAGCAACGACGTTCGGGCGCCGCACAAACCGTTGCTGCTGCTGTACGCGCTGGGCAGCTTCCAGCGCGATGCCGACGGCGAACTGCGGTACAGCGCCGTCGAGGAGGAGCTGAAGCGGCTGCTGGAGGAGTACGGGCCGTCCCGTGCGACCACTCCCGCGTACCCGTTCCACCATCTGGTCAGTGACGGCGTCTGGGAGGTCAGGACCGACCAGGGGCTCGGGAGCCCGGGGAGCGGTGTGCGGGTCCTGCGCTCCAGCGGTGCGGCCGGGAGGCTCGCGCCCGAGCTGCGGGCGGCCCTGCGGAGGGATCCGGCGCTCCTGGGCCGGCTGGCGCGGGTGCTGCTGGACTTCCACTTCCCGCCGTCACTGCACACCGACCTCTGCGAGGCCGTCGGCCTCGACCTGGACCCGGCCGAGGCCGCGGGCGTCACCGGAGGCGGCCCGGGCGGGACGGGGCGTGCGGCGCGACGGCAGCGGGACCGGCGGATGCGCGAACTCGTGCTGACCGCGTACGAGTTCCAGTGCGCCTTCTGCGGCTACGACGGGATGCTGGGGGCGAGCACGGTCGGCCTGGAGGCGGCGCACGTGCGCTGGTGGTCGTACGAGGGTCCGGACGAGGTCGACAACGGTCTGTGCCTGTGCTCGCTGCACCACAAGCTCTTCGACAAGGGCGTGCTGGGCCTGGGGGAGGGGCGCCGCATCCTCGTCTCCCAGCGCTTCGTCGGGCGCGGCGAGGCCAGCAGGCAGCAGGTGCTCGCGTTGGCCGGGCGGCCGGTCATCGGCCCGCAGGCGGGGGTCCCACCGGTCGCGGGCCGGCACCGGCAGTGGCACGCCGAACAGGTCTTCCGGGGCGTACCCCGAGAATCCCTGAGCCCCGCGCCGACCCGCTGACCGGGCGGTGTCTTCGGCGAAGTCCCCGCCCGGGCCGGGGTGTTCCCCTACCGTCGGGTGGCATGGGGACTGTGGGGGACGACGGGTCGGGGTACGGGGTGCCGTACGCGGGGGTGCCGCCGGTGTTCGACGACCGCACCGGGGACGCGTGCGTCGTCGTGCCGGGCATCATGGGGAGTGTGCTCCAGGACGCCGCGACGGGCCGCGCGCTGTGGGGAGCGGACCTGTCGATGCTCACCGACCCGCTGCTGGGCCGGGGCCTCCTGGGCGCGCTGCACGCCGACGAGCGGGAACGGGCCGCCGACGCGGACACCGTCCGGCGGGCGCCGCTGGCCCGGATCCGGGCGACCGGACTCGTGTCGAAACCGTGGTGGCTGCCCGTGCTGGCGGGCCTGGAGCCGTACACCCGGCTGACCACGGCCCTGCGCGGGGTCACCCTCGCGCCGGAGGCGGTCCTGCCGTTCCCGTACGACTGGCGCCTGGCCGTCGCCTACAACGGGGCGGTGCTGGCCCGGACGGCCCGCGCGCACCTGACACGGTGGCGCGAGCGGGCCGCCGCTCGACCCGGGTGGCGGGCGGCCGGGGACCGGGAACCGCGGCTGCTGTTCGTGGCGCACTCGATGGGCGGCCTGGTGGTGCGCGCCGCCCTGGAGCGGGATCCGGAACTCGCCGCCGACACCCGGGCGGTGATCACCGTCGGCACGCCGTTCCTGGGCTCGGCCGCCACGGTCCTGACGCTCAACCTCCTGCACGCCGAGGCCCGGCCGGGCTGGCTCCAGCGGCAGGTCCAGGCGATGGCTGCGACGCTTCCGGGCGTGCACGATCTGCTGCCCGGCTACCGGTGCCTGGACCTGGGCCTGGACGTCGAACGCCTCACCCCGGCGGACGTCGCCCGCTTCGGCGGAGACCGGGACCTGGCCGCGCGCTCCCTCGCCGAGCACACCCGGCACTGGGAGCGGCCGTTCCCGCTGCCCGGGCACCGGGCGATCGTCGGCGTCGCCCAGCCCACCGTCCAGACCCTGGACGAGCAGCGGCGTTCCGGGCTCGCGGTCGTCGTGGGCCGCCACCACGCCTTCGACGTCGACGACGACGGCGAACTCCTGCGCGACCCGCACACCGGCATACCCGCCCGCCGCAACACCTACGGCGACGGCACCGTCCACACCCCCTCCGCGCGGACCGGCACCGACGCCGTCGCCTACGTGTACGGCCAGCACGGCACCCTGACCTGCCACGACGAAGTCCTGCGCCAGGTGCGCAACATCGCCCTGGAACGTCGGCCCGGCGGGCGCCTGGCCGGGGACGGTCCGCGGCCCGGACTGGAGACGCCCCCGCTCGGCGGGACGCTCGGCGCCCCGCTCACCCTCGCGGTCACCGGCCTCGCCACCCCGGCCGGGGTCACCCTGGGCGTGCGCTCCGCCACCACCGGCCGACCCGGTCACCCCCTCACCCTCGCCCGCGAGCCCGACCGGGCGGACGACGCCCTGACGGCCCGGTTCACCGCTGACGCGCCGGACCTGTACCGGGTCACCCTGGAGACCGGCACCCATCCGCCGATCACCCAGCTCGTCCTCGTCGGCCCGCCCGACACCGGAACCCGGTAGCCCGGCCATGACCGGATCCGACATCCCGTCCGACTCCCCGTCCGACACTCCGGCCGACAGCTGGTCCGACACCTGGGACACGACCGCACCCGGTCAGGGGGACGCGGACGGGGTCGAGTTGTTCCCGGTGAACTTCACCGCCTACCGCCACCATCCCGACCTCGACACCGAGGAGCACGTCACCGCGATCGCAGAACTGCTCGCCCCGTTCGGCCCCCGGCTGCGGCGGTGGACGGTCTCCGGTCACGAGCGGAACCGGCAGGCGGTCGAGGACCGGCTCGCCACCTGGAAGCGACCCGCCGCCAGCCACGGCAACTCCCTGCTGTACTGGGTCGGCCACGGCAGTTCCGACCACCTCGCCCACCACCGCACACCCGCCCCCATCGACGACGGCGTCCTGCCCCAAGAAATCGCCCACGCCATCGGCGGCCGACAACTCCACCCCGACAGCGCGGACAACTGGGTGATCGTCGTCCTCGACGCCTGCTTCTCCCAGGAGTTCGCCCGAAACGTCCACCTCGCACTCCTGGACCGGCACCGCGCCGCCGGCCGGTACCTGCTGCTGTCCACCGCCGCCCGCGGCTACGCCGAACTCGGCGCCTTCACCCACGCCCTGAAGCGGGCCCTGACCGTCACCTTCCGGGGGAGGACCGCCATCGGGCTCGCCGAGTTCGGGCAGGAACTCGCCCGCGACCTGGGCGGCTACAGCGGCACCAGCGCCGACGACCACCGCGACCGGCTGCTGCGCCTCGACGACGACATCGCCTCCGCCGTCTCCGCGCCCCTCGATCAGCTCGACGAAGTCCAGGCCGTCATCGACCAACTACCCACCGACGAGCGCCGCCACTTCGTGCCCAAGGCATCCGGCGCCGAATTCGGCGAACTGGCCTGGTACTTCCACGGACGCACCCTCCAACGCAACCAGATCCTGCAGTGGCTCACCACCGCCCACCGTGGAGCCCTGGTCGTCACCGGCCCGGCCGGCGCCGGCAAATCGGCCCTCCTCGGTCACCTCCTCCTCCACACCAACACCCGCCTGCGCGACACCCTCCTGCGCCACGGCCACCTCACCCCGCTCCCGGCCGGAACCCCCTGCCCCGACGACCCGTTCGACCTCACGGCCCACCTCGCCGGCCTCACCCTCAACCGCACCGTCCAGCTCATCGCCGACGCCGCCGGCCTGCCCGACCTCGCCCACGACGCCGCCCAGGGCCAGCCGGTCGGCGCCCTCGCGAGCCGGCTGGTCGCCGAGCTGCGCGTCCGGCCGACCCGCCTGACGCTGCTGTTCGACGCCCTCGACGAGGCCGACCAGCCCCTGCTCATCGTCGACACCCTCCTGCGCCCGCTCGCCGCGCTGCCGGGCGTCCGCCTGGTCGTCGGCACCCGCCGCTCCACCCGCGAAGGCCCCGACCGGCCCGCACCCGCCGACACCGACCTGCTCGACGCCCTTTGGCCCCGACCCACCGGCGCCGACCCGGTGCCGGGCCCGGTCCTGGTCGAGGTCGGCCAGGACCAGGAGGCTCTCGCCGGATACCTGCGGGCCAAACTCACCGCCGCCAAGCACCGCGGCGCCCTGGACGCCGACGACACCGACATCGCCACCGCCGTCCACCGTCTGGTCACCGACCACCCCCGGGGCGGCGGCGAGCCGCAGCAGTTCCTCTACGCCCGCCTCGCCGCCCACGAACTCCTCCACGACCCCCGCCTGATCACCGACCCCGCGCCGCTGATCGGCCGCACCCACCGCCAGCTCTTCACCCGCGCCCTGGAACGCCTCCACCGCGCCGACCCCCACTACGGGCCTCTCCTCCAGGCCCTCGGCCTCGCCCAGGGCCGCGGCCTGCCCGACCAGGACGGCATCTGGGCCACCACCGCCGACGCCCTCGCATTCGTGCCGGTAAAGACCCGCGACAGCACCCAGGCACTGCTGCGCGACGCCGCCCCCTACCTCGCCCTCGACCAGGAGCACGGGCAGAGCGTCTACCGCCTCGCCCACCGCACCTTCACCGAACACTTCACCACCACCCCCGACGCCGGGCATGCGCACGCCGACATCACCACGGCACTTATCCACCACGCCACCTCGGTCCTCCAGCAACCGAGCGCCCACGACAGCACCGGCACACGCGCGGCACCGGCTGCCGCCGTCAGCCCCTACATTTGCCACCACCTCGCCGCCCACGCCCGCCTCGGCCGCACCGCCGGAGCACTCCACACCTTGGGTGAGAACCTCGCAGTTCTGGACGCGCTCGACCTCACCAGCATCACCACGGCGGTCTTCGGCCATGGCCTTCCCGCACGCGACCTGCCGCCCGCCGTCGCCGGCACCGCTCTCCTCCAGCACCACGTGCGTGACACCACCCGGGACCGACCGACCGGCACCGCGCTCGCCTGGCGCCGGTGGTGGCGCCGACTCGGCACCACCTACATCCAAGGGACCCCACCACCCGCCGAACCACCGCACCACGGTCCCGGCACAGGGCTTCCCGACCTGCTCACGGGATTGGTCCGGCGACACCAGCTCCATCTCCAACTCGTCGGCCACACCGACTCGGTGCAAGCCATGGCGGTGTTCGCGGCGCCGGACGGTACCCCTCGCCTCGCCACCGGGGACAGCGACGGGGCAGTGCGGGTCTGGGACCCGGTCACTGGTACCCAGGTGGGAGAAGCCCTTACCGGCCACACCGACTCGGTGCAAGCCATGGCGGTGTTCGCGGCGCCGGACGGCACCCCCCGTTTCGCCACCGGCAGCTACGACGGGACCGTGCGGGTCTGGGACCCGGTCACCGGCACGCAGGTGGGAGAGTCCCTCACCACCCACACCGGCTGGGTGCTGGCGATGGCGGTGTTCGCGGCGCCGGACGGTACCCCTCGCCTCGCCACCGGGGACAGCGACGGGGCGGTGCGGGTCTGGGACCCGGTCACCGGCACGCAGGTGGGACAGCCCCTCACTGGCCACACCGGCTGGGTGAGCGCGGTCGCGGCGTTCACAGCGCCGGACGGCACTCCCCGCCTCGCCACCGGGGACAGCGACGGGACCGTGCGGGTCTGGGACCCGGTCACCGGCGCTCAGGTGGGTGAGCCCCTCACCACCCACACCGACTGGGTGAGCGCAGTAGTGGTGTTCGCGGCGCGGGACGGTGCCCTCCGCCTTGCCACCGGAAGCCACGACGGGGCGGTGCGGATCTGGGACCCGGTCACCGGCACCCAGGTGGGTGAGCCTCCGACCGCCCACACCGGGGCGGTGATGGCGACTCTGGTGTTCACCGCGTCGAGTGGCACCCGCCGCCTCATTTCGGCCAGCATGGATCGGACGGTGCGGGTCTGGAAACTTGCCTCCGGCGCTCAGGTGGGAGAGCCCCTCACCGGCCACACCGGCGGGGTACGAGCGCTGGCGGTGTTCGCCGCTCAGGACGGCGCTCCCCGCTTGGCCACCGGCGGTAACGACGGGACGGTGCGAATCTGGGACTCGGTCTCCGACACCCAGATGGGTGAGCCCCCGACCGCCCACACTCACGGGGTGAGCGCGCTGGCGGTGCTTGCCGCCCCGGACGGCACCCCCCGCTTGGCCACCGGCGGTAACGACGGGACGGTGCGAATCTGGAACCCCGCCACCGGCGCCCAGGTGGGTGAGCCCGTCACCACCCACATCCCCGGGGTGCGGTCGGTGACGGTGCCCGCCGCGCCGGTCGGGACCCCTCGCCCCGCCACCGACGGCAGCGACGGCACAGCGTGGATCTTGGACCCGCCCCCCATTCGGCTGGGCGAGCCTCCGACCGCTCACCCCCACGAGGTGCTGGCTCTGGCGGTGTTCGCCGCGCCGGACGGCTTTCCCCGCTTCGCCACCGTCACTTGCGGTGACGACAGGACGGTGCGGATCTGGGCTCCCGCCACCGGTAGCCAGGTGGGTGAGCCGCTCACCGGCCACACCCGCAGGGTGAACGCGGTGGAGGTATTCGCCGAGCCGGACGGGACCCCTCGCCTCGCGACTGGCAGTAACGACGGGACGGTGCGGATCTGGGACCCGGTGACCGGTACTCAGGTGGGCGAGCCCCTCACCATCCACCCCGGCGAGGTTCGGGCGCTGGCGGTGTTCACGGCGCCGGACGGGAGCCTCCGCCTCGCCACTGGAGACAGCGACGGGACGGTGCGGATCTGGAACCCGGTCAGCGGTGCCCAGGTGGGAGCGTCCCCTGACGGGCACGCGGGCTGGGTGAGGTCGGTGGCGGTGTTCACGGCGTCGGACGGCGGCCTCCGCCTCGCCAGCGGCGGGAGAGACGGGACGGTGCGGATCTGGGACCCGGTGACCGGTGCCCAGGTGGGAGCGTCCCTCACCGGGCACGCCGACGAGGTTCGGGCGCTGGCGGTGTTCACGGCGCCGGACGGGAGCCCCCGCCTCGCCAGCGGCGGGAGAGACGGGACGGTGCGGATCTGGAACCCCACCACCAGAACTGGAATCGCAGTGCCAGTGGCAACACCGGTCAACTCCCTGGCGGCAAGCCACGGCCTCATCATCGCGGGAACCGAAGAGGGCTTCCTCTACCTCGATCTCTCCTCGATGTACAACGATCCGACGGACACCGAACCCGAGGAGACAAGGAGCACCGGAGCCAGACCGTAGAGAAGCGGTCAGTCCTCCGGGGACCGCCCGGCCACCCATGAACCACATCGGTCACGACCGCACCCCGCGCCGAGCCGACCGCCACACCGGTCCCGGCCGAGCGCCGACCGGCCGGAATCCCCGCGGGGAGGCCGCGCGTGCGGCAGCACCTGCGCCTCGCGCGCGGCGACGCGCGACCTGCGCCGATCCGCGCGGCCGGCCGACTGCGCGACGTTCGCCGGCAGAGGAACCCCCATCACGGAAATCAGCCATTCTGGGTGTGCCGAGGACGCGGGGCCCGATGTCACGTCAAAGTGAGGGGAAAGCCGCGGGGCCCTCGGACAGATCATGAAGTCCGTATGCGGATCCCCGCAGACCGGTTTTCTGTCGCACGGGTGCGTGAACCGGCTCCTACGGCGAGCCGGGTCCTTTCCTGTTGTCCGTCCTCCCGGGAGCCTCAGCATGAGTTCCATGTCGTCGTTCTTCACCCAGGCCGGAAGCTTCGGAAGCGCGGTGTCCGGGGGCGTGGATCCCCGCACCGGCCTGTTCAACGTCCGGATCGAACTGGGGAACCCGGTCGGCAACCGCAACCTCGGACCGTCGTTCCCGCTGACCCTCGGCTACTCGCCGCTGACCAGCGCCGATGTGGGCCTGGGGCAGGGTGTCTCGCTGGGACTGACCACCTTCGACCGGGCCGCCCGGCTGCTGTCCCTCTCCTCCGGCGAGCAGTACAAGGTGCTGGAGACCGACACCGATGTCTTTCTGATGCAGAAGAAGCTCGACACGGTTCGTGTGACGAAGGACGACGATTCCTACCGTGTGGTGCACAAGTCCGGTGACGTCGAGATCCTGACCGGGCCGGACAATGGATTCGATCTCAAAGTTCCCACGGCGCTGATCACACCCGCCGGACATTCCCTGACCCTGACGTGGGATTTCGGCAACGGTCCGCTTCCGCGTCTGCAGGAGGTCCGCGACGAGAGCGACACCCTGCTGACGGTGGAGTACGCCGACGACGTCAAGGCCACCCTGAACGTCCTGCCCGACCGGTCCGAGGGATTCCGCGTCGAGCTGCGGTTCCAGAACGACCTGCTGGCCGAAGTGCTCTTTGTCGGGCCCGGCGTGGACGAGCCGTTGGCGTGGAGCCTCTCCGCCGAGCCCATGGGCCCGGACGGCCTCTGGGGGTCGTGGATCACCGGGGTGAGCGCCCCGGGCGGGATGTCCGAGACGGTCGCCTACCGGCAGGACGAGTCCGGCCACCGGTTCCCGGACTCCGCCGGCCTGCCCGCCCTGCCCTGCGTGGAGCGGTACGTCCGGGCCCCCGGCGGCGGGCAGCCGCAGATCGAGGTGGCGTACGACTACACCGACACCAATTTCCTCGGCGGCTACTCCGGCGCCGCCTGGGACCCGGACCAGGACACGCTCTACGGGATCATGAGCGACTACTCCTACGGGTCCACCGAATCGGTGACCTGTGGCGGGTCGACCACGACCACCACCCGCTCGTACAACAGTTACCACCTGCTGACGGACGAGACGACCGGCCGCGACGGCTCCTCCCGGAACGTCCGGACCGACTACTACGCCGCCGTCGGCCTCCCGTTCGACGAGCAGGACGAGCGGTTCCAGCTCCCGAGCACGCGCACGGTCACCTGGACCGGACCCACCGGAGCGACGCGCAGCGAAGTCACGCTGACCGGATTCGACGAGGCGGGCAATCCGCTGAGCCGGACCGATCCCGACGGGACCCGGACGGACTGGGAGTACTACCCGACGGAGGGGAGCGGCACGGACTGCCCGCCCGACCCGTACGGGTTCAGCCGGTGGCTCAAGGGCGTCACCCGCACCCCGCCGTCGACCGGCTTCGACGCGCCGGTCCAGCGGACGTCCTACAGCTACACCGCCTGCTCGACGCCCGACGCGCGGGTGCCCACCGCGGTGCTGAAGTCCTCGGAGCGGCGCTACGCCGACGACCGGCTCCTGCAGCGGGACGACTTCGCCCACAGCACCTCGGGCGCGGAGTTCGGCCGCCTCACCGGGCTGGACGAGGCCGAGTTCCCGGACGGCGAGGGCGGTGGCTCGTACACCGCCTCCCAGACCTTCGACTTCCGGACGGACGGCGAGGAACTCGTCCAGACCCACACCCTGACGACGCACGACCGCCTCACCGTCACACGGTCGCAGCGCCGTTCGCGGTTCACCGGGCGACTGCGGTCGGCCACCGACCCGCAGGGCAACGTCGTCGCCACCGCCTACGACGGCCTGGGGCGCCCGCTGACCCGCACCACCGGTCCGGGCACCGCGTACGAGGCGACCGAGAGCTGGAGCTACGAGATCGGCACCTCCGCGCCGTTCGTGGTGACCTCCACCGACGTGCTGGGCAACCAGCAGCGCGCGAGCTTCGACGGAGCCGGCCGGCCGGTCCTGGGCGAGCGCCGGGACACCGACGGCGGCGGCGGCTGGTGCACCGTCCAGCGGACGGCCTACGACGAGCAGGGCAGGACGTCCTCCACCACGGCGGCGGACCACCTGCCCGGCGGGGGCGGCCAGGTGGTGGACCTGACCCAGACCTACACCTACGACGACTGGGGCCAGGTGTCGGGTTCCGCGTGCAGCGACGGTACCGGCCGGATCGCCGCGACCGATCCCGTCGCCCTCACGACCACGGTCCGACACCTGGGCGGCGGCCTCCCGGTGACCGGTACCTGGGTGACGACGCACGACCTCCGGGGCGATCCGGTGGCGGTGGAGCGGTTCGACCTCCGGGGCGCGTCCGCGGGCCGGCGCGTGCTGGAACGCGACGGCTGGGGCCGGGTGCGCCGCGCGACCGACGAGGCGGGCAACACCACGAGCTACGACTAC
This sequence comes from Kitasatospora sp. NPDC094019, assembly GCF_044764505.1. Classification (NCBI taxonomy): domain Bacteria; kingdom Bacillati; phylum Actinomycetota; class Actinomycetes; order Kitasatosporales; family Streptomycetaceae; genus Kitasatospora; species Kitasatospora sp. NPDC094019. The sequence goes on from NZ_JBIWIF010000009.1 coordinate 90,943, forward strand.
GACGCCTACGGCCGTCCCACCCGCACCACCCTGCCGGACGGCACGGTCACCGCCCGCGGGTACGCGCCGTTCTCCTCCGACAGCCTGGCCACGGGCCTCAGTGTGGGCGAAGTGCCCTACGGGAAGCAGGAGTTCGACGGACTGGGCCGGTCGACGACGGCGAGCTCGGGTGGCCGCACCTGGTCCTACCAGTACTCCCGGGACAGCGACCCGCTGCCCGCCGTGGTGACCGTGCCCGACGGGCAGCAGATCGCCTTCACCTTCGTGCCGGAGCTCGACAACGCCGTCTCCGCGGTCCGGGCCGGGTCCGTCACCCAGGCGCTCGGCCACGACCCGCGTTCCGGCGTCCTGACCAGCGCCCAGGAGGGGGAGGTGACCATCACCCGCGAGTACACCACCGCCGGCCTGCCGCGCACGGAGACCACGGCCCGGTCCGGGCATTCCGACGCCGCGGCCAGTTGGAGCTTCACCCTGGGCGGTCTGGAGTACGACTACGTGGGGGTGGACGGTTCCGCGCGGCGGACCACGCGCGACGTCCACGGCCGGGTCACCGCCGTCACGGATCCGGCGGTGCGGGTGCTGCCGAGCTACGACAGCGCGGGCCGGGCGACCGGGTGGACCGCCGAGGACCAGCAGAGCGGGTACACGCTGACCACGGCGCTGACGTTCGACGACTTCGGCCGCGAGGTGCTCCGCGCGACGAGTGACAACCTGGGCGGCACCTGGTCGCTCGTCCAGCACTGGCAGGACAACGACCTGCTCTCCCGCCGGACCTTCTCCGACGGCGGGAACCCGCTGCGCGACGAGACCTTCGGCTACGACAGCCGCAACCGGCTCGCCACGTACGCCTGCGACGGCCCGGCCCCGCCCACCGACGTGGACGGGAACGAGGTCGTCGGGCAGACCTTCGCCTACGACGCCTTCGGCAACGTCACCCAGTGCCGGTCGCGGTTCACCGACGGCTCCGGCACCGCGACCTACCTGTTCGAGAACCCGTCGGACCCGTGCCAGCTGACCGGCATCCACCGCACGGGCGGCAAGGGGCCGTCGCGCACCGACCTGGGCTACGATGCGGCCGGACGGCTGACCACCGACGACGCCGGCCGCGGTCTCGGCTACGACGCCCTCGGCCGGCTGCGGTCGGCGGGCCCGGCCAGCCGGTACGGATACGATCCGCTCAACCGACTGCTCACCCAGGAGGCCGGCGGGAGCACCGACGTCCGGTACTACCGCGGCGAGGCCCTCGCGGCCGTGGTCGAGGACGACCGGCCGGGCCGTCTCGTCCAACTCGCCGGCGGCACCTACGTGGCGCAGGTCCGCGGGGGATCGACCGGGCTCCTCGCGACGGACGGCACCGGGACGGTACGGCTGGCGGCCGGCGCCGACGGCCGGGAGCAGTACGTCTTCACCCCCCACGGCCAGCGTCCCCCCGGGGCGACCGGCAGCCTGCTGGGCTTCACCGGCCAGCCGTGCGACCCGGTCACCGGCGCGCACCACCTCGGCAACGGCACCCGCGCCTACAACCCGGCGATCCTGCGGTTCAACACTCCCGACACCCTGAGTCCGTTCGGCGCGGGCGGTGTCAACCCCTACCTGTACTGCGAGGGCGATCCCGTCAACCGGATCGACCCCTCGGGTCACCTGAGCTGGCAGGCGTGGCTCGGGATCGGCCTGGGCATCGCGGGCCTCGCCCTGACCGTGGTCACCGGAGGCATGGCGATCGCCGCCGCCGGTGGCGTCATGGCCGCGATCGGCGCCGCCTCCGCCACCACGCTGGTCGTCGGCGCCCTGGGTGTCGCCTCCGACGTCACCGCCATCGTCGGCGGCGCGCTGGAGTCGGCCTCGCCCAAGGCGTCCTCGATCCTCGGGTGGGTCTCGCTCGGCACCGGGGCGGCCGGACTGGCCGCGGGCGGCCTGGGCTTCGCCCGCACGGCGGCCGGGCGCGCCCCGGCGCTCTCCGGAGGAGCCGCCCGCGGTCTCGGTCTGTCGGAGGAGGCGGGCGGGTCGTCCGCCGGAGTGCTGGCGCGGTCTTCCGGCCCCGAGATGCTCGGCCGGCCGATGATCCGGCCGGGACGGCGGATCTGGAGCTTCCAGTCCGTCGAGAACGCCAGGGGCGAACGGGTGTGGGTCAGCCAGGACCCGGTCAACGGCACCATGGTCGAGGACGTCGCCCGGGACGCGCTGAAGCGCGGGAAGCGGGTCCACGTCCTCAGTGGAACGCACGGCGACCCGCTCGGCGCCAGGACCGTCCGCCACACGGAGTACGGCTTCTTCGTCGAGGACCTCGGCCGGACGCCCCGGACGCTCAGGAGGGCGCCGAACCGGCCGCTGCGGACGACCTGGGCGAACCAGGTGTACGTCCACAACACACCCGACCTGACGATCGACCGGATCGGGGAGATCCTCAACAGCGATCCGGGGTGCGAGGTGATCGTGGGCTTCTGCTTCAGCCGCAACGACGACCTGGTCCGTGAGTTCCTGGGCCTGGAGGCCACCTACTCCTACGTGCCTCGGCGACCGGGAGCGCCGCGCTGAGCACTGCTCGGGACCGCACCGGCCCCGGCACACCGAGCACCGCCCGGCACCGTCCCGGCCCCCGCACGACCCGCACCGGCCCGCACGAACGAAGGAGACGACTGTGCCCATCTGGACGAGCGTGTCGAAGCTCTCCGTGGTTCTGGAGAGTGGCGAACAGAACTGCGACGTCTACGCGAACGGGCAGAACATGATCGGCGTGACGATCAGCGTCGCGCCGGTCGACGAGCACGGCAAGAGCATCGAGGTCGACCCGAAGGTCCTGGCCGCCAATCTCTGGCTCGTCGACTACGTCGACGAGACGAAGCTCAACTGGCGCGGCGGCACGGGGTGGGGCTACACGGACGTCGCCAACGACTTCGTCGCGATCCCCGGCGGATCCGGCGAACGCCCCGGGACGTCGGCGGCGGACCAGGGGACCCAGCAGGTCAAGTTCTACGTCTACTGTCAGCCCGGGACGAACCCGAAGTCGATCGGTGTGCGGGTCGTGACCGATGCCGGAAGCGCCGTCACCAGCTCCCAGAACGGGAGCTACCACAGCAAGGTCGCGCTCACCCCCAAGGCGGCCGTGACGTACATGCTGGGGGACATCACCTGGAACTACTCGCGTGCCACGACCCAGTTCGGCAACGTCACGACCGACGTGACGACGGACGCCTGGAACTACTACCTCTCGCTGAACGCGCCGGGCAACTACTTCGTCACCTTCCGGGTGCACGGCCACTACAGCGACGACGGTTACGACGGACTCGTCGCGTACACCATCCCGTCCGGGCGCGACGACTTCTACGGCGCCTACATCTGGTACCAGGAGCCGCACGGCTCCGCGTACTACGACGAGGACGACGGCAGCAGCCTGGGGCAGATCGTCGACTTCCCCGAGGGCAACCTCTGGTCGGACTGGGCGAGGATCTACGACCGGGACTACCCCGAGCGCTACCTCTGCTGCACCTGGGTCCACTCCACCACCGGCGGCGACGGCTGGGTCATCCCGAACGGCCCGCTGACCAACTGGTCGGCCTGGTTCACCTCGCGGATCGTCGCCTGGGACCGCTACGGCAACAAGGGCACGTTCTGGATGAAGGGGTCGGACATCACCAGCGCGCTCAAGCTCTACGACCACGTGCCGTAGCAGCGAGCCGGACCCGGCGAGGGGCCGGGGCCGCCGACCGGGCAGCCCCGGCGCCCCGGCCCCGGGCGTTCCGGGCTCAGCGCGGGCCGGGGTTGCCGACCAGCACCCGCTCGCCGAGGTGCTCGGTGTGGTGGCCGGCGTCGGCGAGCAGCGCTGCCAGACGCAGGGTGACCTGGAAGTGCCGGGACCGGACGGCGGAGCCGCCGCGGGCGCGGGCGGAGGTGGTGGTCGCGGGGGAGTGCGGGGCGACTGCGGTGCTGCGCGGCCCCGGCTCCCAGGAGACCGTCGCGCCGTGGGACTCGCTGGACACCGTCGCGCCGCCGGTCCCGTTGCTCTGACTGGCGAGCGGGAATCCCGCGTTGCGCAGCGTGTCGGTGATCGAAGTGAGCAGAGTTCGGTGGTCCGGCATGGGCGCAAGTCTACAGGTTGAAAATTATATGAACCGTCAGTGAATCCGTGAGCTGCCCCTTGTGCGCGGGCCGCCCGGTGGCTCGGCGCCGAATCGGATCGCGAGCCGCACGCCCGGGCTTGAGAAGCGGACTGGCGGTCCGTATGCTCTCATTCATCCGGACCACCGGTCCGTTTCATTGCGGTCCTGGGACACCGCCAGTGCGGGACGTCGTGCTCCTCGTGCCAACGGGGGCCGAACCCGGCGGCCCGGACCGCCGTGTCCGAGAGCAGAACGGAAGCCTCGACCATGACAGTGCCGATCACAGCCGCGGAGCTGTACCGCCACGGCCTGCAGCTGCTGCTGCGGAAGGACATCCCCGGATGGGTGGAACTGTGGGACGAGGACGGCGTCCAGGAGTTCCCCTTCGCGCCGGAGGGCTGGCCCGGGCGGCTGGAGGGCAAGTCCTCGGTCGCCGAGTACATGCGCCACTACCCGGACCACGTCGACCTGCACGCCTTCCCCGATGTGAAGATCCACGAGACCACCGACGCCGGGACGATCGTGGTCGAGATGCGCGGGGTCGGTCGCCTGGTCAGGAGCGACACCCCCTTCGACATGACCTACATCGCCGTGGTCACCGTCGTGAACGCGCGCATCACCTCCTACCGCGACTACTGGAACCCCCTCGCCGTCCAGCAGCCCGGCGCCGACTTCACCGGGGTGCGCCGATGACCGCACCCGGCACCACCCTCGTCATCGGCGCCACCGGCACCACCGGCCGCCGTGTCGCCACCGGCCTGGCCGCCGAGGGTCACAGCGTCAAGGCGGCCGGGCGGAGCGCCACTCCGGTGGAGGGCGCCCGGGCCGTCCGCTTCGACTGGGACGAGCCCGGGACGTGGGGCGAGGCCGTCGACGGCGTCGACCGCGTCTACCTCGTCCCGCCCATCGGTTCCTCGGATCCGGCCGCCGCCATGCTGCCCTTCCTCCGCCGGGCCCGTACGGCGGGCGTGCGCCGCGCGGTGCTGCTCAGCTCCTCGGCGATCCCCGCGGGCGGCCCCGCGGTGGGTCGGGTCCACCAGGCCCTGCCCGACCTGTTCGAGCAGTGGGCGGTGCTGCGGCCCTCCTGGTTCATGCAGAACTTCGCCGGCGCCATGCCCCACGCGCGCAGCATCCGGGAGGAGGGCGTCATCCGGACGGCGTCCGGTGACGGCCGGGTCGGGTTCATCGACGCGGACGACATCGCGGCCGTCGCCGTCCGCGCGCTGACGGGCGAGCGGGCACCCAACACCGACCTGATCATCACCGGGCCGCAGGCGCTGAGCTACGACGACGTCGCCGCGACCGTCACCGAGGTCACCGGCCGGCCCGTCGCGCACCGTAACCTGACCTTCGAGCAGCTGCGTGACCGCTGGGCGGCCGAGATCCCCCTCGAATTCGCCACCATGCTGGCCGGCATGGACCGCGCCATCGCCGACGGAGCCGAGGACCGCACCACCGACACCGTCGAGCGCCTCACCGGCCGCCCGCCGGGTACGCTCCGCGCGTTCGTGGAACGGGAGCTGCGATGCGGTAGCTGATGTTCCACGACGATCCGGCGTTCCGGTCCGAGGCACCGCGCGGCCTCGGACCGGTCGGTCAGGACGTGGCCAGGCCCTGCTGGATCGCCAGTACCGCCAGCCGCACCCGGTTCGGGCTGCCGGTCTTGGTCATCAGGTTCGACACATGGGTCTTCACCGTGGTGACCCCGATGTGCATCCGTTCGCCGATCTCGGTGTTGGAGAGCCCCTCCGCGACCAGGCGGAGCACCTCCTGCTCGCGGTCGGTGAAGTGCACCGCGTCGCGGCGCCGGTCGCCCTCGCTGTCCCAGGCCGAGGAGGCCCGGGACACCACCCTCCGCAGCACGCTCGGGCTGTAGGGGCTCTCGCCCTGTACCGCCCGGCGGATCGAGTCCAGTACCGACTCCGGGGACACGTCCTTGGCCAGGAAGCCGCAGGCACCCGCGGCGAGCGCCGGGTAGAGCCGGTCGTCGTCGTCGAAGGTGGTCAGCACCACTACCTTGGTGGCGGGCCGGACCCGCAGGATGTGACGCGTTGCCGCGATTCCGTCCATGCCCGGCATGTGCAGATCCATCAGGACCACGTCCGGTCGCAGTTGCTCGGCGAGTCGCAGGGCCTCCGCGCCGTTCACCGCCTCGCCGGCGACCGTGATGTCCTCCGTGGATTCGCAGAGCATCCGCACACCTGCTCGCACGAGCTGCTGGTCGTCGGCGATCAGCACGCTGATCACGGTCGGCTCCGTTCCGGGGCGGCGGAGGCGGGCAGACTGGCGGTGAGGCGCCAGCCGCCGGGAACCTTTCCCACGTCGATGGTGCCTCCGACCAGGGCGACCCGTTCGCGCATGCCGAGCAGCCCGTAGCCGGTGCCGTCGTGCTGTGGCAGGTCCGGCCCGTCCGTCCGGTGCCGGCGCGGCAGGTCGTTCTCCAGGTCCAGTTGCAAGGTCCCCTCCTCCATCCCTACCCGGAGCCGTACCGCGGCGTACGGTCCGGCGTGTTTGGTGACGTTCGCCAGACCCTCCTGGACCAGCCGCAGCACGGTCAGACTCCGGATCGCGTCCAGCTCCGAGATCCGCGGGCCGATCTCGGCCTCGATCCTCAGCCCGGCCTGCCGGGACCGCTCGACCACCCCCTGCACCGCGGCCGGCAGGCCGGTGGTCTCCGCGAGCAGCGGCGCCAGATGCTGGGGCGGCAGGTCCTGATCGGCGGGTTCGCGCAGCGCCGCGAGCAGCCGCCGCAGGTCGGTGAGCGCGGTGGTGGCACTGGCGTGAACGTCGTCCAGGACCTCGGCGAGCCGCTGGTCGGTTCGTGGCAGGACGTGCCGCGCCACGCCCACCCGGAGCACGGTGGAAGCCAGATGGTGCGCCACCATGTCGTGCAACTCGCGTGCGATCGCGGCTCGTTCACCCATTCGGGCGCCCCACTCGGCGAGGTCCCGGCTGTGCTCGGCCTCGCGGGCACGCTCCTGGGCGGTGCGGGCCGCCGACTCCGCCGAGCGGATGTAGCCGGCCAGCAGGACCGGCACGCTGACGATCACCGCCGCCCGGTAGAGGGCGGATCCGATGCCGTCGGCAGTGTGGCCGGCGGAGACCAGCTGGGCGGCCAGCAGTGCGGCCGCTGCCACGGTCGTCGGTAGGCCCCACCGGCGCACCGCCAGTTCGAACAGCGCGGCGCTGGCGCCGACCTTCACCTCGACCAGCACGGCCGGCGCGGACAGCTCGGCCAGCGCCAGCATCCCGGCCTGGCCGAGCGCCACGGGCAGCAGCCGGAAACCGCCGACCGAGGCCAGGACCAGGACGGCCAGGCCGATGGACCAGTCCGCCGTGTCCAGCTCGGCCGGCCTCCGCAGCAGCAGCAGATAGCCCAGGCCGAAGGCCACCAGTGCCAGCCGCATCGGCCCGAACCGGCGGTTGAAGAGACGTCTGATCCACTCCCGCGCCACAGAGGGGACTGTACGGTGATCGGCGCGCTTTCATGATCCTCCCCGAGGGGGAGGGCGGTCTCCTCCTTCAGGCCGCCTACTACGGTCCTTCGGGCCGGTTGTTCCGGCCGGTCGCCCGAAGCCCCGAGCCGGTTCCGCCGGAAGTCTGGGCACATGACCAAGGTTCGTACTGTCGGCGCCCCGTCGGATGTGGCGCTTCTCCCGCTTGCGGCCCACCGGGGCGAGGCCGAGCGGGCCCCGGCCGAGAACGCCCGGATCGAGAGCCGACACCTCCGCAGGCAACGACCGTTCGCCGGATACGCCTTCGCACTGTCCGCCCTGGTGGTGACGGTCTGGGCGGTGACGCTCGGCGTCCACGCCGAGCCGGACCGCCGCGCGCTCTGGGTCGGCTTCGACGCCCTGGAGGCCGCCGCGATGGCCCTGGCCTCCCGGCTGGCCCTGCGGCGCGACGCCCGGGTGGGGCTGGCCGCCGCCGGGATCGCCGTCTTCATGGTGTCCGACCTGTGGTTCGACGTGGGCACCGCGTCCTCGGACCAGTTGCCGATGGCCCTGCTGACCGCCGTGACGCTGGAACTGCCCTTCGCGGCGGGCTGCGTGGCCTACGCCCTGCGGGTGCACCACCGTGCGGCGGCCTGACCGGCCGTACGTGCCCCTTCCCCACTCCCCACTCTCTGAAGGAGCGCCCAAGTGATCGCGTCATTCGGGAGATTCGCCGCCGCGAACCGGCGGTGGGTCCTCATGGCCGCGGCCCTGTTCACCCTGGTGGCCGGCACCTGGGGCACCGGCGTGTTCGGTGCCATCACGGGCGGGGCCGGGTTCGACGACCCGGCCAGTGAGTCCGCCTGGGCCGACAAGGTGCTCGCCGGACCCCTCGGCCGCCGGGCCGACGATGTCGTGGTGATGTACCGCAGCGCCGACCGTCCGGTCACCGACCCGTCCCTCGCCGGGCCGATCCAGGCGGCGGTGGCCGCCGTGCCCCGCACCGATCTGGTCCGGGCGGACACCTACTGGTCCACCGGCGGCAACCCGGACTTTCTCGGTGCGGACGGTCACGCCACCTATGTGTCAGTGCAGTTCAAGTCCTCGGACGACCAGGAGCGGGTCAAAGCCCTGCAAGCCGTCAAGGCCGCCTTCGAAGTCCCGGGGACCGAGGTCCGGTTCGGCGGCGTCACCGCGATGACCGAGCAGGTCAACGGACTGACGGTGAAGGACATCGGGCGGGCCGAAATGCTCTCGGTGCCGCTGTTGCTGGTGCTGCTGGTCCTCGTCTTCCGCAGTTCCGTCGCCGCGTCCCTCCCCCTGGCCGTCGGCGCTGTGGTGGCTCTCGGGTCCTTCGCGGTACTGCGCCTGCTCACCCTCTTCGTCGGCGTTTCGAGCAGCGTGATCAACGTGGTCACCATCCTCGGGCTCGGACTCGCCATCGACTACGCGCTGTTCATGGTCAACCGGTTCCGGGAGGAACTCGCCGCCGGATCGTCCGTGGACGCCGCCGTCGAGCGCACCAGCGCCACCGCGGGCCGCACGGTGGCCTTCTCCGGCCTCGCGGTCGCCATCTCCTTCGCCGGCCTGACGCTCTTCCCGTCCCGCTTCCTGAGCTCGATGGGCTACGCGGCGGTCTCCGTGGTCGCCTTCGCGGTGATCGGCTCGCTGACCCTGATCCCCGCGCTGCTCCGGGTCACCGGGCACCGGATCGACTCGTGGCGGGTGCCGATGCCGTGGGATCGACGGGGCGCGGCACCCCGACCGGAGAGCCGGGGCCGGTGGTACCGCACGGCGGAGGTCGTGATGCGCCGTCCGCTGCTGACCACGCTCGCGGTGGTCGCCCTGCTGGTCGGCCTCGGCGCGCCGATCCTCGGCGCCAACTGGGCGCGCCCCGGCGACTGGGTGCTGCCCGCCGGTTCGGACGCCCGGGTCGTCACCCGGCAGTTCGCCGCGGACTTTCGGCAGGACCCGACCCGGACCGTCACCGCCGTCGTCACGCTCCCGGGCCCCGCGAGCGGCGCGACCGGAGAACTCGGCGCTTACGCCGCCCGGTTGAACTCGGTCCCCGGTGTGCGGGGCGCCGAGGTGACCAACACCCACGAGAACCTCGCCCGCATCACGGCGTACTACTCGATGGACCCGATGTCCCGGGAGGCCCGCACCATGGTGGAGGGTCTGCGGGCGAGTGCGCCGCCGACATCCGCCACCGCCCGGTTCACCGGAATGCCGGCCTCCAGGGTGGACATCGTGGACATGATCGGCTCCCGGGCGCCGTGGATGGCCCTGTTCGTCGCGGTGGTGTCCGCCCTGGTGCTCTTCCTGGCCTTCGGCTCGGTGACGATCCCGCTCAAGTCGGTACTGCTGAACCTGCTGTCGCTCTCGGCCGCGTTCGGCGCGATCAAGCTGATTTTCCAGGACGGCCATCTGCACGACCTGCTCGGCTTCACCCCGATCGGCGCGATCGACGCCGACTTCCCGGTGCTGATCGTGGCGATCGCCTTCGGCCTGGCGATGGACTACGAGGTCCTCCTGCTCTCCCGGATCAAGGAGAGCTACGACCGTACCGGTGATCCGGTCGGGTCCGTCGCGATCGGCCTGCAACGGACCGGAAGGATCATCTCAAGTGCCGCCCTTCTGATGGTGGTTGTCGTCTGCGGCTTCCTGGTCTCGTCCATTGCCTTCCTGCAGATGATCGGCGTCGGCCTGGTGATCGCCATCGTGGTGGACGCGACCCTGGTCCGGGTCGTGCTCGTTCCGGCGACGATGAAGCTGCTGGGACACCGCGCCTGGTGGGCGCCGGCTCCCCTGCGGCGGATCCGGCGCCGCCCCGCTCTCCCACCGGCCGCGCGTGGTGCTCGGCGGACCGGGGGAGCGGGGCCCGTGCGGCCCGGCAGCACGGACGGGCCACGGCCGGGCGCCGAGGACCGCCGCGCGGTGGACGTCCGCGATTCGTAAGCACCGATGGCCCGGATCCGGCCCGGTCCGTTCCTACAGTGGCCCGGGGACTGTGCCCGAGAAGACCGGATGAAGACCGGAGAGGGTCCGGGCAAGATCCGGAGAAGACCGGAAGAGAGGGGACCGCGATGACGGTCGACCAGAACGTCCAGCCCAGGGCCGACGTGGGAGTGATCGGCGGATCGGGGCTCTACGAGCTGCTGGACGACGTGACCGAGGTGCGGGTGGACACCCCGTACGGCGCGCCGAGCGACGTGCTGTTCGTCGGGGAGGCGGCGGGCCGCCGGGTCGCGTTCCTGCCCCGGCACGGACGGGGTCACCGGCTCCCGCCGCACCGGATCAACTACCGCGCCAACCTGTGGGCGCTGCACACCCTGGGCGTGCGCCAGGTGCTGGCGCCCTGCGCGGTCGGCGGGCTGCGGCCGGAGTACGGGCCGGGCACCCTGCTGGTGCCCGACCAGTTCGTGGACCGGACCTCGGGGCGCCCGCAGACCTTCTACGACGGCCTGCCGCTGCCGGACGGCACGGTGCCGGAGGTGGTGCACGTGTCGATGGCCGACCCGTACTGCCCGGCCGGGCGGCGGGCGGCGATGACGGCCGCCGGGGAGGCGGCCTGGGAACCGGTCGACGGCGGCACCCTGGTGGTGATCGAGGGCCCGCGCTTCTCCACCCGCGCCGAGTCCCGCTGGTTCACCGCCAACGGCTGGTCGGTGGTCGGCATGACCGGGCACCCCGAGGCCGTGCTCGCCCGTGAACTCGGCCTCTGCTACACCTCGGTGGCCCTGGTGACCGATCTCGACGCGGGTGTGGAGAGCGGTGCGGGCGTCACCCACGGCGAGGTGCTGGAGGAGTTCGCCCGCAACGTCGACCGGCTGCGCACCGTGCTGTTCAAGGCGGTGGAGTGCCTCCCGGCGGTGCGCGAGTGCACGTGTCCGCACGCCCTGGACGGCCTCACGACCGGTCTTCCCGGGGTGCCCGGCGCCTGACGGCCCGATCGCGGTGCCCAGCGGCCCGGTCGCGGCGCCCGGCGCCCCGACCACGGCGCCGCCACCGTCCGACGAGCGCGACCAGCAGCGCGAGTCCGGCGGTGGCGGCCAGCACCAGCAGCCAGTTGCGCAGATAGGGCAGCGGCAGCACGGACGGGTTGCCGCCGTCGTCACCGGCGCGCAGCACGGCCGGCAGGCCGACGGCGGTGACGGCCGCCGCGACGACCAGCCAGCCGCGCAGTACCGGCACGAACGGCCGGCCGCGCAGCACCGGCCCGCCGACCAGGAACGCGCCCAGCAGGCACACCAGCGGCACCCACAGGCCGTCGTGGAGCACCAGCCCCCCGAGCCCCCAGACCAGGACGTCCACCGGGTCGGTGATGTACGGGTCGCCGAGCAGCCCGTACAGGCCGTAGCCGGTGAGGGCGAGGCCGGCCGCCAGCAGCAGGCCGCGGATCACGGCGGTCATGCGACCACCTCGATCCGGGTGACCCACTTGGTCTGCAGGACACCGGGCCGGTCGGGCGCGATGATCCGCGCCGGGAAGCCGTGGTCCGCCGTCAGCACCTCGCCGTTGACCCGCAGGGCCAGCAGGCTGAGCGGATCGTCGGCGTACCGCGCGGGCATCTCCATCACCCGGTAGGGGCCCTCGGCCTCGAACGAGGTGACCCGTACGGAGGATCCCGCCGGGGCTCCGGCCCGCGCCAGCAGGTCGGAGACCCGGACCCCGCCCCACCGGGCGCCGGCGCTCCAGCCCTCCACGCAGGCGATGGGCAACTCCACCTCGTACTGGGGGAGTTCACCGAGCTCGCCGAGCGTGAGCTCGTACGGCCTGGGCCCGTCGACCGCGAGCCGCCAGCCGGCCGGCACGGTGACCGTGCCGGCCTGGGCGGCGGTGCGGTTCACCGGCAGGCCCTGGGCACCGAGGTCCGGGCGGCGCGGCGCCAGCAGGTCCAGGGTCCGCAGCCACGGCACCGTCTGCCCGGCCGTGACCAGGGTGACCGCACCGGTCGCGGCGAAGACCGAGGCGAGGAACGCGCGGCGCCCGGCCAGGACCGGTGCCGCCCGGCGCCACCAGTTCGCCGCGATCAGCGGTGCCTTGACCGCGAGGTGGACCAGCAGCCCGCCGGTGGCCAGCCAGCCCAGCCAGAAGTGGGTCTGCCGGAACGGGAACGGCCACGGGTACCACTGCAGGGTGTTCAGCAGACCGGTGAACAGCTCCAGCAGGACGGCCCCGACCAGGACGGCGATGCCGAGCCGCTCCAGGGCGTGCAGCACGCTGCGCGCCGGCGGCCACTCGAACAGTCGGGGGTAGACCGCCCACAGCTTCGCGCCGGTCAGCGGGATCGCGGCCAGACCGGCGATCACGTGCAGCCCCTGGGTGACGCGGTAGCCGTTCACCGGGCGGGCGGGCAGGTGGGGGGCGAGCCAGGCGGGCGGGTCCTGGAGCAGATGGCTGACGAGGCCGGTCAGGAAGCACAGCAGCAGGGCCGCGCCCAGCCACCGTCCCACCACGACCACGGTCCGCGGCTCGTGCAGCGGCGAGCCGAACGCGCCCGCGCGGAACGGCCCGCGCCGCAGGAACGACGGGGGAGCGGGCAGCGGCGGGTCGTAGCGGCGGCGGGCGGGCGGGGTGCCGGGGCCGGCGGGCTCGGCGGGGCCGGGGAGTTCGGCGGGGCCGGGGAGTTCGGCGGGGCCGGGGAGTTCGGATTCCACTCGTCCATCGAAGCGCCCCGGCGCGTTCCTCCGGTGCTGCGACGTGCTTACGGAATCCGAACGGCGGCCTCGCCGCCCCGCCCGCGGGACCTCGCCGGTGGGAGGGTGGCCGACGTGATCCCCCGTACCGCGCCGCCCTGCGTCCTCGCCCTCGCCGCCCTGGTCACCGCCCTGGCGCTGACCGTCGCCCAGGTCGGCGCCCTGCCGCGCCACGGCTGGTACCTCCTCGACACCGGCCTGTTCGCCGTAGCGGTCCTGCTGCTGCGCGGGGTGCCCGGCCGGGAGGCCGTGCCCCTGGTCCTGGCGGGCAGCGTCGCGGTGGCCGCCGTAGGGCTGCTGGCCCCGCCGCGGACCAGCGACGACGCCTACCGCTACGTCTGGGACGGGCGGGTCCAGGCCGCCGGCATCTCGCCCTACGCCCACACCCCGGACGACCCGGCGCTCGCCCGGCTGCGCGATCCCGGCCTCTTCCCGACGGGCGACGGCTGCACCGGCTGGGACGAGCGGCCGACCGCGGCCGGGGACTGCACCCGGATCAACCGGCCGGCCGTGCACACCGTCTACCCGCCGGTGGCGCAGGCGTGGTTCCTCGCGCTGCACCCCCTCGGCGGCGGGGTGCGCGGGGTACAGGCCGGCGGGGCCCTGCTGGCGGTGGCCACCACCGGGCTCCTGCTCGCGGCGCGACGGGAACCGTGGCACGCCGCGCTGTGGGGGTGGTTCCCCGGCCTGACCGTGTGGGCCGTCAACGACGCGCACGTGGACACCCTCGGCGCGCTGCTGACGGTCGCCGCCCTCGGCTGCGCGGCGCGGGGGCGGTCGGTCCGCGGCGGACTCCTGCTGGGCGGCGCGATCGCCACCAAACTGCTGCCCGCCCTCGCCCTTCCCGGCGCGCTGTCCGGTCTGCTGGCCCGCCGCCCGACCCGCGGCGACGTGCTGCTGCTCGGATCCGCGCTGGGCGCCTTCGCCCTCTCCTACCTCCCGTACGTCGCGGCCTCGGGCACCTCCGTCATCGGCTACCTGCCGGGCTACCTCCGGGAGGAGGGCTACGAGCAGGGGCACATCGACCGGTTCGGGCTGCTGCGCCTGGTCCTGCCGGACCGCCTCGCGCCGTGGGCGGCGGGGCTGGTGCTGGCGGTCGTGGTGCTCCGGGTGGTCCGCCGGGGCGACCGGGACCGGCCGTGGGCCGGCGCGCTCCTGGTGACGGGCACGGCGCTGTTGCTGGTCGCCCCCGGTTACCCCTGGTACGGCCTGCTGGTGGTCGCGCTGGTCGCCCTCGACGGCCGCTGGGAGTGGCTGGCCGTCCCGGCCGCCGGGCAGGCGCTCTACCTGACCGGCGGCGAGAGCGCCCAGCGACTCGCCTACGGGACGGCGCTGTGCGTCGTCCTCCTGGTCCCGCTGCTGCGGCAGTACCTCGCCCGGCGGGCGGTCGTGGCGGTGGACGGCCGGATGTGACGGAAGTCTGACGGGACGGGGCGGACCCTGGCCCAGAAGCCTCCGGACTGGTCGGATCAGCCGTGTGAGCGAACAGAACGAAGAGGGCCGCGGCACCCCGGTCGGCCGCCGCGTGGTGCTCGGGCTGCTCGGGCTCGGCGCGGCGGGAGTCGCGGTCGGTCCGTACCTCCAGCGGGCCCAGGACGCGGTGGCCGGCAAGGACCCGACGGGTCTCACCGGCCTGCTGCCGGGAGGAGGCGGCTTCCGGTACTACTCGGTGGTCGCCTCGGTGCCGACCCGGAGCGCGGACACGTACGCGCTGACGGTCGACGGGCTGGTGGAGCGGCCCGGCCGCTACGGCCTGGCCGACCTGCGGGCGATGCCGCAGCGCCGGATCGTGCGGGACGTGCGGTGCGTGACCGGCTGGCGGGTGCCGAACACCCCCTTCGAGGGCGTGCCGCTGGCCCACCTGCTCGACGCCGCCGGGGTCACGGCGGGCGCCCGGGCGGTGCGGTTCAGCTGCTTCGACGGCGAGTACACCGAGAGCCTCACCCTGGAGCAGGCCCGGCGCGACGACGTCCTGGTCGCGCTCAAGCTCCAGGACGCCCCCATCTCCCACTCCCACGGCGGCCCGGTGCGGCTGTACGTGGCGCCGATGTACTTCTACAAGTCGGCCAAGTGGCTGTCCGGGATCACCGTGACCGACACGGTGCGGCCGGGCTACTGGGAGGAACTCGGCTACGACACCGACGCCTGGGTCGGTCGCTCGAACGGACGTGACGATGCGCCGACCGCCTGACCTCCTGCTCCGCTTCACCCGGGCCGAGCGCTGGGTGCACCGGGCCACCGCCGCGCTGATGCTGACCTGCCTGGCCACCGCGGCCTGCCTCTACCTGCCGCCGCTGGCCGAACTGGTCGGCCGCCGCAGGCTGGTGGTCACCGTGCAGGTGTGGGGCGGCCTCGCGCTGCCGGTGCCGCTGCTGCTCGGGCTGGCCTTCCGCGCGGTGCGCGCCGACGTGTCGCGGCTGAGCCGGTTCGGTCCCGCGGACCGGGCGTGGCTGCGGGCGGTCCGGGCGCGCGCCCCGCACCGTCCGGCGGGGAAGTTCAACGCCGGGCAGAAGCTGTACGCGCAGTGGACGCTCGGGGCGATGCTGGTGATCGTCGGCACGGGCCTGCTGATGTGGCTCGTCCACCTGACGCCGCCGGGCTGGCGGACCGGTGCGACCTTCGTCCACGACTGGCTCGCGGCGGCGATCGCCGTGGTGACCGCCGGACACGTGCGGATGGCGATCCGCGATCCCGAGGCCCGGCGCGGGATGCGGACCGGCCTGGTGGACCGGCACTGGGCGGAGCGCGAGCATCCGCAGTGGGCGCCCACGCCGGTCGCGGACCGGGAGCACCCGGTCCGCGGCGGAGCACCCCGGCCGTGAGTCGCCCGGCGGGGTGCTCCCCGGTGCGGTGACGGGCTCAGCGGGCGGGGGCGGGCTCAGCCGGCGGGGGCGGCGCGTCGGCGCAGGGCGAGGAAGTGGCGGCCGTGGGAGGTCCAGCGTTCCGCCTCGGCCAGCCCGGCGGCGCGGGCCCGGCGGGCGGTGGCTCCGGTGCCCAGGCGGGCCCAGGCGAACGGCGGGCCGAGCCGGCCGTCCGGGCCCTCGACCCGGACGGTGACGCGCTCGTCGACCTCCCGCGGTTCCACCTCCACCAGCAGCAGCCCGTCCGGGGCGATCAGTTCGGCGGCCCGCCGCAGCAGGGCCTGCGGGTTCCCGCCGATGCCGAGATTGCCGTCCGCCAGCAGGGCCGCGCCCCAGCGGCCCTCGGCCGGGAGCCGGTCGAAGACCGAGCGGCAGAGCGCCGCGCCGCCGAGGCCCAGGGTGCGGCTGACGGCCGCCGGGGTGACGTCGACGCCGAGGGCCGGGACGCCGAGGGAGAGCAGCGCGGCCACCAGCCGGCCGGGCCCGCAGCCGAGGTCCACGACGGGAGCGGACAGCTCCAGGCAGCGCAGCAGCAAGCTGTGGTCGCCTCCGTCGGCGGGCGCGCACCAGCGTTCGATGTCGAGCGGGATCCGGTGGCCGTCGGCGCCCCGCAGCCACAGCGGGCCGCGTCCGGTGCGGACGGCGTCGGCGAACGGGTCGTCGGTCCACGCCGTCGCGGTGCCGCTCAACCCGCCACCTCGGGGGCGGCCGGGAGCGCCGTCCCGGGGGCGGTCCGGAACGAGCCCAGGCGGGCGGCGAACCGACTGTGCGGTGCCTGGGCGGCGACCAGCCGGGCGTCCTCGACGGTGTCGACGTCGGTGGCTTCGGGCAGCCGGCGGACCGCCAGGCCGGCCGCCCCGAGCCGGTCCAGCAGCATCCGCCCGGTGTCCGGGGTCGACATCGGCACCCCCAGGAGGAGTCGGCGGGCGAGGTCCTCGGTGGGCCGGGCCAGGCCGAGGGCCCAGAATCCGCCGTCGGACGCGGGCCCGTACCAGGCGTCCGCCCCGACCCGGCGGGCGGGGGCGAGCGGCTCGGCCAGGGTGGCCGCGCTCACCTGCGGGGTGTCCATGCCGACGAGCAGGGCGGGCGCGTGCGGGGCGAGCCGGGCCGCGTGGCCGAAGGCGGCCGCCAGGCGCGCGTCCAGTCCGCCGCCGCTCTGCGGGACCACCTGCCACCCGGGGGGAAGCCAGCGGCCCGGTTCGCCGTCCAGGACCAGCAGGCGCCGTCCGGCCGGGACGGTCGCCAGGGTGTGCAGGGTGTCCACGAGCGAAGCCTCGGCCAGCTCCGCCGCCTGCCCGGGCGTGCAGGCCGGGGTGAGCCGGGTCTTCACCCGGCCGGGGACCGGCGCCTTGGCGATGACCAGCAGGGTGGGCGGCGGGGCGGCCAGCACGGCCCGCATGTCGCGGATCGCCTGCCGGGTGCCGCGCAGTGTGCCGGTGACCTTCGACCGGCCGGCGCGCGGCAGGTAGTCGACCGGGGTCTCGGTGATCCGCATGCCGGCGGCCGAGGCGGCGAGCACCATCTCCAGCGGGTAGCCGGAGCGGCGGTCGCCCAGCCCGAGGGCGAGCAGGCGTTCGCGCCGGGCGGCCCGCATCGGGCCCAGGTCGTGCAGCGGCGCGCCGGTGCGGGCCCGCAGGCGCCGGGCCAGCACGGTGTTGGCGAGCCGGGCGTGCAGCGGCCAGGCGTTCACGGTCACCGGCCGGCGGCGGCCGAGCACCAGGTCCGCGCTGCCGTCGGCGACCGGATCGGTGACCCGGGGCAGTTGGGCGGGATCGAGGGAGCCGTCGCAGTCCAGGAAGCAGACCAGCTCGGCGGTGGCGGCGAGCAGCCCGGCGTGGCAGGCGGCGCCGAACCCGCGCCGGGACTCCTCGACCACGGTCGCCCCGAGCGATCGGGCCAGCTCGGCCGAGTCGTCGCGCGAACCGTTGTCCACGACGATCGCCCGCCAGCCCGGCGGGATCCGGCCGAGTACCCAGGGCAGGGCCGCCGCCTCGTCGAGGCAGGGCAGCACGACGTCGACGGCGGGGGAGAGAACGGCGGGGGAGAGAGGGGATACGGAGGTCACGCCGGTCACGCTAGGGGCCGTTCGGCCCCGCGCGGCGGTGCGGCGGCCTTACGGAAGTCGAACGTCGCGCCGACGGCCCACCCGGGGCGCCGACGTCGGCCCGCGCTGTCCTCGGCCCGCGCCGGAGCGCGGAGCCGTCCCAGGAGCGTACGGAGGTCGGATCCTAGGAAGGTCGGATCGTACGGAGGCCGGAATCCCGCGGGCGTCGAATCCCACGGAGCTCGAATCCTACGGAGGTCGAATCTTACGGAGGTCGAACGGCGGACCGCGGTGGCGTCCGGACCGGTGCGGGGGCACCTATCCTCGGCGGGGTGAACGAGCCCCCCGCCACCACCGGACCGCCGCCCGCCGGCCGCGTCCTGGTGATCGACGACGACCCGACCGTGGCCGAGGTCGTCGCCGGCTACCTCGCCCGAGCCGGCCACCAGGTCGACCACGCCGCCGACGGCCCGCAGGGGCTCGCCCTCGCCCGCGCCCACCGCCCCGACCTGGTGGTGCTCGACCTGATGCTCCCGGGCATCGACGGCCTGGAGGTGCTGCGGCGCCTGCGCGGCCAGGACAGCGGGGCGCAGCTGCCGGTCGTCATGCTCACCGCCAGGGGCGACGAGGCCGACCGCATCCTCGGTCTGGAACTGGGCGCCGACGACTACGTCACCAAGCCGTTCAGCCCGCGCGAGCTGGTCCTGCGGGTCCAGTCCGTGCTGCGGCGCTCGCGGGCGGGCGCACCGGCGCCCGGCGGCCCGTCCGGGCCCGTCCGCTCCGGGGACATCACCCTGGACGGGCCGGCCCGTCGCGCCCATCGCGGAACCAGGGAACTGTCACTGACCGCACGGGAGTTCGACCTGCTGGCGTTCCTGCTGCGGAACCCCGGGACGGTGTTCTCCCGGCAGGAGCTGATGGCCCGGGTCTGGGGCTGGGACTTCGGCGACCTCTCCACCGTCACCGTCCATGTGCGGCGCCTGCGCGAGAAGATCGAGGACGACCCCGCCGCGCCCCGCATGATCAGCACGGTGTGGGGCGTCGGCTACCGCTACGACCCGGCGCCGGGCGTCGAGGAGGACCGCTCGTGAAGGACCTGCTGCTGATCGCGCTGTTCGCCGCCCTCGGGGCCGGCGGGGCGGGCCTGCTCGGCTGGCCCGTCGTCCGGCTGCTGCGCCGGCGCTCGATGGCGCTCTCGCTGTTCTGCGTCGCCGCCGTCACCGTGCTCGCCGTCACCTCCGGGACCTTCGCCGTCGCGCAGGCCATGTTCCTCTCCGCCCACGACCTCGGTGTCGTGATAACGGTGCTCGCCATGGCCGCCGTCGTGTCGCTGTGCACGGCGGCGCTGCTGGGACGGCAGGTGGTCGCGGGCAGTCGGGCGCTGACCGCGGCTGCCCGGACTGTCGGCAGCGACACCGGCTTCACCGCGCCCGCCCACCCGCTGGGCCGCGAACTCGCCCAGCTGAGCGGGGAGCTCGCCGCCACCAGCGCCCGGCTCGCCGAGTCCCGGGCCCGCGAACAGGCCCTCGAACAGTCCCGGCGGGAGCTGGTGGCCTGGATCTCGCACGACCTGCGCACCCCGCTGGCCGGGCTGCGGGCGATGGCCGAAGCGCTGGAGGACGGTGTCGCCGAGGAGCCCGGGCGCTACCTCGGGCGGATCCGGACCGAGGTCGAGCGGCTCACCGGCATGGTGGACGACCTGTTCGAGCTCTCCCGGATCCAGGCCGGTTCCCTCTCCCTCTCGCTCTCCCGGGTCTCCGTCTACGACCTGGTCGACGACGCCCTGGCCGGCGCCCACGCGTTGGCCCGGCAGCGCGGCGTGCGGCTGGAGGGGCGGCAGGTGGAGCCCGAACCGGTCGAGGTGGACAGCCGGGAGATCACCCGGGTGCTGGGCAACCTCCTGGTCAACGCGATCCGCTCGACCCCCCAGGACGGCGTGGTCGCCGTGTCCGCGCGGCGGGAGGCGGACGAGGTGGTGCTCTCCGTCACCGACGGCTGCGGCGGCATCCCCGCCCAGGACCTGGGCCGGGTGTTCGAGACCGGCTGGCGCGGTACCGCGGCCCGTACGCCCAGGCCGGCCGATCCCGGGGAGCGGGCCGACCGGCCCGAGGCCGGCGGCAGTGGCGCGGGCCTGGGCCTGGCCATCGTCCGCGGCATCGTCGAGGCCCATGCCGGGCGGGCCCGCGTCCACAACGTCGCCGGCGGCTGCTGCTTCGAGATCGCCCTGCCGTCCGCCCGCGCCTGACCCGCGGCCGACCCCGGGGCTCGGGGGTCCCGAGCCCCGGGCCCCGGAGCCTCAGACCCGCAGTGGTGCGGCGGCGAACTCCGCCATGCCCCGTTCGAAGGACACCCGCGGCAGCCAGCCCAGCTCGGCGCGCAGCCGGGCCGAGTCGGCGGTGACATGGCGCACGTCGCCGAGCCGGTACTCACCGGTCACCACCGGGTCCGGGCCGCCGTGGGCCGAGGCCAGCGCGGCCGCCATCCCACCGACGGTGCGCACCTCGCCGCTGCCCACGTTGTACGCCCGGGCGCTGCCCGGCGGCCGGGCGCCCACGGCGGCCAGCGCCGCGAGGTTGGCGGCGGCGACGTCCTCGACGTGGACGAAGTCCCGTCGCTGGCCGCCGTCCTCGAAGACCCGGGGCGCCTCGCCCCGGGCGAGGGCCGACCGGAACAGCGAGGCCACCCCCGCGTACGGGGTGTCGCGCGGCATGCCGGGTCCGTACACGTTGTGGTAACGCAGCGTCAGGACGGCTCCGCCGCAGGCACGGGCCCAGGCCGCGGCCAGGTGCTCCTGGGCGAGCTTGGTCACCGCGTAGACGTTGCGCGGGTCGGCGGGCGCGCTCTCCGCGACCAGGTCCGGCCGCAGGGGCGCGCCGCAGCCCGGGCAGGGCGGCTCGAACCGCCCGGCGTCCAGATCGGCGGGCCGCCTCGGCCCCGGCGCCACCTCGCCGTGCCGCTCGCAGCGGTAGCGGCCTTCCCCGTAGACCACCATGGATCCGGCCAGGACCAGTCTGCGGACGCCGGTCCGCGCCATCACGGCCAGCAGTACGGCGGTGCCGAGGTCGTTGCAGCCGACGTACTGCGGCGCGTCGTCCAGGTCCAGTCCCAGTCCGACCATGGCCGCCTGGTGACAGACCGCGTCCACCCCGGCCAGCGCCTCCTCGACGGCCGCCGGGTCCCGCACGTCCCCGTGCCGGAAGTCGACGCCCGGGGGCAGCACGGGCGGCCTCCCGGCCGGATGGACCGCCGGCAGCAGGGCGTCCAGGACCCGCACCTCGTGCCCGGCCGCGACCAGGGCGCGGACCACGGACACGCCGATGAAACCGGCACCGCCGGTGACCAGGATTCTCATGCCGCCGACGCTAGCGGCCGTTCGGACCCGCGGCGCCCCGACACGGGACGGCGTCAGGGATCGGTAAGACGCGACCGCCGCCCGCGCCGGGGAGGCGCTCGGTGGCGGGCCGCGGCGGTGGTACGGACGTCGGTCAGTAGCCGTGGACCATCCGGTAGGCGACCTCGGGCAGGAACTGCCCGCCGGTCGATCCCGCGCCGACCCCGCAGTTGCCGTCGGACTCGCCGGGAACCTTGATCCACAACAGCATCTCGGCGCCGCCGCCCGTCTGCGGGCGCTGGCCGATCCTCCGCCCCGCCGGATTGCACCACGCGCCGTTGGAGCCGTCCCCGTTGCGGCTGGTGTCGACGACGTACGGCTTGCCGAAGCCCTTCGTCGCCCTCAGGACGGTGTTGACCGCGTTGCCGTAGGCGATGTTCTCGGCGGTGGTGAAGTAGTTCGACACGTTCAGGGAGAAGCCGTGGGCAGCGGCCACCCCTGCCGCCGCCAGGTGCCGGGCCATGGTGTCGGCACTCAGCCAGCCGGGGTTGCCGGCGTCCAGGTAGACCCAGGCGTTCGGCGCCTTGGCCCTGAACTGCGCGACGGAGTCGTTCAGCAGCGTGTTGCGGGCGGCGATCTGGGCCGGGGTCATGCAGCTCTCGTCGCCGAGCGAGTCGGGTTCGAGGACCACCACCGCCGACCGGTTGCCGATACCGGCGGCGAAGGCGGCGATCCAGTTCCGGTACTCGGCGGCGCTTCCCGCCCCGCCGCCGGACTGACCGCCGCAGATGTCCCGGTCGGGGATGTTGTACGCCACCAGGACCGGCCGCTTGCCGGCGGCGGCCGCCGCGCGGGTGTAGGCCGCGGTCGCGGTCCCGACGGCACCGCTCCAGTTGCCGAACCAGCGTGCCATCGGCACATTGGCGATCGACGCCTGGATCGCGGGCGCGCGTCCGTCGCCGCGGTTGGCGTCGACCCATTGCCGCACGCTGGAGCCGGGGTCGACGTAGAAGTCGTCGGCCCCGACGGTGGGGGCGGCGTGGGCGGGCCCGGGGAGGAGCCCGAGCAGGACGGCGGTCAGGGCTGCTGCCGTCAGCGAGGGCGGCCGGCGGTCCGATCGGCGCATGGGGAACTCCTCCGTGACGAGGTGGGGGGGCGGGTACGAACACGGCGGGTCTTCGTCGCACACCCTGCCCCTGCCCAGTCGTCGAAGTGTTCGAATCGTCGAAGGTGTCGAGCAAGTGGCCGAATGCTGCGGGAAACCTAGGTCCGCCCCGACCCCTCGTCAAGAGCGCCGACCGGAACGCGACCGCCCCCGGCCGCGCGATCGCGGCGCGGGGGCGGGGGCGGAGCCGGTCACGGTACGACGACCAGCTTGCCCCGGGTGTGGCCGGTCCGGCTGGCGTCGAAGGCTTCGCCCGTCCGCTCCAGCGGGAAGGTCTGCGCTACCTCGACGGTCAGGGCGCCCCGGTCGACCACCGTCGCCAGTTCGGCGAGCCTGGCGCCGTCCGGGCGGACCCAGATCCAGTGGCCGCCGTGCTGTTCGACGGTCGGGTCGGCGACGGACACGTGCCGTCCGCCGGCGGCGAGCACGGCCAGGGTCGACTCCAGCTGGCCGCCGACGAAGTCCGCCACGGTCGACACGCCGCCGGGAGCCAGCGCGCGGACCCGGTCGGCCAGGCCGTCCCCGTAGCTCACCGGCTCGGCGCCCAGTGCGCGGACGAAGTCGTGGTTGCGCTCCGAGGCGGTGCCGATCACCCGGGCCCCGCGGTCGCGGCCGAGCTGCACCGCGAGGCTGCCCACGCCACCCGCGGCGCCGTGCACCAGCAGCACGTCGGCCGGGCCGACCCCGAGCCGCTCCAGGCTCCGCAGCGCGGTCAGCCCGGCCAGTGGCAGTCCGGCCGCCTGCGCCCAGTCGAGGCCGGCGGGCTTGCGTGCCACCGCGGGCGCGTCCACCGCGACGAACTCGGCGAAGGTGCCGCCCTGCACCACGTCCTTGCGGGCGTAGGCCATCACCTCGTCGCCGGGCGCGAACTCGGGCGTGTCGGGGCCGGTCCGCGCGACCACGCCGGCCACGTCCCAGCCGGGGACGACGGGGAAGACCGCGTCCATCATGCCGTCCAGACCCCCGGCCATGACCTTCCAGTCGACCGGGTTGACGGAGGCCGCCCGCACCTGGATGAGCACCTGGCCGGGGCCCACCTTGGGGTCGGGCACCTCGCCGTACTCCAGCCGGGAGTTGTCCTTGGCGTACGAGCCGTATGTCACCGCGCGCATGATCGGGCCTCCAGCAGCCGACGGCGAAGCCTCGCGCACCGCCCCCGGTGGGCGGGTGCTGTCGGCCTCGCTACGTCGGCCACGCTATGTCGAAGGCGGGCGCCCGGCACCCGGACGGCACGGGCCCCGGCCGCGTTCTCGTCCGGCCGGGGACGGAAGGCGGCCGGTCACTCCCCGGGGAAGACGACTCCCAGGTCGCCGCGGATGCCGTCCAGCACGCGCATGATCTCCAGCGTCTCGGCGAGCGGCATCAGCTCGGACTCCAGCCGCCCGGCACCGATGCAGCGGGCCGCCTCGGCCGCCTGGTGGGCCATGCCCCCGTCGGGCCGCGGCGGGACGTACGTGTCGAGCAGCTCGTTGTCCCGGCCGATGAGCCGGACCGGGGCGGCGCCGTAGAAGGAGCCGTCGATCTCCAGCCGGGCCCGCGTGCCGGAGACCGACGCGGAGGTCGGAGTACGGGCGAAGAGCGTCGTGTTGAGCACGCCGTGTGCGCCGGACCCGGTGGTGACGATGATCGACGCCTGCCCGTCGACACCGGTGAACGCCTTGGTGCCCACGGCCGTGACCGAGGCGAAGGGCCCGAGCACCATCGAGGCGAAGGAGACCGGGTACACGCCGAGGTCGAGCAGGGCTCCGCCCGCCAGCTCGGGGGCGAAGAGGCGGTGCGCCGGGTCGGGATCCATCCGCTGCCCGTGGTCGGCGGTGACGGTCCGCACCTCGCCGAGCAGCCCGGACCCGACGGCCTGGCGGACCACGTCGATGTGCGGCAGGAAGCGCGTCCACATCGCCTCCATCAGGAACACCCCGCGCTCGCGGGCCGCCTCGATCAGCTGCTCGGCCTCGCGGGCGTTGCGGGTGAACGCCTTCTCCACCAGGACGTGCCGGCCCGCCTCGATCGCCTGCATCGCGTGCTCGAAGTGGGCCGAGTGCGGGGACGCGACGTAGACGATGTCCACCTCGTCGTTGTCGACGAGATCGGCGTACCGCCCGTGGGCGGTGGGGATCGCGAACCGGTCGGCGAACGCGCGGGCGCGGGCGGCGTCGCGCGAGCCGACCGCCACCACCCGCTGCCCGGTGTGCTTCTGCAGGGTCTCCGTGAAGTGGGCCGCGATCCCGCCGGGTGCCATCACGCCCCAGTTCAGGGCCGGAGCCTCACGGGGGGAGGGGGTACGGGGCGCGGGCAGCACGGCGCCCGCCGTCCCGTCCGCCGCGGCGTCTGCGACGACCGGCCGGTCCTGCGTCATGGGGATTCCTCTCGGTGGACGGGCGGAGGCGGTGCGTGTGCGGCCCCGGGGGTGTTCGGACCCGCCGCACGCGGCCCCGGGATCGGAGCGAGCGTCAGACTACGACGGCCGCGTCCGCCCACCGGAAGCCGCCCCTCCGGAAGCCTCCCTCCGGCTCGGGAGTCACCCGCCGAGGCGACCGCGCCGGTCCGGACCGGCGCGGTCGTGCGTGAGCGCCGGTCCGCGGAGCCGCCCGCTGTCCGGATAGCCTGGGCCCATGGTTGCCGCCTACCAGGAAGAAGTGGCCATGAGCGATGCGGAGTTCATCAGCGGGCCCGCCCTCGTCCTGCGGTCCCTCGCGCGGGACCCCGACCGGCCCGCCGTCACCACCGCCGACGGCGTCACCCTCACCGCCGGTGAGTTGGCCGCCACCGCCTACCGCCTCGCCCACGAGCTGGTCGCCCGCGGCGTGACCCGGGGCGACACCGTCGCGCTCCTCACCGGCAACACCCCCGAGGCGCTCGCCGCCCGCTACGCCGCCGGTGTCGCGGGCGCCCGGGTGGTCAACCTCTACGACGGGATGAGCACCGCCGTCCTCGCCGGGATCGTCGCCGGTGTCGACACCGCCGTCCTCCTCGTCGACGCCGAACGGTACGCGGAAGCACCGGAGTTGATCGCCCTGGTCGACGTGCCGACGGTGCTCGCCCTGGGCCCCGGCCCCGCCTCGGTCGGCGAGGACGTGATCGCCGCCTCCGCCCACCGTCCGGCCGAACCCCCGGCCGTGCGGATCGGCCCGGCGGACCACCTGGGCATCCGGCACACCGGCGGCACCACCGGGATCCCCAAGGGCATCCTGAGCCTGCACGGCCCCTACAGCCGGGTGTTCGACGTCCCCTTCGGTCCGGACGGGAAGGCCCCCCGCTTCCTCGCGTCCACCTCGATCGCCCATCTGGCCGGAGTCCTCAGTGATCTGACGCTCCATCATGGTGGAACGGTGTTCCTCCAGCGTTCCTTCGACCCCGGTGAGGTGCTGGCCGCCGTCGAACGCGAGCGCATCACCGACCTGTGGGTCCTGCCGCCGCTGCTCCACCGGTTGCTGGACCACCCGGCGATCACCGGCACCGACCTCTCCAGCCTGCACCGCGTGAGCTACGGCGGCTGCGTCGCCTCCCCGAGCCGGGTCCGCGAGGCCATGAAGGTCTTCGGGCCGATCCTGACCAGCGGTTACGGGATGTCGGAGGCGCAGAACATCGCCGTCCTCACCCCGCAGGACCACGACCGGACCGGGCCCGACGGACAGCTCTCCGTCGGCCGGCCACTGCCGGGCGTCGAGGTGGTGATCCGCTCCGCCGACGGCGACCGGCTGCCCGCCGGGGAGCAGGGCGAGATCCACGTCCGCTCGCGCTCCCTCATGGCGGGGTACTGGAAGCGGCCCGAACTCACCGCCGAGGTGCTGCGCGACGGCTGGCTGCACACCGGCGACATCGGCCACCTCGACCAGGACGGCTACCTCTACCTGGCCGACCGCCGCACGGACCGGATCATCGTGGTCGGCGGCCACGTCTACCCGTCCGAGGTGGAGGAACTGCTGCTCACCCACCCGGCCGTGGCCCAGTGCGCCGTCCTCGGCGTGCGCGACGCGCAGCAGAACGAGCACGTTCACGCGGTGGTGGTCCCCGCGCCCGGTCTGCGCCCGGACCTGGAGGAGGTCCGCGCCTTCGTCGCCACCCGCAAGGGCCGAATCTATGCTCCCGAGGCGCTGCACCTGGTGCCGGAGATCCCGCTCACCTCCGCGGGCAAACCGGACAAGAAGCACCTGCGGGCCACCCTCGCGGGTTGACCCCCACGTCGGTCGGGGCCCGGCCGTCCGCATCCGCCGACGGCCGGGGGCGTCCGGGGCGTTCGGAGGCCGTCCGGGACCGGGCTCCGGCGGGGGTGCTCGGAGCAGGCGCCCGGAGCGGGGCGCTCAGAGCGGGGTGAGCTGCTCCTGGTGCGCCCCGTCGAGGACGAGGCCGTTGTCCCACCGGACCCGGACCGTCACCCGGTCGCCCCGCTCGCGGTGGGCGGTCCACTCCGGCTCCAGCTCGGCGATCTCCGCCTCCAGCCGCTCCCGGCTGGCCGCCGGCATGGTGTGCCCGTAGTCCTCGAACAGCGCCTTGAGCCGCTGGTACTCGCGGACCTCCTGGCTCTCCGGGAGGACCCCGTCCACCCGCTCGACGGTGCCCTCGATCCCGGCGCCCAGCGAGAGGAACCCGGCCGGGGTCCCGGACTCCCCGGCGAACGCCTCGCCGATCCCGAGATCCTCCGCCAACCGGACGCGCCGGCCTTCCTCCAGGGTCATCCGTCCGCTGCCTCTCCGTCGTCGCGGTGCCGCCGCCGACCCGGCGGGTCCGCGACCCGGCCATTATCCGCGCCGCGGGCCGTGTCCCCGTCCGGGGCTCCGCACCGGGCCGGTTCGACGTACGGCCGTCACGCGAAATTCACAGACCGACATCTACTCGCATAGACCGGCGATGGGCCATCCTGGTGCGGCGTTCACGGGCGAGTCCGAGGTCCACCACACCCTCACCTGGAGAAGCCGATGAAGCCGATCAACCCGATGAAGCGGACGACGCGGATGAGGCGGCCGGCGCCGCGAACCGCGGCCGCCGCGGCCACCGTCGTCGCCCTGGCCCTGGCGGGCCTCGCCGTCTCGGCGCCCACCGCCGGCGCCAGCGGCACCAAGCTGTCGCAGGCGACGGCGGCCGGCCAGTTCCGCGGCGCCGGCATCACCTGGAGCTCCAGCGGCGGCTGCACCACCCGCTCCAACTCCACCTGCACCTCGTTCGAGCAGATCAACTCGGGCACGGTGAGCACGATCATCACCCTCAAGCAGTCCAGCGGCTGCGCCGTCAACATCACGGGCGGGACCGAGGTCGGCCACGCCGCCGGGACCTACAGCCACTACAACGGCTACAAGGTCGACATCTCCCGCAGCTCCTGCATCGACGGCTACATCCAGAACAGCTTCACCTACATCGGCCTGCGCGGCGACGGCTACCCGCAGTGGAAGGCCGCCTCCGGCAACCTCTACTGCAACGAGGGCAGCCACTGGGACATCCTGGTCTACTGACGCGGTGCCACGGGGCCGGCTCACGGGGCCGGCCCCCTCCGGCGGGCCGCTCACTCGCCCTCGGTGAACGCCTCCCGCAGCCGGGCCTCCTCCTCCGCCGAGAGGTTCGTCTCCAGCAGTTCGGCGTGCCGTCCGGTGAACTCCGCCCTGACCCGGTCGACCACGGCGTCCGAGCTGAGCACGAACAGCGCCGAGGTGCCCGGGGTGACCTTCTCCCGCACCTGACGTACGAAGTCGTCGTCGATACCGACGTGCGCGAGGTGCCCTCCGAGCGCGCCCCCGGCCGCGCCCAGCGCCGCGCCGAGCAGGGGGACGAAGAAGATCAGCCCGAGAAGGAAGCCCCAGAAGGCGCCGCCCACCGCGCCCATCCCGACGAGGTCGCCCAGATGACGGGTCCTGGGTTTCCTGGCACCGTCCGGCCAGCTGACCACGGCGCCGTCCTCGACCTTGATCAGCTCCTGCCGCTGGAGCTTCTGCAGGGTGTCGAGGGCTTCGTCCGCCCCGGTCGCGGTGGGGAAGCGCCAGACCGTCAGGGTCGCCATCATGGACTCCGATCGCAGGTGAGTGCCCGAAACCCCATCGTCGCCCCGGGCACCGGCCGCCGCCACGCACGGCCCCCGGGCGGGCGACCGGGACGTCCCCGGCGCGCGCCCAGGCCCCGCCCCGGACGGACGAAGGCGGGTTGACGCCGCGACCGGGCGGCCACAGCCTGGCAGATGGCACTCCTCCGCAGGCCCGTCCGGCCCCGCCGGCCGTCCAGGTCCACTCGGCCGCGCGGGCGGAGCGACCGGCGGACGGCGAGAGGAACCGGTGCTGGCGATGTCGGACGGACGGGCGGCCGAACGCGTCGCGAAGTTCATCAAGCCGCTGCAGGTGAAGCCGGGGTCGACGGTCGACCTCACGGAGGACTTCGACCCCCGGTACAAGGCGGGCCTGAAGAAGAGCGAGAGCGCCGAACTGCTGCGCACCGGGGTGTCGCTGCTGGCCGACCACCAGGCGCGACTGGCCGCCCAGGACACCTACGGCGTGCTGTTCTGCCTCCAGGCGATCGACGCCGGCGGCAAGGACGGCACGATCCGTCACGTCATGAGCGGCGTGAACCCGCAGGGTGTCCGGGTGAGCAGCTTCAAGGTGCCGTCCGCCGAGGAACTCGACCACGACTACCTGTGGCGGTACGCGCGCCGGCTTCCGGCGCGCGGCGAGATCGGCGTCTTCAATCGCTCCCACTACGAGGAGGTCCTCGTCGTGCGGGTCCATCCGGAGAACCTCGACCGGCAGAAGCTGCCCGAGGAGGCGAAGGGCCCGGACGTGTGGCACCGCCGCTACCGGGAGATCAACGACTGGGAGCGCTACCTCACCGACAACGGGATCAAGGTGGTGAAGGTCTTCCTGAACCTCTCCAAGGAGGAGCAGCGCCTGCGCTTCCTGAAGCGCATCGACCGGCCGGAGAAGAACTGGAAGTTCTCCGCGGCCGACGTCCGCGAGCGCGAGCACTGGGACGACTACCAGGAGGCGTTCTCCGAGATGCTGTCGGCCACCAGCACACCGTGGGCGCCCTGGTACGTGGTGCCGGCCGACCGCAAGTGGTTCGCCCGCATCTGCGCGGCCGCGGTGCTCGCGCACACGCTGATCGGGATCGACCCGCAGTACCCCACGCTCGACGGGCCGGCCCGCGAGGAACTCCTCGCCGCCCGTCTCGGTCTGGAGTCGGAGGCCCCCGGGGCGAAGCGCCGGTCCGACTGACGCGTCGGTCGGACCGGCGCTTCGGAACGGCCTTCCGGAACGGTCGGCCGGGGCCGCCGCCGGGGCCGGCGGTCAGTGGCCGGCGGAGTCGGTGCGCCAGGTCAGTTCGACCTCCAGCTCGACCTTGCCGTCCTCCAGCTCGACCTCGATCTCGACGCCGAGTTCGTCGGGGATCCGCAGGGTGAGTCTTCCCGGTCCGAGGTCGAGTTCGGCCTGGCCGCCGCGCCTGATCGCGGCCGCGAGGGCCTCCAGCTGATCGGCGGCCTCGGTGCGCGAGAGGGTGCGTTTCTGGGTGAATTCGAGGTCCTTCACGGATGCCTCCTGCTCCCGGTGGGATCGGTGGGCCTCAGCCCATTCTGGTTCCGTTCGCCCCCGGCGGCGCGTCGGCCCACCGGGCGGTGGGGGCGCGGACGGGCCGGGCGGGCCGGGCGTCACGGTGCCCTGGAAGTTGAGGACTTGGTTCCGTTCAATGTCTTCCACCGCAATGTGAAGTATGCAATTGTACATGCCACACTCCACCGCACCGATGGTGTGCCGATCCCCGCGGCCTGCCCTTCGACGGTCCCCACCCATGCCCGGACGTGACCCCACGACGCCCGGGTACAGCTCGGAGGCCCCCACTTGAGTTCCACCCGCATACCCGGCCTGTCCTACCTGGCAAGGCTGTTGACCCTCGTACTGGCTCTGTGCACGGTGCTCGCCGTGTTCGCCCCCGGCAGCCACGCCGCTCCCGCGGCCACCCCCACGGCCCCGGGCGGTACCGGTACCCTGGCTCCGCAGCCCGCCGCCGGAACCTCCCCGTACACCGGGGAGGCCGACCGGGGCACGCCCGTACCGGCCAGGAACCGGGCACCGTTCTCCGCTCCGCTGGACGCGGTGGCTTCCGCCCAGTCCTTCGGCCTGAACACCAGCACCAACGGCCGGGCCCCGTCCTCCGGGACCGCCGCGAAGTCCCTCGGCAGTGCGGCGCCCTCGGCCACCGCGGCCGCCGAAGCCGCCTGCAACGCCTCGGACTTCACCTCCCGCACCGGTGCCGCCCTGGTCCAGCAGGTCAAGGCCGCCACCAGCGACTGCGTCAACCAGCTGTTCAACCTCACCGGCAACGACGCCTACTGGGCGTTCCGCGAGGCCCAGATGGTGAGCGTCGCCGACGCGCTGCGCTCCACGGCGTCGTCCTACCCGGGTGACAACAGCACCTCGGTCGCGCAGTTGGTGCTCTTCCTGCGGGCCGGCTACTTCGTGCAGTGGTACCACGCGTCCGACGTCGGCACCTACGGGACCGCCCTGCAGAACTCGATCCGCGGCGCGCTGGACTCCTTCTTCAACAGCGCCCGTTCGCGTGACCTGACCGCCGCCAACGCCGCCATCCTCGGCGAGACGGTCACCCTGATCGACAGCGCGCAGGAGAACGCCCGCTACCTGTCGGTGATCAAGCGGCTCCTGACCGACTACAACCCCGCCACCCACAACGGCGTCCGGGGCATGGCCGGAGCGGTCAACAACGTCTTCAACGTGCTGTTCCGCGGCCACCAGCTGGCCAACTTCCAGGCAGCGGTGGCCGCCGACCCGTCGCTGCTCGACACCCTCTACAACTTCGCCGCCGTCAACGGTTCCCTCTACGGCACCGACTTCGGCTACCTGCCCTACAATGCGGCCCGTGAACTCGGCCGCTTCGTCCAGTACTCGGCGCTGCAGCCCAAGGTCCGCCCGCTGCTCAAGGGCCTGGCCCAGCAGAGCTCCCCGACCGGACGGACGGCCTACCAGTGGGCCGCCGTCGCGGAGATGGCCGCCGAGTACGACGCGGCGAACAGCGCCTACTACGGCACCACCGACGCGGCCGCGCGCCTGCGCTCCGGCCTCCTCGCCACCACCTACACCTGCTCGTCCAGCATCCGGATCATCGCCCAGCAGGCGACCTCCGACAACCTGAAGGCCGCCTGCACCAGCCTCACCTCCCAGGACGCCTACTTCCACGCGGTCGCCAAGGACGGTGGCCCGGTGGCCGGCGACCTCAACAGCACCATCGAGGTCGTCGTCTTCGACAGCCCCTTCGACTACCAGGTGTTCGCCGCCTCCATCTACGGCATCAACACCGACAACGGCGGCATGTACCTGGAGGGCAAGCCCGGCGTGGCCGGCAACCAGCCGCGCTTCCTCGCCTACGAGGCCCCCGGCGCCAAGCCCGCGTTCGAGGTGTGGAACCTCAACCACGAGTACACCCACTACCTCGACGGTCGCTTCGACATGTACGGCGACTTCGACTCCGGCGTGACCACGCCCACCATCTGGTGGATCGAGGGCTTCGCCGAGTACATCTCCTACTCCTACCGCAAGGTCAACTACGACGCGGCGATCGCCGCCGCCGGCCTGCACACCTACAAGCTCTCCACCCTCTTCGACACCACCTACGAGAACACCAACACCGAGCGCACCTACCGCTGGGGCTACCTCGCCGTGCGGTACATGCTGGAGCAGCACCGCGCCGACGTCGACGCCGTCCTCGCCAAGTACCGCGCCGGTGACTGGAACGCCGCCCGCGCCGTCCTCAAGACCACCATCGGCACCCGCTACGACGCCGACTTCGACACCTGGCTCACCGCCTGCGCCGCCGGTGCCTGTGCCAACACCACCCCGCCCGGCAACCGGGCCCCCACGGCGGCCTTCACCGCCTCCGTCAACGGCGGCAGCGTCACCCTGAACGACCTGTCCACCGACCCGGACGGCACGATCGTGGGCCGGACCTGGAACTTCGGCGACGGCACCACCTCCACCTCCGTCAACCCCTACAAGACCTACCAGAGTCCCGGTACCTACACCGTCACCCTGACCGTCGTCGACGACAAGGGCGCCAAGGCCACCTCCAGCCGCAGTCTGGTGATCACCGCCGCGAGCGAGTGCGCCAACCCCGACACCCGCGTCCTCGACCGCAACTGCGCGCGCAGCAACGTCTCAGCCGGCACCGGCAACTACGCGCACTTCTACCTCTACGTGCCGGCCGGCACGCCGAACATCACCGTCAGCACCAGCGGCGGTACCGGCAACGCCGACCTCTACTACGACTGGGGCAGCTGGGCGACGAAGAACAGCTACGTCACCCGTTCGGCCAAGGCCGGCAACACGGAGACCCTGACCATCACCAACCCCCCGACCGGCTACGTCTACTTCAGCCTCCTCGCGGAGGAGGGCTTCACCGGAGTGACCGTCACTTCCCGCTACTGACCCCCGGCTCCCCGATGCCGGCCCCCTGACCCGGGCCGCGCAGTTCCACCCTTTCCCCGGCAGGCGGCCGGGGAACGGGCTCCGGGGACACCACCGGCCGCCCGACCCCGCTCCGGGGCCGGGCGGCCGGTGCCGTGCTGTGCCCTTGCAGCGCCAGTGCCAGTGCTGTGCCGGTGTCGCGCTGTCCCGTGCCGTGCGCTCCCGGGCGCGGGCCGTCAGGCGCGGGCGGTGAGGACCGCGACCCGCACGTGTTCGGGGAAGGTGTCCTGGCCGGCGGGCAGGCACTGCCGCACGTGCTCCGTGAACGCGGGGCGGTCCGCGGGCGCGGGCAGCCGGTCGGCGGGGACGGCGGAGAGGACGCCGCCGACGAGTTGCTCCAGGGTGAGTTCGTTGGTGTACTCCACGACGATCTCCCGGACCTCGGTGAGGCCGGCCGTGCGCAGGGCCTGCCGGTACCGGTCGCGTTCCTGGGGCAGAGTGCCGCACGACGGTGCCAGGCCGGTGCCGAAGTAGCGTTCCAGACCGGCCCGGAGAGCCGGTGACCAGCTGTTCTCCTGGAGCCAGAGCGGGGTGCCGTTGGCCGCGACGGCGATTCCGCCGCCGGGCCGCAGGAGTGGGACGAGCGCGTCGAACAGTTCGTCGTGCCGCATCCAGTGGATCGCGTTGCCGATCACGGCCATCGCCAAGGAGTTCCGGCCGAGCAGGGCCCGGAGGGCGGGGACGTCTCGGTCGCCGCCGAGTATCCAGGTGGCGTTGTCGACGCCCCGCTCGGCCGCCGCCTCGCCCGCGAGGCGGAGCATGTCGGGTTCCGGATCCATGCCGATCACGGACCGGACCCCGGCGGCCAGGGGCAGGGCGAGCTGGCCGGTGCCGCAGCCGAGGTCCAGGACCACGTCGTCCGGGCCGAGTTCGAAGACGTCCCGCAGGGCGTCGACGGCCTGCGGCGGGTAGCCGCGGCGGTACTTCGCGTAGTAGCCGGCGACGTCGCCGCTGAATACCCGAGTCATGCCCGACACCCTGCCACCCGGGTGCGGGGGTGGGACAGGTCTCCGGTCCGCTGATCGCTGACGGCGGAAGTCCCCCGCGGCGGTGGGCGTGGCGCGCCGTCGGCCGGGTCGGGGCGGGGCCGACCGGGCCCGCGGGGGCGGCCGGGCCCGCGGGGGTGGCCGCTGCGGGGCGGATGCGGGGGCGGTAGCGTCGCGGGCACTGCCCGCCGGATGCCGGCGGGCCCGTCTCCGGAGGTTCCCTTGCCGCAGATCCTGGTCGACCACTCGACCGGTCTCGACTTCGACCGCGCCCTCTTCGCCGAGGAGGTGCACCGGGTGATCACCGAGGTGATCGACACCAGTGTGCCGGACTGCAAGACCGTCTTCCGCCCGGCCGCGCACCACGTGGTGGGCGACGGGACGACAGGGGAAGCGGTACTGCTGGTGGAGATCAAGATCCTGGCCGGACGCAGCACGGAGCAGCGTGCGGAGCTGACCGCCCGGGTGCTCGCCGTGCTGGAGTCCTGTGTCACCGTGCCCGCCGCGATCGGCGTCGAGGTCACCGAACTGGACCGTGCCACCTACCGCTTCGTTCACCACCGGTAGCGGGGTCCGGCGTCCTGCCGGGGTCCGACGGCGGCGGTGAGGGCCACCCCGGCGATGCGGCGAGGGAGTGAACCCATGGCTGTTCTCCACTGTCCTGGACCGGACGGTGCGGGGAACGGCACGTGCGCCGTCGTTGCAAGCAGGGACTGTAGCAACAGATGTGACGGTCCGACAGGGGGTCGGAGGGTCGGGATCGATCGGCAGGGGAGTGGGCGCGGAGGAGGTCTTCGGAACCCCGCTGTCGGTGGTGGGTGCGATGCTGCCGCCATGACGCCCTGGAACCTGCTCGCCCTCGACCGGGCCCTGCGCGCGAGCTGGGCCGCCGACACCTGCTCGCCGGACGACCTCGCCCGTGCGGGCTGGCGACCCGACAACCCGGCCTGGGGGCACTGCGACATCACGGCCCTGCTCGTCCACGACCTCCTCGGCGGCGACCTCGTGCTCGGCGAGGTCCACCAGGGCGGTGAGCGGCACGGCTTCCACTGGTGGAACGTGCTGGCCAGCGGGGTCGAGCTCGACCTGACGCGTGAGCAGTTCCGGCACGGCCAGACCGTCGGCGGGGCGCGCGTCGTCGTACGTCCCGAGGGGCCCACCCGCCGCCGTTGGGAGGAGTACCTCCTGCTGCGCGAGCGGGTCGCCGCGCACCTCGGGGAGCTGCCGGGCCCGGCCGTCTGACCGGGCGTCCTCGCGGCGGGGTCCCGGTGCGGGGCGCCGGCCCGCCCTGCGGCGTCCGGAATGCGCGGCGTCCCGTCGGGCCGCTGACGGGCCATCGGATGCGATTCATTTCAGTTTATATTCTGGCCGCGGCCTCGGGGTTCGCCGGGCGGTCGGGGCCGGACTTCGGGGGAGCCGGGCGCCGCCGGGGAAATCGGCCCTGACCTGCGTGCTCTACCTCCCCTTGGTCCGGGGTTTGCCGATCGGCGGTGTGTCGCTCCCTTGACGCGGGTGACACCGGTTCATCACTCTTGGCCTCGGCCAGCTGACATGGCTGGGATGCAAGGCGTTATTCATCTCAGCTCATGCCTTCTCGTGGCCTCGACCACCGATCGTGGAAGGAGGTGTCCGTCATGAAGAAGATCGTCGTCCGCAAGGCCGGTCCGGTCCGCCTGACCAGCACGGCGCGTGCGCTGTACCTGCCGTGGGACTGCATGGTGCAGGTCTGATCCACCCCGAGGGCAGGGGAAGGCGGTGCCGGTCGGGCGCATCACGACCGGCACCGCTCCCGCCCTCCGCCCGCCCGTTCGACCCGCCAGCCGGTTCGACCTTCTCGCCCGTTCCCTCCCGCCCACCTCCCGCAAGGAGGCCCCGTGCACTCTCCGGTGGACAGCAACCCCGACGCCCCGGGCCTCGACCTGGACCGACCGCTGCCCCTGCGCCGGCTCGTCTACCTGGAGGAGGCCGACGAAGTCACCATCGGCAGCCCGGAGACCGACACCTACGCCGTCTTCCCGGCCGACGGCGCGGAACTGGTCCGGATGCTGGCCGACGGCCTCACCCCGCGCGAGGCCGCGGAGCGCTACCTGAGCGCGCACGGCGAAAGTGTGGACATCGCCGACCTGGTCGAGGCCCTCGCGGACCTGGACCTGCTCCGCCCCGCCGACGAACCGACGGCCGGGGCCGCGCCGGCGCCGGTCCGCTGGCAGCGCCTGGGCAAACTGCTGTTCGGCCGCCCGGCGCTGGCCGCCTACGCGCTCGTGACGGTACTCGCCGCGATCGAGATGGTCCGGGTGCCCGCCCTGGTCCCGCGCACCGACAACCTGTTCTTCACCACCTCCTACACCCTCGTCGTCCTGGTCCTGTTCCTCGGCCAGGCGCCGCTGCTGGCGCTGCACGAGGCGTTCCACGCGCTCGCCGGACGTCGGCTCGGCCTGCGCTCGCGGCTCTCGGTCGGTCACCGCCTGGTGTACCTGGTGCTGGAGACCTCGCTCGACGGCCTGGTGAGCGTGCCGCGCCGACAGCGCTACCTGCCGATCCTGGCGGGCATGCTGGCCGACGTGCTGGCGATCGCCGCCCTCACCCTGATCGCCGACGCGACGCGCGGGGGCGCCGCCACCGTCTCCCGGCTCTGTCTGGCGATCGCCTGGGCCACGGTGCTGCGACTGGCCTGGCAGGGCTTCTTCTACCTGCGCACCGACCTGTACGTGCTGCTCAGCACCGCGCTGGGTTGCGTGAACCTGCACGCCGCCGCGGTCGACGTGCTCCGCAACGCCGTTCGGCGGGTCACCGGGCGGCCGCCGGTGGACCTGGCGGCCCACCACCCCGTCGACCGGCGCACGGCCCGCTGGTACGCCTGGCTGATGGTGGTGGGTTACGCGTTCACGCTGACGATGTTCGCCGGTGTGGTCGTACCGACGGCGTACCGGCTGCTGCACGACGTGTGGCTGCGGATCACGGGTCAGGGGTCGACGGCGGCCCGGCTGGACTCGATCGTCCTGCTGGTGCTGAGCCTCGCGCAGACCGGCGCCGTCGTGGTCCTCGCCGTCCGGGAGCGCCGCACCGCCCGGCGCGCCGGCCCCGCGCGGACGACCTGACCCCGTCCGAACGTCCGAGCCGACCCGGGACTCCCGCACCGGGGCACCGCGCCACATCGCGTCACGCCGTGCCCCGCCGCGCCACCCGCGCCGGAGCGCCCCGCCGCGTCACCACCCGCCCCACCTCCCCGTCACCGCACGAAAGGCAGCTGTGCCATGGCCGAACACCGCCACCACTGGGTCCGCGCCGACGGGCGCCACGCTCGCGCCGCCGCCCGCGCGACGCTCGACCTGCCGCCCGTGCTCGCCGAGGTGAACGCCGACCGCCGCCTGCGCGGGCCCTACACGGCCGTCGGTTCGATCCTGCGGGCGATCCTCCCCGACGCGCTCGCGCGCTGCCCCGAAGCCGTCACCGGGCACGACATCGAACTCCTCTCGACCACGCCCGAACTGCGCGACCTCGTGCCCGCCACCCGCGAGACCCTCACCTCGCTCGCGGTGCCCAAGGAACGCACCCGGTTCTACTCCGCGCTGCGCACCCTGCGGATCGCCCACGGCCTGGTCGAGTTCCTGGAGGCGTACCTGCGCGCGCTCGGCACGGGCCCGCACACCCTGGTGGTCGAGGACGCGCACCGGGCCGACCCGACCGACGGCGAATTCCTCGCCGTCCTGCTGCGGCGGATCGACCCGGGGCTGCTCACCGTGGTGGTGACCACCGGTACCGAGCCGCTGGAGCGCCCGACCGGTCCGGGCCGCGAGACGCTGCCCGACGCGCTCGCCGTCCACTGCGCGGTG
The DNA here is from genome assembly GCF_044764505.1 of Kitasatospora sp. NPDC094019. NCBI lineage: Bacteria > Bacillati > Actinomycetota > Actinomycetes > Kitasatosporales > Streptomycetaceae > Kitasatospora > Kitasatospora sp. NPDC094019. The sequence continues at coordinate 128,841 of NZ_JBIWIF010000009.1, forward strand.
CTCGGCCCGGCCGACCCCGACCCCGGGGCCGCGGCCGACCCCGAGCCCGCCGGGTACGGGCAGGCCGAACTCGGCCGCGCCCACATCGCCGCCGACGGCATCGGTGACGACGCCGAAGAACTCGCCGCCTACCTGGCGCTCCCGGCCGACGAACGCGCCCGCCTGCACGACCTGCGGCGCGCCGAACTGGAGACGGCCGGCGAGTCCTCGCTGCGGCTGGGGGCCATCGCCTGGCACGCGGAGCACGGCGGCGACCCCGCCGGCGTGGGGGCGGACATCCTGCGCCACGCCCTCGACCACTGCATGGACCTCGGCTACTACCACGCCGTGGTCGACCTCGGCGAGCGCGGCCGGCGCCTGGTGACGCACGAGAGCAACCCCAACCACTGGTGGGCCTTCACCACCAAGATGACCACCTCCTTCGCCGCGCTCGGCCTGGCGGAGCAGGCCCTGCCGCTGTACGACGAGGCCCGCGCGCTCAGCGCCTCGCCCGAGGTCCACATGCAGGCCGCGTACGCCACCGCGATGCTGCACACCCGGCACTTCGAGGCCGGGCGCCGCGACCACCGGCTGGCCCGGGCCTGGATCAACCAGGCCATCGCCTTCGCCCGTTGGCACCCGGACCCGAAGGAACGGGAGGCGCGGGTGGTGTTCAACCGCAACGGGCTCGCGCTGATCGAGGTCCACCAGGGCCGCCCGGCCGCGGCTCTGGAGCTGCTGGACGCCTGTATCGCCCGGCTGGACGAGACCCTGGCGCCCGACGAGCACGCGCTGCACCGCTCGGTGCTGCTCTACAACCGGGCCCAGGTCCACGCGGCCCTCGGCCACCACACCGAAGCCGTCGCCGACTACACGGCGGTGATCGAGTGCGACCCCAACTACGCCGAGTACCACTTCGACCGGGGCATGCTCTGGCGCGACCTCGGTGAGCCGGAGCGGGCCCTGGCCGACTACGAGCACGCCATCCGGCTCTCCCCGCCCTTCCCGGAGGCGTACTTCAACCGCGCCGACGTCCTGGCCGAACTCGGCGACGCGGAGGGCGCGGTGGCGGACTTCGGGTACGTTCTCCGGCTCGACCCGGAGTTCGACGACGCCCGGGTCAACCGGGCCGCCCTGCTGCTCGAAGCGGGATCCCACGACCTCGCCCGGGCTGACCTCGCCGCCGGGCTGGAGCGGAACCCGAAGGACGCCCGACTCCTCTGCCTGAAGGGGCAGTTGCTGGCCGCCGAGGAGGACCTCGCGGCGGCCGCCGCGGCCTACGGGGAGGCCGTCGACGCCGACCCCGGCTCCGCCGAGGCATGGGCCCTGCTCGGTGAACTCCGCTACCAGGAAGGCGATCTGGACAGCGCCGGCAGTCATCTGGCCCGCGCGGTCGAGCTGTCGGCGGAACCCGGCATCCGGTTCAACCTGGCCGTGGTCCACCACGACGCCGGCCGCTACGGCGAGGCCGTCCGGCTGCTGGACGAGGTGGTGGACGAGACCGAGGACGTCGACGCGCGCCTCCAGCGGGCCCGTTGTCTGCTCGGGCTGGACCGGACCGAGGCGGCCCGGGCCGATCTGCTCGCCTGCCTGGAGGCCGATGCCGGGGCCTCGGAGCAGGTCTACGGACTGATGCCCGAGCTGGCCCGGGGCTGAGCACCCCTCGCTCGACCGCTCCCCGTCCGCCGCTCCCCGTCCGCCGCTCCCCGTCCGCCGCTCCGCCCCCGCCGCCGTTCGTGGCGGGGGCGGAGGCGGGGGCGGAGCGGTCGGGGACCTCACCGCGCCGCCGCGACCTCGGCCAGCTCCGCCCGCACCCGCCGCCGGACATGGGCCATCACCGGTGAACGGCGGTAGACGGCAGCCACCTTGACCAGCCACGCCGCCTCCTCGCGGAGGCCGGCCGCGAGCGGGTGCGGCACCCAGCCCTCGGCGGGGCCGACCGGAAAGCGGTGCCCGGCCCGGGCCGCCTCCAGCGCGGCGGCGATCGCCGCCGCCTCGACCACGATCGCGAACTCCTCCGTCCCGGCCGGGCGGACCACCTCACCCACCCAGAACGGCACCAGGGGGTGCAGGTGCGGCCGCAGGGACAGCTGGCCGTCGCGGATCTCGATGATCCGGCGGAACAGCGCGAACCGGACGTCGCCGCGCCGACCGCTCCCGGGACCGAACCACTGCTCGGGCGCGACGAGTTCGATCTCCGGCCGCTCCGAGCGCAGTGCCGACCAGAGCGGGCCGAGCCGCCGGAGGTCGGACCAGTCCCGGACCGGCCCGCCCCCGTCACCCATGCTGCACCCCGTGGCGCGCCCGTGCCGCGCCGTGCTCCCGCGCTCCGCCGAGCCCGGGCACCGACCGGAGCACGCCCTCGGCGAGATGCCCGACCAGCGAGGACCGCCGCCGCAGCAGCACCCGGTGCAGGGCCAGCGAGGCGACGAGCTCCGCCTCCCGCTCCTGCCGCTGGGTGTACGCCGACCGCCCGAGCACCCGACGGACCAGCTCACCCGACAACCGGGGCGTCAGCGCCTCCCGGACCTCCTCCCCGAGCCCCGGACCGACGCCGGTGTGCCGACAGAGGAGGTGGCCGATCTCGTGCAGCACGATGTGCTGTTGGTGCAGGGTGGTGGTGTCGACCGCGTAGCCGATGTAGTCGGCGCGATCGGTGCTGACCAGCACACCGCAGGGCGAGTGCGCGGGGCCGGACAGGGGGATCAGCTCGATCGGCCTGCCCCGCCGCCGGGCCAGCGAATCCGTCAGCGCCCGGATGCCGAACGGCTCCGGGAGCGGTATGGAGTCCGCGACGCCGCGACATCGAAGCCAGAGACTCCGCTCGACCTCACCCGGATGCCCCACGTCGGTACCCCCCGCTGCTCCACCGCCCAAGTCGGGAGGCGATCCTACGGACGGGGGCGCCCCGGGAGAACCGCTTCGACAGCGATTGCCGCTACCTGCCGCCGGACGTCCCGCCGGGCGTCCCGCCGGATGCCGCGCCGGCTCCGCCCTCGGGCCGACCGGCGGCCTCGCGGCGGGCGATCGCCTCGATCATGTCGCTGATCGTGCCGAGCCCCTCGGGCGACAGGGCCACCGCGCGCAGCGCCACGTCCCGCACCCCGGCGTCCCGCAGCGCGCCGAGCAGCGCCAGCTCCTCGGCGATCCGGACGCTCTGCCGGTCGTCGAAGAAGTAGGCGGGGGGCACCTGGAAGAACTGGGCCAGCGCCTCCAGATGACGCTTCGTCGGATTGTCCCGGCGGCCGGTGCGCAGCTGCCACAGGTAGGTCGCCGAGAACGTCTCGCCGGTCGCCTCCCGGCAGGCCCGGGCGACCTCCTCATGGGAGTAGGGCTCACGGTCGGGACGGCGGACCACGTCGAACAGCCGGGCCAGCTTCGCCGCGAGCGTCGACGCACCGGAGTCCGGTTCGGGCACGGCGCACCTCTTCCCTCACCCCGCGGGCACGCCCCGTGCGTGTGCGGATCCACCACTCGCGACTGAGCACCCATTCTAGGGGGCGCCGTCAAACCCCCGTCGGCGGAAGGCGGGCACGCCCGCCCGGGTCGGCCGGCTACCAGTCCAACGGCTTCCCGTGCCGGAAGAACCCGCCGGTGGGACCGGAGTCGGGCAGGGTGGCGGCCCAGACGACCCCGGCGGCGCCCCGGTCGACGGGCGCGCCCCCGGGGCCGCCCATGTCGGTGGCGATCCAGCCGGGGCAGACGGCGTTGACGAGGATCCGGTCGCCGCGCAGCTCGTCCGCCAGCTTGCGGGTCAGGGCGTTGAGGGCGGCCTTCGAGATCCCGTAGGCAGGTGTCCCGCCCGACATGTGGGTCAGCGATCCGGACTCGCTGGACACGTTGACCAGGCGCGGGTGCGCGGACCGGCGCAGCAGCGGGAGGAACGCCTGCGCGGTGCGCCACGCGCCGAAGAGGTTGGTCTCCAGGGTTCGGGCGACCTCGACGAGGTCGACGCCGGTGGCGCGCTCGCCGGTGTCGTAGTTGACGGCGGCGTTGTTGACGAGGACGTCGAGACGGCCGAACCGCGCCTCCACGGCCCGGGCGAGCGCCTCGACGCCGACGGCGTCGGTGACGTCCAGCCGGAACGGCAGCAGGGTCCCGGAGGCGTCGGCGGCCAGGTCCGCCGCGGCCCGTTCGGCGTCGGCGGTCCGCCGGGCGCAGACCAGGACGGTGTGGCCGAGGGCGGCGAGCTGACGGGCGGTCTCCCGGCCGATTCCCCGGTTGGCGCCCGTGACCAGCGATACCGGTGCGGTGGTGCTCATGCTTGCTCCTCGGCGGGCACGATCGGGATCCGGGGCACGAGGTCCGTCCCCCGGCGGCCACCGCAGTGTTCCACGCCGGGCGGGTGTGAGCGTCATGGCCCCGGCGGTCGTGGCGTGATCTTGGCGGCGATGGGCGCTCACGCCACTCGTCCGGGCGGGCCGGGGGCCGGAGGATGGCCGTGCCGTCCGGAGGAGTCCGCCCCGACCAGCAGGAACACGAGGTCACCCGATGCCCGCCGCCACCCCCTCCACCGCTGCCACTCCCACTCCGACCGCCCGCTCCGACCGCCGGAGGATCCGGGACCGCCGGGACGCCCGGGCCGGTTCAGCGGTACCAGGCGCGGATGGCGGTGGCGGTCTCGCGGACGTCGGAGCGGCCGTCGCGGATCCGCGCGGCCAGGTCGACGGCCGCCTTGGGTTCGGCCGTCACGATGACTCCGGAGGCGCTGAGGTAGGACGCGGCGACGACGGCGGCGAAGTGCTCGTTGGCGAACTCCAGCGCCGGGACGCGGATGAGCTGGTGCATGAGGGCGGCCGCGCGCTGGTGCACTCCGCCGTACACGGCCACGTCCATCACCTCGTCGACATGGCGGGCCACTGCCGCGGCGAGGGTGCCGTAGTCCGTGACGTCCGGATCGGCGCGGAGGAACTGCTGGGCGACGTCCAGCAGCCAGGTGCGGTCGACACGCAGGATCACGCCGCGTCCGCCGTCCCGGACCGGTGCCCGGCCCCTCCCTGGGGGTAGGGGCCGAACTCGGCCTCGAACGCCGGCGCCCACACCTGGGAGAAGTGCGCGGCGGCGGTCAGGAACCGCTCGCGCCGCTCGTCGGCCTCCTCGGCCAGGACCTTGCGGGCGTAGTCCGGCAGGCTCATGCCGGCCGCCTCCGCGCGCTGTTCCAGGGCCTCGTGGGTTTCCTCGTCGATGCGCAGGTTGAGTTGCTTCACGCGTGGCAGCGTAGCGGTGTGTACATCTCGCTACAAGACGGGCACGACGGGCGGGGTCCGGCGTGCTCGGGCCGGGGCGCCGGGGGCCGGGCCGCCGAGGGCCGGGGGCTGCCAGTCGTACGTCGGGCCCGAGCGGCCGAGCAGGGCGCGGGCGGGCAGCAGGCCGGTGAGGGTGAGGGCGGTGTCGCGCAGGAAGACGGCGGCGGGGCTGCGGAGGGCGACGAGTTCGCCGACGCGCCGGGAGCCGGTGACGATGCCGGTGGTGCGCGGCAGGCGGGCGGCGGTGTAGCCGGGGAGGGTGGTGGCCGGGTCCGTGGTCGGGGAGAGCGGAGCGGCGAGGACGACGGCGTCCTCGATCGCCTGGCAGGCGCCCTGGCCCTGGAACGGGCACATCGCGTGGGCGGCGTCGCCGAGCAGCGCGACCCGGCCGAGGTGGTGGGCCGGCAGGGGCTCGGCGAGGTCGTGGACGTCGTGGCGCAGGACGTGCCCGGGTTCGGCGAGCGCGAGGAGCTGGGGCACGGGCGCGCACCAGGTGCCGAACCGGCGGAGGAGTTCGGCGTTCTCGTCGCCGTCGGCCGCGCGGGCGCCGGCCGGGGCGAGCGCCGCGCCGTACACGTAGACCCTGCCGTCGGCGAGCGGGACGACGCCGGCGAGCCGCCCGCGTCCCCAGACCTCGCCGGCGGCCTCCGGCCGGCGGGCGGGGGTCACGACGGTGCGCCAGCTGGTGAAACCGCTGTAGCGGGGGCCCGGGTGTCCGGGGAAGAGCCGGTGGCGGGTCGCGGACCGGATGCCGTCGGCGGCCACGACCAGCGCCGCGGACCGTTCCCCGTCGGCGGTGCTGACGACGGCGGGCTCGGTGGCGCTCCCCGGGGTGACGAGGGTGGCGGGCGATCCGGTGCGGACGCTGCCCTCGGGGAGGGCGTCGACCAGGGCGGCGACGACCTCGGCGCGGGCGACGGCGGCGACGGTGTCCCCGAAGCGGGCCTCGAAGGTCGCCGAGTCGGTGCGGACGAGCCAGCGGCCGGAGGGGTGGCGCAGCCCGATCGCCGGATGCGGCGCGGCCAGGGCGCGCAGGCGTTCGCCGACGCCGAGCCGGTCGAGGGCGCGCAGGGCGTTGGGGGCGAGGGCCAGCCCGGCCCCGACGGGTTCGAGCGAGGTGGCGCGCTCGTGGACGGTCACCGGGATGTTCTGCCGGTGCAGGGCGAGGGCGGCCGCGAGTCCGCCGATCCCGCCGCCGATGACGATCGCCCGGTGCGCTTCCGTGGTGAACATGGCCGGTCCCCTTCCCCCGCCACTACGGCTGTAGTGGCCTCTTGGGCAGCACCGTACTACATCTGTAGTGAGAGTGGACTATTCTTGTAGTGAGAACATTCGAGCCCCGGTCGGGGCAGCCCCGGGGAAGGGCCATGATCGGACCCATGACGCCGCACCGCCCGACACTGATCGCCGACGCCGCCATCGCCCTGATCGCCGAGCGCGGCCTGCGCGGGCTGACCCACCGTGCCGTGGACGAGGAGGCCGGACTGCCCGCCGGCTCGACGTCCAACCTCGCCCGGACCAGGGCCGCCCTGCTCGACCTCGCACTCGCCCGCATCGTCGAACGGGAGACCGAGGGGAGCCCGGTCGTGGCCGACACACTCCCCGACGGGGTCGCGGCCCGGGACCTGCTGGTCCGGGGCGGTGCCGACCTGCTGCACCGGGCGCTCACGGTCGGCCGCCCGCTCACCCTGGCCCGGCTGGAACTCGCCCTGGAGGCCACCCGTCGGCCCGAACTGCGCACCGGCTACGACCGGCTCGGGGCCCGTTTCACCGATCTCGCCACCGCCCTGCTGGCGCGGTGCGGCTCCGCCGACCCGGCGGGCGACGCCCGGCGGCTGATCCGCTGGTGCGACGGGGTGCTGTTCAACGCGACGGCGGGGAGCGGGCACGACCGCGTGCCGACGGCCGAGGAACTGCGCGGCGACACGGCGCGGTACCTCGCCGCGCTGCTCGACCACGGCTGACCGGCCGACCGGCGAAGCCCTGCCCCGGGCACGCAAGATCGCCCCGGCCAGGACGGCCGGGGCGATCGGAGTGCGACGGGACCGGGGTCTCGCGACCCCGGGGATCACGCGGTGACCGGCTCCGGCTGCTCCGCCGCGCCCGTCTCGGCGGTCTGCTCCGTCCCGGCGGGAGTGTTCTCCCGGGGGACGGGCAGCACGGCCATGATCACGCCGGAGGCCACGATGGTCGCCGCCCAGGCGAGCCCGTACCGGCCGACGGGGGTGTCGGACAGCGGGCCGGCGAACCAGTCGCACTTGGTGAAGGCCAGCCCGACCAGCAGTGCGAGCACCCACGACACCATCGCCTGCCAGCAGAAGCCGCCGACGTACCAGTACCGGCTGCTCCGGCCGGTGTCCATCAGCGCGGCGGCGTCGTAGCGCACCGCGCGCGAGCGGCGGCGGAACATGTCCACCGCGTAGACGCCGATCCAGGCCGAGAAGGAGACGGCGAGCAGGATCAGGAAGGTGATGAAGGAGCCGAGGAAGCTGGTGGCGACCAGCATCAGCAGCAGGCCGCCGACGAGCGAGATCACGGCGTTGATGCTGACGGCCATGGCCCGCGGCAGCTTGACGCCCATGGTCTGGGCGGTGAAGCCGGCCGAGTACATGGAGAGGCTGTTGATCAGCAGCATGCCCACGATCGCGGTCAGCAGGTAGGGCACGGCCAGCCAGGTCGGCAGCAGGTCGCCGAGGAAGGAGACCGGGTCGGCCGCGTCGGCCAGGCCGGGGGAGGCCACCGCCATCACGGCACCCATCAGCACCATCGGCACCACCACCAGGCCCGCGCCGGAGACCGTCACGCCGACGATCCTCCGGCCGGAGGCCGAGTGCGGCAGGTAGCGGGCGAAGTCCGGCCCGGTGGGGACCCAGCTGATGCCGCCGGCGGCGATGGTGCCGATGCCGGCGACCATCATCGCGGTCGTGCCCGCGGGCTTGGCGAAGACCTCGCTCCAGTCCATGGTCGCGACCAGGTAGCCGAGCACCAGGACGCTGAAGACGCCGAAGAGGTAGGTCGACCACGTGTTGCAGACGTTCAGCGCCTTCCGGCCCAGGCCGGAGACCAGGAAGGTGCAGGCCACGAAGACGAAGAGCGTGACGACGATCAGCGCGGTGTTGCTCCGGACGCCGAGCAGCAGGTCCAGCACGGTCAGGACGGCGTAGGCGCCGGTGACGGCGTTGATCGTCTCCCAGCCGAACCGGGCGATCCAGAGGATCGCGCCGGGGAAGAGGTTGCCGCGCACGCCGAAGGTGGCCCGGGAGAGCGTGGCGCCGGGGGCCCCGCCCCACTTCCCGGAGACCGAGAGCAGCCCGACCATGCCGAAGGAGGCGAGCGCGGCGCACGCGGCGACGATCAGGACCTGCCAGAAGTTCAGCTGGTTGAACACCACCAGGGCCGCACCCATGGTGAGCAGCAGGACGCTGATGTTCGCCGCGACCCAGGTCGGGAAGAGTTCGCGGACTCTGCCCCGGCGCTCGTGGTCCGGGACGGGTTCGATACCGCGGGTCTCCATCGCGCCGTCGGTCTCGGCGGTGGACGGGTTGTCCATGAGGGTGGCTCCGTGCGTGTGAAGCGGGAGATTAATCGGGCATAGGTGCCCATTTATGGAAGTCTTCGCGCGTAGCGCGAAGGTTGGTTCATCCTACTTGTCTGCTTCGGTCCGGGATGCGGCCCGGGCTCCGGAAACGCCCTCGCGGGAGCTGTGGGGTCGCTCATATGATCTTGTTCATGGCAACGCGACTTGTGCAGATCAACATGAAGGCCCGGGACGACGCGGCGCTGGGCCGGTTCTGGGCGGAGGTGCTCGGCTGGGGGATCGAGAGCGAGGGTCCCGGGGTGACCAACCTGGAGCCCGTGGGGCTTCCCTATCCGGACCCGTCGGCGCTCTTCATCGACCTCGTGGCCCGTCCGGAGCCCAAGACAGGGAAGAACCGGGTGCACCTCGACCTGGCCACCACCTCGGCCGCCCACCAGGCCGAGCTGGTCGCACGCCTGAAGGACCTCGGCGCGACGCTCGCCGACGTGGGCCAGGGCGACGTCCCCTGGACGGTGATGGCGGACCCGGAGGGCAACGAGTTCTGCGTCCTGGAGCCCCGCCCGGTCTACGGGGACACCGGGCCGGTCGCGGCGGTGGTGGTCGACTGCGCCGATCCGCGGGAGATGGCCCGCTTCTGGGGCGAGGCGATGGACTGGACGGTGCACGAGGTCGCCGACGACCACGCGACCATGCGGTCCGCCCAGGGTGTCGGACCGTACCTGGAGTTCGTCCGCACTCCCGACGTGAAGAACGGCTGGAACCGCGTCCACCTCGACATCCGCCCCTACCCGGGGGGCGACGTGGAGGTGGAGGCGGCCCGGCTGCGCGCCCTGGGCGCCACCGATCCGGGATTCGACCGGGACGCGATCTCGTGGAAGGTCCTGGCCGACCCGGAGGGCAACGAGTTCTGCCTCCTCGCCCCGAAGTAGCACCGGGTGCGGTGACGCCGGGCGCGTCCGGCGGCCGTCCGGCGGGTCGCTGTCCGCCGGGTCGCCGGGCGACGTCAGCGGCCGGGGGCGCCCGTCGGCGCGGCGTCCAGGATCCGGAAGGAGATCCCGGCCGAGGACAGCCGGTCGATCAGCGGACGCCCCATCGCCACGGCCGTGGTCAGCTGTCCGGCCGTGACCGGCAGTTCGTCGTAGGCGAGGCAGAGCGCCGATTCGGCGAGCATGACCGCGGTCTCCTGGTAGCCGGGATCGCCGCCGGACACCTCGGTGACCAGCGGGCGGCCGCCGTCCGTCCGGGCCACGAACCGCACGGTGAACCAGGAACCGGCCCGCTGCTTCGCGCCCGGGCCCTCGCCGGGCTTGCGCAGCCGCTCCAGCGCGCGGCGCAGCGGCCGCAGTTGGGCGGCGAGGGCGATCGCCGTGACCGCCAGGACGCCGCCGACCGCGATCGGCAGCCGGCGCACCGCCGCGTAGTGGGTGTAGCCGAAGTCCGGGCCGTAGGCGTCCAGTGCGGCGGCCGAGCGCCCCACCATCTGGGGGTCGATGGTCGGGAGCGGCAGGGCCCAGGCCCGGGCCGACCGTGACCGGTGCGGTCGGCCGGCCGGTGTGCGGACGCGCCGCCCCGCCGGTCGGGGATCGGCCGCGCGGCGCTCCCGGGCGGCCCGCGCCATCGCGCGCGGCCTGGAGAAGGCGGTCATCGCCGAGGCCAGGGTGCCGCCGGAGACGGTGCCGGCGACGCGGACGAAGCCCTCGACCGAGATCCGCCCCGGCGTCGCGCCCCGGCGCCGGAGTTCCTCGACGGTGAACAGCACGCCGAGGTCGTGCGGCACCGAGTCGAAGCCGCAGGCGTGGACCAGCCGCGCTCCGGTGGCCACCGCCCGCTCGTGGTGGCGCAGGTACATCCGGTCGACGAACTCCGGCTCGCCGGTGAGGTCCAGATAGTCGGTCCCGCTCTCCGCGCAGGCGGCCACCAGCGGCTCGCCGTGGCGCAGGTAGGGGCCGACCGTGGACACCACGACCCGGGCCGAGGCGGCGACCTCCCGCAGGGCCTCGCGGTCCGCGGCGTCGGCGACCAGCAGCGGCAGTTCGGCGCAGCGCGGATCGATCGCGGCCAGTCCGGCGCGGACGGCGGCGAGCCGGTCCGGGTCCCGGCCGGCGAGCGCCCAGCGGCAGCCCTCGGGCGCCGCCCGGGCCAGGTACTCGGCGGTGAGCCGTCCGGTGAACCCGGTGGCACCGAACAGGACGAGGTCGTACGGGCGCGCTGAGGCCATCAACATTCCCTACTCATGGGTAATCGCTCGCGTCACGCTAGGAGTCCGTCGCGGCGGTGTCAACGACACGACTGTGCGTTCACTGTCGAGTCATTGCAATGAATCACGTGCTTCCATTGCATTGAATTCCCATCTATTGCAACGATCATCTCTACTTTGAACTGGGATGATGCATGTTTTATACTGAACATGTATTGCGAAAGATGGAAAAGCAACCTAGCTTCGGCGTTGTCGGAGCGCGGAGCGCGGCCACCGGTGACGGGGCGTGTGGTGGTTCCCCTCCGGTACGTCCGCGTCCGTGGGGGCGCGGCGGGCGGGCGGCGCTCCGGAAAGTTCTTCCGGCGGGAGCGATGAGTTCCGCCCCGCCGACCGGTCTGACCATGTGAAAGCAAGCAGCACCCGAACACTCAAGCACCCGAGACACAGGGAGATCCTGATGCGAAAGCTCACCGCAGGTCTGTTCATCGCCGCCGACGGCGTGGTGGAGAGCCCGGAGCAGTGGCACTTCCCCTACTTCGACGCGGAGATGGGCGCGGCGGTCGGCGCCCGGCTGGCGGAGGCGGACACCGTGCTGCTCGGCCGTGCCACCTACGACACCTTCGCCGAGTCCTGGCCGGCCCGTGAGGAGTCCGGCGGCGAGGAGGGCGGGATGGCGAAGGCGCTCGGGGACGCGCGCAAGATCGTCGTCTCCCGCTCGGAGCTGAAGCTGACCTGGCGCAACTCCGAGCAGTTGCAGGGCGACCTGGTCGAGGGCGTCACCGCGCTGAAGCGGGAGGAGGGCGGTCCGATCGGGATGTCGGGCTCGATCTCGGTGGTGCGGGCGCTGCTGGCCGCCGGGCTGATCGACGAGTTGTACCTGCTCGTCCACCCGATCGCGGTCGGGCGCGGCACCCGCCTGTTCGAGGAGGGTGCCGACCCGATCCGGCTGAAGCTCCTGAGCAGCACGGCCTTCGCCAGCGGTGTCCTGCACACCGTCTACGGTCCGGCCGACCGGTAGTGGGCCCGGCCGGCCGCTGGCGGGGCGGCCGGCCGGTGGCGGACGCAACCTGTCCGACTGTGCTATCAGCGTCTGACCATAGATATGCATAAAGCGATCCGCATTCACCCTAATAGGGAGTGGCGCTGTTCGATTGTCGGGGTGAATGATTCAACTCGCCCGGCCTGCGAAATCCCGCACGGGATTTCTCAGGGGCCCCACCAGGGCACTTCTCCGTACGTGTGAAGATCGGAGAAGCGGGCGCCCATCGGACAGTGGAGATGGCTGATCGTGATCGACTACTTCAATGGCATGCCGGCCGACGTGATCGAGGCGACGGACGGCTGGCAGAAGGCCCGGGCCAGCCAGGGCACGGGTGCCTGCCTGGAGCTGCGGAAACTGGACGACGGCCAGGTGGCCCTGCGCAACAGCCGCTTCCCGAGCGGTCCCGCCCTGGTTCTCACCGCCCCGGAGATCGCCGCACTCCTGAGCGGCGCCAGGAACGGCGAATTCGACCACCTGGCGGTTTGAGTTCATAACACCGGCACCCGGTCCAGCGGTCCGGCGTGACGACGGCGCCCCCCTTGTGTGAAGCTGAACCCGACCGTTCGGGGTGAGCTTCGAGATCGTGCCCAAGGGGGGCCCTTTGGCCATGGAGGACCGTACCGTCCCGTTCGGGCGGCCCGCGCCCGACCCGCCCGGATCCTGGGGCGTTCCGGCGCTGCTCCTGGGCGCGGAACTGAAGATCGAACGCGGCACCCTGACCCAGCGGCAGGTGCTGGCCAGGTCGAAGGTCAAGGTCTCGGCATCGGTCTACAGCCGGATCGAGAACGGCGAGATGCGGATCGACAAGCCGGCCGTGGTCGAAGCCCTCCTGGACGCCCTCGGCGTGCGGCCCGGACCCCGGCACGCGCAGCTGCTCCAACTCGCCCACGACGCCTCGGCCGAGGGGTGGGCCAACTCGGTGTGGACCCGTTCCCGAGCCGCCTACCGCGAGGCCGTGCCGGACTCGATGCTGCGCCTCACCAGCCTGGAGGAGTGGGCCGCGCGGCAGATCATCATCGACACCAATGTGATCCCCGGGGTGCTCCAGATCCCCCGGTACCGCGAGGTGGTGACGGGCCGGACGCTGCTCGCCAGCCAGCGGAGGCTCGCGGACCGGATCATCGAGGTCCGGGGCCTGCGCGCCGACCGCTTCGCGAGCAGGCTCCCGAGATCGACCTTCTTCATCCAGCGCAGCGCCCTCTACGCGGACTTCGGCGAACCCCGGATGATGGTCGACCAGCTCTCGGTGCTGCTGCGGCACGTGGACGAGGAGCGTTCACCGGTCGCGGTCAGGGTGATCGCGGTGGAGGATCCCCTCGCGCTCCAGGTGACGTCCCTGATCCGGCTCAGCTTCGAGCGGGGCTCGTTCGCCGCTCCGGACGTCATCTACACCGAGTCCGGGGGGCGGGGCGAGTTCCACCGGGGACCGATCGCCGGTGAGGCGGCCGACAGCGACTACCTCGACTACCAGGACCTCAGCGACAGCGTCATCCGCCGGGCTCCCGGGCCGGTGCCGAGCCGGGGCCTGGTCGCGGAGGCGCTCGACTGGCACCGCGCCCGCCTCTGACGCCCACCGGCCGCGGTCGGGCCCCACCCTCCGCCGGGACCCACCCCCCTCACCGGGCTCCGGTGAGGACGGGTCCCGGCGGGGACGGAGGTTCAGTCGACGGTGGCCAGGCCGCCGAACTCGATCCACTCCTGCGTCGCCTGCCGCCGGACCAGCTCCGTGTCCGGCCGCCAGTCGGTGACGTCGAGCAGGCCGACCTCCTCCTCCGTCCGGAGGCGGGGGATGGTGAAGAGCTCGGCCACCTCGGCCTTCGTCCGCACCCGGCCCCAGCGGTCGCCGGTCTGTTCCCGCATCAGCTCGGTGACCGCGTCGCGGATCCGGGCGTCCTCGCTCACGAGCTGGCAGAGCACGACGACGCTGCCGGGCGCGAGCAGGCGAACGGTGTCCTCGACCATCCGGCGCGGGTTCCCCCGGTCGTCGTCGGGGACGCAGTGCAGCACGGAGACGAACAGCGCGGCCACCGGCTGCCGGAAGTCGATGATCTGCGCCGCGTCGGCCGCGATGGCCGGCGTGTCCCGCATGTCCGAGGGCAGGATCAGCACGTTCCGGTTCTCCTCCAGGAACGCGCGTCCGTAGCCGAGGACCAGTGGGTCGTTGTCGATGTAGACCACTTTGCTGTCGGGATCGACGCTCTGGGCGACCTGGTGCACGTTGTTCTGGGTGGGAAGGCCGGAGCCGTGGTCGAGGAACTGCCTGATCCCGTAGCGCCGGGCGATGTGGCGCACCACCCGTTCCAGGAAGGCCCGGTTGTTGAGCGCCAGTTCCCGGGTGCTGGGAGCGGTGACCAGGAGCTGGTCGCACGCCTCGCGGTCGCACGGGTAGTTGTAGTGCCCGCCCAGGAGGTAGTCGTACATCCGCGCCGCGCTGGGCGTGTCCGCGTCAACGTAATGATCCTGCGATTCGGCCCTCGCGTCGTTCACGGTCTGCCCCTTTGTGTGTGCCGAAGTCGGCCGAAGTCCCTTGTCGACATGCCATTGTGACGACACGTCATCCTAGGTCGGCCCGATCGCGGTTGAAACAACCCGGGTGGGTGAACTGTGGCGGGGCATGGCGAATCCGTGGCGCACCGGCGGCCGCGGGGGAGCGGTCGGGTGCGTCACGGGGGGCCGGCGCGTCATGGCGGGACCGGCGTCACCGAGGGGCGGGTGTCGGGCGGGTGTCAGGCGCCTCCCTTCCGGCGGCCGGGGTCGCGTTCGGCCAGGATCCGGCGGGCGGCGCGGAGCTGGACCTGGAGCTCGGGTTCGCCCAGGCCCATCAGGGCCGCGGCGGTCTCGGGCGCCATGCCCAGGCGCTCGTGCAGGAGCGCGGCGTCGGCCGGCCGGTCGGGCAGGGCGCGGTGCAGGTCGTCCGCCGGGGCGCCGGGCGCCTCGACGCGGGCGGTCGTGACGCTCTCCCGCAGCACGTCCCAGGTGAGGGCGGCCGGGTCCCCGCGGAGCGCCGCGCTCCAGCTCAGCTCGGCCCGGCGCAGGACCTGCGCCACGACCGTCGCCGCAAGTCGGCGGTCACCCAGACGGGAGCGGGCGTACCGCTCGTAGCCGTTGCGGTGGAGCTGGACGAAGGCCGCGTAGCTGACCGGGCCGGTCGCGGGCCTGCGCGGAGTGGGCACGACGCCTCCGATCGGGGTCGGGTGTGCGGGTGTGCGGGGGCAGCCGAGCGGCTCGGGAGGTGCGCGTGGTGCGCGGGGCGCGCGCCCGGGGCCGGAGTTCCGGGGCGGGGGCGCGCGTCGGCCGGCTTCCATCGGGAGGAGGCCGGGTGCGGTCCGCTCGGTGGTGGCGGGTCCGGCGGTGCGGACGCGGTCCGGTCCGGGCGGCCCCGACCCGCTCCCAGCAGGCCGGGGATCAGAGCGAGGCGCTCCCGCCGGGCCGCGCCGTCGGCGTACGCCGCCCGGTCGGCCGTGAACGGACCGGGCGGTCGGGCGAGTCGGTCCCGTCCGGGGTGGCGCGCAGGCTGCGAAATCCCGTGGGCGGCCGGTCGCCCCTGCTAGCGTGGGAGATCACCGGGGGCAGGTCCGCCCGTTCCCGCGAGGGTCGGTCATTCACAGGGTGTGCCTCATCTTCTGTGATCGGCCCGTGAGCCCCACTCGGTGTCCTACCACTGGGTGGGGCAACCCCATTACGGGAAAAGGCCGTTGAGCAGAACCGTACCGCCCTGGGCGGCGGGTACCGGCCGTTCCCGACCGCGCGCAATCCCCCGGTCGGAACCGGTCGCGACCCGGTCGAATCCGGGCCGGCCCGGGCCCCGACCGTCCCTCCCCGACCAGGTGCGATCGCCCGCCGGTCCGCGTCCCGGGGGCCGCTCCCGGAGCCCCGTCGGGTCCGCCTCCACCCCGGCGCCGGTGGGCGCACGCGCTCCGGCCTGGGCTAACCTCCCCTTCGTGAACGATCACCCCGAGTCCCCGACCCTGCGCGTCTTCGTGGCCCTCGCCCCGCCCGACGACGCCAAGGACGAACTGGCCCGGGCCCTGCGACCCGCCTACGAGACCTTCCCGGCCCTGCGCTGGAACCGCATCGAGGACTGGCACATCACCCTGGCCTTCCTCGGCGAACTGCCCGCCGCGGCGGTGCCGCCGCTGCGCGCGGCCCTGGCCGCCCCGGCGGCCTCGCGCCCCGCCCTGGACCTGCGCCTGCGCGGCGGCGGCCACTTCGACGAACGACTGCTGTGGAGCGGGATCGACGGCGACCTGGACGGACTGCACGCCCTCGCCGCCGACGTCCGGGAGGTGGTCGGCTCCTGCGGCATCACCTTCCGGGACCGCCCGCTGCGCCCCCATCTGACCCTGGCCCGCTCCCGCCGCGACGATGCCACCAGCGTCCCGCTGGCCGCCGCCGGGCTGACCGGCTTCGTGGGCCGGCCGTGGCCGACCGAACGGCTGCACCTCGTCGGCAGCAACGTCGGCCGGGGTCCGGGGCCGATCCGCTACCGCGACATCGAGGCGTGGCGCTTCGGCTCCGCCGTCCCGAGCGGCGGCGGGGGCGCCCCCACCGCCCGGTAGCCGGGAAGGCGCGCCCACCACCGCCCACCACCGCCGCCCACCACCGCCCACCAGCGCCGTCCACCACTGCCCACCACCACCGCCCCGACGCTACGAAGGGGCAGAGGGTCGGACGCGGTACGCCGCGACATAGCGCGCCGGGTCGGCGCGCAGGCCGCCGTGCCAGCGGTCGAGGCACCGGGCGGCGAAGGTGCGGCCGGTGGCGGCGATCTCGTCCAGCGGGTCGAGCAGGGCGGGGACGTGGGACGGCTCCAGGCCGGCCCCGACCCGGGCCTGGAGGCCGGCCCGGGCGAGCCGGAGGAGTTCGACGGCCAGTGGGCGCAGCGGCGTGTCGCCGAGGCGGGTGTCGAGGCCGTCGGCGGGTAGGCGGTCACGGGCGACCCGGTGCTCCCCGGCGGTGTGGTGGCGCAGGAGTTCCCAGGCGGCCAGGCAGGACGGCGGGTGGTAGCTGAGGCCGGTCCACAGGGCGGGCAGGGCGCCGAGGTGGGGCCAGGGCGGGCCGTCGGCGCCGCGGAGTTCCAGCGTGCGCCGGACCCGGGTGTCGGTCCACAGCTGGGAGAGGTGGCCGGCCCAGTGGTCGAGGGTGGGCGGGGTGCCGTCGTCGAGGCCGTCGCGGATCAGGTCGGCGAAGGTGCCCTCGGGTGCGCGGTGGTAGCGGCCGTCGGCGGTCCGGTAGTGGATCAGCGGGATGCCGAGGGCCCAGTCGACGATGTCGTCGGCGCTCACCTCGGCCCGCAGGGCGGGCGGCAGCGGGCCGTGGCGGCGCGGGTCCATCCCCAGCCAGGACCAGCAGCGGTGCGACAGCAGGCCGCAGGGGCGGCCTTCGTGGAGCGGGGAGTTGACCAGCAGGGCGGAGACGACGGGGGCGGCGGCCGTCTGCATCCGCAGCTTCCGGTCGAAGTCACCGGGGTCGAGGAAGTCGAGGGTGACCTGAGTCGACAGGGACAGCGCCATCACGTACGGCGCCCGCGCCCCGGCCGGGCCGAGGTCCTCGAAGTAGCGGCGCATGACGGCGCCGCGGGTCATCGGCACCCATTCGACGTCGGCGAGCCGGCCGAAGGGCAGGTTGCCGCCCGGGACGAGGGCCAGACCGAATCCGGCGGCCAGGTCGGCGAGGCGCTCCAGCGCCGCCCGGACCTCGTCCATGGCCCGGCCGACGCCCGGGGCCGGTGTCGAGGAGTACTCGATCTGGCCGCCGTGCTCCAGGGTGACGCTGCTGCCGTCGGGCAGCCGGACGCCGGTCAGCCGGCCGGTGTCGGACTCGGGTTCGCCGCCCCACCGCCGCAGCACCGCGGTCAGGACGGCGCGCACACCGCGCGGGCCGTCGTAGCGGGCGCCGATGCCGGTGACCGGGTCGAGCAGCCCGCACTCGACCTCCACACCGACCTGCTCGGCGGCGTGCGGGGCCGCGGTGACCAGGGACCGCAGGTCGGCGCGGCCCAGTGGTTCGCGCGGGCTCAACGGGCGGGCGCCGCGGCCGTGCCCCGGGCGTGCCGGGCGTGTTCCAGCAGGGCGCCGACCGCGCCGAGCGCGGACTGCGCCGCGCCCTGGCACCAGGCGTGGGCGCCGGACAGGTGCTCGCCCGCGAAGAAGATCCGGGGCCGCCCGGCCGGGTGCGGGGCGCCCAGCACCGAAAGGTAGCGGGTGTGCTCACCGGGCGTCAGATGGGCGAACGCGCCGCCGCCCATGCCGGTCTGCACGTCCCAGTTGCAGTGGACGATGTCGTCGACGTCCGAGGTGATCCCGGGGTGGAGGCGCTCCAGGCACTCCAGCACCATGGCCTCCCGGTCGGCCTGGTCCAGCGCGGCGAAGCGGCGGGCGTTCGCCCCCCACAGATAGGCGCCGAGCAGCGCGGCGGGCTGCGCCGACCGGAGCGGGTCGCGGGCGTCCCAGCGGGGTGTGCCGAAGCCGTTGACGCCGCCGTCGGTGCGCACCGCGTTGTCGGAGGGGTACCAGACCTGCTGGATCGGCAGGTCGGTGAAGCTGCCGCCGCCGTGGATGCCGTCCTCGCTCTCCCAGCGGCGCCGGGTCACGTGCAGCACGGTCTTGGCGCTGCTGGCGTAGCTGATGCCGCGCACGGCGTGGCGCTGGGCGTGCGGCAGGCCGGGCGTGACGGTGATCTGGTCGAGCGCGGGGGCCGGCACGCAGCAGACCGCGAAGTCCGCGGTGTCGTCGAGCCGGCCCCCGATCCGGCGTCCGCGCACCCGGACGCCGTCCGGGGTCGGCGCGAGCTCGTCGATCCGGGTGGACAGCCGCAGGGTGCCGGGCCGCAGCGCGCGGACGAAGGCGTGCACCAGGGAGTCGAGGCCGTCGGTGAGTTCGACCTGACCGCGGTGGAACAGGCCGAAGTAGTCGACCAGCACCTCCAGCAGGGAGGACTGCTCGTAGTGGGCGAGGCCGCTGGCGTGGCCGTAGAGGTCCCAGGCGTCCTGGGAGAGGTGCTCGTGGACGAACTGCCAGAGCGAGACCGAGGCCGCGCGTTCCAGCGCGGGGTCGTTCCAGTGGCCGTCCAGGGCGAGGCGCTGCTGCTCGGTGGTGAACGCCTGCCAGACCGGGCCGAGGATCCGGTCCAGCAGGGCGGACGGCTGCTGGCGTTCCTCCGGTCTCAGGGCGAAGGCGGGGAACAGGGACGCGACGTCCTCCACCCGGACCCGTCGGCCGCGCAGGTGGTAGTAGGCCCGCGGGTTGCAGTTGACGAACGGGCGGATCGGGAGCCGGAAGCGGGTCACGTAGTGGAGCACGCAGTGGTGGTTCGCGGGGATCCGCATCGCGCCGAGGTCGGCGTGGGTGCCGTCCCAGAACCGGTGCGTGCGCACGCGGCCGCCCGGCCGGTTGCCGCGTTCGTAGACCACGACGTCGAAGCCCCGCCGCTGCAGCTCGTACGCGCACACCAGTCCGGCGATGCCGGCGCCGATCACGACCACGCGGCCGCCGGGGCCGGCCACCGGGTTCAGCAGGGCCCGGGGGAACGCGAAACTGGAGTCGAACATCGGGCGCGGCCCTTCGCTGGTCGGCCCCGACAGCCCGACCGACCGGACATCGGCAGACGTGCCGGGTATGGGAGTTGGCGGACGGCGGCGGCACCGCGGTGACGGTTCCGGTGGTCGACCGGCCCTCGCTCCGCCCGTGTCCGCGGCCCTCCGGTTCCGCCGTGCGCGCCGGGTGGGCGCCGATCGACGGTGGTGCGTGAGCGATCGAAAGGGGATCGACCGCCCCCTCGGCCGCGACGGCTACCGGGCAGTCTGCCCGGTGGCGGGGCGTCGGCCGCGCATTGTCACCCGAACGGGCGGGTCCGAGGGGGCCGGGCGCCGTCCCGTCATTCCCGGCCGGGAATTGAGCGGTGACCGGGGCGGGCGGCACGGTGGAGGCACACACCGAACGCCTGACCACCGGGGGACCGCTCATGACCACCACCCAGATCGCCACGCCTGCCGGGACCGCCGTACCCGCGGCCGTCCCCGCGGCGGCCGCCGCCGCGTTCCCGTCGACCGTGCGCAGCTACCACCTCGGCGAGGGCAGCGGCCTCGACCGGCTGTCGCTGCGCACGGCCCCGCCCAGGACGCCGGGGCCCGGGGAGGTCGCGGTCGCGGTCCGCGCGGTCTCGCTGAGCTTCCGGGAACTACTGGTGCTGCGCGGGACGTACGTGCTGCCGGTCAAGCCCGACCTCGTCCCGGTCTCCGACGGCGCCGGCGAGGTCGTCGCCGTCGGACCGGGTGTCCGCTGGGCGCGCCCGGGGGACCGCGTCACCGCCACCCTGTTCCCGGACTGGCGGGACGGCCGACTGGCGCCGGAGCTCCTGCCGCAGCTCGGCGGCTCGCTGGACGGGATGCTCACCGAGCTGGCCGTCCTGCCCGAGCGCGCCCTGCTGCCGGTCCCCGCCCACCTCTCCTACGCGGAGGCCGCCACCCTGCCCTGCGTCGGCCTCACCGCCTGGAACGCGCTCACCGGCGACGGCCGCGGAGTGCGGCCCGGGGAGACCGTCCTGACCACCGGCTCCGGGGGAGTGTCCCTGTTCGCGCTCCAGTACGCCCGCGCCCTCGGCGCGCGGGTGATCGCCACCACCGGGAGCCGGGGGAAGGAACAGCGGTTGCGCGAGCTCGGCGCCGACGAGGTCGTCAACTACCGGGACCGCCCCGACTGGCACACGGCCGTCCGGGAGCTGACCGGCGGGCGCGGCGTCGACCGGGTCGTCGACACCGCCGGGTCGCTGGAGCAGTCGGTGAGGTCGCTCGCCGTGGACGGCCACCTCGCCCTCGTCGGCTCCGTCTCCGGGGACTGGCCGCCGCTCGACTCGCGCCTGCTCTTCGCCGTCGCCGCGACCGTGCGCACGGTCGCGGTGGGCAGCCACGCCCAGTTCGCGGCCATGAACGGGTTCGTCGCCGAGCACGCGCTGCGCCCCGTCGTCGACCGGGTCTTCCCGTTCGAGGAGGCCGCGGCGGCCTACGAGTACTACGAGCGGGTCAACCCGATGGGCAAGGTCGTCATCGCCGTCGGCTGACCGGCGCCCCGCCCGGGTGTCGCCCGCCCCGCCCGGTCACGAGCCGGTGCCCCCGGCCTTCCCGGGCCGCAGCAGGGCGTCGATCCGGGCGGCCACACCCAGCAGTTCCCGGTCGCCGCCGCGCGGTCCGACCAACTGGAGACCGACCGGCGGCGACCCCACGACCGGGAGGGGAACCGTGACCGAGGGCAGCCCGGCGGTGGTCGAGGGGGAGGTGTTGCGGATCAGGACCGGGAACGTGGGCACGTCGCGGCCGTTGAGGGGCAGCGACTCCTCGTACCGGTGCAGCGGCCGGGCGCACACCGGCACGGTGGGGCAGAGGATCGCGTCCAGGCCGTTCGCCGCGAACAGGTCCGCGTAGGCGGCCTGCAGCGCGCGGCGCTCCGCGAGTGCCCCGCGCAGCGCGGCCGGTCCCGCGTACGCCGGTCCGGTGGGCAGGGCGGCGGTCCGGAGCAGCTCGGCGACGGCCGGGTCGGCGACCGCGTCCAGCACCTCGGCGGTGGTGCGCCCGGTCCGGTGCCCGGCGAGGTAGCGGTCGAAGGCGGCGGCGAACTCCCCGAGCACGAGGTGCATCCCGGCCCGCGCGTCGTGCTCGACCAGGTGCCCGGTGTCCACGGGGGTCCAGACGGTCCGCGCCGTGCCGAGCCGGTCCACGGCCGCCTCCCAGGCGGCCCGGACCGGGGCGTCCAGGTCCTCGGTGAACACGTGCCTCGGCAGGCCGAGCCGGAGCGTGCGGTCCGGGGACGGGGCGGCTCCGGTGCGGCCGGCGACGAAGGCGTCCAGGGCGGTGAGCCGGTCCAGGGTGCGGGCCATCGGCCCGGGGGTGTCCCGGGTGACCGAGAGGGGCGTGACGCCGGCCGAGGGGTAGCGTCCGGCGGTCGGGCGCAGGCCGTAGATCCCGTTGAGCGCGGCCGGGATACCGACGGAACCGCCGGTGTCGGTGCCGAGCCCGGCGTCCACCACGCCCGAGGCCACGGCGGCGGCCGTGCCGCCGCTGCTGCCGCCCGCGAACAGGGCCGGGTCGGCGGCGTTGCCGACCGCGCCGAACGCGGGGTTGGCGGAGGTGACGCCCAGGGCCAGTTCGTGCATGTTCGTCTTGCCCAGGACGATCGCGCCGGCCGCGCGCAGCGCCGCGACGACGGGGGCGTCGGCGGCGGGGACGAACCCGGCGAGCCCGGGGGTTCCGGCCGTGTTGGGCAGGCCCGCGACATGGACGTTGTCCTTGACGGCGAGGCACCAGCTGCGGGCTCCGTCCCCGCGCCGGTCGTGACGGGCGGCCTCCGCCCCGGCCCCCTCGGCGTCGAGGGTGATGAAGGCGTTGAGGTGCGCGACGGCGGCGGCACGGCCCAGGGCCGCCGCCACCGCCTCCTGTGCGGGCCCGCGACCCGCTGTGCCCTGTCCGACCATGTGCCGTTCCCTCCGTATGACCGGTGCGCGTGCGGTACGACCGCGCTCCAGTCTGACGGGCGGGCGGGTCCGACGTGGCCGGTCCCGGGTGGAGCCGTGCCTGAAGGACCCCACCCGGGGGAGTGTCAGGCCGGGACCACCCGGTAGCTCCGCGCCGCGGCCGGAAGGTCGGACTGCGCCAGGGACCCGGTGGCCCACGGGTGGGCGCCGGTGCAGCCGGCGCCGGGATAGAGCAGGACGGACGCCGAGCCGGAGACGACCTGGACCGACCGGGCGGGCGTCGCCAGGGTGTGGCAGGTGCCGAGGTCGGACAGGTCCACCGCGGTGACCGTCCCGGTGCCGGCGGTGCCGGAGTACAGGTACCCGCCGTCCTGCAGCGGAGGCCAGCCGGCGGCCTGGGCGGCCCCGGTCCCGACGGTGGCCAGGGCGGCGGCCGCGGCGGCGGCCGTGAGCGTGCCGCGCAGTGTCGTCCTCAGGGTGGCCAAGCAACTCACCTCGTCCTCGGTGGGTGACGCGGCGACTCCCGGGGTGTCCGGCGCGGAGCACGCGACGGACGCGGCGGGGGCGCCGCTCCGGCCGGATCCGGCCGGCCACGACCGAGCCTGGCACGGCCGATCATGGGCCCGGGAGTGCAGAACCGGTCAAACCCGGGCGTCGTCGCCCGCGCCGCGTCGCGGTGCCCGGGGCGGTCGGCTCCGGGCACCGCTTCCCGCCGGCCGTTCGTGGGCGTACCGTGGCCACACGGTGGCGCGTCCGCCGGGGTGCCGCCGGTCCGTGTCGGCACGCCCTGCCGGAGGCCGCGATGGCAGCAGACCGGATGGCCTTCCTCACCACCCCGCGCGCGGAACGCGAACGGCGGGACGCGCGGGAGCGGGTCGAGGACTGGCGGGAGGTGTACCGCCCCGGGGCCCTGCTGCCGATCGTCGGTGGGCAGGCCGCCCGCTGCATGGACTGCGGGCTGCCGTTCTGCCACAGCGCCTGTCCGCTCGGCAACCTCGTCCCGGACTGGAACCGGCTGGTGGCGCTGGACGGCTGGCGGGCGGCGGCCGCGCGCCTGCTGGCGACCAACAACTTCCCGGAGTTCACCGGGCGGCTCTGCCCGGCCCCCTGCGAGAGCGCCTGCGTGCTGGCCGTCGACGGCGGGGCCCCCGTCACGATCAAGAACATCGAGCTGGCTCTCGCCGACCGCGCCTGGGCGGAGGGCTGGGACCGGCCCCAGCCGCCCGGCACCACCACGGGCCGGCGGGTCGCGGTGGTCGGCTCCGGCCCGGCGGGTCTCGCCGCCGCCCAGCAGCTCACCCGGGCCGGCCACGCCACCACGGTGTACGAGCGGGCCGAGCGCCCCGGCGGGCTGCTGCGCTACGGCATCCCGCCGTTCCGGCTGGAGAAGCACCGGCTCGACCGCCGGCTCGACCAGATGCGGGCCGAGGGCACCGTGTTCCGTACCGGCCTGTGCGTCGGCCGGAACCTCGCGGCCGACGAACTGCGGGCCGACTGCGACGCGCTGGTGGTCGCCGTCGGCGCCGGCCGCCACCGCGAACTGCCGGTGCCGGGGTGCCGGCTGGCGGGCGTCCACCGGGCGATGGCCTACCTGACCGGCGCGAACCGGGTCGACGAGGGCGGGATCCCGGTCGCGCCGGTGTCCGCGGAGGGCCTGCGGGTGGTGATCGTCGGCGGTGGCGACACGGCGGCGGACTGCCTCGGTACCGCGCTGCGGCAACGGGCGGCGGCCGTCACTCAGCTCGACATCAACCCGCGTCCGCCCGCTCGCCGGGCCCCCGGACAGCCCTGGCCGGTCCACCCCGAGGTCCACCGGGAGACCACCTCGCACGAGGAAGCGGATGCCACCGGCGGCGGGGTCCGGGTGTTCGCCGCCAGTACGGTCGCCTTCGAGCCCGGCCCGGACGGACGTCTCGCTGCGGTCCGCTTCGCCGACGCGGAATCTCCCGGCCGCACGCCCCGGGCGGGCACCGAGCGGACCGTCCCGGCCGAACTGGCGCTGCTCGCGCTCGGCTTCACCGGTCCCGAGCCGGAGCCCTGGCTGAGTTCCGGGCTGGGGCTCGCGATCGGCCCGGACGGCGCGTTCGCCCGTGACGACGGCTTCGCCGCCGGGACGGCGGGCGTCTTCGTCGCGGGCGACGCGGGGCGCGGTCAGTCGCTGATCGTGTGGGCGATCGCCGAGGGCCGCTCGGCCGCCGCCGCGGTGGACCGCTATCTGCGCGGCAGCACGGAACTCCCCGATCCGATCCGGGCCTCCGCCCGTCGGCTCACCCTCTGACACGGAGCGCCGTCCGAAGGGCCCGGGTGCGGGTCGGGCCGGCCGGTCGTGCCCGTGGGTCAGAGCTTGTCGGCGCAGCCGAACGGCCCGAACGCGGACCTGTCGTCGGCGCGCAGCGGGAACTCGAAGGCCGTGCCGGGCGCGCACTTGTCGGGGGTGGCGCCCCGGGGGACGAGAATGGTGGTCACCACCTTGACCACCTTGTACTCCGGCTTGGACCCGCCCGTCCCGTCGCACTTGGTCTCACGGCCGATGGCCTTGCCGCCGGTGCTGGTCGTCTTCACGACGCAGTCGCCGACGCCGATCATCGGGCCGCCGCCCTGCCCGGGGTCGCCCGGGTGCGGGGCGTTCAGGTTGCGCAGACAGGCGTACGCCTCGTCCATGCCGGGGCGGGCGATGCCGCCGCTCGCCCGCACCAGGTTCGGGCCGAGATCCAGCACGAAGTCGGTGGTGTCCTCGCAGGCGGGCCGCTGGACGGCGCGAACGGCGGCGGTGGCCAGGGTGGTGCGGCTGCGTGAGGTCACCCGTGCGACCGCCGACCGGCTGTCGCACGGCACGGGGCCGAAGCCGGCCGGGGCGGTATCGCTGATCGCGTCGACGACGACGGTGACGCACTGGCCGGCGGCGAGGTAGTCGTCGGTCAGCTCCGTCGGTGCGGTCACCGCCGGCGGCGCGGGTTTCGATGGCGGCGTGGTCACCGCGGGAGCCACGGGGGACGGCGCGGTCGTCGCCGGAGGGACCGTCGCCGTCGAGGCCGCGGTGCCGGGCGCCGCCGCGCCGCCGGTCGTGGTCACCTCCGCCGTCGGAGCCGGTGCCGCGTCACCGGACGAGGAACTGCTCGAACTGCAACCCACGAGCAGCAGCGCACCTGTCACCAGCGCCACCGGGGCCGCGAACGACCTGGCTCGGGGCCACTGACCGATCCCTGTACGAATCATCCGAAACACCCTCCCGTGGCCAGCATAGGGGCGGTGGTCACGGCGCGTGCCCATAATCTGACGAAAGGTCAGAACTGCTTCCTGTG
Source organism: Kitasatospora sp. NPDC094019 (assembly GCF_044764505.1). Taxonomy (NCBI): domain Bacteria; kingdom Bacillati; phylum Actinomycetota; class Actinomycetes; order Kitasatosporales; family Streptomycetaceae; genus Kitasatospora; species Kitasatospora sp. NPDC094019. The sequence goes on from NZ_JBIWIF010000009.1 coordinate 154,609, forward strand.
CGGGCCGGAGGGTGCCTCCCGTGCCGCTCCGGGGCGGACCGGGGTGCCGGGTGGCGGGTCCGGGTCGGGCGGGAGGCGTCCGCGGGCGAGGCCGCTCAGGAGGTCCGCCCCGAGCGGGTGGTTTGCCTTCGCGGATCCGGGTCAGAAGACGGTCGGTGGCAGCAGTGGGGCCCGGGCAGCGACACCCCCCCGGCGCCGTCCGGGCCCGTGCCACCGGACGATGCGCCCGGCCGTCGTGGCGATGACACCGACGGCCGGGCGTTCTCCGTCCTCAGGCTGGGGCGGGACCGGCCGTGCCGACCCGCGCCACGGAGGCCGTGCCGGTGCCCGCCCCGGGACGGGCGAGCAGCAGCCGGGCGACCTCCCGGGCCTCGGTGGCGGGGGCCGGGGCGACGGCGAGGGCGGCGAGGGTGATCGCCCCCTCGGCGAGCAGGGCCAGGCGGACCCCGGTGCCGGCCGGGCAGCCGGCATCCTCGGCGAGTCCGTCGAGGTAGTCGCGGAGGGCTTCCTTGTGCCGCCGTGCCGCGGCGGTGACGCCGGGTGCGGTGGCGCCGAGCTCGCCGTGGGAGTTGACGAAGGCGCAGCCCCGGAAGCCGGGCCGGGCGAACCAGTCGGCGAGCCAGTCGAACACGGCGAGCACCCGCTCGGCCGGAGTGCCGGCGGCCGTGTCCACGTACTCGGCGAGCTCGGCGAGCCACCGCCGGTCGCGGCGGTCCAGGTATGCCGCGACGAGGTCGTCCTTGGACGGGAAGAGCTGGTAGAGGCGGCGCAGGGTGACGCCGGCGGCCGTGCGGACCGCGTCCATGCCGACCGTCTGGACGCCCGTGGCGTAGAACAGCTCCTCGGCCGCGTCGAGGATCCGGGTACGTGCGGCGTCCGTCGTGTCCACCAGCTCTGTCCTTTACATGAGAACGATGGTTCTCCTAGAGTAGCGGACATGTTGAGAACGACCGTTCTCACCTGTTCTCGACGTCAGTACCGGAGGAGACCGGCATGTCCGAGCAGCGCCCGCCCCTGCCCCCGTTCACCGAGGAGACCGCCCGAGTGAAGGTCCGGGCCGCCGAGGACGGCTGGAACACCCGAGACCCGCAGCGGGTCTCCCTCGCCTACACCCCGGACAGCCGGTGGCGGAACCGCGCCGAGTTCGTCACCGGGCGCGCGGAGATCGCCGCCCTTCTCACCCGCAAGTGGCAGCGCGAGCACGAGTACCGGCTGATCAAGGAACTCTGGGCGCACGGCGCCGACCGCATCGCGGTCCGCTTCGCCTACGAGTGGCACGACGACTCGGGCCAGTGGTACCGGTCCTACGGCAACGAGAACTGGCAGTTCGACCAGAACGGCCTGATGGCCCACCGGCACGCGTCGATCAACGATCTGCCGATCGCGGAGGGCGAACGCCTCTTCCACTGGCCGCTCGGCCGCCGCCCCGACGACCACCCGGGGCTGACCGCGCTCGGGCTCTGACGCCGGCCCCCGGGCCGCAGGGCGTCGGAGCGTCTCAGTTGATCGAATAGGACAGCTTGACCCGGTCGAAGCTGTCACTGATCCTCAGGCGGAGGTAGTGGACGAACTGGCTGTCGTCGCCGTCGGGATGGGTGGAGAGGGTGCAGGCGTCGCGCAGTGTGACGGTCAGGGGTGTGACTTCGGGCGATCCCGCCGGTCCGATCCTGCCGACCGTCTGCTGCGAGGTGATCTGCGAGTCGGACACGTCGCAGCACTGGTGCACGCTGACGCCCACCGACCCGTTGCCGGGGATTCCGTTGGGGTCGTCCAGTTCCGCCACCAGTTGAACGTTGATCACGGTGCCTGCGGGAGCGCTGAACGGGGGCGAGAACATGGTCACCGTGGTGGAGGCGGTGAACGACTCGTTGATCGGCAGGGAGCGGGAGCCGCTGCACGACTTGTCCGTCCTCAGATCGAGTTCGTCGGACACGGGGGCGTCCTCTCGTGAGGTGGAGGAATACCGGATGTCGAGGCAGTGCCGAAGGCCGAGGCAGTGCCGTATGTCGAGGCGGTGCCGAAGGCCGAGGAAATACTGACCTTTTCAGCATCGCCGCAACGAGCCCGGCCGCATCTCTGCCGCCCGGCACGGCGCCCCCGGTTCTTCTCCGGCCACCCGGTGGCCGGAGAAGAACCGGGGGCGGGGCGCGGCCCGCGAGGGGGTCAGGCCCGGCAGCGCAGCATCGTCAGCGGGGGATTGGCGGCGTAGTCGTCCCAGAACTCCTCGCCGTACTCCCGCACACCGTCCGCCGAGATCTCCAGCGGTACCCAGGTGATCCCGGTGAAACCGGCCGCCCGCAGGCTCCGCTCGTAGACCTCGCGGGCGGGCGGGTTCGCGACGAAGGAGACCGGCGGATCGAGGAGCGCGGTGATCCTCACCCGGGGCCCGATCGCCGAGTCCTCGCCGAGCGATTCGCAGAGGAAGCCGTACTTGGCCAGGGACGGCCCGTCGAAGCGGTAGTCCGGGTGCTGCCCGAACACGAAGAACTCGGCCCCGGGCGCGATGCTCCGGTGGATGTTGCGGCACATCCGCTCGATGGACGCGACGTCCTCGGCGTAGTTGAACAGCTGGACCGCGACCGCGACGTCGAAGGGCTCCTCGAACGCGCGCAGTTCGGCGACGTCACCGATTTCGTAGCGCACACCGAGCGGTTCCTCGTCCTCCCGCGCCCGGGCCGCGTCGACCATGGCGGAGGAGATGTCGACGCCGAGCACGCGGGAGGCGCCGCGGCGCTTGAACTCCCGGCTGTAGAAGCCGGTTCCGGAGGCGAGGTCGAGGACCGACCTGCCCTCGACCTCGCCGACCAGACCGAGGAAGCCCGGTACCTCCCCGTACCGGGCGAGCGGAAGGTTCTTGAAGCCCTCGAACGCCTCGCCGATCCCGTCGTACAGCTGACCGCTCATCGCGTCGGTCCCCCCTCTGTTCCGTCTCTGTTCCGTCCGTGGCGGCGGCCTCCGGAACCGGCCGCGGCCTCTGCCGGGAAAGTCTTCCTCCCGACCTCCGGGCCGGCGAACTGGCGGAAACCCCGAACCTGGTGCGTCCACGGCCGGTCCGGTTCTCGTGTTCGTCCCGGTCGCGGTGCTCGACCGGTCGGCGCCGGTCAGCCGAGCAGGACGCCGGGGTTGAGGATGCCGTGCGGGTCGAGGGTGTCCTTGACCGCGCGCAGGGCCAGCGCGAACGGCTCCGGACGCTGGCGGTCGTAGCCGGGGCGGTGGTCGCGGCCGACGGCGTGGTGGTGGGTGATCGTGGCCCGGTGGCGGTGCAGGACGTCGGTGGCGGCGGCCTTGATGTCGTCCCAGACGGCGACCTCGTCGCCGGGGCGTCCGGCCACGGCGACCGTGAAGTAGGGCGCGGCGCCGTCCGGATAGACATGGGTGAGGCGGCAGTTGACGGTGGCGGGATTTCCGGTGGCCCGCCCGGCGGCGGCGCCGACCTCGGCGCGGACGGCTTCGACCAGGGCGGGGATCCGGTCCCAGGTGGCGGCGGTCTCGAAGGTCTCGACGACGGCGCCCATCCGGGCCAGCCCGTCGCGGAGGTAGGGCATCCGCAGGAACGCCGCGCGCCAGGCCCCCACGGCCCCGCCCGCCCCGTCGCCGCCCTTACGGTCGGCTCCCGCCCCGCCCCGTCCGCCGTGGTCGCGGGCCAGGGCGACGGCGTCGGCGAGACGGCCGTCGACGGGTCCGTGGGCGGACTCGAAGCCCAGCACCAGGACGCTCGACCCGTCCCTGGACGCCCCGGAGAACAGGGCCTCCCCGGGGTCGAGCAGCCGGCAGTTGGCCGGGGCGAGGTCGGTCTGCGCGACGGCCCGCACGGCGTCCAGCGCGCGCCGGAAGTCGGCGAAGGCCAGCGTGGCGGAAGCCCGGTACCGGGGGCGTTCCTGGACCCGCATCCAGGCTTCCGTGATGACGCCGAGGGTGCCCTCGGACCCGAGGAAGAGCCGGTCGGGCGAGGGCCCGGCGCCGGACGAGGGCAGCCGCCAGGAGGTGCTGGTCCCGGCGGGGGTGACCACGCGCAGCGACTGCGTGAAGTCGTCGATGCGGGTGCGTCCGGTGGCGTAGTGGCCCCCGGCGCGGGTGGCCAGCCAGCCGCCGAGGGTGGAGAACTCGAAGCTCTGCGGGAAGTGACGTAAGGTCAAGCCGTGCGGGCGCAACTGGTCCTCCAGTACGGGGCCGAGGGCTCCGGCCTGGATGCGGGCGGAGCGGCTGCCCGGGTCGACCTCCAGGACGCGGTCCATCGAGGTCAGGTCGAGCGACAGCACGGCGCGATGGGTGTCGCCCCGGTACTCCACGCCACCGACCACCGAGGACCCGCCGCCGAACGGGACCACGGCCACCCCGTGCGCGCCGGCCCAGTCGAGCAGGTCGGCCACCTCCCGGTCGCCGGTCGGGCGGGCGACCAGGTCGGGGATCCGGCCCGGCCGGCCGCGCAGGGCGCGGGCGATGTCGCGGTAGGCCCGGCCCATGGCGTGGGCGGCACGGTCGCCGGGGTCGTCGCCGACGAGGCGGGCCAGCGAGGGCGGGGGCGTCACGGCGGGTCGGCCGACGGCGAGGTCGGCCACCCGGGGGACCGGCAGCGGGCGGGCCAGGGTGCCCGGCAGCAGGGCGCCCAGCGCGAGGCACTCGGCCTCGTCGGGGTGGGCGTCGGCATAGCCCCAGCCCCACCAGGAGCGGAGGCGGGGGACGGGCTCGGCGGCAGGCGTCATGAGGCGGCTCCGGGTGGGGAGGCAATGAACTTACCGGTCAGTAAATTACCCTAAGGTAAGATCAGTGCTATGACAACGCTTCCGGCCAGGGCCGGCACCAAGGGCATGCCGAGAGCCGAACGCGAACGACAGGTCCTCGCCGCCGCCACCGAGGAGTTCGGCCGACGCGGCTACGAAGCCACCACCATGGCCGTCGTCGCCGCCCGGGTCGGCGTCACCAAGCCCCTCCTGCACCAGTACTTCGGCAGCAAGCAGGACCTCTTCCTCGGCTGCCTCGAACCGGTCGGCGACCGGCTGCTGACAGCCGTCCGCACCGCCATGGCCGACCACGACAACGGCGCGCCCCCCACACCGCTCCGCGTGCTGCACGCCCTTTTCGACGCCCTCGACGGGCAGCGCGAGGCATGGTTCGTCCTCTACGACCCCTCACTGCCGCCCGGCAGCGAGGCCGCCCGCCGCGCCGCCCACTACCGCGACGCCATCGACGCCCTCGCCGCCACCGGCACCGCCGAACTCCTGCACCGCACCGGATCCGACGACCCCCTCGACGCCGACGCCCTCAAGTACGCCTGGCGCGGCCTGTGCACCTCCCTCGTCCGCTGGTGGATCGACCACCCCGACCAGACCCCCGCGGCCATGGCCGGCCGCTGCGCCCGGATCTTCGCCACCGCCCGCGCCGTCGACCCGACCTGAGGGCCCGCCGCACGACACCGGCGCGCGACGGGGGCTCGCGACACCGTCGCGTGACGGCGCCGGATCACACTGCCGGGCGGCCGGCAGAGCCGACCGCCCGGCAGTGTTCGCGGCGGATCTCAGCGGCGGGAGCGCCGCGCCCCCACCAGCAGACCACCGAGGGTGAGCAGCACCATGGTGATCAGCAGCGCCGGCTTCGGGCTTCCGCTGCCGGTGGGCGGCAGCGGCGGGCGGGTCGTCGGGCTGGGGCTCGGCAGCGGGGGCCGGGTCGTGGGGCTGGGACTCGGGCTCGGCAGCTTGCGGACCGTGGTGGTGGTCGAGCAGGTGCCGCTCGCGCCCACCGCTGCCCGCCGCGCGCCGGCGCCGCCGGCCGTGTTCCCTTCGGCGTCGGAGCAGTTGGACCCGTCGGCGGACAGCCGGTTGACGAGTGTCCCGCCGCCCGCCCCGGGCTTCACGGTCACGCTGTAGGTGAGCGTCGCCGTCGCCCCGGGCCGGAGGTCGAGCGTCCAGGTCAGGTGCGGCGCCGCGTAGGCCGTCCGCCCGGTGTCGGCGTGGGCGTCGAGACCGTAGACCGCCCCGCCCAGGACCCCGGAGAGGTCGTCGGTGACGACGGCGCCGACGTAGGTGCCGGTGGCCCGGTTGGTGGCGGTGACGGTGTAGGTGACCCGGTCACCGGGCTTCGCGTCCGTCGGCGTCGCCCGCTTGGTGAGCAGGAGGTCGTGCCGTACGGTGATCGGCCCGGTCGGGGTGGCCACCGCGGTGTGGGCGGTCGCGTCCGGGTCCGGCCCGCCCGTCACCACCACCGTGTTGACCGGGACGGCCGTGGCATCGGCGTCCAGCGTGCCGGTGAGCGTCCAGCCCACCGTCCCGCCGACCGGGATCTCGACGGCCGGGCAGGTGGCCTTCCCGTCGGCGATCGGGCAGGCGGTGCCGTCGTCCGCCGTCATCGAGGCGTTCAGCACGCCGGCCGGGACCAGGTCGGTGACGACCACGTTCCGGGCCCGCGAAGGCCCGTTGTTGGTGACCGTCACCCGCCACTGGATCCGCTGCCCGGCGACGACGGGCGAGGTCAGCAGCACCTTGGCGACGGTCAGGTGCGCCTGTCGGACCGGTTCGACGGACGGGCTGGCGACGGCGGTGTGGGTGGGCGTGGCCGGGTCGGGCCCGCCGGTCACCGTCACCGTGTTCGTCGGCGTGACGGTCGCGCCCGGGTCGAGCGTCCCCTTCAGCGTCCAGGCGAGCGTCCGGCCGACCGGGATCTCGACGGCGGGGCAGGTGGCCTTCCCGTCGGCGATCGGGCAGGCGGTGCCGTCCTGCGCCGTCATCGAGGCATTCAGCACCCCGGCCGGGACCCGGTCGGTGACGACGACACCGCGCGCCACGGAGGGCCCGTCGTTCGTCACGGTGACCCGCCACTCGATCGCGGTGCCCGGGACGACCGGGTCGGTCACCAGGACCTTGGCGACGGTCAGGTGCGCCTGCTGGATCGGCCCGACGGACGGGCTGGCGACGGCGGTGTGGGTCGGTGTGGCCGGGTCCGGACCCCCGGTGACCGTGACGGTGTTGGTCGGGGTGATGGTGGCGTTCGGGGCGAGTGTGCCGGTGAGCGTCCAGGTCACGGTGGCACCGGCCGGGATCTCAACAGCGGGGCAGGTGGCGGTGCCGTTGGTGATGGGGCAGGTGGTTCCGTCGGCGTCGGCCTTCATCGAGGCGTTGTCGACCCCGGCCGGAACGGTGTCGGTGACGACGACGTCGCGGGCTCGGGAGGGTCCGTTGTTGGTCACGCTCACGCGCCACTGGATCTGCTGTCCGGGAATGACCGGGTTGGTGAGCAGGGTCTTGGAGACGACGAGGTTGGCCTGCGGGGAGGGAGAGTCGGTGGGCGAGGCGACGGCGGTGTGGGCCGGCGTGGCCGGGTCGGGCCCGCCGGTCACCGTCACCGTGTTGGTCGGCGTGACGGTGGCGTCCTGGGCCAGGGTGCCGCTCAGCGTGTACGAGGCGGTCTGCCCGACCTCCAGGTCGACCGCCGGGCAGGTGGCGACGCCGTTCGCGACCGGGCAGTTCGTCCCGTCCTCGTCCGAGGTCATCACGCCTCCCGACACCCCGTCGGGGACCCGGTCCGCGACCACCACGTTCCGGGCCCGGGACGGACCGTTGTTGGTGACGGTCACCCGCCACTGGACCGTCCGACCGGGTACCACCGGATCGGTCACCAGCACCTTGGAGACCGTCAGCTTCGCCTGCGGCGAGGTGGAGCCGGTGGGCGAGGCCACCGCCGTGTGGGCCGACGTGCTCGGGTCCGGACCGCCGGTCACCACGGCCGTGTTGCCCGGCACCGTGGCCGCGTCCTGGGCCAGCGTGCCGGAGAGCGTGTACGCCGCCGTCCGGCCGACCGGGATCTCGATCGGCGGGCAGGTCGCCACCCCGCCCGTGACGGGACACGCCGCCGCGGTGTCGTCCGGGGAGAGCGAGGCGCCGACGACACCGTCCGGGATCCGGTCGCTCACCACGACGTTGCGGGCCAGGCTCGGTCCGTTGTTGGTCACGGTGATCCGCCAGGCGATCGGCTCTCCCGGCACGACCGGGTCGGTGAGCAGCGCCTTCGACACCGTGAGGCTCGCCCGCGGCTCGACCGTCTCACTGGCCTGCGCGGTCGCCGTGTGGGCGGTCGCCGTCGGGTCGGGTCCGCCGGTGACGACGGCCACGTTGACCGGGGTGCTGGTCGCCGCCGGGTCGAGCGTTCCGGTGACGGTGTAGGAGACGCTTGCGCCGGCCGGGATCTCCACGGCGGGGCAGGTCGCCGTGCCGCCCGTGACCGGGCAGGCCGAGCCGTCGGCGTCCGACGTCATGCTCGCGTTGTTGACCATGGCCGGGACGGTGTCGGTGACGACCACGTTCCGGGCGCGCGACGGACCGCGGTTGGTCACCGTGACCCGCCACTGGATCTGCTGTCCGGGGACGACCGGGTTGGTCACCAGTGCCTTGGCGATGGTGAGGTTGGCCTGCGGGGTGGGGTCGGCGGAGGGGCTGGCCACCGCCGTGTGCGCGGTCGCGGTCGGATCGGGGCCGCCCGTCACCACGGCGGTGTTCGTCGGTGTCACGGTCGCGTCCGGGGCGAGTGTCGCCGTCAGTGTGTACGACACCGTGCGGCCGACCTCCAGCTCGACGGCCGGGCAGACCGCGACACCGGCGGTGATCGGGCAGACCGTCGCGTCGGCGTCCGACTGGAGGACGGCGTCAGACACCCCGTTCGGGATCCGGTCGGTGATCACGACGTTGCGAGCCGTCGACGGCCCGTTGTTGGTCACCGTCACCCGCCACTGGACGATCTCCCCGGGGACGACCGGGTCGGTCAGCAGTGCCTTGGCGATGGTGAGGTTGGCCTGCGGGGTGGGGTCGGCGGAGGGGCTGGCCACGGCCGTGTGCGCGGTCGCGGTCGGATCCGGTCCGCCGGTGACGACCGCCGTGTTGGTCGGCGTCACGGTCGCGTCCTGCACCAGCGTGCCGCTGAGGGTGTACGAGGCCGTCTGCCCGACCTCCAGGTCGATCGCCGGACAGGTCGCCGTCCCGTCCACGACCGGGCACACGTTCCCGTTGTCGGCGTTCATGCTCGCACCGACGACACCCTCGGGCACCCGGTCGGTGACGACGACGTTCCGGGCCCGCGAGGGGCCGTTGTTGGTGACCGTCACCTGCCACTGGATCTGCCGGCCGGGGACGACGGGGTTGGTGAGCAGGGTCTTGGAGACGGTGAGGTTGGCCTGCGGGGTGGGCGTGGTGGTGGGCGAGGCGACGGCGGTGTGGGTGGGAGTCGCCGGGTCGGGCCCGCCGGTCACCGTCACGGTGTTGGTCGGGGTGACGGTGGCGTTCTGGTTCAGGGTGCCGGTGAGCGTCCAGGTGAGGGTCTGTCCGGCGGGGATCTCGACGGCGGGGCAGGTGGCGGTGCCGTTGTTGATCGGGCAGTTCGTGCCGTCGGCGGCGGTCATGGTCGCGTTGCTCACGCCGGCGGGTACCCGGTCGGTGACGACGACGTCGCGGGCGCGGGAGGGTCCGTTGTTGGTCACGGTGACCTGCCACTGGATCTGCTGTCCGGGGACGACCGGGTCGGTGAGCAGGGTCTTGGAGACGCTGAGGTTGGCCTGCGGCGTGGGCGTGGTGGTGGGTGAGGCCACGGCCGTGTGGGTGGGGGTCGCGGGGTCGGGACCGCCGGTGACCGTGGCCGAGTTGGCCGGCGTGGTGGTCGCGTTGGCGTCGAGGGTGCCGGTCAGTGTCCACGTCAGCGACGAACCCGCCGGAATCTCCACGGCCGGACAGGTGGCCGTTCCGTTCACGATCGGGCAGTTGGTGCCGTCGGCCGCGGTCATGGTCGCGCCGGTGACTCCGGCGGGGACCTGGTCCGTCACTACGACGTCGCGGGCGCGGGAGGGTCCGTTGTTGGTGACGCTCACCTGCCACTGGATCTGCTGTCCGGGGACGACCGGGTTGGTCAGAAGGATCTTCGACACCGTGAGGTTGGCCTGCGGCGAGGGGTTGGCGGTCGGTGATGCGACGGCCGTGTGCGTCGGTGTGGCGGGGTCGGGTCCGCCGGTGACGGTCGCGGTGTTGGTCGGGGTGACGGTGGCGTCCTGCGCCAGCGTTCCGGTGAGCGTCCACGTCAGGGTCTGGCTGGCCGGGATCTCCACTGCTGGGCAGGTCGCCGTACCACTGACGATCGGGCAGTTGGCGCCACCCGTATCGGCGGTCATCGTCGCACTGGTGACGCCCGCCGGGACCTGGTCGGTGACGACGACGTCGCGGGCTCGGGAGGGTCCGTTGTTGGTGACGCTCACGCGCCACTGGATCTGCTGTCCGGGGACGACGGGGTTCGTCAGCAGCACCTTTGCCACCGTGAGGTTGGCTTGCGGCGTGGGCGAGTTGGTCGGTGAGGCCACGGCCGTGTGGGTGGGGGTCGCAGGGTCGGGACCGCCGGTGACTGTCGTGGTGTTGGCCGGCGTCGTCGTTGCGTTGGTGTCGAGGGTGCCGGTCAGCGTCCAGGTGACGGTCTGTCCGGCCGGGATCTCGACGGCGGGGCAGGTCGCCGTGCCGTTGCCGATCGGGCAGGTGGTTCCGTCGGCGTCGGCCTTCATCGAGGCGTTGTTGACCCCGGCCGGAACGGTGTCGGTGACGACGATGTCGCGGGCGCGGGAGGGTCCGTTGTTGGTGACGCTCACGCGCCACTGGATCTGCTGGCCCGGTACGACGGGGTTGGTCAGCAGGACCTTGGAGACGGTGAGGTTGGCCTGCGGCGTGGGGGTGTTGGTCGGTGAGGCGACGGCGGTGTGGGTCGGTGTGGCCGGGTCCGGACCCCCGGTGACCGTCACGGTGTTGGCCGGTGTTGCCGTTGCGTTGGTGTCGAGGGTGCCGGTGAGGGTCCACGTCATCGACGAACCGGCCGCGATCTCGACGGCGGGGCAGGTCGCCGTGCCGTTGCTGACCGGGCAGGTGGTCCCGTCGGCGTCGGCCTTCATCGAGGCGTTGTTGACCCCGGCCGGAACGGTGTCGGTGACGACGACGTCGCGGGCACGCGAGGGTCCGTTGTTGGTGACCGTGACGCGCCACTGGATCTGCTGCCCGGGCACCACCGGATCGGTGAGCAGGGCCTTCGAGACGCTCAGGTTCGCCTGCGTCGAAGGTGAGCCGGTGGGGCTCGCGACGGCCGTATGGGTGGGCGTCGCGGGGTCCGGGCCGCCGGTGACGGTCACCGCGTTGGTCGGCGTGACCGTCGCGTCGGAGGCCAGGGTGCCGGTCAGCGTCCACGTCTGCGACGAACCGGCGGGGATCTCGACGGCGGGGCAGGTGGCCGTCCCGTTACTGATGGGGCAGGTCGTTCCGTCGGCGTCCGCGTTCATCGAGGCGTTGTTGACACCTGCCGGAACGGTGTCGGTGACGACGACGTCGCGGGCGCGGGAGGGTCCGTTGTTGGTCACGGTGACGCGCCACTGGATCTGCTGACCCGGTACGACGGGGTTGGTCAGCAGGACCTTGGAGACGGTGAGGTTGGCCTGCGCCGTGGGCGAGTTGCTCGGGGAGGCGACGGCGGTGTGGGTGGGGGTTGCGGGGTCGGGTCCGCCGGTGACGGTCGCGGTGTTGGTCGGGGTGACGGTGGCGTCCTGCGCCAGCGTGCCGCTGAGCGTCCAGGTCAGGGTCTGGCCGACCGGGATCTCGACGGCGGGGCAGGTTGCAAGCCCGCCGGTGATCGGGCAGTTGGTTCCGTCCGAGGCCGTCATCACGGCGTTGGTGACCCCGGCGGGCACCTGGTCGGTGACGACGACATCGCGAGCGCGGGAGGGGCCGTTGTTGGTGACGCTCACCTGCCACTGGATCTGCTGCCCCGGGACGACGGGGTTGGTGAGCAGCGCCTTGGACGCGATCAGATTCGCCTGCGGCGACGGTGAGTTGCTGGGGCTGGCCACCGCCGTGTGGGTCGGGGTCGCGGGGTCGGGTCCGCCGGTGACCGTCACGGTGTTGGTCGGGGTGACGGTGGCGTTCGTGTCGAGGGTGCCGGTCAGGGTCCAGGTCATCGACGAACCCGCCGGGATCTCGATGGCGGGGCAGGTTGCGGTCCCGTTGCTGATCGGGCAAGGCGCGCTGTCGGCATCCGCCTTCATGCTCGCACCGGTGACACCTGCCGGAACGGTGTCGGTGACGACGACGTCGCGGGCGCGGGAGGGTCCGTTGTTGGTCACGGTGACCTGCCACTGGATCTGCTGCCCGGGGACGACGGGGTTGGTCAGCAGGACCTTCGACACCGTGAGGTTCGCCTGCGGGGTGGGCGTGGTGGTGGGTGATGCGACGGCGGTGTGGGTGGGGGTCGCGGGGTCGGGTCCGCCGGTGACCGTAATGGTGTTGGTGGGTGTGACGGTGGCGTTCTGGGCCAGCGTGCCGGTGAGGGTCCAGGTCAGGGTCTGGCCGGCGGGGATCTCGACGGCGGGGCAGGTGGCTGTGCCGCTACTGATGGGGCAGTTGGTTCCGTCGGCGGCTGTCATCGCGGGGTTGTTGACTCCGGCCGGAACGGTGTCGGTGACGACGACGTCGCGGGCGCGGGAGGGTCCGTTGTTGGTCACGCTCACCTGCCACTGGATCTGCTGGCCGGGGACGACGGGGTTGGTGAGCAGGGTCTTGGAGACGGTGAGGTTGGCCTGCGGCGTGGGGTTGGCGGTCGGTGATGCGACGGCGGTGCGGGTCGGTGTGGCGGGGTCGGGACCGCCCGTCACGGTTGCCGTGTTGGCCGGAGTCATCGTCGCGTTGGCGTCGAGCGTGCCGGTGAGGGTCCAGGTGAGAGTTTGCCCGGCCGGGATCTCGACTGCCGGGCAGGTGGCTGTGCCGTTGGTGATGGGGCAGTTGGCGCCGCCTGTGTCGGCGGTCATTGTCGCGCCGGTGACGCCCGCCGGGACCTGGTCCGTCACTACGACGTCGCGGGCGCGGGAGGGTCCGTTGTTGGTGACGGTGACGCGCCACTGGATCTGCTGTCCGGGGACGACCGGATTGGTCAGCAGCACCTTGGAGACGATGAGGTTGGCCTGCGGGGTGGGCGTGTTGGTGGGTGATGCGACGGCGGTGTGGGTCGGTGTGGCGGGGTCGGGTCCGCCGGTGACGGTCGCGGTGTTGGTGGGTGTGACGGTGGCGTCCTGGGCCAGCGTGCCGGTGAGGGTCCAGGTCAGGGTCTGTCCGGCGGGGATCTCGACGGCGGGACAGGTGGCTGTGCCGTTGGTGATGGGGCAGTTGGCGCCGCCTGTGTCGGCGGTCATTGTCGCGCCGGTGACGCCCGCCGGGACCTGGTCCGTCACTACGACGTCGCGGGCGCGGGAGGGTCCGTTGTTGGTGACGGTGACGCGCCACTGGATCTGCTGTCCGGGGACGACCGGATTGGTCAGCAGCACCTTGGAGACGATGAGGTTGGCCTGCGGGGTGGGCGTGTTGGTGGGTGATGCGACGGCGGTGTGGGTCGGTGTGGCGGGGTCGGGTCCGCCGGTGACGGTCGCGGTGTTGGTGGGTGTGACGGTGGCGTCCTGGGCCAGCGTGCCGGTGAGGGTCCACGTCTGCGACGAGCCAGCGGGGATCTCCACGGCCGGGCAGGTTGCCGTGCCGCTGGTGATGGGGCAGTTGGTGCCACCTGTGTCGGCGGTCATTGTCGCGCCGGTGACGCCCGCCGGGACCTGGTCGGTGACCACCACGTCGCGGGCGCGGGAGGGTCCGTTGTTGGTGACGGTGACGCGCCACTGGATCTGCTGTCCGGGGACGACCGGATTGGTCAGCAGCACCTTGGAGACGATGAGGTTGGCCTGCGGGGTGGGCGTGTTGGTCGGTGAAGCGACGGCCGTGTGGGTCGGTGTGGCGGGGTCGGGCCCACCCGTGACGGTCGCGGTGTTGGTCGGGGTGACGGTGGCGTCCTGGGCCAGCGTGCCGGTGAGGGTCCACGTCTGCGACGAGCCAGCGGGGATCTCCACGGCCGGGCAGGTTGCCGTGCCGCTGGTGATGGGGCAGTTGGTGCCACCTGTGTCGGCGGTCATTGTCGCGCCGGTGACGCCCGCCGGGACCTGGTCGGTGACCACCACGTCGCGGGCGCGGGAGGGTCCGTTGTTGGTGACGGTGACGCGCCACTGGATCTGCTGTCCGGGGACGACCGGGTTGGTGAGCAGGACCTTCGCCACCGTGAGGTTGGCCTGCGGGGTGGGCGTGTTGGTCGGTGATGCGACGGCCGTGTGGGTCGGTGTGGCGGGGTCGGGCCCACCCGTGACGGTCGCGGTGTTGGTCGGGGTGACGGTCGTGTTGGCGTCGAGCGTGCCGGTGAGCGTCCAGGCCAGGGTCTGTCCGACCGGGACCTCCACGGCCGGACAGGTCGCCGTACCGCTGGCGATCGGGCAGTTGGCGCCGCCTGTGTCGGCGGTCATCGTCGCGCCGGTGACGCCCGTCGGCACCCGGTCGCTGACCACGACGTCGCGGGCGCGGGAGGGTCCGTTGTTGGTGACGGTGACGCGCCACTGGATCTGCTGTCCGGGGACGACCGGGTTGGTGAGCAGCACCTTCGAAACGGTCAGGTTGGCCTGCGGCGAGGGGCTCGCAGTCGGGGAGGCGACCGCCGTCCGGGTGGACGCAGAGGGGTCCGGGCCACCGGTGACCGTCACCGTGTTCGCGGGCGTGGTGGTCGCGTTGGCGTCGAGGGTGCCGGTGAGGGTCCAGCTCTGCGACGAGCCGGCGGGGATCTCGACGGCGGGGCAGGTGGCGACGCCGCCGCTGATCGGACAGCCGGTTCCGTCCGAGGCCGTCATCGCGGGGTTGCTCACCCCGGCCGGGACGGTGTCGGTGACGACCACGTTCCGGGCGCGCGACGGTCCGTTGTTGGTGACGGTGACGCGCCACTGGATCTGGCGGCCGGGCACTACCGGATCCGTGAGCAGGACCTTGGAGACGGTGAGGTCGGCCCGCGGCGACGGCGAGCCCGAGGGTGACGCGACGGCGGTGTGGGTGGGCGTTGCGGGGTCGGGTCCGCCGGTGGCCGTCACCGTGTTGGTCGGGGTGACGGTGGCGTTGGTGTCGAGGGTGCCGGTGAGGGTCCAGGTCTGCGAGGATCCGGCGGGGATCTCGACCGCCGGGCAGGTGGCGACGCCGTTGGTGATGGGGCAGTTGGCGCCGCCCGTGTCGGCGGTCATCGTCGCGCCGGTGACTCCGGCGGGGATCTGGTCCCGGACCACCACGTCGCGAGCCCGGGAGGGTCCGTTGTTGGTGACGGTGACGCGCCACTGGATCTGCTGGCCGGGGACGACGGGGTTGGTGAGCAGGACCTTCGACACCGTGAGGTTGGCCTGCGGCGAGGGGTTCGCGGTCGGCGATGCCACCGCCGTGTGGGTGGACGCGGTCGGGTCGGGGCCGCCGGTGACCGTCACCGTGTTCGTCGGCGTGGCCGTCGCGTTCGGGTCCAGAGTCCCGGTCAGCGTCCAGTTCAGGGACGAACCCGCCGGGATCTCGACCGCCGGGCAGGTGGCAACGCCGCCGCTGATCGGGCAGTTGGCGCCGCCCGAATCGGCGGTCATCACGGGGTTGTTGAGCCCGGCGGGCACCTGGTCGGCGACGACGACGTTCCGGGCCCGCGACGGGCCGGCGTTGAAGACGTTGATCCGCCACTGGATCTGCTGGCCGGGGACGACCGGGTTGGTGAGCAGGACCTTCGACACCGTGAGGTTGGCCTGCGGCGAGGGGCTGGCGGTCGGCGAGGCGACGGCGGTCCGGGTGGACGCCGAGGGGTCGGGGCCGCCGGTGACCGTCACCGAGTTCGTGGGAGTGGTGCTCGCGTTGGCGTCGAGCGTGCCGGTGAGGGTCCAGTTCAGGGACGAACCCGCCGGGATCTCGACCGCCGGGCAGGTGGCAACGCCGCCGCTGATCGGGCAGTTGGCTCCGTCGGCGTCCGCCTTCATCGAGGCGCCGGTCACTCCGGCCGGGACCTGGTCGGTCACCACGACGTTGCGGGCCCGCGAGGGGCCGTTGTTGGTCACCGTCACTCGCCACTGGACCGGCTGACCCGGTACCACGGGGCTGGTGAGCAGTGACTTGGAGACGGTGAGGTTGGCCTGCGGCGAGGGGCTCGCGGTCGGCGAGGCGACCGCGGTGCGGGCGGTGGCCCCCGGGTCGGGGCCGCCGGTGACCACCGCCGTGTTGGTGGGTGTCACGGTGGCGTTCGGGTCCAGGGTGCCCGTGAGGGTCCAGGTCTGCGACGATCCGGCGGGGATCTCGACGGCGGGGCAGGTGGCGACGCCGCCGCTGATCGGGCAGTTGGCCCCGTCGACTCCCTGGCGCATCGAGGCGCCGGTGACGCCCGCCGGGACCTGGTCGGTCACCACCACGTTGCGGGCCCGCGAGGGGCCGTTGTTGGTCACCGTCACTCGCCACTGGATCTGTGCGCCGGGCACGACCGGGTTGGTGAGCAGCGTCTTCGAGATGGTGAGGTTGGCCTGCGGCGAGGGGCTGGCGGTCGGGGAGGCGACGGCGGTGCGGGTGGAGGCGGACGGGTCGGGGCCGCCGGTGACCAGTGCCGTGTTCGTCGGGGTGGCGGTGGCGTTCGGGTCCAGGGTGCCGGTGAGGGTCCAGCTGGCGGTGCCGTTCACCGGGATCTCGACGGCGGGGCAGCTCGCGGTGCCACCGGTGATCGGGCAGGAGGTGCCGTCCTGGTCGTTGGCCATGCTCGCGGCGGTCACTCCGGCGGGGACCTGGTCGGTCACCACGACGTTGCGGGCCCGCGAGGGGCCGTTGTTGGTCACGGTGACCCGCCACCTGATCTGCTGGCCGGGTACCACTGGGCTGGTCAGCAGTGTCTTGGAGACGACCAGGTTGGCCTGGTTGGCGGGCGGGACGGGGTTGGCGGTGCTGGTGCAGTTGGGGGTGCAGTTGGGGTCGGTGGCGCCGCCCGGCGGGGTGACGGTGGCCCGGTTGTCGAGGGAGCCGGTGGCGTCCGCCGGGACGGTGCCGGTGATGCGGTAGGTGACCTGGCCGCCCGCGGCGATGTTGACGGTGGTGTTGATGTCGCCGGTGCCGGAGGCGGTGGTTCCGCAGCTGCTGCCGTCGGAGGCGGTGCAGGTCCAGGTGAAGGCGCGGATCGTGGCGGGCAGGGTGTCGCGGACCGAGGTGCCGACGGCGTCGGAGGGGCCGTCGTTCTTGACCACGACGGTGTAGGTGAGCGGCTGTCCGGGCACGTACGGGTTCTTGTCGGGCGTCTTGGTGACCGACAGTCCGGTGGTGGGCCGCCCGGGGGTGTCGACGGTGCTGGAGCAGGTCGGGCCGCAGTTGGGGTCGGTGCTGGCGGCCGGGCGGGTCACCGTCGCGGTGTTCGACAGTGTGCCCGTGGTGGCGGAGGGGACGATGCCCGTCACGGTGTACGTGACGGAGCTGTTGGCGGCGATCGTGGCCGTGGTGTCGGGGCTGCCGGTGCCGCTCGCGGCGCCGCAACTGCTGCCGGTGCCGCCGGAGGCGCAGGTCCAGGTGAATCCGGACAGCGCGGACGGCAGGGCGTCACGGACAGCGGCGTTGACGGCCGGCGCGGGCCCGGCGTTGCTCACCACGAAGGTGTAGGTGAGCCGCTGTCCCGGGACGTACGTGGTGGGGGAGGCGGTCTTCTTGACGGACAGGCCGACCTGGGTGACCCATTCGAGGACGATCTGGCCGTTGCCGCCGTCGGTGTAGCCGCCGCCGTCGCCGATTCCGCTGCCGCTGGCGTACTGGGCGTCGGTGCGGCCGCCCGAGGTGCCGCCGACGCCGTTGCCGTTGCTGTTGGTGCCGTTGGAGGTCTGGGTGTTGGTGACGCCGGTGCCCCGGTTGTAGCCGGAGCCGCCGCCGCCCATGCCGTTGGCGTCGAGGGTGCCGCTGCGCTGGCAGGCGCCGCCGCCACCGCCGTAGTAGCCGCCGCCTCCTCCGCCGCCGCCCTCGTTCTGCGGGAACGGGGCGCCGCGGCCGCCCTGGTACTGGCTGCCGGCGGTGGCGGCCGCGCAAGCGGTCTGGGTGGCGGCGGCGCCGCCCGCGGTCTGGGTGCCGCCCCGGCCGGAGGCGGCGGGCTGGTTGTCCTGGCCGCCGTTGCTGCCGCCACCGCCACCGGCGGCGGGAGTGGTGGCGTCGGCGCCGGGGGAGGAGCCGCCGCCGCCACCGGCGATGACCAGCGGGTTGGTGCCGTAGGCGCCGTTCCACACGGCGCTCATGCCGCCGCCGCTGCCGCCGGTGGCGCCTGCCCCGCCGGACACGGCGAAGCCCTGGCCGCCGGCGCCGCCGCCGCCGTACGTGGCGGTGGTGCTGTTCAGCCGACCACCCCCGCCGACGGTGAGGGTCAGCGACTGACCGGGCGTCACCGCGAGGGTGCCGGTGGTGTAGCCGCCACCGCCGCCGCCGTACTGGCCGGTGTAGTAGTCGCGGGGCGAGCCGGCGCCGCCGGCGCCGAACACCCGGGCGTAGACGGCGGTCACGCCGGCCGGCACGGTGAAGGTCTGGTCGCCGCCGCTGTAGGTGACGCGGGCGCAGTTGGTGAAGCTGCCGGTGGGCGTGCACGCGACCTGGGCGCGCTGTTCCCGGGGCAGTCCCTGCGGGCCGTAGGCCGGAGGGGCTGCGGCGAGTGCCAGTCCGCCCTGGGGCACCAGGCACAGGAGCGCGAGCACGCCGCGCGTCACCGTCCGGAACCGACCGCCGAGCAACGACGTCACCGGGGCCATCCGGCGTCTCCTCTCGCGACCGTGCGCGCACGGGATCGGCTGGACGGACAACCTGACAAGTCAGGCGAATGTATGCAGATGGGATCAGAGACTGCCGGAAGGAGTGCGCGGCGGAGTGACCTGATGTCGTGTCAGCGATCTTTCGTGCCGGAATGCGCGCTTTCGGCCCATCACGGTCACCGTTCGGCGCAACGGGCGGGCCGGCCCGCCGGGCGGATCGGCCCCGGGCCGCCGTGGCGGGCGCGGCCCGGGGCCCGGTGCCGGTCGTCGCTCGGCCGTCAGCCGAAGGCGGGCACGGTGTCCAGGATCGCGAGCCGTGCGTTGGCCGTCCGGATACTGCCGCAGAGCACCTGCGCGCCACCGACGCGGTAGTCCTCGCCGCTGCCGGTCGCCTTGATCGCGGCGCCCTGGAGCGAGGTGTACTGCTTGTCCTGGAGGTCGTCCTTGCGCAGGTCGCGGACGACGATGAGCTTGCGGACCAGGTCGCCGGCACCCTGCTGGGTGGCGAGGGCCTTCTTCTGGTCCTCGCTCAGCTTGGCGAAGGCCGCGTCGTTCGGGGCGAAGACCGTGACGTTCTCCATCGAGTCGAAGATGTCCTTCGCCTTGGCCGTCTTCACCAGGGCGGACAGCTGGGAGAGGTCCTTGGTCTGGTCGATCGCGCCGAGCACCGGCAGCCGGCCCATCGCGTCGAGGCTGCCGGGGCCGTCGCCGGGCATCGTGGCGCAAGCCTGGCCGAAGGCTTTCTCGGGCGGCGGGGGCGCGACGGCCACCGGGCCGGGCCCGCCGGTCCCGCTGTCGACGCCGCCGCAGCCGGCGAGCGGGACGACGGCGAGGGCCAGGGCCGTGAGGAGGGCGGGGTGGTGGGTGCGGCGGCTCATACGGGGGTCCTCCAGGGGGAACCGGTCGAATCGTGCCGGATACGCCCCAGATGGTGACATTGCGCCGAGCCGCCGCCCGGGAGATCGGGCCCGCACCGCACCGCCCGTCACCCGTGCGGAGCCTCCCCGGAGGATCCGGTGCTGGAAGCCGCTGCCTCCGGCCGTCGTCCTTGCCAGGGCGTGGAGATCACCGGGGTCGGCCGGCGGGCTTTCGCGCGGTGACGCCTCACCTGGCCGCGGGTGCACCGTCGGTCCGGTCGAGGATGTGCAGGGCCTGCTCGGCGGGGCTGCCGGGCGGGGCCGTGTAGACCACGAGGACGTGGTGGGCGGCGCCCGGGACCTGGAAGGTCTCGTAGGTCAGCGCGACATCGCCGACGACGGGGTGCCGGAAACGCTTGGGGCCGTGGGTCTTCTCGTGCACATGGTGGCCGGCCCACAGCTTGCGGAAGACAGCGCTGCCCAGCGACAGTTCGCCGACGAGGCGCACGAGTTCCGGGTCGTTCGGGCGCCGCCCGGCGGCCATGCGCAGAACGCCGACCGTGGTGCGCGCGGCTTCGTCCCAGTCGGGGTGGACCTCGCGCGCGTCCGCGGCCAGGAAGATCCGCCGGGCCATGTTCCGCTCGCGCGGCGCCAGGCTGGGGAAGTCGGCGATCAGCGCGGTCGCCGGCCGGTTCCAGGCCAGGACGTCGCTGCGATCGTTCATGACCAGGGCGGGAGAGACGGGGACGGTCTCGACGACCTGCCGCACCGCCGGGCGCAGCACCTCGCTCCGGACGCCGGCCGCTGCCGTCGTCCGGACCGGGCGGGGCGGTCGGGCCAGGTCCTGCAGATGGGCGCGCTCGGCGGATCCGAGCCTCAGCGCTCGGCCGAGAGCGTCGAGGACCTGGTCGGACGGACGGTCGGCGCGTCCCTGCTCCAGGCGGACGTAGTAGTCGGTGCTGAGCCCGACCAGTTCGGCGACCTCCTCGCGTCGCAGCCCGGGCACGCGGCGGCGGCCGGTCGGCGGCAGGCCCACGTCCGCCGGTGACACCAGGGCGCGGCGCGCCCGAAGGTAGTCACCGAGCCTGTCGCTGATCGTGCTCGTCCCGGCCATGCGTTCCAGTATGGAGGTGCCGACGGGGGTGCGGCGGCGGGAGGGTGGCCCTGTCGGTCCCAGGGAACAGCGGGCCCTTCATGTGTGGGTGGCCGTGGCGAACGATCGACGTCATGTCCACTCCTGCTGCCCCTTCCACTCGAACCGGGCACTCCGCCCCGCTCGCCCCCGCTGCCGCTCCTGCCGTCGCCGCCCCGTCGCTCCCACCGTCCCCGACCCGCTCCCCGACCCGGTCCGGCGGCGGTGGCGGCGACATCGGGCGCGGCTACTGGCCGACGGTGCTCGCTGTCGCCTCCGCCGGAGTGATGCTGCCGTTCTCCGTCACCGGGGCGGCGGTGGCCCTGCCGAACATGGCCGCCCAACTGGGCTCCTCGACCGGCTCCGCGCAGTGGATGCTGAACGCCTTCAACGTCACTTTCGCCGCCCTGCCGCTCGCGGCCGGGGGCCTCGCGGACCGGTTCGGCCGCCGCCGCGTCCTGCTGACCGGCATCGCCCTGGTCGGTGCGATGTCGCTGCTGGTCGCGCTGGCACCCTCGACGGCCCTGGCCGACGGGGCCCGGGCGGTCCAGGGATGCGGCGCGGCGGCCGTCCTGGCCTCGGGCGCGGCGGTACTGGCACACGCCACGTCCGGGCGGCGCCGACAACTGGCCTTCGGGCTTCTCGGCAGCTCGTTCGGCACGGGCCTGGCGATCGGGCCGCCGCTCGCCGGGACCATGGTCGAACTGGCCGGCTGGCGATCGGTGTTCCTCCTGGTCGCGGTGATGTCGGTGCCCGCCTGGTTGTGCGCGACCCGCGCTCCGGAGTCCCGCAACCCCGCCGGGACCGCCCTGGACCTGGCCGGGCCGGCAGCCTTCACCGCCGGACTGGCCTGTCTTTCGCTCGCCTTCGTCCGGGCCGGGGCCGCGGGATGGGCCGCGCCGGGCACCCTGCTGCTGCTCACCGCGGCCGTGGCGCTGGTGGTGCTGTTCGCCGCGGTGGAGGTTCGCCTGGGCGAGCGCGCGATGTTCGACGTCCGGCTGTTCCGCAGGCCCGAGTTCGCCGCGCTGGTCTGCCAGCCCTTCACCGTCACCCTCGGCTTCGTCGTCCTGCTGGTCTACCTGCCCGCCTACCTCCAGGGTGTTGCCGGCCGTTCGACCTCGGCCAGCGGCCTGCTCCTGCTGCCGATGACCGCCCCGGTGCTGCTCCTGCCGCTCGCCGCCGCCCGGCTGGCCGCGCGCACCTCAGTACGCGCGGTTCTGACCGCCGCTTCCGCGCTGATCGTGGTCGGCGCCCTGCTCCTGACGACCCTGCGCGGCGACGGATCGTGGCCGGCCCTGGCGCTGCCGCTGCTTCCCTTCGGCGTGGGCGTCGGGCTGGCGTTCGGGGTGATGGACAACGCCGCCGTCGGCACCGTCCCGGTCGAGAACGCCGGCGCCGCGGCGGGCATCTTCAACACGATGCGCATCACCGGCGAGTCCGTGGCCGTCGCCGGCGCGGCCGCCCTGCTCACCACGCTCACCTCCGCCCGGTCGGCGGGCGGCGGCCTCTCCTCCGAGGCCGCGACCCGGCTGGCCGGGCACGCCGTCCAGGGCCGGGTGGACGAAGCCCATCGCGCCGCCCTGGCCGAGGGTTTCACGGGCGCCTTCCACACCCTCGGCCTCGTCCTCGCCGCCCTGTCCGCCCTGGGCACCGTCCTCACCTGGTGCGCGCTCGCACCCCGCCGCTCCGTGAACCGCTCCCGCGCGCCCCGCCCGTAGCCCTCGCCTGTAGCCCTCGTCCGTGGCCTTCGGTCGTCCTACCCGGTCCGCTGGGGTTCGACGGAGCCGAGCGGGGCGGCGAGCGATTCCAGGCTCTGCCGTTCCGCCTTGACACCGATCGCCGCCTCCACCAGCCCGGCGAGGGTCATCAGGGTCGCGCCGATGCAGAACGCGAGTGTCGTGTCGGAGACCTTCCCGCTGCTCACCAGACCGTTGAAGAGCAGCGGGCCGCTGATGCCGCCGACGGCGGTGCCGACGGCGTAGAAGAAGGCGATGCACATCGCCCTGGTCTCCAGCGGGAAGATCTCGCTGACCGTCAGATAGGCGGAACTGGCGCCGGCGGAGGCCAGGAACAGCACGGCCGTCCAGCAGGCGGTCATGGTGACGGCGGACAGCGATCCCTGCTGGAAGAGGAACGCGGTGCCGAACAGCAGCACGCCGGAGCCGATGTAGGTGCCGGCGATCATCGGCTTGCGCCCGACGGAGTCGAACAGACCGCCGAGCAGCAGTGGTCCGAGGAAGTTGCCGACCGCGATCACCGCGAAGTAGTAGCCGGTGTTGCCCTCGGGGACGTCGAAGTACTTGGTGAGGATCACCGCGTAGCCGAAGGTCACCGCGTTGTAGAGGAACGCCTGCCCGATGAAGAGCGCCAGGCCGAGCACCGTGCGGCGCGGGTAGCGGGTGACGACCGTTCGGGCGATGGTGCCGAAGCCGAGCGGCCCGCGCTCGCGGATGCGGATCGGATCGCCCTCGACGGGCGGCAGCTCGCGGCCGTACTCCTCCCGCACGATCCGTTCGGCCTCGGCCACCACCTCCTCCGCCTCGTCGGCCCGGCCGTGGGTGAACAGCCAGCGCGGACTCTCGGGGACGTGCCGGCGCACCAGCAGGATCACCAGGCCGAGGACGACGCCGATCCCGAACGCCAGCCGCCAGCCGAGGTCGGTCGCGAACAGGGCGGTGTTCAGGAGGGCGATGGACGCGAAGGCGCCGATCGCGGCGCCGATCCAGAAGCTGCCGTTGATCACGAGATCGATCCGGCCGCGCACCCGGGCCGGAATGAGCTCGTCGATCGCGGAGTTGATCGCCGCGTACTCGCCGCCGATGCCGAAACCGGTGAAGAAGCGGCAGAGGAAGAAGAACCAGGCGGTCCAGGAGAACGCGGTGACGGCGGTGGCCGCCAGATAGACGGCCAGAGTGATCATGAAGAGCTTCTTGCGGCCCAGGCGGTCGGTCAGCCAGCCGAAGAACAGCGCGCCACTGCACGCTCCCGCGACGTAGACGGCGGCCGCGATGGTGGTGACCTGGGTCGTGGAGATGGAGATCCCGCTGCCGCTCTCGGCGAGCCGGGCCGCCATGTTGCCGACGATCGTCACCTCCAGACCGTCCAGGATCCACACCGTCCCCAGTCCGATCACGATCCGCCAGTGCCAGCGGGACCACGGCAGCCGGTCCAGTCGCGCGGGGACGTCCGTCTCGACGACCCCGTCGTCGGGACGGGTCCCCTTGGGCGGTTGCGTCACCCCTCGCCCCGTTCGCTTCGCCGGGTCGGCCATGGCGTACCCCTTCCCTCACGTTCGCTCGCATCGCCAGGACGCCCCGGCGTCTGCCCGCATCCCGCACGACCACACCCCACCACACCGCCCCGCCCGGGCCGCGCATCCCGTCCGCCCGGCCGCGCCGTGGCCGGGCGGACGGGTGAGTGCTGTCCGTCCGCCGCGCCTGCCGGTGTCCGGTTCCGGCAACCCGGCTGCCGGGTCTGGTGGTTGGGAGGGCGGCGGGACATGCTGGCGGCGGGTGTGCGGTTCGCCCGGCCGGCTCGGGTACCGGGCCCGGCACTCGGCTCCGGCTTTCGGAAAGGTCTGTCCCCCATGGACGAGACACTGGATCGGTTCCTGCCCGTGTACGGGCACCGGGCGGTTCACGGAATCACTCTGGCGGCCCCGCCGGAGAGGGCGTGGGCGGCGCTTCAGCAGGTGACGCTGGCCGACCTCCCGCTGCCCCGGATGCTGCTGGCGGTGCGGACGCTGCCCTCGCGGCTGCTGGGGACCGGTCCCGACCTCCTGGACCGGTCGGTTCCGCTGGCGGAGCTGTTCCGCAGGGACGACCGCTGGGTGACCCTGGCCGACGAGCCGGGGCGGGTGCTGGTACTGGGCCGGGTCGCGCGGTTCTGGGATCCGGTGCCGCGGGCGCCCGTGCGGCTCGGTGACGGCGGGGGCTTCCTGGCGTTCGGTGAGCCGGGCTGGGCGAAGGCGGTGATCTCCCACGAGGTGTTCGCGCACGGCAGCGGCTCGCGGCTGGTCACGGAGACCCGGATCCAGGGGACCGACGCGCGCGCGAGGCGGCGGTTCGCGGCGTACTGGTTCCTGATCCGCCCGGGTGTCGGCCTGATCCGGCGCAGCGCCCTCGCCGCGGCCGGCCGCCGCTGCGCCGGACCCGTGCGGTAGCGCGGGCCGCGCGGGCCAGGTCGGTCCGGGGCCCGGCGCCCGGTGTGTTTCCTCCCCCCGGGGACGGGCGCGACAGCACCCTGTCGCCACCGCGAGCGACGTCGGGGCGGGGGCAGCCCCTCGCCCCGACGAGGGCCACCCGCCCCAGGCGCCGATGGGGCGTGGTCGTAGCATCTGTTCATCTACGTGTCGATCTTCGGGGAGGGGAGCCCACGTGGCTGACAACGTCATGGGCAAGGTCGCGGTCCAGCCGACGGACCTGCGGGCGTCCGCGGGTGTCGCGAAAGGACTGGGGGCGGAGCTGGGTACGCCGGTCCAGCAGGCGGTGACCACCAGCGAGACCGTCGCCGGTCAACTCGCCGGTTGGTCGATCGCCGGCGGACTCGGGCAGCTGGGGAGCGGCTGGTCCAAGCCGCTCGGAGACCTGCGGCAGCGTCTCGCGGACACGTCGGCGAACCTTGAGGCCAACGCCGCCGCGCACCAGCACGCCGACCACGGGATCGCCGGTGCGTTGACCGTCGCACCGCAGGGGGCGAAGTGAGCTCCTACGAGCTGCTGATGAAGTTCGACCCCCAGGGTCTGCACGACGCGGCGAAGGCTTGGACAGCGCTGGGGCACGCGGCGGAAGGCGTCGGCCAGCGGCATCGCAGCCAGGTCAACGGCCCGCTGGCCGGCAACTGGGAGGGCGAGGACGCCAAGGCCGCCGTTTCGTACATGGGGAAGACGGAACAGCAGCTGAACATCGTGAAGATGGAAGCGGGTGCCGCCGCCCTGGTCCTCAACACGGTCGCCGACCGGATCGACCAGGCGCGGACCAACCTCGTCAACGCCGTGAACCGGGCCGCGGACGCCGGCCTCGACGTGTCCGCCGACGGAGTCGTCAGCCTTCCGCCCGAAGGGGAGGGAGAGCACAACGACCCGGACGCGCAGAAGGCGCGTCAGCAACTCGGCCGGGACATGAAGAGCTGTCAGGGCCGGATCGACACCGCGCTGAAGGACGCCGGGACAGCGAGCGACCAGGGCAATACGGCCCTGGGGCGACTGAGCTCGAACGCGCTGGACCCGGCCAAGGTGAACGGCGCGCTCGCGGGGGCGAAGAACGCGGCCGCCGCCGCGATGCGGGACCTCGGGCTGGTCGACCCCTACATACCCGACGGCAAGGACCCGGAGCGGTCCGCGGCGTGGTGGAAGGGACTCACCCCCGAGCAGCAGGACGCCTACCTGGCCCTGCACCCGGACCGGATCGGCAAGCTGGACGGGCTGCCCGCGACCGTCCGGGACGAGGCCAACCGTCTGGTGCTCGACGAGAAGCTGGACGCCTACCGGGCCGGGAAGCCCGGTGACTTCGGGGTCGAGGAGGGCGAGTACAAGGCGCGGATCAGTGCGATGGAGGAGATCAGGAGGAAACTGATCGCGTCCGACGGGAACCCGGAGAAGCACCGGATGTTCCTGCTGGGCATCGATCCCGACGCGAACAACGGCCGGGCCGTCGTCTCGACCGGAAACCCCGACAAGGCGCAGCACACGGCGATCTTCGTGCCGGGCACCGGGACGGTGCTCACCGGAGTGCCGGGGCAGATGGACCACATCCGGCGCCTGCAGGGGGTGGCTGAGGACGAAACCGACGGGGACGTGGCTGTCGTTTCGTGGCTGGGCTACGAGACACCGAACTGGCTGAACGGCAGCGTCGCCGAGACCGACCGCGGGGATGCCGGGGCGCCACTGTTGCGTGACTTCACCAAGGGCCTGCGGGTGGCCGAGGGCGACAACGGTGTCTGTTCGCACCTGACCCTGATGGGACACAGCTACGGGACCTACGTCGTTGGCGCGGCCGCGCGGGACGGCGGGGCGAACGTCGACGACATCATCGCGCTGGGCAGCCCGGGCATGGGGGTGGACCGGGCATCGGAGCTCAACATCGACCCGAAGCACGTCTGGGTCGGCACGGCCAAGGACGACTTCATCCAGACGGCCACCGGCACCGTGTTCGGCGAGGGTCCCCAGTACGGGATCTTCGGCGCGCAACGCATCCTGGTCGACACCGAGGGACACGGCGGCTACTGGAACATGGGCCCCAACGGTCCGAGCGAAACCCTCAGCAATCAGGGACGGATCATCGCAGGTCACCAACCCTCGCTGCTCCCTACCGTCCCACACTGATCCCGCAACCAGCCCGATCAACCGTCGACTCAGGAGCACCATGACTGCCAGCGCATCCCGCACTCCCGGGCGGATCGTCGCCACGGCGCTCCTGCTCGCGGTGCTCGGCGGATGTTCTTCCGCCGATCCCGACAGGAGTGACCCACTACCCGTGAAGTCCAAGGCCGACGCCCAGACCTGGGCCCAGCAGATCACCGAGCACATGGCCCTGACCGCCGGAATCGAGCCCGACCCGGCTACCATCAAGGCCCTTTTCACCCCGTGTACGGGGAAGAACGGGGAAACCGCCTCCGACGACCGGTACATCCTGATCTACAGCGTCAAGAGCGATGTGCCCCGCGACCGGCACCCGGAAGCGGTGCGGAAGGTTCGCGACATGCTGACCGGGGAGGGCCTGACGGTGAAGGGTTATCGCGAGGACGTGGACGGGAAGCCGGACGCCCTCGTCGATGCCTTCCACCCCAGCAGCCGGTACACCGCGACCGCGTCCACCTCGGGAACCGGGGACCGCATGTACCTGAGGGTCATCACCCCCTGCCTGCTCCCCCCGTCCGACGGCCCCACCCCCGCGCCGTAGTCGGTCCGGATGCGAAGGCGCCGGAGGCCCGGAGGCCCGAAAGCCCGGAACGCGCGGGCTACCGGTCGGGGGCGGCGCCCTCGATGGCGGCGAGGAGAAGCGCGTGGACGGCCGCGGCCGCCTCCTGCGTGGCCGGGTCGGGGTCCTTGAGCTGAGGAGTGATCAGTTCGGCGGCCGCGGCGAGGAGCGGGACCGGCACGGTGGCCTCGCGCAGGTGGAGCAGCTGCGAGGCGGCGCGCTCACCCGGCGTGGCCCGGGCACGGGCGTCGGGGATCAGGGAGGTGAGACCCCGGGGGAGGGGCTGGGTACTGGTCACCCGGCTCATTCTTCCGCCTCTGGGACGCTGATGATCGCCACAGCCGCCCGGCGGGTCCCCTCCGGGGGGCGCCGACAGGTCGGCCGGGCCGTCGGACCGGGCCTCAAGGTCGTGGTACGGCGGGCAGGTGAGGACGTGGTCGAACCCGCCGCCTCGGCTGCTCGGGAAGCGGGTTCGCCGAACTGCTGCCTGAGGGGTGGTCGACAAACTAGGGTGGCAGGGAGCGTGGATCGAATGCCACGTGATGGAGAGAGCAGCATGGCCTATCTCGGGTCAGACTCAAGAGGTCCGCCGGGGCGGGCGCGCGCGGAGGCGAATCTTCCGACTGGCGCGCCGAGGAAGAGCGGCTGCGGAGGTCTCCGCAGGGGAGCGGCATGGGTGCCCGGTGCATCCCCCGACGTCGGGCAGTCACCGCACCCCAGTCCCTCTTCCTGGAAGGTCAGAAATGGAAACTGCCGGATGGGTGACAACCATCGTGGCAGGGATCGCCGGGGGTATCACGGTCCTCGGCTATCTCTTCGACCAGGTTCCGCCCCTGTCGCAGAAGCTCGTGAAGGCGATCCGGTCACTGCGCGCTTTGCGTGATGAACTGAGGCGCACGTCGAACGGCTGAATGACGGCCGCGCCGGTCAAGGCCGGCGCGGCTCCTTGCTGTTCGGACTCGGAAGAAGGTCGGCTCGCCGCCGAACGCAGGGGGTGTCGCGGCACCGGTGTCTCAGCCCGTGTGCCGTTCGCCCGCACCGGGTCCCGGTCCGGACGGGGGTGTCCGGTCGAGTGCGAGCATCGCGGCGGCGACCTCGTCGACGGCCGTGTCCGGGACCCCGATGGCGGCGCGGTCGAGGACGAGCAGTCGGGCGTCCGGGATCTCGCGGGCCAGGGCCTCGCCGTTGCCGAGGGGGAAGAGGGGGTCGTGACGGCCGTGGACGACGAGTGCGGGGAGGTCGAGCGCGGGCAGGCGCTCGCGCCAGCGGGGTCGACAGTCGAGGCGGGCGAAGACCGTGCCCAGCTGGTTGGCGAGGTGGACCGCCGGGTCGCTGCCCGGGGTGCGGTCCCAGATGCGGGCGGCGGTGGCGCGGGCGGCGGCGGGGTCGTCGCCGCGGATGCTCGCGCCGGTGGCGGCGAACTCCGCGACCGCCTCCCGGTCGTTCCAGTCGGGCATTGGGCGAGCGAACAATTGGCCCATCGTCACCCGGTCGTGGTCGGGGAGGTCGTCGTCGGTCGGGCCGGGGGCGACGGCGCGGGTCCCGGCCAGGGTGAGGGCGGAGAACGTGTCGGGGTGGTCGAGGGCGGCGACCTGGGCGACCATCCCGCCGACGCCGACCCCCGCGAGGTGCGCGGGTGCCCCGCCCAGCGCGTGGGCGAGGGCCGCGGCGTCGGCGGCGAGGTCACGCAGGGTGTAGGCGGGTGCCTGCGGGTCCACCGTCGCCGACTCCCCGCTGTCGCGCAGGTCGTAGCGCACCACCCGGCGCCCGCCGGTGGCGAGGCGTTCGCAGAGCGCGTCGGGCCAGGAGAGCATGGTCGGCCCGCCGGCGAGCAGGACGAGCGGTGCGTCGCGGTCACCGAAGGACTCGACGCCCAGGACGGTGCCATTGACGGTGACGGTGGCCATCTCAGATCACCGGCCGTTGCCGTTGCCGTTGCCGTCAGGGCCGAGGCCCCGGTCCGGCGCGCTCATGTCGCCCGTCGCGGGGACGCCCTCGGCGCGGGCGTAGCGCAGGTACACCGTGCCCTCCGGACCGGCGGCCGGCGGTTCGAGGAGGGCGAGGTTCGTGGGTACGGCGCCGCCGTCGAACACCTTCTTCCCGACGCCGAGCACGATCGGGTGCACCCACAGGTCGAGGCGGTCGAAGAGCTGCTCCCGCAGGAGGGTCTGCACCAGGTCCAGACTGCCGACGACCTTCACGTTCTCGTGCCGGTCGCGGATCTCACGGACCGCGCCCGCCAGGTCCGGGCCGAGCTGGGTGGACCCGTCCCACGGGAGCTCCGGCGTGCCCCGGGAGGCGACGTACTTCGGGACGCGGTTGAACAGCTCGGCGATCTCGCCGTCCTTCTGGTGCGGCCAGTACGCGGCGAAGATGTCGTACGTCCGCCGGCCGAGCAGCAGGGCGTCGGTGCCCTCGTACGCGGCCATGATCTGTGCCCCGGTGACCTCGTTCAGCAGGGGCGCCTGCCAGCCCCCGAACGGGAACCCGGCCGGGTCCTCGTCCGGCCCGCCGGGCGCCTGCGCGACGAGGTCGAGGGTCGCGAACAGTTCGATCTGGACGATTCCCATGTCTGTACTCCCGGAGTGTGTGGTTGTCCCTTCGAGATGTAGACCGGACGGGAGCGGAAAACTCATCGCCACGCCGGTACCTTTTTTCGGTACCCGGGCAGGGCCGGCCGGTCCGCGCTCACCACGGCGCGGCCGACCGGCCCCGGGCGGAGGTGTCAGGCCGGGACGGGTACGGCGGCGAACCGGCGGGCGAGGTAGTCGAACCAGGTCCGGTGGAACGCGGCGGCCAGCCGGGAGTCCGGGGCGATGAGGTCGAACGCGTGGTAGGCGCCGGGGTAGAGGTGGAGTTCGACCGGGACGCCCTGCGCCCGCAGCCGGGTGGCGTAGTCGAGGTCCTCGTCCCGGAAGCAGTCGAGGTCACCGACGGTGATGAAGGTGGGCGGCAGGTCGGCGAGGTCGTCGGCGCGGGCGGGAGCCGCGTACGGGCAGACGTCCTCGGTGCCGGCGCGGTCGCCCAGGATCGCTTCCCAGGCCAGCAGGTTGGTCGAGCGGTCCCAGATGCCGATGTCGGTGATCTCGTGACTCGACGCGGTCCGGTTGCGGTCGTCGAGCATCGGATACGTCAGTGACTGGAAGAGTGGTGCCACGCCGCCCCGGTCGCGGACCAGGAGGGTGGTGGCGGCCGCGATTCCGCCACCCCCGCTCTGGCCGGCGATGCCGATGCGGGTGGCGTCCAGGCCGAGGGCGTCCGCCTCCCGGGCGAGCCACTCGTACGCGGTGAAGCCGTCCTCGGCGGCGCCGGGGGCGGGCGTCTCCGGGGCGAGCCGGTAGTCGACCGCGGCGACGGCGCAGCCGAGGCTCGCCGCGAGCCGGGTGAGCCAGGGTTCGTCCTGGGCGGCGAAGCCGAGCACCTGGCCGCCGCCGTGGAACCAGAGCAGGACCGGCAGCGGTCCCGGCGCGGCCGTGGGGCGGAGGAGGCGGACGGGCACCGGTACGTCGGGGCCGTATGTCCGGTCAGCCCGGCTCGCGAGGTGCTCCTCGACGGTGACCGACGGGTCCGCGGGCGAGCTGTCGGCGGCGGATTCGGCCTGGGCGCGGAAGGCCGCGCGGGTCGTGGCCAGGTCGGTCAGGTCGAACGCGCCGTTGGGCGTCATGGGGACCGCGTCGAGGGCCAGGCGCAGCTCCTGGTCCATCAGCCGACGGGAATCGTGCGTGCGGGAGTCGTGCGGGCGGGAGCCGGGGATGCGGGGGGCGGTCATCGTCGTCACTGCTTTCGGGGAGGGATCGTTCATCGGGAGAGGGGGGAGGAGGAGGCGATTCAGGCGCTGAACGAGTCGATGACGACGAAACCCGTGGGCCCGTACGTCTCCAGGGACTCCAGGACCTCGCTCGCCTCGTGCAGGCCGACGGTGCGCGTGACGATCCGGCCGGGGGCGAGCCGACCGGCGGCGATCATGTTCAACATGGTGCCGAAGCGCTGGCCCTGCATCCCGAAGGCGCTCAGGAACTCCAGTTCCTTGACCATCATCACGTCGATCGGCAGGGGGACGTTGCCCTGCTCCGCGGCGGTGGTGTGCCCGATCTGGAGGTGGCGACCGCGGGTGCGCAGGGACAGGACGGAGTTGCGGCAGGCGGCGGCGATGCCGACGGCGTCGACGGACACGTGGGCGCCGCCGCCGGTGAGGGTCTTGACGGCCTCGACGGGGTCGGTCGTGGCGGCGTTCACGGTGTGGACCGCGCCGAGTGCGCGGGCGGCGTCCAGCTTGTCGTCCGTGATGTCGATCGCGATGACGTTGGCGCCCGTCGCGGCGGCGATCTCCACCGTCGACAGCCCGCTGCCGCCCCCGGCGCCGTAGACCGCGACCCACTCGCCGCCGCGGACCCGCGCCTGGTCGACGACCCCGTGGAAGGCCGTCATGTAGCGGCAGGCGAGCGCGGCGACATCGGTGAAGCCGACGCCCTCGGGCACCTCGACCAGGTTGACGTCGGCGAAGCGGACCATGACGTACTCGGCGAAGGCGCCCCAGTAGGACACCCCGGGCACGAGCTGGTCCACATGGTCGCAGACGTGCTGGTTGCCGCTGCGGCACGGCTCGCACGAGCCCTCGCCGGGGTTCATCGGGAAGATGACGCGAGCGCCCTCCTTCCACCCCCGGACGTCGCGGCCGACCTCGACGACGGTGCCGGCGAACTCGTGGCCGAGCACGAACGGGGCCTCCACCCGCGGCCCGCCGGTCCAGAACTGCCCGGCCCACAGGGCCCAGTCGGTCCGGCAGATGCCGTTCGCCCCGACCTTCACGATCGCCCCGTCCGGCGGGCAGACGGGGTCGGGCACGTCGCGGAGGACGAGCGGGCGGTGGAGTTCCTCGATGACTGCGGCGCGCATGGCGCGGCCTCCTCGTGCTGCGGGGTGAAGACGCGTGGGGCAGGGAGCTGTCACGCGATGTCCACCGGTTCAAGCGGTGGACTTGGAAGCTAGCCGCTTGTTTCGAGCAATGTCAACCGCATAGAGTGGTGGACATGAAGGGTGAATCGAAGGACGCGGAACCGGGTGGCACGGCCAGTACGGATGGCACGGACAGGAAGGACGGGAAGGACGGGAAGGACGCCGGGGACGGAACCCGGGAGGGACGCCAGCGCGCCAAGACCGACTTCCGCTTCGACGATGCGCGCCTGTGCTTCGCCTTCGCCGGCACCCTGGCCGACCGCGGCACCGGCACGCCCTTCGAACGGCTCTCCCGCCCCGAGGACTTGAGCCGCTGGGCGGTGGAGAGCGCCTGCACCACGGTCGCGCCGTCCTGCACCGGGGCCGACCTGGAACGGGCCCGACAGCTTCGCGAGGCGATCCACCGGACCGGCCGGGCCCTGGCGGAGGCGCTCCCGCCCGCCCCGGAGGACATCGCGCTGGTCAACCGCGTCGCCGCCGATCCGCCCTCGACGCCCGAACTCGCCCCCGACGCCGCCACCGTGCGCTGGCACGGCGACGGGATCACGGCGGTGCTGTCGATGGTCGCCCGGGACTTGATCGCCCTCTGCGCCTCGGAGCACCGCGCCCACGTCCGCCTCTGCGGGAACCCCGACTGCGCGGTCCCCTTCGTCGACACCTCCCGCGCGAGCGCCCGCCGCTGGTGCTCGATGAAGACCTGCGGCGCCCTCGCCAAGAAGCGGGCCTATCGCGCGCGGCAGCAGGCACCGGCCGCTGCCGGAGCCTCGCTGCCGCCGACCCGGTGAGACGGATCGCCATGACACCAACGACGGATGCGGCGGAGCGCGGGCGGGACGACCTTCACCGCACCTGCCTGGGCGTGCCCGGCCGCTTCTTCGGGTTCGCCCTTCCGCGTGCTGCGGTGGCCGAGGGTGAACCGCCGGCGGTGCTGCTGGAGGTCGGCTGACCCGGTGGCGGGACGGGTGCCGGACGGGCACGTCCGGAGCGCGGCAGGGGCAGAGCGGCGGTGCGGACGGGGCAGAGCGGCAGGGGCGGGCAGCGCCGGGAGATCCGGTCCGGCTGAGTCGAGAGAGACGTTCTCGCTGGTCGGGCGGGGTGCCAGCGGCTCCGGCGGGCCGGGTCGAAAGGGGCAGGGTCCGCGCGGCCGTCGGGCCGGGCGGCGAGTGGGCCGCAGTACTGTCCGGCGGAGTCCGAGGGCGGTGCCTGGAGACCTCGTTCACCCGTACTTCTACTGCCTCGGGGGCTTCGTCATGACGGTTCGCCGTACCCTGCTCGTTCCGGCGGCGCTCGTCGGCGCCGTCCTCGCCGTGACCGGCTGCGGGCCCGACGACACCGGCGGCCCGGCGCCGGCGAAGACCGCCGCCGCTGCCGCGTCGGCCCCCGGCGCCGCCGGGCCGACGAGTGCCCCGGCCGGTGCGCCGACCGTTCCGTCGGCGGCGGCCGTGCCGTCGAGTTCCGCCCCGTCGGCCACCGCCGCGTCGAGGACGACCGCGCCCGCCCCCGGCGGCGGCACCGACGACGCCTATGCCTACACCCACCCCTGCGAGGGGAAGGACCTCGCGATACGGGTGACGGCCCGCCCCGAGGTGCCGAGCCAGCGGGTGATCGAGGTGCGCAACCAGGGCCCGCGCTCCTGCGGCGTGAGCTACTTCCCGCTGGTCAGCCTGGGTGACTCGCACGCCGCCGACCGCGGCAAGGACATCAGGCCGCTGGTCCCGGGCGGGCTGGGCGGCCCGCCCGCGTACCCGGTCGGGGCCGGGAGGACTGCGTTCGCGGTGCTCGACCTCAGCCCCGCCGGCGGATCCGGCACCTCCGCGGCCGGGGTCGACGAGCTGAACGTCCTGGCCGGCGGCGAGCACATGCCCGCCGCGGAGACGCGGAACTTCCCGCTCGGCGCCGGTGCGAAGGTCCGGGCGCCCAGGCTGGGCCTGTACCGGGCCACCGCCGCCGAAGCGGTCGAGAGCGCCGCCACCGCGGACCAGCGGCAGGCGTAGTTGTCGTCGTGCTCAGCCGAGCCGGAGGGCCCTGACGCCCGAGAGCAGCGGGACGAGCTGGAAGTTGCCGTCCCCGGTGCCGCAGGAGGGCTGGGTGTCGGGAGTGTTGGAGACGTTGGTCCCGGCCCTGAACCGACCGTCCTTACTGGGGGCGAAGGTGGTGAAGTGGTCGCGGAAGCCCTCGTAGTAGTACATGCACTGGTGCAGGTTCAGGTACCGCCCGGCGGTCAGGTCCAGTGGCGTGGCGCTCGAAAGCAACGGGATCGGGTGGTCCGTGCCCCCGCCGCCGCAGGAGGGTGCGGAGTCACGGGTGTTGGAGACGTTGGTGCCGGCGACGAACTTGACGTCGGTGGTCCCGACCAGCGTGGTGAGGTGGTCCTGGTCGTAGTCGCTCCAGAAGACGCACTGGTGCAGGTTGAGGTAGCGACCGGTGGTCAGGTCGTAGCCCTGGGCGGCCGTGTAGACGCTGGGTTCGTAGGTCCCGTCGCCCGGGCCGCACACGGCCGCGGGGACCGGGGTGTCGGAGATGTCCGTGCCCGCGCTGAACCGGCCGTCCCGGCTGGGGACGAGGGTGGTCATCAGATCGAAGCTGGTCGGCAGGAACGGGCCGTGGTAGACGCACTGGTGCAGGTTCAGGTACCGGCCCGCCGGGGGCGGCTGGGTGGTCGCGGCGCCGGCGGCGGGAACGGGACCGACCAGGGCGGCGACGGACACGGCGGCGGCCGCGAGGGCGGCGGAGCGCGGGAGTGCACGCATGGGGGACTCTCCTCGGTGCGGCGCGGCGGCTCGGGGACGAGCGGCCGTCACGCACGAGGGTTCCCGCTGTCTCCGGAGGCCCCGGCTGCCGCGCGGGAACTTCACCTGAACGACCGGCCGCCGGCGTGTTCGACGGGCCGTCCCTTCTCGGGCGCACAATCCGGGCGGTTGCACCGGCGCGGCCGAGGAATGATCGTTCGTCCACGGGTCTATGGTGCTGGATGCCCCCGCCCGGCTTTCCCGGAGGACACCCATGGCCGTTCCCTCGCTGGACCACTCGACGACCCGCTACTCCCTGCAGCACGCCTACTGGATGGCGCGCGCGGCGGGCCTGGCGCCGCTGGAACGCGAGGCCATCGAGGAACAGGCACGGGCCTGGGGCTTCCAGGAGGTCAGGCACTTCGAGTCCGAGCACGCCATGCCGTTCCCGATCGAGGACACCCAGGCATACGTCATGGCCGATGACCGCATGATCGTCGTCGGGTTCCGCGGCACCGAGGTCCTCAAGATCTACGACTGGCTCACCGACGTCAGCACCCCACCGGTCCCCGGACCGGCGAACAAGGGCTTCGTCCACTACGGCTTCCACCAGGCGCTCCAGTCCGTCTACCCGGAGATCCGCGACTCCGTGCGCGAGCTGCGGACGAGGGACCAGAGCCTCTGGTTCACCGGACACAGCCTCGGCGGCGCGCTCGCGATGCTGGCCGGCAGCAGGTTCTACTTCGAGGAGCCGCAGCTCCTTCCGGACGGCATCTACACCTTCGGCCAGCCCCGCACCTGCGAGCGCCTGCTCGCGGACGCCCACAACAAGGCGTTCCGGCAGCGCTGCTACCGCTTCGTCAACAACAACGACATCGTCCCCCACCTGCCGCCCGCACCGCTCTTCACCCACGTCGAGACGCTGCGCTACTTCGACGCGGACGGCCGCCTCCACGAGTCCATGCCGCTGCTGGCGGGGCTGAAGGACCGGGCCAAGGGCCTGACCGCCGACATGCTGGCGCCCGGTACCGACGCGGTCAGGGACCACCACCTGCGCAACTATCTGACCGCGTTCGAGAAGAACCTCGCGGTCACCTCCTGAACGACGCATCGGCTCCTGGGGGCACACCTCTGCCTGTGTGCCCGGCGCCTACCCGGCCGCCGCCGGGTTCCGGTCGTCGGCCGGTCGGAGGTCGGACGTCACTACCGGCCCTTGTCCAGAAGCCCTCCCCGCTCCGTTCCGGTCCGCGCCCTCACCCGGGACGTCGACCGCACCGGCGCCGGCCGGGGATCAGGGCGGGAGCGGGCGGGTGTCGACCCACCGGAGAAGGTGGTCCCGTCGCGGGCCGGGGCGCGGGTGGCCGCCGAGCCGGTGCAGGTGGGCGGTGAGATTCAGCTGACCCCGCAGCTCGCGGATCTGTTCGACGGCCAGCGCGCGCCCGTCACGGGCAGAAGCGGCGGCGCCCGACGGACCGGGGACCAGTGCGCGGCCGGAGCCCCGAACGCCAGACGAACGTCAACCCGACGACATGGAGGTCCCGTCCCCGGGCGCCGAGGATGGGGACAACGGCAGGGCGGGACCAGGGACCGTCCGGTACCCGGCGCCAGGCCCGCAGGAGGAATCACCATGTTCATCGGCAAGAAGCTGACCGCGACCCTCGCGCTGCTCGGCGCCATGGCCGCGGGCGGAGTGGTGGCGGCCGCTCCGGCGGGGGCGGCTCCGAGTGCCGTTACCTCGCAGGCCGGCCTCACCTCGGTGGGGATCCGGCTGAGTACCGGTCACGGCGTCGGTGTCTACGGGTACTACAACGTCGGCAGCGCGAAGGTCGCCGCCGACCTCTCCCCGGCCTCGCACGACGGGATCGACGTCGACTGCTGGAGCGACTGGGGTCAGGACATCGGCTCCGGGAGCCTCTGGTACCACACCTACCGCGAGTACCACAACGACGCCGGCTGGCAGCAGAGCGTCTACGGGTGGACCTACGCGGCCTACGTGGACTACGGCGCCGCCAAGAGCCGGCTTCCCTTCTGCGGCTACTGATTCCCACCACCCCTGAGCAGGCCCCGGTCGCGCCTTGACCGTGAGCGGCACGGTCGGACCGTTCCACCTCAGGACCGGCCGCCTCCGGGGGAAGAGCGGGCGGTAGTGCCTCGGCGAGTCCTGCGCGACGTCCGGCCCCACCCGGCGGGACGCGGGACGACCCGGCCACCCGTACGGGGGTCCCAGCCCATGTGACCGGTGTGCTGGCAACGGGAGGGCCACGGCCGAGGCGCCCGCCCATGGTCCGCACCGCCGCGAGCACCCGCTCGCGGCGGTGCGGACCGTCGCCGTTCCGGTGGCCGTACGACGCCCCTGCCCGACGCCGGGTCGGCCTGGCATCGTCGGGGCTGCTGTCCGTGACAGCGGTGCCGACGGTGACGACGCGTCAGAGCCACCAGCGGACGAAGGTGACGATGCCGAGGGCCGCGAAGCCCAGGACCGCGAGCGCGGCGGCGGCGAGACCGACGCAGAACAGCGAATCGTCCGCATCCGCGCTCTCGGTGGGGCGGTCGCGATCCCTGGCGTGGTGGGCCACGCGGTCCCAGCGGATCGGGTGACCGGCCTGTGCGGTGGCCGCCTCACGGAGTTCGGCCAGCCGGGCGCGGGCGCTCTCGGTCGGCGCCGACTGCTCGGGGCCGCGCCAGGCGAGGGCCACCATCCGGTCGAGCGGATCAGGGTGACGGGCCTCGAAGGCCGCGGTCTCGGCCGGATCCCGGTCCGGGTCGAGGTAGGTCCAGCGGCCCGCCTCGGCCGGCTCGCCGTACAACCGGTAGATCTCGGCCAGTCGCTGTCTGACCGTGAGGTCGGCGGGGTACGAGGCCACCAGGCCGCGCAGACGTTGGCGGGCTACGGGTATCCGGCCCGCGTGGAGGTCTGCGTCAACGCGGGCGAGGGTGGTCTCAAGTGTCACCGGAGCATCGTCACTGACGAAGAACTCCTGGTCAAAGGGCTTTTCAGGTGTCCAGGCAGTGGGAGGGGCGCGGGTGGCGGCTGTCGGCGGGCGCCTTCATCGTGGTGTGGTCCGGGCGCGGAGGTGTGCGCGTTCTCCCTGGCGGCCGAGGAGGCTGAGGATTTCGACGGGGTGTTCGTCGGCGTTGCCGAACCAGTGGGGGGTGCGGGTGTCGAACTCGGCGGCTTCGCCGGGGCCCATGATCAGGTCGTTGTCACCCAGGACCAGGCGCAGCCGACCGTCGAGTACGTAGATCCATTCATAGCCCTCGTGGCTGGCCTGCTCGGGCTCCGGCGAGCGCGTCTTCGGTGAGATGACCAACTTGTAGGCTTGCGGGCTTCCCGCACGTCTGGTGAGCGGGAGCACGATCATGCCGTGGCGGGTGACGGGCTGAAGGTGTAGCCGCGGGTCGCCCGTCGGGGGTGCGCCGATGAGCTGGCCGATGTCCACGCGCAGTTCGCGTGCCAGGGGCAGGAGCAGTTCGAGGGTGGGGCGACGCTGGCCCGATTCCAGGCGCGAGAGCGTACTGAGGGAGATCCCGGTGGCTTCCGCCAGAGCTGTCAAGGAGAGGCCGCGCTGCGTCCGCAGTCCTTTGAGGCGCGGGCCGACCGCGGCCATCGTCGACTGTGTTTCTTCGTCCATCCCTCCACCTTGCCACCGCAGCAAGAATCTTTGCGCTTCACGGCGGGCTGTCCAATCGTGGTGTCAGGCGGTCCGACCGGGGCCGTCGTCCGGAGAGCGGGCCCCGACTCCACCCCCGCATGATCACCACAGATCCCGACCACACCCTGGAGAACTTCTGATGAGTGGCACCGACCCCCGCTACGAGGCCGAGTTCTGGGACCAGCGCTACAACGCCCCCGACCCGCTGTGGAGCGGGCGGCCCAACCCCGCACTGGTCGAAGAAGTCACCGCACTGACGCCGGGGACGGCACTGGAGGCGGGATGCGGTGAGGGCGCCGACGCCATCTGGCTGGCCGGGGCGGGCTGGCAGGTCACCGGCACCGACTTCTCCGCCCGTGCCCTCGCCCGCGCGGCCGACCACGCCCCGACCGCGCTGACCGGTCGCCTCGCCTGGCAACAGGCCGATATCCGCACCTGGACGCCCCAGGACGACGCGCCCCACTACGACCTCGTCACCGCCTCCTTCCTCCACTTCCCCTCACCCCTGCGCCGCGCCGCCCTCGCCGCCCTCGCCGCGCGGGTGGCCGACGGAGGACATCTGGTGATCATCGGCCACCACCCCAGCGACCTGGACACCGCGATGCCCCGCCCACCCGAGCCCGACATCTTCTACACCGCCGACGACCTCGTCGACGACCTGCCCGCCCCCGCCTGGAAGGCCGTCACCCGCACCGCCCGCCCCCGCACCGCCGCCGCACCCGACGGCCGGCACGTCACCATCCACGACACCGTCCTGACCGTCCGGCGCGGCCAGTAGCCGACCCCTCACCCACACGCGACGCCACGCAGGAACGAAC
This sequence comes from Kitasatospora sp. NPDC094019, assembly GCF_044764505.1. Lineage (NCBI taxonomy): Bacteria > Bacillati > Actinomycetota > Actinomycetes > Kitasatosporales > Streptomycetaceae > Kitasatospora > Kitasatospora sp. NPDC094019. The sequence goes on from NZ_JBIWIF010000009.1 coordinate 194,290, forward strand.
ACGCTCGCGAGAACTGTCCGCAGAATCGCTGCTCCACGTCGTAGTGGCGGTCGGCCGGGTCGGCCGGGTCGGCCGGGTCGACCGGGTCGGCGGTCGGTCAGGTGCGGCGGGTGACGGCGACGCCGGCGAGGCAGAGGGCACCGCCGGCGAGGGTGAGGAGGGCGGGGGTCTCGCCGAGGAGGAGCCAGGCCATGACGACGACCAGGGCCGGGACGGAGTAGGTAGTGGCGCCCATACGGGCGGCGGTGGTGCGGGAGAGGGCGTAGGCCCAGGTGGTGAAGGCCAGGGCGGTCGGGAACAGGCCGAGGTAGAGCACGTTGAGGCTCGCGGACACCGGGGCGGCGGAGAGGTCCGAGACCAGTTGCGGGGCGAAGGGCAGGCAGGCGACGGCGCCGATCAGGCAGCCGAAGGTCGTCACCTGGAGCGCGCTGGCGTGTCGCAGGGCGGGCTTCTGGGCCACCACACCCGCCGCGTAGGCGACGGCCGCGAGCAGGCACAGGCCGATGCCGGACACCGAACTGCCCTCGCCGCCCGACCTGGACAGGCCGACGACGACCACGCCGGTCAGGGAGACGGCCATCCCGGCGAGCAGCTTGGACGGGAGGCCCTCGCGCAGCAGCCAGCCGCCCAGCAGGGCGATCAGGACGGGTCCGATACCGATCAGCATCGCCGCTGTGCCCGCCTCGACCTCCTTCTCGCCCCAGTTCAGGGCGACCATGTAGAGGCCGAACCAGAGCACGCCCGAGACGGCGACACCCGGCCAGGCCGCTCGCGGGGGCAGGCCCTCCCGGCGGTGGGCCAGCAGGCCGAGCAGGGCGACCGTCCCCACCAGCAGGCGGCCGAGCGCCAGGGATCCGGGCCCGAAGTGTTCGTTCGCGCTCCGGATCGCCACGAAGGCGGATGCCCACAGCACCACCGTCGTCGAGGCCGCCGCCAGTGCCTTGCCGTCCCTCGGGGCCACGCCCGCCGCTGAGATGCTCATACGGAGAACCTAGGGCGTCCAGGTTTCGGCCCGCACCGAAATAACGCCCTCAGCCGTTGAGGACGACGTCGGCGACCAGGCGCGCCACCGCATCGGGTTGCTCCAGCATCACCATGTGCCCGCTGTCGGGGATCACCGTCAGGGTGACGGAGGGGCAGGCTTCGAGTGCGCCGCGCTCGGTCTCGGTGAGCCCCACTTCGTCCCGGTCGCCGCGCACCACCCGGGTCGGGGAGCCGGATTCGCACAGCCGTGGCACCAGGTTGCCGTGCCGGTCCAGGTAGGCGAAGTACTCGGCGATGGCGCGGCGGCAGAACGACGGTGAGTTCTTCTCCAGATCGGCGACGAGCTCGGCCCGCCGTCGTTCCGGGAAGGCCAGGACCCTCGGCGTCAGCCACAGCATCGCCGGCCAGACCAGGGAGCCGAGCCCCGGGACCCGCCCCAGCGCCGAGGCGATCGCGAGTGCCGTGGACTCGTCCGGTCGCGAGAACGTGGGGGAGAGCAGCACCAGTGGTCCGGAGAAGTGGCCGCCGGCCGCCATCTCCAGGGCGATGTTGGCACCGATGCTGTGGCCGACCACGGTCGTACAGCCGTGCGCGGCGGCGAAGGCGCCGGTGATGGCCGCGTAGTTCTCGATCGACACGTCCGCCGGCGCGATCGTTCCGGCGTGGCCCGGGACGGTCGCCGCGATCAGTCGGATCGGTGCGTCTGCGAGCGCGGGGGCGGACGTCAGATCGGCGAAGAACGTCGTGCCGCAGAGCCCGCCGGGCAGGAGCAACACCCGGTGCGGGGCGTCGGGCGGGCCCGACTCCCGGATGTTCCAGGCGTGGAATTGTGCGGTGCCGCCCATGGCTCGACCTCCCGGCTCGTCGGACGTCCCGCATTGTCGCGTGCCGGGTTCCGCCCGTCGGCGACCTTGGGCCGGTCGTGGCATGTCGACCGGAGCGGCGGAGGGTGGGTGAGGACGGGCGGAAATATTCGGTTGCGCCGATCTTGGAAGTCGCTAGGCTCTGACTTGTTCTCGCTGCGGGGCTTCCGTGGTGTGGGGACTGACGTGGAGAAGCAGAGGAGGTGCGTTTCGATGGTCGCCGCCGTGTCGCGGCGCGCCTTGGTGTGCGCGCCCTATGCCTCTTCCTCTCGTCCTTCGCCCACTGACTGACGGCGCCTCGCAACTGGCGCACCGGTGGGCTGTTTCCCAGGAGCCACCACAGTGCGCGAGCGCTTTTCCGAGACCGATTCCTTCTCCCGTATCCGCGCCAAGGGCGCACCCCGTCGCGGCCGCCGGTCCGAGCGGTTCGACGACACCGAGCCCGAGGTCGTGTTCGGGTTCGACGACCACGGGGCCTACGCCGTGGGCGGCAGTGACGACTACGCCGACTTCGACGGCGGCCACGAGAGCCACGGCGACGACGGTCACAACAGCTACGTCGACGACAACCACGACGACAACTACGACAGTGACGACGACAACCCCGACGGCCCGGCCGACGGCGACCGCTGGTCGACGTGGGACCAGTCCACCCCCACCGAGAAGGGGCCCGAGCCGCGCCCGTCCTGGGTGGTGACCGAACTCGCGGCCGTGGACACCGAACTCGGCCTGGTGAAGACCGGCAAGGAGGCGGACGTCTTCCTGCTGGAGCGCGCGGTGCCGGGCACGGACCGCCGCACGCTGATGGCGGCCAAGCGCTACCGCGACTCCCAGCACCGGATGTTCCACCGGGACTCCGGGTACCTGGAGGGGCGCCGGCACAAGGAGTCCCGGATCGCCCGGGCGATGGCCAAGCGGACCACGTTCGGCAAGGAGGCGATCGCCGGGCAGTGGGCCGGAGCCGAGTTCAACGCGCTGTGTCGCCTCTGGTCGGCCGGCGCGGCCGTTCCCTATCCGGTGCAGATCCTGGGCACGGAGATCCTGATGGAGTTCATCGGCGACGAGAGCGGCGCCGCCGCGCCCCGGCTCGCGCAGCTGCGCGCCGAGGAGGCGGACGTCGAGGACCTCTGGGAGCAGCTGGGCCGCAGCCTGTCGCTGCTGGCCGTCGGCGGCTACGCGCACGGTGACCTGTCGGCGTACAACATCCTGGTCCACGAGGGGCGGCTGGTGATCATCGATGTGCCGCAGATCGTGGACGTCGTGGCGAATCCGCGCGGCCGTTCGTTCCTGGAGCGGGACGTGCGCAACGTCGGCGCCTGGTTCGTCTCCCGGGGCCTGCCGGAGCGGCGGGTCGGCGAACTCGTCGAGTCCCTGGAGTTCGACGCGCGACTGGGGTGACGAGGGCCGGTCGGGCGGCGGGGTGCGATCCCGCCGCCCCGTCGCCCGACCGGATCCGCCCGGCGACTCCCGTCAGACCTCGCGTTTCCAGAGCCCCCGCTCGGCGAGGACCGGCAGCACGTTCTCCCCGACCCAGTACGCCTCCTCCAGGTGCGGGGCGCCGGAGAGGATGAACTCGTCCACACCCAGCCGGTGGTACTCCTCGATCCGGTCCGCCACCTCGCGGTGGTCGCCGACCAGGGCGGTGCCCGCGCCGCCGCGCACCAGACCGATCCCGGCCCAGAGATTGGGCGAGACCTCCAGCCGGTCGGTCGAGCCGCCGTGCAGCAGACGCATCCGCCGTTGGCCCTCGGACTCGCTGCGGGCCAGGGCCGCCTGGGTCTCGGCGATCCGCGCCGGGTCCATGCCGGCGAGCAGCCGGTCGGCCTCGGCCCACGCGGCCCGCGCGGTGTCGCGGGTGATGACGTGCAGCCGGATGCCGAACCGCGGCGCGCGGCCGTGCCGGGCGGCCAGTTCGCGGATGTGCCGGATCTTCTCGGCCACCATGGCCGGCGGCTCGCCCCAGGTGAGGTAGACGTCGGCGTGCCGGGCGGCGACCTCGGCGGCCTCCGGGGAGGAGCCGCCGAAGTACACCTCGGGCACCGGTTCCGGCAGTCGGGTCAGCCGGGCGCCCTCCACCCGCAGATGGGTGCCCCGGTGGTCGACCTGTTCGCCGCGCCAGAGACGGCCGGTGACGGACAGGAACTCCCCGGTGCGGGCGTAGCGGCCCGCCTTGTCGAGGAAGTCCCCGTACGCGCGCTGCTCGGCGGACTCGCCGCCGGTGACGACGTTGAGCAGGAGTCGGCCGCCCGACTGGTTCTGGTAGCTGGTGGCCATCTGGGCGGCCAGCGTCGGGCTGAGCTGACCGGGCCGGAAGGCCACCAGGTACTTCAGGCGCTCGGTCTCCCGGGTGAGCATCGCGGTGGTCAGCCAGGCGTCCTCGCACCAGGCACCGGTCGGTGTCAGCGCACCGGTGAAGCCGAGCTGTTCCGCGCTGCGGGCGATCTGGCCGAGGTAGGCGATGCTCGGCGGCCGGTCGGTGCCGACGGTGCCGGGCGTGGAGCCGTGGCCGCCGCCGACCACGTGCCGGCTGTCCCCGGTGGTGGGCAGGAACCAGTGGGCGGTCAGCGTCATGGCGGCTCAGCCCTCCCGGACCGGGGCGAAGGCGCCGTAGCCGCCGTCGTGGTGGACCAGCGGCGGGCCGTCGGTGGTGTCGACGGCCAGTACCTCGCCGACGACCAGCAGGTGGTCGCCGACCGGCTGGAGCAGGAACGGGCGGGCCGTGAGCCGGGCGGCGGCGCCGGCGAGGACGGGCGTGCCGTACGGGCCGGTGTGCCAGTCGGTACCGGCGAAGCGGTCGATCCCGCTGCGGGCGAAACGGTTCGCCAGCTCGCGCTGGTCGTCGCGCAGGATGTGCACGGTGAACGCCTCGGCCTCCCGGACCGCGGGCGCGGCCGAGGCGGTGGCCGACAGGTAGAAGGAGACCAGGGCGGGGTCCAGGCTGACCGAGGTGAACGAGGTCGCGGTGAACCCGGCGGGGCCGCCGGGCCCGGCCGCGGTGATCACCGTGACGCCGGCCGCGTGCCGGCGCAGGGCGCTGCGGAGCAGGTCGGCGCCGTGGGCTCCGGCGAGCGTGGACGGTTGGGTGAGGACGGGTCGTTCGTCGAGGGTGGTCATGCGGGGTCTCCTTCGGGGGCGGGCGGGCCGGGGGTGTGCCCGTCCGCGCCGGTGGTGACGATCTGGGCGGGCAGGTGCGGGCCGCCCCGCAGGCGTTCCAGCCACTGGACGACGGCGGCGGCGACGCTGCGGTGGGCGGCGTCGTTGAGCGCGTCGTGGCGGCCGTCGGCGACCAGCACGATTCCGGCGGAGAGCCGGTCGGCGAAGCCCCGTGCGGTGGCGGGAGGCGACACCGGGTCGGCGGACCCGTGCACGAGGAGGACCGGCACCCCGGCGGAGGCGGCTCCACCGGAGGCGATGTCGGAAGCCGCCTCCTCGGCGGCCCGGGCGAGGGAGACGGGGACGTCCTGGGCGAGGGCGCCCGGCCGGAACTCCGGGTCGGTGGCCAGCAGGCTCCGGTGCATCGGGCAGGACGTCCGGGCGCCGAGTTCGTCCGTCCAGGCGTCGGTGGTGTCCGGGGCGCCGGGCGCGGCACCCGCGGTGGGCAGGCCCACGAGCAGCAGTCCGTCGGGGGCGGCTGCCGGGGCGGCTGCCAGGGCGAGCAGGGCTCCGGTGTCCGAGCCGGCCAGGACCACGGGGGCGCCGGGCGGGGCGCTGGCTCGGGCCTCGGCGACCGGACCGGCCAGGTCCGGCGGGACGGATCCCGCGGCGGGCACCACCGGGACGACCACGCGGTAGCCGTCGAAGGCCAGCCGCCGCCCGAAGCGGGCGTACACGCCCGGGTGCTCGCCCCGGCCGGGCAGCAGCAGGACGGTGCCGCGCACGGCGATGCCGACGGCGGGCTCCCAGACGGCGGAGGTCGGATCGGCCAGTGGCACCGGGGCGGTGGTGGCGGTCATCGGGCGGCACCGGACACCGCGACGGCGGCCTGGCCCGCCTGCCGCACCCGCGCCTCCCCGGCCTCCTGGGCCGCCCGGGCCGCCCGCGCGTCGCGGCGGGCGACCTCCTGACGCACCAGCGGGATGAGCTCCTTGCCGTAGTCGAGGGCGTCCTCCAGCGGGTCGTAGCCGCGGATCAGCAGCGTGGTGGCGCCGAGGTCGACGTAGTCCAGCAGGGCCTGGGCGACCGTCTCCGGCGTGCCGACCAGGGCGGTCGAGTTCCCGGCGGCGCCGGTCGCCGCGGCGGGGGCCGTCCACAGCGCTCGGTCGTGCCGGTCGCCCTTGGCGGCGGCGGCCAGCAGGCGCTGGGAGCCGACGTTCTGCGGGGCCGCCCCGGGGCCGGTCGGCAGGATCCTGCGGCGCCCGCCGAAGGCGTCGCCGCCCTTCTTGATGGTGGCCAGGACGCGGTGGGCGCGGTCCCATGCCTCGTCCTCGGTGCGGCCGAGGATCGGGCGGAAGGAGACGCTGATGCCCTGCACGTCGGTGCGGCCGGCGGCGGTGGCGGCCGCGCGGACGGAGGCGATCTGCTGGGCGGTCTCGGCCAGCGGCTCGCCCCACAGCGCGAAGGTGTCGGCGTGCCGGCCGCCGACCCGGTAGGCGGCCTCGGAGGAGCCGCCGAAGAACAGCGGGATGCGCGGCCGCTGCGCCGGCAGCACCTCGGACTTGAAGTCGGCGAAGCGGTAGTACGGGCCCTCGTGGTCGAACGGCTCATCGGCGGTCCATGCCTTGGTGAGCACGGTCAGGTAGTCGTCGGTGCGGGCGTAGCGCTCGTCCTTGGTGAGGTAGTCGCCGTCGCGGCGCTGCTCGGCGTCGTGGCCGCCGGTGATGATGTGGACGGCGACCCGGCCGCCGGAGAACTGGTCCAGGGTCGCGAAGGTGCGGGCGGCGACGGTGGGCGCGATGAAGCCGGGGCGGTGCGCGATCAGCAGGCCCAGCCGCTCGGTGTTGGCGGCGGCGAACGCGGCGACCTGGTTGGGGTCGGGGCTGGCCGAGGAGTGGGCGATCAGGATCCGGTCGAAGCCGGCCTCCTCGTGGGCCCGGGCGAACCGCCGGGTGTAGTCGGGGTCGACCACCGGGCCGTGCGCGGGGCGGGTCTCGGAGACGTCGTGGGTGGAGATCATGCCGATGAACTCGACGGGCATGGCGGTCTGCCTTTCGTGGCAAGGAGATTTCTTGGCAAGGGGATCGGGGAGGAGCGCCGCGGGCGGCGGAGCCCGGGGGAGCGAGGGAAGGAGGGGGCCGGTCAGCCGACCGGCGGGCGGCGCAGGGCGGCCCGGCCCCGGGCGAGCAGGACGGTGTCGTCCTGCGGGGTGTGCACCCGGGCGCACAGCACGTCGCGCAGGTGTCGCTGGAGCGGGTGGTGCCGGGTCAGGCCGTGGTTGCCGACCAGGGTGACGGCCCGCTGGACGGATTCCACGGCGGCGCGGGTGCCGAGCAGCTTCGCGCCGGGTGCCTCGTCGACGGCCTGCGGCTCGTCCGCGTCGACCGCCGCCGCGAGGGCGGTGACCAGCCGTTCGGCGGCGCCGAGTTCGAGGTCGATCAGGCCGAGTTCGCTCTGGAAGCGGGGCAGGCTCGCCAGTGGCGCGCCCAGGGCGCTGGGTGTCCGCTCGTGCAGGAAGCCGGTGAGCCAGGACTGCGCGGCCCGGGCGACGCCCAGGTAGAGGGCGGTCAGGCCGAGCGAGTTCCAGGCGCCGCCGAGGTGGTCCCGGCCGCCTTCCGGGGCGGGGGCGGCGAGCCGTGCGGTGTGGTCGAGCGGGACCCGCACGGCGTCCAGGACCACGTCGTCGCTGCGGCTGGCCCGCAGGCCGAGGTGGTCCCAGGTGGGTTCCACGGTGATGCCGGGGAGGTCGCCGCGGACCAGGAACGAGCCGACCCGGGGCTCGGGTTCGTCGGTGCGGGCCCAGACCAGCAGCCAGCGCAGCGCGGGTGCGGCGGTGGAGTAGATCTTGCGCCCGGTCAGTTCCCAGGTGTCGCCGCGCCGTACGGCCACGGTCGTCGGCAGCCCGCCGCGCACGGGGGTGCCGAGCTCAGGCTCCACCCGGACGTGGTTGACCAGGGTGGGGCGTTCGGCGGACTCCGCGAGCAGCCGCGCCAGCGGGCCGGCCGGCCAGTGGGCCTCCCGTGCCTCGGCGGCGTGGACGAACAGGGTCATCGCGGTGGCCAGGGCGACCGCCGGGTCGCCGGCGCCGAGGGCGCGCAGGATCCGGACGGTGTCGGCGAGGCCGCCGCCGGCGCCGCCGTACCGTTCGGCGACGGTCGCGGTGAGCAGCCCGGCCCGGTGGACGAGTGCGACGCCCTCGGTGGGGAAGGTGGCGTCCCGGTCGTGCTCGGCGGCCCGCTCCGCGAGGGCGGCGGTCAGGGCGGGCAGTCTGCCGAGGTCGGGCGGTGGGGGTGCCGGTCGGGCGGGGGCCGTCGGTGGGGGTGCGGGTCGGTCGGTCGGTGCCGGTGCCGGGGTCATCGGGGCTGCTCCGTGGGAGTGCTGGCGTCAGGAGTGGTGGCGTCGGAGCCGGGGGTGTGGACGGCGTTGCCCGGGTGGAGCCGGGCCTGCCAGTCCGGGCTGTGGTGGCAGGCGGCGGCGTGCGCCCGCGGACCGGTGCTGGAGACCGCGGCGGCGGGTCCGAGCTCCGGGACCGCCGCGCAGGCCGCGTCCGCGAACGGGCAGCGGTGCGCGAACCCGCAGCCGCCCTCGGGGACGGCGGCCCCGGCGGGCGCCCGCAGGAGCCGGAGCACGGTCCGCCGCGCGGGGTCCGGTCCCGGCGCCGAGGCGGCCAGCAGCGCGCTGTACGGGTGCAGCGGCCGGTCCAGCACCGCGTTTGCCGGGCCCTGTTCGACGATCCGGCCCCGGTAGAGCACGGCGATCCGGTCGGCGATCCCGGCCAGCGAGTCGAGGTCGTGCGAGATCACCACGACGGCCAGGTCGAGTTCGTGGCGGAGCCGGTCCAGCAGGCGCAGGACGTGGTTGCGGTTGGAGGCGTCCAGGGCGCTGGCCGGTTCGTCGGCCAGCAGCAGCCGGGGCCGCCCGACGATCGCCCGGGCCAGGGCGACCCGTTGGCGTTGGCCGCCCGACAGCGCGCCGGGGGTGCGGGCGGCCAACGCGCCGTCCAGGCCGACCCGGTCGAGCGCCTCCCGCACCCGCGGCCCGCGCTCGGACCGGGGCACGCCGGCCACGGCGAGCGGTTCGCCGACGAGGCGGGCCACTGTCAGATCGGGGTCGAGGGAGCGCAGCGGGTCCTGGAACATGTACTGGACGGTCCCGGCCCGCCGCGCCGTCCGCAGGGAGCGGCCGCGCAGGACGGTGCGGTCGGTACCGTCCACCGTGATCCGGCCCGCGGTGACGGGGGCGAGCCCGGCCACGGCCCGGGCGAGCGTGGTCTTCCCGGAGCCGGTCTCGCCGATGAGGCCCAGGATCTCGCCGGAGCGCGCCTCCAGGTCGACCCCGCCGAGTACGGGGGTGCGGCCGTAGCGGACTTCCAGTCGCTCGATCCGCAGGGCGGGGGATCCGGTGACGGGCGTCGGCCCGTCCGTGATCGACGAGGCGATGGCGGTGATGCTCAAACCGGGACCTCCGTTCGTTGCGTGGCGTCCGTGTGTTCGCGGACGCCGCTGAGGGTCAGTTCGGCGCTGCGCAGGCAGCGGGCGGCCCGGTGGCCGGTCCCGGGGCCGGGCGTGAGCGGGACGGGCTGCTCGGCGCAGGCGGCGGTGGCGTACTCGCAGCGCGGCGCGAAGCGGCAGCCGGCCCCGGCGGTGCCGGGCTCGGGCGGTCGGCCGGGGATGACGGCGAGTTCCCGGCGGTCGCGGCGGCCCAGGGCGGCGACCCGCAGCAGCGCCTCGGTGTACGGGTGGGCCGGGGCGGCGACCACCTCGGCGGTGGGGCCCTCCTCGACGACCTCGCCCGCGTAGAGCACGAGGACCCGGTCGCACACCTCGGCGACCACCGCCAGGTCGTGGCTGACCAGTAGCAGGGCCAGTCCGTGCCGGTCGCGCAGCCCGCCCAGCAGGTCCAGCACCTCGGCCTGGACGACGGTGTCCAGCGCGGTGGTGGCCTCGTCGGCGACCAGCAGCTGAGGGTCGTCGGAGATCGCGACCGCGATCAGGACCCGCTGGAGCATGCCGCCGGAGAGCTCGTGCGGGTAGCTGTCGTGGATCCGCTCCGGGTCGTGCAGGCCGACGGCCCCGAAGAGTTCCACCGCCCGTCGGCGGGCCTGGGCCCGGGTGAGTCCGCGTCGGCGCAGCGGCTCGCCGAACTGGCGTCCGACGGTGAGGGTGGGGTTGAGGTACGAGCCGGGGTCCTGGAAGACGGCGCCGATCCGGGTGCCGCGCACCTGCTGCCACTGGCGGTCGGTCAGGCTGACGAGATCCGTGTCGGGACTCCCCGGGCCGTCGTCCGCCGTGCCGCCGAGGACGATCCGTCCGGCGGAGACGGCGACCCCGGGCGACGGCAGGCCGAGCACCGAGCGGCAGGTGAGCGTCTTTCCGCTGCCGGACTCCCCGACCAGTCCGACGGCCTCGCCGGGGAGGACGTCGAACGAGACGTCGCGGACGGCCTCGGTGCGGCCGTGGCCGACGGTCACGTGCAGCCCCTCGACCCGCAGGGCGGCGGTGCGGGCGGGACGGCCCGGCGCAGCAGAGGCGGGCTCAGGCGGGGTGGGGGACATGGTCCTGCTCCTTCCGGTCCGGCGCGGTCGATACACCCGGTGCGGGCGGGGCGCCCGGCGCGAACGGCACGCCCGGCGCTGCGCGCCTCCCGCCGACCCGGCGGGTGCGGGCGGCGGCCGGGGCGGCGCCGGTCCGGTCGCTGTCGGTGAGGGCGTCGGCCAGCAGGTTCAGTGCCCCGACGGTGAGCATGATCAGTACGGCGGGCGGGACCGGCGCCCACGGCTGCTGGGCCAGGAAGCCGAGGTCGCTGGCGAGCATGCCGCCCCAGGTCGGCGCCGGCGGCTGCACGCCGATCCCGAGGAAGGTGAGGGAGGAGACCGTGAGCAGACCGGTGGCCAGCGCGTGCGCGGTGGTGACGGCGACGGTCGGCAGGACCTTGCGCCAGATGTGCACCCGCAGGATCCAGGACCGGGAGGCACCCATCAGCTCGGCGGCCTCGACGTACTGGGCGCGGTCCAGGCCGAGCGCGGCGGCCCGGGTGACGCGGAAGAACAGCGGCGCGAGCAGGACGCCGAGCGCCAGCATCGCCTGGTGCAGTCCGTTGCCGAGCAGGCCGACGGCGGCGATCGCGAAGAGCGTGAACGGCAGCGTCATCAGGGAGTCCACGGCGCGCAGGGCCAGCCAGGACCGGGCCGGGCCGAACCGCACCGACAGCAGCCCGGGGACGACCCCGAGCAGGGCGGCGAGGGCCACCGCCTCGACGGCGGCGAGTACGGAGAGCCCGGTTCCGGCCAGCAGTCGGCTCAGCACGTCGCGGCCGAGGTAGTCGGTGCCCAGCAGGTGCTCCGCCGAGGGCCCGGCCAGGATGTGGGCGGTGTCCTGGGCGAGCGGGTCCGCCGGGGCGATCCGTCCGCCGAGCAGGGCGAGCAGCAGAACGAGGGCCAGGACGGTCAGCGCGGCGCGGGCGATGGGCACCCGCAGCGCGTTCACCGGGCCACTCCTGTCGCTGCCGTTGCCGTTGCTGCTGTCGTCCTCCGTGCGCGTCCCTCCGGCCGAGGTCCGCGCCGGGCCACCGGGTTGAGGGCGAACAGCACGGCGTCGACGGCCAGATTGGCGACGAGCACCACCGCGACGGTGACCAGCAGGGTGCCCTGGATCACCGGCACGTCGTGCTGCTCGGCCGCCCGGAGCGACAGTTGGGCGATCCCCGGCAGGTTGAAGATCCGCTCGGTGACCACGGCGCCGCCGATGAGTACCGGCACGCTCATGCCGAGCACGGTGAAGGCCGGACCGGCGGCGTTCCGCAGCGCGTGGCCGAACAGCACCCGGCGCCCGGACAGTCCGCGCATCAGGGCGCCGGTCGCGTAGTTCCGGCGTACCTCCGCTACCAGCGAGGTCCGCAGCTGGCGGGCGATGCCGGCGGCGGCGTCCAGACTGAGGGCCAGCGCCGGCAGCAGGGCGAACCGCAGCCACTCGCCCGGCTGTCGGGAGAACGGCACGTACCCGCCGGACGGCAGCAACCGCAACTGGACGGCGACCAGCGTGATCAGGCCGATCGCGATCACGAAGGCGGGCAGGGTGCCGAGGAGGGTGCAGACGGCGGTGACGGCGCGGTCCAGCCGGCCGCCGTTGCTCAGCGCCGCCGCGACCCCGGCCGCGCCGCCCAGCAGGACGGCCAGCAGCAGGGCGAGCCCGGCGATGGACAGGTCGACCGGGAGCGCGGTGGCGATCGAGTCGGCGACCGGCACCGTGGTGAACCAGGAGGTCCCGAGGTCGCCGCCGACCGCGTCGAGCAGCCAGTCGCCGTACTGGACGGGCAGCGGCCGGTCCAGGCCGAACTCGTGGTCCAGCCGGGCGATGTCGGCCGCGGTGGCGGTCTCGCCGAGGACGGCGGCGGCCGGGTTGGCGTCCGAGACGGCGCCGAGGCCGAAGGTGAGCAGCGAGGAGAGCAGGAAGACGGTGACCGTGCTCCCGAGCACCCGCCCCAGCGGACGCGGGGCCCGCGCCACCCGGCGGGCGAGCGGCCCCGCGCGCCGGACGTCCGGGCGGGGCAGGACGGCGCTCACGCCGCGGTCACCCCTTCGAAGCGCTGTACCACCGTGAAGGCCGGGATCGGCGAGACGGCCTTCCGCCGGGCCAGCAGCCGGGGGACGCTGTAGAGGAAGGTGTTGGGCATCGTGCGCACCGCGAGCGCGGTCGCGGCGCGGAGGACCTGCGGGTACTCCGGCGAGTCCAGCGGGGTGCGCGAGACCTGCTCGACCGCTGCGGCCAGCTCCGGCGGGGTGCGCCGGCCCGGGTTCATCAGGCCCTGCTCGCCGAACAGCACCTGGAACGTCTGTGCGGCGGAGTCACGGCCCGCGAACTGGTCCGTGAACAGGGCCTTGGCGTGCTGGATGTAGACGATCTGGGTGGCCTGCGCCGCCGGGACCACGTCGATGGTGGCCCGGATGCCGACCTCCTTCAGCTGCGCCTGGAGCTGCTCGGGCAGTCCCTGCGCGGCCGTGGTGGTCAGGGCGAGGTCGACGCCGTCGGGGTGGCCGGCCTCGGTGAGCAGCGCGCGCGCCTTCGCCGGGTCGTACCGGTAGAGGTCGGCCGAGGCGGGGTCGTAACCGACATAACCCTTCGGGAACGGTTGGTGATTGACCTCGCCGTAGCCGAAGAGCTGGGTCTTGAGCAGCGCCTCCCGGTCGACCGCGAACTTGAGTGCCTCGACCACCTTGGGGTTGTCGAACGGCGCCTTCTCGACGTTGACGTCCAGCACCGCCACCACCAGGGACGGGATCACCTGGACCTCCAGGCCCGCCGCCTTGGCCGCGGCGACCTGGCTGCCCGGGATCTGGGCCACGTCGAACTGTCCGGACTGGAGCCCGGCCACCACGGTGGCGGCGTCCGGCAGCGGGTAGATCTCGAAGTTCTCCAGTTTGATCGCGGTCGCGTCCCAGTAGGCGGGGTTGCGCCGCAGGACGGCCTTGGCGTTCTGGGTGTAGGAGGTGAGGGCGAAGGGCCCGGCTCCGGCCGGGCGGGTGGCCAGCCCGGCGCCGTCCGACTCGAAGGCCCTGGGATTGACGACCATGCCGGTCTTCCCGGCCAGCAGGTTGGGGATCTGGTAGTCGGGCCGGGAGAGTTGGAGCAGCACGGTCTGCGGGTCGGGAGCGGACACCTCGCGGACGCTGGTGAGCTGTGGGGCGACCAGGGACTTGGGCTCGGTGCGGCCGCGGTCCAGGCTCTTCTTGACCGCCGCGGCGTCCAGCGGGGTGCCGTCGGAGAAGGTCAGGCCGGGGCGCAGGGTGAAGGCGACCGAGGTGCCGTCGGCACTGAACTTCCAGGCCGAGGCCAGCGCCGGGACGGCTGTGCCCTGTTCGTCGAGCTTGGTGAGGCCCGCGTAGACCAGCGACAGCGAGTGGACGTCCCAGCCCGCCGAGGAGAACACCGGATCCCACGAAGTCGGCAGCGCCCAGCCCCACTTGAGGGTGCCGCCGGCGGTGGATCCGCCCGTCCCGGCCTGTCCGGGGTCGCCGCACGCGGCGAGGGCGAACGAGGCGCCGAGGCCCAGGCCGAGGCCGAGCAGGGAACGTCTGCCGAGCTGCGGGCGGTCGCTGAGGGAGCTGGTCATGACGGTCGGTCACCTTTCGGAGGGGGCGCGCGGCAGCGCGGGGCTCCGGCCACGGGCACGGAGTCGAGGGGTCGGGCACAGGCGTGGGCACGGGTACGGGCCGGAGGACGTGTCTGGCGCGAGGAGGCCGGGCCGGGAGCGCGCGGCCGGGCACGGAGGGGCCCGACGGGTCCGCGGGCCGGGGAGCGAGCGGGCGGTGCGGGGGTGGCGGGTCCGCCGGGGAAGGGCCGGCCGGGAACCGGGGCCCGGGGTGCCGGGTTCAGGAGCCGTGCGCGCGGGTCGCCCGGGCGGGGCGCGGTGTGGCGGCGCGATGGCCGCCGGGTCCGGACGCGGTCAACAACAGCGGGTGCTGCTGGTGCGTCGGTGACTCGTCCAGCGGCGCACCGGGAAGGGGTGCGTGGAGGTCATGGACTCATCCTGGCCAGGTCAGCGGCCTGCTGTCAATGGACACCAAAAGGTGTCTCTTGGCTTCGGCGAGTGCTGCAACACCTCCTCAACGCGCCGTTCACACAGCGCCGTTGCGACGTCCACGGACAGCCGTTGTGCCGGACCGGGACGGGCCGCCGCGCCGCCCCCGGTGCGGCGCCGTGTGACGTCTTCGTCGCCTCCGTCGGCGCGGCCCGTCGGCCCGTCGGCCCGTCGGCCGGGCGGCGGAGGGCCGTCACCACGGCCAGGTCGCCGCTAGCGCCGGCGCCGCCGTTACCGCCGGTGGCGACTACCCTCGGGCCGCCGCTGCCGCCGGGCCGGAACGCTCCCTCGGGTGGAGGACGACGACCCCGTTCGCGGTCCGGACGCGCAGTGCGTCGGCCGGTAGCCTTCCGGGTGCCCCGGCCAGCTCGGGTCCGGTCAGACTGCGGTACCGCTCCAACAGTTCCTCGGCGGTGGCGGTGCGGGCCGCCACCGGCAGCGGCGCGGGCGAGACCGCCGCCAACGCGCTCCGGTACTCCTCCACGCCCCGCCACCCCGGTACCACCCGCCGCCCGCGCGGTCCGCTGAACACCACGGTCGGCAGCGCGTACCGGTGGCCGCCGTCCTCGGTCTCCTTCGCCGCCCCCGGGTGGGGCCCGTCCCCGCGCAGCCCGATCACCTCCGGCAGCGGCCGCCGGGCCTCGGCGCGGTCGCGCAGCACCCGTTCGCGGACGGCCGCGGAGGTCAGGTCGGCCCGCAGCCGTGGCTCGTCGAGGCCGGCGACGCCCGCCACCGCCGCGAGGACGCGCCCGGGAGTGTCGGCGGGCTCGCCGAGGACGAACACGCTCTCCCGCAGCCGGCGCAGCACCCGCTCGGCGACCAGCGGACCCTGCGCCTCGGCGGCGGCCGCCGCCAGCGAGGACGGCCAACTGCTCGCCGCCACCCAGCCCAGCCGGACGGCCCGGGGCGCGCCCGCGTGGTCGGTGATCCGCTCGACGTAGCGGGCGTACCAGGCCGTCTCGGCAGCGGGATCCGGCGCCGGATCCTCGTCCTCGTCGAACAGGACCCCGAAGACCCGCCGGTGTCGGCAGAAGCCCTCCGTCTCACGCAGCAGTGCCCGCAGCCTCGGCTCGGCGGCCCAGGACCACGGGCACATCGGATCGGTGAACTCCACGACCTCGACCGCGGTGGCCTCGGGCTCGGCCCCGGTCCTGCGTTCGGCCTGGACCCCGGTCTCGGCCTGGACCCCGGTCTCGCTCTCGGCCCCGCTCACGCGGTCGCGACCCGGTCGCCGGAGCGCACCAACTGGGCCACCGTCGTGCCCGCGAGGATCTCCACCGCGCGTTCCTCGACGCTGCGCCAGACCGACGGCAGTGCGCGCGCGGGGCCCGGATAGTCGAGCCCGGACAGCGGCTCTCCGCGCAGGGTGATCACCTCGCCGTCCACCGCGCGCACCACGTCCAGCAGAGTGATCTCGTCGGCCGTCCGGCCGAGCCAGTAGCCGCCCTCGCAGCCGCGCTGGCTGCGGACCAGCCCGGCCCGTCGCAGCTCGCCCACCACGGACTTGAGGAACCGGAACGGGATGCCCTGGGAGGCGGCGATGGCCTCGCAGGTGAGGGGGCGCGACGTGTCGCGGGCGAGCTCGACCAGAGCCCGGGCGGCGTAGTCGGCCTTGGCGGATATGTGCATGCACCCGAGTATCCCCCGGGTGGAGCGGTGCTCAAGTCCCTTGTCCGCCAAGGGCGGGCCAGGCGGGCGGGAAAAGACACCTCTTGACATCCTTTCACCGGCGGGCCTAGCGTCCGGTGACATCCCGGGGTGCCCGGGGAGGGCGCCGGGAGGTGCCGCCCCGTGTCCGAGCCACGCGCCGCCGCCCCGTTCCCCCGTGCCTCATCGTCCCGCCCTCCCCTTCCTCCCCGCCCCGATCGCCCCGCCCGACCCAGGAGCGCCATGTCCGCCGAACCCCACGCCCACTCCCACACCCCCGCGCCTGCCACGGAAGGAGCGGCGGCCGTCGTCACGGAGGCGGGCACCGGCTTCCATCCGCACCTGCACGGCACGGACGCCCCCGCGGGCACCGCGCTGAGGGCCCGGCTGCACCACATCCGCGCCGGTGAACTCGACGACGGCACCGCCCAGACCGGCGGGATGCGGCGCTTCGCCGCGATCAGCGGACGCACGGTCGGCTCGGAGAAGCTCTGGATGGGGCAGACCCACGTCGCCCCCGCCACCGCCTCCTCCGACCACCACCACGGCGAGTCCGAGACCGCCATCCACGTGGTCAGCGGGCACCCCGAGTTCGTCTTCGTCGACGACTCCTCCGGCACGCCCGAGGAGATCCGGCTGCGCACCGGCCCGGGCGACTACATCTTCGTGCCGCCGTTCGTCCCGCACCGCGAGGAGAACCCGGACCCGGAGGAGGAGGCGGTCGTCGTCATCGCCCGCAGTACCCAGGAGGCGATCGTGGTCAACCTTCCCGGCCTCTACGCCCTCGGCGACGGCGGCTGACCCCACCCGGCCAGGGTCTTCACCGGTCGGCCGGCCGGTCCGCCCAGACCCGGGCCAGGCAGCGCCGCTCGCCCGGGCCGGCCGGGTCGCTGAACCCGGTCCGTCCGTGCAGGACGGCCGTGTTGTCCACGAACAGCAGATCACCCCGGCGCAGCGGGACGCGCAGCACCATCCCGGGGTCGGTGAGCACCTCGTGGAGGGTGTCCAGTGCCGCCCGCCGCTCCGGCGGCAGCGGCCGGTCGGCCTCCTGCTGCCCGCGCTCGATCCAGTAACGGTTGTACTGGACATGCAGGCCGTGGCGGCGCTGCTGGAAGACGGGCGAGACGCGGTCGAAGTCCGGGCCGCGCCCGAAGTGGAAGTCCTGGTAGAGGTGATGCAGCGCGGACGGGTCGCGCGCGGCGAGACGGTCGTGGACGGCGCGGCCGCTGACCAGCAGCGACTCACCTCCGGCCCGGGCCGGCCGGATGCACAACAGGCCCAGCAGCCACGGCGACTCGGGGCCGTACGACCGGTCGGTGTGCGGGTCGAGCGTCCTGGCGTCCCCCTCCCGCTGCGCGGCGCGGTCGGCGGCGGAGAGTTCGACCGCCGGGGCGGTCTCGGCGGTGAGCAGGTCGTCCGCCGACGGGCCGGCCGGGAGCGGCAGCACCGTGCCCAGACGGGCGGCGAGGCGTCGGCACAGCTCGGCGCACTCCGGGTCGCCGAGGCCGTTCAGCTCCAGGCCGCGCACCAGGGCGAGCCCCGGCCCGTGGCGCAGGGCGTGGGCGATGCGGGCGGTCGGATCGTCCTCGGTCTGCGGTCCGTCGGTGGGACCCGTCGGACCTGTGGGATTCGTGGCACCGGGCGGACCCGTCGGACCGGGCGACCACGGAACGAGCCAGTCCTCCTCGTCCAGAGCGGCGGGGGTCCAGGCCCGGGGCCCCGGGCCTTCGGCGCGTCCCGTCATCAGTGATCCCCTTCGGTCGCAGTCGCACGTTCGGGAGTCCCGACACGTTCTTCCCCGCGCTCCGGGCCGAAAACCCCGCCGCGGCCGGCGGTCGGGGGTCTCCCGGCCGCCCTTCGAGGCCGGTCCGGCCTGCGCCGCCGCGACCGGCCTCGTAGGGTGTGCCCTGTGGACGGTCGGAACGAATGGCGGGTCGCGGCCGATCCGGGCCGGGTCGTCCAGTCGACCTGCGCCCATGTGGAAGGACTGCGCGCGGCCCCCGCGAACGCAATCCCCGGCTGCGAGGACTGCCTGCGGGACGGCGGTTCCTGGGTGAACCTGCTGGCCTGTCTGAGCTGCGGGCACGTCGGCTGCTGCGACAGCTCGCCCGGGCAGCACGCGTACCGTCACGCCCGCGCCCACGGCGCCCACCACCTCGCCCGCACGCTCCGGCCGGGCGAGGACTGGGCCTGGTGCTACACCGACGAGGTCTACCTGCGCCCCGCCGCCCGGCCGGAGTGACCGGGCCACCGGCCCAGGGGGAAGGGGGCGGTGGGACGGGTGGCCGTCGTCCCGGCTGCGCGCCGGGTCAGTTCGGCACCGACCGCAGTCCGGTGAGCAGCACGTCGATCAGTCGGCGGGGGTCGTACCGGTCGTCGCCGTCGCGTCCGATGCAGAGGTTGCCGATGCCGCGCATGAGTTCGTAGGGCTTCAGGTGGCCGGTGATCTCGCCCGCGCTCTCCGCGGCGTCGAGCAGCTGCGCGCAGACGGGCAGCAGGCGTTCGAGGAGTGCGTGCAGGGAGCCGAAGCGGTCGGTGTCGGACTGCAGGACCTCGGCGAGTCCGTGCTTGGTGACCAGGAAGTCGACGAAGAGGTCGATCCAGGCGCGCAGCGCGTCGTAGGGGGAGTCGGCCTCGGCCAGCAGTCTGGGGCCGGCTTCGACGCACGCTTCGATCTGGTGCCGGTAGACGGCGGTGACGAGGTCGGCCCTGGTCGGGAAGTGGCGGTAGATGGTGCCCATGCCCACGCCCGCCCGGGCGGCGATCCGGCGGATCGGCGCGTCGACGCCCGACTCGACGAACACCTCGGCCGCGGCGGTGAGCAGCGTCCGCTGGTTGCGCAACGCGTCGGACCGTTTGCCGCGGGCCGGGGGTGTGGGCTGCTCCTGCGGGCTGTCGACAGGCACCTGGGTCTCGCTTCCTTCCTTCGTCGTTGACAAAGCGGAACAGTGCTCCGGATACTAGATGGAGCAGCGCTCCGCTTGAGTCGAGCTTAGCGGGAGCCTGCCCGCCCCGGCCACCGATCTGCCGTCCGCCCGAATCCGGCGCGATCTCCGGCAGCCAGAAGGGACCCACCCCATGCAGCGCTCCGCCCCCGCCTCCGCCGTTCCGTCGCCCGCGCCCGTCCTGTCCTACAGCCCGGTGGTCCTGTCCGTTCCCGGACGCCCCGTGGACCTCCAGGTGCGGGTCACCGTGCCCGTCGACGGCACCGACCTGCCCGTCCTCCTCCTCTCGCACGGCCACGGTCACTCCAACAACCTCTCCTCCCTCAACGGCTACGCCCCGATCGCCAACCTCTGGGCCGCGCAGGGCTTCGTCGTCCTGCAGCCCACCCACCTCAGCTCCAGCACGCTCGCCCCGCTGCTCGCCGACGCCCCGGGCGCGCCGTTCTTCTGGCGCTCGCGCGCCGAGGACATGAGCCGCATCCTCGACCGGCTGGACGAGATCGAGGCGGCCGTGCCGCACCTGGCCGGGCGGATCGACCGCGGCCGCGTCGCCGTCGCCGGCCACTCCCTGGGCGGCTTCACCGCCTCCCTGCTGCTGGGCGCGCGCGTCGCCGACCCGGACACCGGCGAGATGGTGGACCTGACCGAGCCCCGGATCACGGCGGGTGTCCTGCTGGCCGCGCCCGGCCGGGGCGGCGACGCCCTGAACGGCCCCATGGCCGGGATGATCGGCTTCGGTCGCGGCATCGACTTCTCCACGATGACGACGCCGACGCTCGTCGTGGCCGGTGACAAGGACGACTCGCGGCACTTCACCGACCTCGGTCCGGCTTGGCACGCCGACCCTTACACCTTCGCCCCCGGCCCCAAGGCCCTGCTCACCCTCTTCGGCGCGGAACACGGGCTCGGCGGCATCGCCGGCTACGACGCCGCCGAGACCACGGACGAGAACCCCGCGCTCGTCGCCGCACTCGCGCGCCTGGCCGGGGCCTACCTGCGCCGTGTGCTGCACTCCGACGACACCGCGTGGCGGGCGGCGGTCGACACGCTGGCCAGCGGGCCCGGCACGTTCGGGCAGGTCGGGACGAAGGGGGCCGTCGGCAGTTGATCCGGTCCGGTGCGGTCCGGCGGCGTCGGTCGCCACGGTGTGCACGAGGTCCCACCGGCGGCCCTCGACCGGGGGCCCTCGACGGTGGGACGCAGGTCAGTCCGAGCCGCTGCCGCCGTCGGGGCGCGCGTAGGTGCGGATCCGGTAGCGCAGGCCGGAGGCCGAGGTCTGCGGTCCGCCGTCCTCGACGACGCTCCAGGCGGCGCCGATGGCGGGGGCGTAGGTGTCGCCCCGCACCGTCAGGTCGATCTCGGTGACGGACAGCGTGACGGCACGGTCGACGGCCTGGCGGTACAGCTGCCCGCCGCCGATCACCCAGGTCTCGGCGCCGTTGCCCCGCCCGGGTTCCCCGGCGGCGAGGCTCAGCGCCTCGTCGAGGGACCCGGCGCGGTCGGCGCCGTCGGCGGACCACTGCGGGTCGCGGGTCACCACGATGTTGCGCCGCCCCGGCAGCGGGCGGAACCGTGGCGGGAGCGACTCCCAGGTGCGGCGGCCCATCACCACGGGCCGCCCGAGGGTGGTCGCCTTGAAGTGGGCGAGGTCCTCGGGCAGGTGCCACGGCATCGTGTTGTCCGCGCCGATCACACCGTCCGGCGTCTGGGCCCAGATCAGTCCGATCCTCATACCGCGACCGGCGCCTTGATCGCGGGGTGGTGCTTGTAGTCGACCATCTCCACGTCGCCGTACGCGTAGTCGAAGAGCGACCCGGCCTGCCGCAGCCGCAGCTCGGGGAAGTCGAACGGCGTCCGCGAGAGCTGCTCGGTCACCTGCTCCAGGTGGTTGTCGTAGATGTGGCAGTCACCGCCGGTCCAGATGAAGTCCCCGGGCTCCAGACCCACCTGCTGCGCCACCATGTGGGTGAGCAGGGCGTAGCTGGCGATGTTGAACGGGACCCCGAGGAACAGGTCGGCGCTGCGCTGGTACAGCTGGCAGGAGAGCCGGCCGTCCGCCACGTAGAACTGGAACAGGGCGTGGCACGGGGCGAGCGCCATGGCCTCCAGCTCGCCGACGTTCCAGGCCGAGACGATCATCCGGCGCGAGTCCGGGTCGTTGCGCAGCGTGTCGAGGACCTGGCTGATCTGGTCGATGTGCCGCCCGTCCGGGGTGGGCCAGCTGCGCCACTGGGCGCCGTAGACGGGGCCGAGGTCGCCGTCGGCGTCGGCCCACTCGTCCCAGATCGTGACGTTGTGCTCGCGCAGCCACTTCACGTTGGACTCGCCGCGCAGGAACCACAGCAGCTCGTACACCACGGATTTGAGGTGCACCTTCTTCGTGGTGACCAGCGGGAACCCCTGCGAGAGGTCGTAGCGCAACTGGTGTCCGAACACACTCCGGGTACCGGTGCCCGTCCGGTCGGCCTTGGCCGTCCCGGCGGTGAGCGTGTGCCGCAACAGGTCTTCGTACTGGGTGTCCACCACGAGGGGCAAGTGTACGTGCCCGTCCGGTCCACCCTGATCCGTCCCGGCCCGCGAGGGTCGGGCGATCGGGGGTCAGGCGATCGGGAGCGGCGCGCCGCCGCCCTCCGGCCGGGGGCAGCACCAGCGGGCCGCGCCGTCGATCACCGCCGCGCGCATCGGGTGGCGGTGCCCGGGGCACGGGGGCAGGGCCGCTCCGTGGGTCAGTTCGATCGCCCAGTCCTGGAGCCGGTCGGCGAGCAGGACCAGGGCCTCGGCGGGGGCCAGGCCCGACGGGAGGTGGACCTCTGTCCGGTCGCCGCCGGTCGAGACCGCGACGCGCGTGCCCGACATCTGCGGCTCGCCGAGGGCCGGGTCCTCCGGCGCGTCCGGGTTCTCCGGGTTCTCCGGCGCGTCCGCGAAGACGATGGTCAGCGTCGAGTGGTACGGCACCTCGGAGGCGAGCGGCGGAGCGGGTGCGGGCCCGTCCTGGAGCACGGTCGTCGCCTCGATCCGGCACCGGCCGTCCAGCCCGAGCTGTGCCAGGACCGTTCGGGCCCACCCGGCGGCTGCCGTCGCGACATCGTCCATCCGGCGATTCTCCACGATCCGGCTCCCGGCCACGGGCGAACGGCGAGAACACCGGCCGGGCCGTTTCCGCCGTCCGTCGTCCGCCGTCGTCCGCTGCTCCCGGCGGGTCCAGCGTCGAGGCCACCGGTCGGGCGGGATCCGGGCCGTGGCGGCAGGAAGCGCCGGTGTGCACGCAATTTCCGAGGCGCCACAGCCACCCATGGTGCTACCCTGCAAGCAGGCGAGCTGGAAGCCCACCCCTTGGGGGTGCGGGAACCAGGCGCCACTGCGGAGTCGGGCCCCTGGCGGGCTGACCGGACACCGGCGGACCACAGCAGCTTCAACGCTCCGGTCCCGGGCACACCCGCAGCACCTGAGAGCGCTCGCCCCGGCATCCTCCGGGCGAACCCGCGTCAATGCGGCAGCGACAGCCGACGCCACCCGCACGGATCACCTCGTGGTCGTGCCGAGGCCCGAGGCCGCTTCGCTCGCCACCCCGCGCATCTCGACCGGCTCCCCGGCCGGACCGCGATTCCGCTCCGGCCGCCCGGCCGCTCACGGCCGCCGCGCCGCCACACCCTTCACACCGCACAGGAGTACCTGCTCGTGACGACCATCACCGAACCGACCATCACCGAACCGACCATCACCGAACCCACCATCACCGAACCGACCACCGAACCCACCATCACCGCCCCGCTGGACGGCCTGCTGAAGGCCGACCTGCACCAACTCGCCTCCGCCCTGGGCATCCAGGGCGCCGCCCGCCTGCGCAAGGGCGAACTCGTCGAGGCGATCACCTCCACCCGCTCCACCTCGACCCGCTCGACCTCCACGGGCTCCACCGCCCGCCCGCCGGAGCCGACCCGGGTTCCCCGCCCCGCGAGCACCGGGAGCGGCGAGGCGCGGCCCGGACAACGGGCACGGGCCCGTTCCGACGGACCGGCGCAGCCGGACAGCACCGCCACGAGCGACCTCGTCGCCGTCGCCGGAGTGCTGGACATCCGCGAGGGCAACGCCGTGCTGCGCACCTCCGGCTACCTCCCCGGCCCCACCGACGTGCACCTGCCCGCAAGCCAGGTGCGCGCGCTGGGTCTGCGGACCGGCGACGTCCTGACCGGCCAGGTACCGACCGGCGCGGCCCGCGCCCGTTCCGGCGGTGCCCGCTCCGGCGCCGGCCGCCCGTCCCTGGCCCGGGTCGACACGGTCAACGGCACTCCGGCCGAGGAGTCCCGGCCCCGACCGGCGTTCCACGACCTGACCCCGCTGTACCCGCACCGGCAGCTCCACCTGGAGACCGAGCCGGACCCGCGCCAGCTGACGGGCCGGGTCATCGACCTGGTGGCCCCGATCGGGATGGGACAGCGCGGCCTGATCGTGGCGCCGCCGAAGGCGGGCAAGACCCTCGTCCTGCAGTCGATCGCGGGGGCGATCGCCCGCAACCACCCCGAGGCGCACCTGATGGTCGTCCTGGTCGACGAGCGCCCGGAGGAGGTCACCGACATGCGCCGCTCGGTCAAGGGCGAGGTCATCGCCTCCACCTTCGACCGGCCCGCCCGCGAGCACATCGCGCTGGCCGAACTCGCCATCGAGCGGGCCAAGCGCCTGGTCGAACTCGGCCACGACGTGGTCGTCCTGCTCGACTCCCTCACCCGCCTCGCCCGCGCCCACAACGCCAACGCCCCCGCCCACGGACGGACCCTCAGCGGCGGCCTCGACGCGAGCGTCCTCCAGCACCCGAAGCGGCTCTTCGGCGCGGCGCGCAACATCGAGGACGGCGGCTCGCTGACCATCCTGGCCACCGCCCTCGTCGACACCGGCTCGCGCATGGACGACCTGATCTTCGAGGAGTTCAAGAGCACCGGCAACATGGAGCTCCGCCTCGACCGCCGCCTCGCCGACCAGCGCGTCTTCCCGGCCGTGGACATCAGGGCCTCCGGCACCCGCCGCGACGAACTCCTCCTCGGCCCCGCCCGCACCCCCGCCACCTGGGCCCTGCGCCGGGCCCTGGGCGGCCTCGACACCCAGCAGGCCACCGAACTCCTGCTGGACCGCGTGAAGCGCACCCGCAGCAACGCCGACCTCCTGCGCCAGGTGCTGACCAACTCCCCGTCCCGCTCGGCCTGAGCTTGTCCTTCGACCCCGTGGTCCCGGATGCTGGCGTCGTCGAGGTGGTGCCGGTGGATGGGGAAACCGTGGTGATCGAGTCCGTCACGTACCCGTCGCAGTGCCCTGCCTGCGGTTCGGAGACGGAGTGCGTCGGCGTTCAGGCGTTCGTCGGCCAGCGGCTCGAGTGGGACCTCGGCCACAACTGCTCCGCCTGCGGTGACGCGATGTACGAGTGCGGGCCCGGAGGGGACCGGACCCCGGACGACCTGCGGCGGCGCCTGCTGGCCGTGCACGGTGGCGCTCGGGTCGTGCTCGGTGACCGCCTCGCCGCTCCGGTCCTCGTCATGAAGGTTCTCCGCGCCGAACTCGGTGCGGATCCGACACAGGCGAAGGAAGCGCTCCAGCGGATCCGGGCCGGAACGTTCACAGGGACGATGCCCGAGATGGCCCTTCTCGCCCATCGGCTGCGCGCCGCCGGAATCGAGGCGACGGCGGATCGTCCCGCTGCGATCTGACGGTGCGATCGGGATGCCGGGGTGCCGGTGGCCGAACCCGGGGCAACCGCGGTCGTGCGGGTAACCTGCCGGGATGCCGTACGAGCTCAGCGCCGTCATCGGACGCTTCGACCTGCTCAGGAGCCGAACCGCCGGGATCCGGACGGCGTTTGTCGCCCCGCTCCGGCAGTCCATGGGGCTGCTGCCCGTCGCCGAGGACCACCTCGCGGAGTTGACCGGTGAGGACGGCGTTGCGCCCGGGCGCGGATCCGGCGGAGCCGCTGGGCCCGCTGGCTCCGACCGCCGTAACAGGCCCGACGACTCCACCACGACCGTGTTCGCGGCCGTGGAGCAGGCTCTCGGTCGGGCCATGACCGGCTGGGCCAGGGGCGGACCGATCGCCCTCGTGGAGGCCGACTTCCACGGCGGTACCGGGCATCAGGCCGCCGCTGTGTGGGAGAACGGGGCGAAGGTCTGGGGGCCGGTCAGGGACTCCGGGTTCACCGGCCCGCGGTAGGATTGGCCGATCAATGCCGCGCTTGCCCGCCTCGGCGCGGTCGCGGGCGGTTCGGAGGCCGCGGACCACCAGGACCTGTTCCTGGCGGCGGGCCTGGGCCGGGAACAGCACACGGACGGCTGGCGCGAGGCCGGCCGGGCCGCCCGGTGGGCGGCGGACTACGACGAGTGGCACCGGGAACGGGAGGCGGAGCGCGCACGAGCGGCGCGTGCCGCCGCGGAGTTCGAGCGCCACCGGCGGCTCCCGGACGTCCCCGCGGCCCTGGACGGCAGGGCGATCATGGAACTGCTCGGCCTGCCCCCGGGCCCGCTGATCGGTGCGGCCGTCCGGCACCTGCAAGAACTGCGTCTCGAACGCGGCCCGCTGGCACCGCAGGAGGCCATGGCGCTGCTCCGGGCCTGGGCCCGGAGCCAGGAGCCCCGTGCGGCCGCCGCGCCGACTCCTCCCCGGTGAGCCGGATCGGGTCGAACGGGCGGCTCGCGGTGGGCAGGCCCGGGCGGTCGCCCGACCGGGCCCGGCCGGGCGCGGGGCTGCGACACCGTGGTGAGGTGATCGCAGGCCCCACGCACGATGCCCTGCCCTGGCTCGCCACCGCGCCTGGGCCGTCCCGGCCGGCGTCCGGCCGGAACGGTCGCGGTGACCGTCAGGCCCGGTGCCGGAACCAGAGGTTCACGGCCTGCTCGCCGTGTGCGAACTGCCCCGGGGCGCAGTAGTAGT
Source organism: Kitasatospora sp. NPDC094019 (assembly GCF_044764505.1). NCBI lineage: Bacteria > Bacillati > Actinomycetota > Actinomycetes > Kitasatosporales > Streptomycetaceae > Kitasatospora > Kitasatospora sp. NPDC094019. The sequence continues at coordinate 220,307 of NZ_JBIWIF010000009.1, forward strand.
ACACCTGCGGGTCCAGGTTCCCGGACCGGTCGAGGATGCCGTTCTGCGCCCGCTTGCTGCTGTTGCACTCGTTCCAGTTGGCGCCGCTGTCGCCGCTGGCGAAGGTGTACGTCAGTGAGTTGGCGTAGCCGGCCGCCGAGGCGGTCCCGGCGCTCACGGCGAGCATGCCGGTCGCCGCGGCTCCTGCGAGGAGCAGGGCCGCCGTTGTCCGTGCCGTGCGCTTCATGAGGGTGATCTCCCTTGTTCGTCGGACGGCGGACCGCGTGCGTGGTGCGGTGCCGGTCGTCCACCGAGCGGCTGCCCCCTGGAACGGGGGCTCCGTCCTGCCCGGTGCCCCGACTCTGGCCGACCCGTACCCGGTGGGCATCAGTCATCTGACTACGTTCGCCGACTCCGACCTCGGTCGATCCCCCGGCCTCGCCGAGGACGGCGTCGTCGCCCCGCGGCCGGAACTTCCCGGCGTACGAGCTGTGCGAATCGTCGGGCGAGTGCGCCGGTCACCCCCGTGGGCGGCGCGCGTCAGCGCGGGCCGGTGGCGACGGCGGCCACCACGAGTCCCGCCAGGACCAGGAACGCGAGCCCCACCGTCGCGTTGACCGTGCTGTGGCCCAGTGGCTGGCGCAGCCGCATCCGCCGCTGCCGGACCCGCCACTGCCAGTACCCCGAGACGGTCGCCGCCACCGCGAGGACGATCAGGTAGCAGGCCAGCCCGAGCCGCACGCCGTACGGGCCCACCTGCCCGAGTCCCAGGACCGCCAAGGCTCCCGCCAGCAGTGCCAGCGCCGTACGGGACCAGGCCAGGAACGTCCGCTCGTTCGCCATCGTCGCCCGGTAGTCCGGCTCCTCGCCCTCCTCCCACCACCGGGCGGAGCCCTTCGGCCCGCGCTCCCCGTCCTGCCGCGAACCATCCACAGACACCAGCTGCTCCTCGGGTTCCGTCGGCCCAGTCTCCCCGGCCGCGCGCGGGCGGTGCCGCACCGACGCGCGCTTCGCGGCCCGGGCCCGGGGTGATCCGGTCGGGGTGTGCCCACTGGGGAGCGGCTCCGGTCGGCGGTCCACCGGGAGAGCCGGGAGGTGAGCCCGCCTTCACCGCCGCCGTGCGCGGCGGTGCGTGCCCGGCCCCCGCCCGGTACGCCGTGCCGGCTGTCCTCCTGCCTGTCCGGGCTGCCCGATGCCTTTCCCGCCCGCCCGGCGTGCTCGCCCGGGCGGGCGCCGCGCTGTGGACGGTCGGCGTGTTCTCCGAGCCCGCCTCAGGCGGACCCGGCCGACCGTGGCCGGACAACGGTCCGCGGCCTGCGGTGCTGGACCCGCCGCCCCGACTGCTCCGGTGACGCCTGCGTTCGCCGCCCGCACCGCGTGCGGGGCCGCACCCCTGACCGCCCCGCCGTGTCGATAGGGCTCCGGCTGGACTTTCGTGGCCGGAGATTCCTCCTGGTCCGGCGGTGGGGGGCGCTGCGGCTGTGGCAGGCTTCCAGGAGCTGCGGCCGAAAGGGAATGGTGATCTTGGGCGACGTGGTGTCAGCTGACGATCCGGCCCGGGACCCGGACGAGCACGTCCGGTTCGCCCACTACCGGGAGGCGTTCGCCGGGGTAGCCGCTGAAGATGCGGCTGCTCTCGTCGTCCGGGTGCTCGGCGACCCCGATGGGCAGATGGCCAACAGCGCCGTCTGCGAGTACCTCGACCGGCGGGCCGCCGAACTGCTCACGGATCCCGGTTATCCCGCCTGGTGCCGGGAGATGACCGGACCGGTCGCGGTCGACGACTTCTCCGCCGGGCGCCTGCGCGAGTGGACTCTGCTGCGGACGATGACCTTGGAGGAGCCGTGGGACGCCGAGGCCCTGCTCACGGCCTCCGACTGGCTTCAGCTCCGCACCGCGGAGAAGTCCTTGGCCATGACCGCCCTGGCGACGCTGGCCGAGGGTGGCCGGACCCGGCGCGTCCGCAACAACGCCAAGTCCCGCCTGGCGGCCCTCGGCGGGCGACGGGGGCCGAACCGGGTCCTGCCGGCGTAGGCCGACAACCGCGTGTGGAGGGGCGCGTCGGCCGTCGGGTAGAGCTGGGCGGACGCCGAATCGGCCCGGTCCGCCGTGTGGCGGGCCGGGCCGATCCGATGCGGTCCGTGCTGTGGCCTGGGGTCAGCCGCTGTGGACGGCCTTGGTCCACCAGCCGCTCCAGTTGCCGCCGGCGTCCCGGTCGCGGAAGAAGTCCGCGCCGATGTTGAAGGAGCGCGAGCCGACGCTGAAGGCGTTGCCCTTGCGGTTGACGATCTTCACCTTGTTGGCGAAGTCGTTCTGGCCGCCCAGGGACATCCACGCGGCCTGGGCGCCCTTCGGCGGGAACCAGGTCGTCCACATGTTGTGGTCGGTGCCGATCACGAACAGCTGCTTGGTGCCGTCGGAGAGCGTGACGTAGGTCTTGCCGTCGCCGAAGTCGCCGCCGCAGAAGAACGTGCCGCCGTTCGCGGTGCAGGTCTTGGGCCGCGGGACCGGCTGGGCCGTGCCGCTGTCGCCGCCCTGGACCTGGGCGAGGGCCGGGGCCGAGCCCAGTCCGAGGGTGGCCACGGCCGCGAGGGCCACCACGGCGGTCCTGATGCTGTTCATCGATGCTCCTGGGAAGTGCCGGTGTGCACGGGAGATGCGGGCTGTTCGGGCCCGCCGACAGCCTTCGGCAGTGTGTGACGGAGCGTCAACGAATTCCGGGGCCAGCTGCCCCCGGTGCGGGCCGTCGGTGCCTCTGCGGGCAGGAAACGCCGGAACGGTGAACCGTCGCGGCTGCCGCGACCGGGACCGGCTGCCGCTGCTCGCCAATGCCGGCGCTCGATCCTTCCCGCGTCACCCGAGAAGGTGCCGCGTGCCCCTCCGTCGGGCGCGGATCTTGATCGGTTCGGGCCCGACGGCGGTGCCGCGAGCGGATTCGGGCACGATCGAGTCCACCACGTGGACAGCCGTCGGCCCGTGGCGCGGGCCTGTCGTCCGGTCCTGCGCGCGGTCGTGCGGCGCGCGCCGGCGAGTCGCTTCGTCGCCCTCGGGCCCCGCGCCGTCCCGCCGGGCCTTCTCCGGCCCTTCTCGTCCCGGAGAGCGGCGGGGCGGATCCGGGGCGCGGGTGAAGCCGATAGCGGATCGTGACATGACGAGCGCCCGTCGAACCGGAACCGGATGGCAGGATTCCGCATCCCCGGTCGCGGCCGCTCCCTCGTGGACGCCGGTCGCGTCACCCTGCCTCGCAGAGGAGCGCCATCGTGGTCCGTCCCTCCGGCCCGTTCCCCCACCGCCCCGCCCTGCCGGCGGCCCTCGCCACCGCGTCCGCCCTGCTGCTCACCGCCTGCGCCGGGTCGCAGGCCCCGACGGGTGTGGAGGACAACGCCCGGGCGGCGGTCCCGGGCGCGCAGCGCGCCGCCGGAGTGTTGCGGATCGGTTCGGACCTCAACTACCCGCCGGTCGCGTTCCGCGGTACGGACGGCAGGCCGACCGGTCTCGACCCGGACCTGGCAGAGGCCCTGGGGAAGGTTCTCGGCCTGCGGATCGAGATCGTCGACACGCCGTTCGACAAGCTGATACCGGGGGTCAACGACAAGCTGTTCGACCTGGCGATGTCGGGAATCAGCGACACGCCCGCGCGTCGCAACGCGCTCGGCGACAACGGGATGCCGACGGGTCGGCCCGGCGTGGACTTCGTCGACTACTTCATCGCCTGGACCTCGATCATCGTGCAGAAGGGCAACCCGAAGGGGATCCGGACGCTGGACGACCTCTGCGGTCGTACGGTCGCCGTGCAGCGCGGCACGACCCAGGACGAGATCGTCACCCGCCAGGTCGGCGCCTGCGAACGGACGGGCAAGCCCTTGCAGGTCCACCGCTTCGACGACGACACCGCGGCCCTCGCCGAGGTGGCGGCCGGCCGGGCGGTGGCGGACTTCAACGACCTCCCGGTGGCGGCCTACGCGGCCAGGACCTCCGACGACGGCAACCGGTTCGAGGTGACGGGCGCGCTGTCGCAGTCGAGTCCGTACGGGATCGCGGTGAACAGGAGCGACACCGCCCTGCGGGACGCGGTGGCGAAGGGGCTGGACGAGCTGATGCGCAGCGGGGCGTACGACGCGATCCTCGCGAAGTGGAACGTCGGCGCCGGTGCGGCCCGGGTGGCGGCGGTCAACGGGGGACTGTGACCCGGGGACGGTGGCCCGGAGGGAGCCCGACGCCGCTCGACCACTCACCCTGGGTGTCGAACCGCCGGAGTCGGCCGGGGAGGAACGGTCCGGGGCACCCGTTCCGGGAGTGCGGGGCGGCCCAGAACGCGGAATGACAATCCGACAGTTGGTGTGCGACGCTGCACCTCGCGCGGAGCCGTCCGCGCTGCGGGGGGAACCAGGGGTGGCCGCATGAACGACGAAGCGCAGCCGAGCGGGCCTCGGCAGGACGGCCGCGAAGCCCCGGTCGACGGGGCGGCGGACACCGCCCGCGGGTCGGGCGGGCGGACCGCGGGCGTCCTGGTGACCGTGGCGGGCCTGCTGCTCGCGGCCTCGGCGCTGCGGCCGGACGGCGGACTGCTCGGTGTGCCGCTCACGAGGGTCCCGGTCCAGGCGCTCGGGTTCGTCCTGCTGCTCGCGCTCGGCTGGCTGATCGTGGTCGGCCGGTTCGCGGCGCGCTTCCGTGCGGAGGTCCGTCACTTGGACGGGCCCACACCCTGGGCCGAGCGCCTGCGGGAGGCCGCCCTCGTCCTGCTGCCCGTGGCCGTTGTCGTCGTGCCGGTGCTGATGTTCGTCTTCCACCGGCGGGCGGACACCGGTTCGCCCGGGGCGCGGCCGGTGCCGGAGTTCGTCCTGCCCACGGTGACGCTGCCGCCCGAGGCCCACCGACCGGTCTCCGACGACCCACCGTCGGCGTTGGTCCCGCTGCTGTTCGGCGCGTTCGGGATCCTCCTCGTGATCGCCGTGGTCGTCGGCCTCGTCCTGCTGCTGCGGATGCGGATCGTCCGGCGGCGGCCGCCGACCTCACTGCCCGCCGCGCCGGGCCGGAGCGAGGACGCGTTGGCGGCCGCGGTCGTGACGGGGCGGCGGGCTCTCACGGGTGCCGACGCGCGGGCGGCGGTGATCGCCTGCTACGCAGCGATGGAGAGCTCGTTGGCCGCCTCCGGCCTGTCCCGCCGGGCTCCTGACAGCCCGACCGAACTGCTGGAGCGCGCGGTGGCCGACGATCGCGTCGACCCGGTCCACGCGCGGGCTCTGACCGCGCTGTTCCGGGAGGCCAGGTACTCCACCCACCCGATGGACGAGACGCACGTGGGCCGGGCGCGGACCGCCCTGGACGCCCTCGCCGCGCGACTGGCGGACCGGGCCGGCCCGCCGCCGGAGCCCGTGGCGGTCGGAGCGGGAGAGGCCGGAGCGGGCGGAAGCGTCGGCGCGGGCCGAGCAGCCGGAGGCCACCGATGAGCGCCCGCCCGAACCGGTGGACGGCCGATCACGCGACGTCCGCCGATCCCGCCGGGTCCGTCGGCCGGGCCGCCCCGACCGGCCGCCGCCTCGCCGTGCCCGGCTCCGTCCGGCACAGCCTGTTCGAGCTGACCGGGGCGGCGGTGCTGGCCGAGATCGTGTTCACGCTGGTCGGCGGCGCTCCCGCGGCCGCGGCGGGCGCGGTCCTGCTGACCGTCGCCGCCCTGCTCACCGCCCGGCACGTGGCCGGCGCCGGCTTCCTCGACATCGGCCTGCGCAGCCGCCAGCGCCTGCGGGATCCCCGCGAGCCGGGCCTCGGCGACTGGCGCTGGACCGTGCGCGAGGGTCTCGACCCGCAGGGCGAGGCCGGGCCGTTGCTCGGTCGCCTCCGCCGGCTCTTCGCGGCGCGCCTGTCCGAGACCCACGGCGTCTCGCTCACCGCCGACCGCGACCGGGCCGCCGAACTGATCGGGCCCGGGCTGTGGCCGTGGATCGATCCGGACGCCGCGGCCCCGGAAGGGGCTGTCCCGGCGGCCGTCCTGCTCGCGCTCGTCGACCGGCTCGAAGCCCTGCAACCGCCCGGCGCGACGCCGCCGAAGTCCGGCTAGCGGGCGCCGCGCAGAATCCACCGTTCCCCGGACCCTGTGCCCTGCACCCCGTTCCCCGCACCTCCCGCCGGTCCCGACGACCGGCCGACCGACGTCGCCCGTCAGGAGAGCCATGACCGCCGTTCCCCAGGCCCCCGCCCCGGACACCGAGCCGGCCCGGATGGCCGAGCAGAGCCCGGACCGCCCGACCGAGGCCGCCGCGCTGACGCCGCAGGAGGCCGGTCGGCGTGCCCGCGCGGTCGTCGAGGAGATCGAACGCGCCGTGGTCGGCAAGCCCGAGGCCCTCCGGCTGGTGATGCTCGGCGTGCTGGCCGGCGGCCACGTGCTGATCGAGGACCTGCCGGGGCTCGGCAAGACCCTGCTGGCGCGGTCCTTCGCCACCACCCTCGGCCTGGACTTCCGCCGGATCCAGTTCACCCCCGACCTGCTGCCCTCGGACGTCACCGGCGCGCCCTTCTACGACCGGCGCAGCGGCGACATGGTGTTCCGCCCCGGGCCGCTCTTCACCCAGCTCCTGCTGGCCGACGAGATCAACCGCACCCCGCCGAAGACCCAGGCCGCACTGCTGGAGGCGATGGCCGAGGGCCAGGTCTCCGTCGACGGGGCCACCCGCCGGCTGCCGCAGCCGTTCGTGGTGATCGCCACCGCCAACCCGATCGAGTACGAGGGCACCTACTCGCTTCCGGAGGCCCAGCTCGACCGCTTCCTGCTCCGGGTGCGGATGGGCTACCTCTCCTCCGGCCTGGAGGCGTCGATGCTCCGGGCCCGGCTGGACCGCGCGATGCCCGAGCCGGTCCTGGAGGCCGTCAGCAGCCCGGCCGAACTGCTCGCGATGCGGGCGGCGCTGGAGCTGGTCGAGGTCGACGACGACCTGGTCGACTATGTGATCGCGCTGGTCCACGCCACCCGCAACGACCCGCAGATCCAGGTCGGCGCCTCGCCGCGCGGCGGTCTCGCGCTGGTCCAGCTGGCACGGGCCCGGGCCATGCTGGAAGGCCGCGACTACCTGACGCCGGAGGACGTGAAGGCGCTCGCCGTCCCGGCCCTGGCCCACCGGATCACCCTCACACCGGAGTTGTGGGTCCGCCAGGTCGAGGTGGACGACGTCCTGGCGCGACTGGTGGCCACCGTTCCGGCGCCGCGGACCCTGCCACGCGCGCCCGGCGGTCCGGAGAGCGGCCCGGTGGACTCCCCGGGCGGCGCCCGGTGAGCCCCGAGCCCGCCGCCGGCCACCGGCGCGGGGAGCGGGCCCGCCGGCTCGCCGCCCAGAGCGCTACGGTGCGCGCGCGCCCGGTCCGGCGGCTCGCCGGCCCGGTCGGCGGCCCCGGTCCGACGGCCGGTGCGCATTCCAGTGCGCACCCCGGTGCGCACCCCGCGCCTGAGCGTCCGGCCCGGCCCCCGGGCCCGACCGGCGCACGGAGCGGCGAAGGGCCCGACACACGGAGCGACACACGAAGCCACGCGCGTGTCGGCACGCGCACCGGCCGCCGGCCCGGCTCGCAGAGCCCCGACCGGGCCGCCGCGCGCCTGGTCGCCCGCAGCCTGCGGGCCACCTCGGCCGGCCAGCCGAGCACACCGCCCTCGCCGTACTGGCGGCCCGGCGAGCGGACTCTGCGCCTGCTCACGGTGGCCACCGCCGCGGCCGTCGCCGCGCTGGCCACCGGTCACGCCTGGCTGCTCGCGCTGGCGGCGGGCCCGGCCGTCCTGCTCGGCCTGGCGGCCCCGGGCGACGACCGGCCGTCCCGACTGGAGGCCGAGAACGCCGTCACACCCCGCCGCTGCCTGGAGGGCGAGCCGATCATCGTACGGATCACCGTCCACCACGACGGCCGGATCGGCCGGCTCGACCCGGCCGTCGCCCTCGGCCCGGGCGTCACCCTGACGGCGGTGACCGTCGGCGCCACTGAGGTGGACCTGGTGGTCCGGGTGGAACGCTGGGGCCGCTGGACCTTGGGCAGCGTCGACATCGACGTCTACGACACCGGCGGTCTGGCCCGCCGGACGGTACGCACCGACCTCGGCACCGTGGACGTCTTCCCCGAGCCGAGCGCGGCCCGCCTCACCCCGATCCCGGTGCGGCTGCCCGAACGCCTCGGTGAGCACACCACCGCGCACGAGGGCACCGGTGTCGAGGTCGTCGGTGTGCGCCCGTACGTGCCCGGTGAGCGCCAGCGGCGCATCCACTGGCCGTCGACCACCCGCCGCGACGCCGTCCAGATCAACCAGTTCGCGGCGGAGCGGGCCGCCGACGCGGTCGTCCTGCTGGACACCCTGGCCGACTTCCGGGACGCCGCCAGCGGCCGCTCCAGCCTCGACGAGACGCTGCGCGCGGCCACCGGGCTGACCCGCGCCTACCTGCGTCGGCACGACCGGGTCGGCCTGATCGCGGTCGGCGGGAAGCTGCGCTGGCTCACCGCGGGCAGCGGGGAGCGGCAGTCCTACCGGATGGTGGAGAGCGTGCTGGAGGTCCGTCAGGACCGGTCCTACCGGGGGCTCCTCGCGCCCAGGCTCCCGGTGGCGGCACTGCCCCGGCACGCGCTGGTGTACGCGTTCACCTCACTGGCCGACCAGCGGATCCTGGACGTGCTCGGCCGGGTCCGTGACCTCGGCAACCCGCTGGTCGTGGTGGAGATCCCGGCCGGCGAACCGGCGGTGGAGCCGGACGACGAGATCGACGCCGTGGCCCTGCGGCTCTGGCACGCCGAACGCGAGGCGATGCGGTCGGCGCTGCGGGCCCGGGGCATCCCGGTGGCCCGCTACACCCCTGGCGAGGCGCTCGACCTGGCGCTCGCACCGCTGCTGCGCCGCCGGATCGGGGGAGGAACCCGATGAGCACGCCCGACCACGTCCCGACCGAGATCGAGACCGGGACCGAGACCGAGGCTGAGGCCGAGATCCTGATCCCGACCGGGGCCCCGGCCCCGGTCCCCGCCGCGACCGGGCCCGCCGCCCCGTGGCCGCGATGGGCCGAGCGGGCCGCGCTGCGCTGTACCGGTGTCGCCCTGGTGCTCACCGCCGCCGGGGTCGGCACCGTCGACGGTGCGGCGGAGCGGGGCGGGCCCGCCGCCGTGGCGGCCGCCGCGGCCTTCGCGCTCTGGGCCGCCCCGCCGCTCGACGAGCCGCCGGACCGCCCGCACAGCTGGCCCGGTCGGCTCGCCGGGTCGCGCAGCACCGTGCTGGCGGCCGGGAGCGTCCTGCTGGCCGCGTTGGGTGAGCTCCCGTTCGGGCAGATCGCTTTGGTGGCCGCGCTGCTGATCGGCTATCTGCTCCTGGTCGACGTTTTCGGCCCACAGGGCCACCGGGCCCGGCCCGCGCACGCGCTGGCCGCCCTCGCCGCGTCCGGGCTGGTCCTGTCCGTCGCGTTCGCGCGGACCGGGGCGGGGGAGTGGTCGCGTCCGATCGCGCTGGTGGGTCTGGTGGCGGCGGGCTGGGGCGTCGCACGGGCACTCCGGCCGCGGGCCCGCCGGGAGCGGGCGTAGGGGCCGCACCCCGCCGGTTGAGCGGCGCCGGGCCGGCCGGACCGGCCCGCCCGGCGCCTGCGGGCGTCGCCCCGTGCGGTCGGTCCCCGTGCAAGCCCCGTTCGTTCCAGAGGGTTGGTCTTCGTGCGTCGGCCGCACGGCGCCGGGTGCTCCGGCGACCGGCGGTGCTGCGCGCCGCCCTTGAGCGGGTGAAGACGGGCTTCGACGGCTTCTGCGGCAGGTGACCGGCGCCCGTGCGGAGCAGGTCGGGACCCGGTGCCGCGGAGCAGGTCGGAACCCGGTGCCGCGGGGCAGCCGACACGGCCCGGATGTGTGCCCCAAAGGCCATGTCGGCCGGAGCGCGAGCGGTGGCACGATCCTCCCGGCACGCGGCGCCGGCCCCGAACGGTCGGAGGTGCGTGCGTCCGGCCCGGCTCGTACCCGGAGCGTTTCCTGGAACGGATCTTCCGGGTGGTTCCCGGAGCCGGAGGTTGCCCGCGTGCGGGCAGAGACGGTCCGGCCGTCGGCGAACCGCCGACGAGGACCGGCGACGCTCTGCGCGCGGGGAAAGAACTCGACTCCCCGCACCGTCAGTTCGGCAGGTTCGTCCGGGGACGGGCGGAGCCGCTCGGACAAGGATCAGAACCGACAGACAAGCCGCGCCGGTCCACCGGGACCGCCCGACCGGCGCGAATCCGGAGGGGACATCGTGCGCGACGTCCCCCGTCGTTCGAGGAGAGCACGATCAACCGACACTGGAGAACCACCGCCGGTGCCCTGCTGGCCGCGGTACTCGGCTTCGGGACGCTGACGCTTCCCGCGGCCGCCCCGGCACACGCGGACAGTTCCATGAGCACCCCGTCGTACCAGAGCCTGAGTTCCGCCACGGCCGGCTCGGACTGGATGAAGGGCGTTCCCGGCGGCACCGGTCTGGGCGCGATGTCCATCCCCGGCACCCACGAGTCGCTGTCGACCTTCGGCGGTGACGCCACGCAGACGCAGGAGGGCGACTCCACCCAGGCCGGCAACCTGGCCGGCCAACTGGCGGCCGGCATCCGGGCCTTCGACATTCGGGTCCGGGTCGTCGGTGGGCGGACCAACGCCCAGGGCGACTACCTCGACGGCTCGTACGCCGTCCACCACGGAGGCTATTACCAGCACGCGATGCTGGGAGACGCCCTCAACCGGTTCCGGACCTTCTTGACGAACCATCCCGGCGAGACACTGCTGCTCCGGCTGAAGGCCGAGTGCACCGGTAAGCTGGATTCGTGCACTGACGACCTTACGGACCCGGACGCGCCGCTCCAGTACGACGAGAACGGCATGGCCTTCCCGACCCCTCCTTCCGGCGACACCAGAACCGCCTACCGGAAGAATCTCTTCGATCATTACCTGATGCTGTACCCCGATCTCTTCTACGGCCCGTCGGTCGCCCCGCCGACCGCCACGGGGAAGCAGACCGAGGTTCCGACACTCGGCGCCGTCCGCGGGAAACTGGTACTGACGGCCTTCTACGGTCCGGGCGGCGGTGACTACCAACGGGGCCTGAAGCAGGCTTCCGACCTGTCGGAGAACAAGTCCGCCAGCCTCGCCGACGGCGACTGCGGGACCAACACCGACTCCACGTACCACAAGTGCTTCGTCCAGGACGAGTACAGCGTCCCCAACATGATGGCCATAGCCAGCAAGCGCGACTACGTGCGACGGCATCTGGACCGTCAGAACAGCGACCCCGACCAGGACCGGAAGCTGTACATCAACTACATCAGCGGAACGTCGCTCGGGGCCTACCCGTACTCGGTCGCCAGCGGCTGCGCCGCCGGGATCTGCACGAGTCAGGGCGTCAACGAGTTCCTGCTGACGTATCTCAACCAGACCACGGGCACGCACGCTCCGGTGGTCCGCACGGGCGTCGTGATGATGGACTTCCCCGGCGGCGCCCTCATCGACAGGATCGTCGGTTACAACTTCTTCAAGTCCGGCGCGGGCGGCACCGCCTCCCCGAACGAATCGACGCGCAAGGCCGACTCGTTCCTGCGGAAGGCCATCGACCAGCACGGCGCCCCGGACGCCCTCCGGGTCCCGCAGAGCTACACGGGCGGCCACTTCGGGGCCGGGGGCCCGTTCGGACCGACCGGTTACCAGTCGTCGTTCACCTACGACAACGCCGTGACCGTCATAGCCCTCCTGACGAACCACACCGGTACCGACTTCACGCACGCCATCGCCCTCGGCGACAGCCTGCTGTACGCCCAGGACCACGACCCGGTGAACGACGGCCGGATCCGGGCCTCCTACCTGCCGACCCCGTTCGTCACCACGCTGGGCCGGGACTACCCCGTCGGCACCCCCTACATCGGCGGCTGGTCGGTCTACACCGGCAACATGGCCTGGGCGGGCATGGCCTTCAGCCACCTGTACCAGGCCACCGGTGACCGCAAGTACCTCGACGGCGCGCTGCGGGCGGCGAACTGGATCCAGGCCAACTCCGCCGACTCCCGCGGTGCCGGTGGCTACACCGGCGGCTATGCCGACACCTCGGCCGCGGCGGACGGCAGCGGCCTGGTCCAGCGGACCTGGAAGGCCACCGAGCACAACATCGACGTCGGCGCCTTCTTCGCCATGCTCGGCAAGCTCGACGGCGACCAGGTGTGGAAGAACCGTTCCGACAACGCGTTCGCGTTCGTCAGGACCATGCAGGCCCCCAACACGTCCCTGTGGACCGGGACCGGCCCGGACGGCGTCACCACCAACGAGGACGCCGTCCCCGAGGACGTCCAGACCTGGAGCTACCTGGCCACCCTGGACCCGGCGTACGCGCCCACGGTCGACTTCGCGGCGGGCCGCATGGCCGCCACCGACGGCGAATACACCGGCGTCAGCTTCGGCGCCGTCGACACCAGCGGCGTCTGGTTCGAGGGCACCGCCCACCTCCTGGCCGCCTACCGGGCCCGCAACGCCCCGGGTGACGCGGGCCGGGCCGCAGTGCTGACGGCGACGCTGGAGAAGGCCCAGAAGCAGGACCCGAACACCGACGGGGAAGGAATCGTCGCCTCGTCGCACGACGGCCTGGACACAGGGCAGGGCGACTTCTACTACACGTCCCTGCACACCGGCGCGACCGCCTGGTACCTCATCGCCGCCCTGGGAGGCAATCCCTTCCGGCTCTGACCGGGGTGCTTGCACCCCGCTTGTGCCCGGCCCCGGAACGGTTCCGGGGCCGGGCACAAGCACGCGCGGGTGTTCGTCCACCGCGGACCGGCGGTTCCGGGGTGGGGTCGGTCGCCGGGGGACGGCCTTGGTCCACCGGCCCGGGCGGCGGGGCGCGATCCGCGACGGTCCGCGCCCGCGAGCGCTCCGGGAGCCCTGCCCCGCGCTCTCGTCCGTACAAGAACGAATGCCGCACCCTGAAGGCGGATGCCGGCCGCGTCCGGCACCGGACCGAAGGGGAAGACCGTGACCACTCCCGCCCCGTCCCGCATCACCCTGGTGAACGGCAGCTTCGAACAGCCCGCCTTCGCGAGCGGCAACGCGCTGCTGCCCGACGCCTCCCAGGCCCAGAGCCCGAACCACGTCCCGGGCTGGCTCACCACCGCCACCGACCACCTGATCGAGCTCTGGCACGACGGCTTCAACGGCGTCCCCTCCGCCGACGGCGCCCAGTTCGCCGAACTCAACGCGAACCAGGTCTCCACCCTCTACCAGGACCTGCCCACCACCCCCGGCGCCACGCTGTACTGGCGGCTCTACCACCGCGGGCGGCTCGGCCAGGACACCATGGCCCTGGACATCGGCCGCCCCGGCGCGGTCGTCCAGCAGCGGCAGTTCACCGACGGCAACACCGCCTGGGGCTTCTACTCCGGCACGTACACCGTGCCGGCCGGGCAGACCACCACCCGCTTCGCCTTCCGCTCGGTCGCCTCCGCCGGCGGCAACCAGTCGGTCGGGAACTTCCTCGACGGCATCTTCTTCGGCACCGCCCCCGCCGTCACTCTCACCAAGATCGCCGTCCCCGACGGTCCCCTCCAGGTCGGCGACGTCATCACCTACCGGATCGTCGCCAGGAACGACGGCGGTGGCAACGCCGAGGCCCTCGTCCTGACCGACACCGTCCCGGACGGCACCACCTACCTGCCCGGTACCCTGCGCATCGTCAACGGCCCCAACGCCGGGGCGAAGACCGACCGGCCCGGAGACGACCAGGCGTCCTACGACCCGGTCGGCAACCGGGTGACGTTCAACCTCGGCAACGGCGCCACCGCCGGGCGCGGCGGCAGCCTGCCCAACACCGACACCCTGCCGAACGGCACCACCGTGGAGTACCGGGTCACCATCGACGAGGCCAGCGCGGGCGGACACGTCACCAACACCGCCACCGCCACCTACGAGAACCGGCTCGGCCCCACCCCCGAACCCCTCACCGCCACCTCGGACCCGGTCGACACCGAGGTCCTGCCGGCCGTCGACCTGGGCGTCACCAAGTCCGCCGACGCCACCACGGTCACCGTCGGCCAGACCGTCACCTTCCGGGTCACCGTCCGCAACGCCGGACCCAACACGGCCACCGGCGTCACCGTCACCGACACCCTCCCGGCCGGACTGGCCTTCCTCTCCGCCACGGCCGGTGCCGGCGCCTACGACCCCGGCACCGGACAGTGGAGCGTCGGCACGCTGGCCGCCGACGCCTCGGCCGCCCTCACCCTCCGGGCCAAGGCCACCGTCCCGGGCGCCGTCACCAACACCGCGACGGCGCACGCCATCGAGACCGACCTCGACCTCGCCGACAACACCGACTCCGTCACCGTCTGCGTCAAGGCCGCCCCGGCCTGCCCGCCCGCCGACTGCTGCTGACCCTGCCGCGCCCGCGGTACGGCCCCGGCCCGGGTGGGTCGGGGCCGGACCGCGGCTGTCGCACCAGTTCGGCGCCGTCGCGCCGAGGGCACCGCCCTTCCGGCGGTGCCCTCGGACTGTCGGGTGTCTACTCGCCCGCTTCCCGGACCAGTTGGTAAGCGGCGGTGAGGGAGAGTCCGGGCCGGACGGTCCGCAGGGCCTTCACCGCCGCGACCTGCTCGCGGATGTCCGTGCCCGATGCGTGGAGAACCTCCCGCACCCAGCGGCCGCGCACTGCGGAATCGGGGGCCGACGCCGTCTCGGTGACGATCCGCAGGGCTTTTTCCAGGCCCGCCCGTTCGCCTGCTTCGGCGGTCTCCAGGGCCTGCCGCAGATCCGCCTCCACCTGTCGGGAGTCGCGGACGACGATGACGGGCTCCTCCTGGGTCTTGTTCGACTTGAACACTGCGTCACTCCTTGGGTGGCTGACGAGGAATCCGGGCGGACAGTTCGGATTCCCTCCTGTTGGGCGGTCGGTAGACCACGTGGCCCGGCCGGGTCGGAAGCAGTCGGACCGGATGGTCAGGACACCGAGGACAAAGTTTTGGCGGGGTCCTGCCTGCCAACGGCGGGTGTGCGTATGGCTTCCCGCTATAGACCCCGGCGCCATGCGGCAGCAGACACGGTGGAACGCCACCAAGGCACAGGGACCCCGCCGCACTGTCGTGACGGGGTCCAGTCGGCGAGCGCCCGAGGTGCCACATCAGACGACGCCGAACTCCCCATTGCGCACCGCATTGAGGAACGCCGAGAACTCCGCAGCTGAGAAGGTGAGCGAAGGTCCTTCGGGGTCCTTCGAGTCACGGATCGGCACGATGCCGGCCGAGGTTGCCAGATTTGCTGCAACCTCCACGCAGTTGCCGCCGTTGCTGCTGTAGGTCGACTTGAACCACTTGGGTTCGGTCACGGCAGTTCCTTCCGTAGAGAGCTGATCAGGGCCGCCGACTCCGCCGGCGAAAGGGCTGTGGCCTGTAGCTGATAGTAGGCCGTCAGAATCGGCACCACTGAGTCGCTGTCCCGTTCTAGGTGCCCCTGCTGCGACGACTCGGCATAGGACATCAGGGACCTGTTCGGCAGGGTGAGGATGTTCACCGGCAGGTCGAAAGTGCGGTCCTCTCCTATGGCGAACGACGCGACTTGCAGGACGGTGTGCGGGAGCGCTGAAACTTCGGCAAGTCGTTCCAACTGTGCCGCCATGACGGCCGGCCCGCCGACAGTCCGCCGAACGCAGCTCTCGTCCATGACGACGTGCAGTAGGGGTGGCTGGTCCCGATGCAGGCGAAGTTGACGAGCTGTCACGAACTCCACGCGCTTGTCTGCCTGGTCCTGCGTGATACTCCCTCGACGCACAGCGCCCGCCGCAATGGCCTCGGCATACCTCTGGGTCTGGAGCAAGCCAGGGACGATCCCGAGATCGAACAGACGCAGTTCGACGGCCTTGGCCTCCTGGACCACGTACTCGGCGAACCCCTCCAGCAGAGGGGAGTTCTTGACGTCGTTGGTCTTGCGGGTGAGGACGCCGTCCGTCCCGAATGCTTTGTCAAGTTTCTTCGAAAAACGTGGAGTTGGCGGCCTTCGGTTAGTTTCCACAGCCGAGATGTGGGATGAGGAGTATCCAGTGGTCTTGGCCAGATCGTCCTGGGTCCAGCCGCGTTGCTCCCGTGAGCTGCGCAGAAAGACCCCAAACTCCGCCCCCGGACCGCCCTGCGGATCCAGCTCAACTCGGTTCATGGGTCGAACTCCCTACTTTTCAAGCACAGATGGGAGGTTGAAGACACCTCGACTGTAGTTCACAGTGAAGGCGTTCCGGTAGTGAAGCGACTACGGAGGGGAACGATCATGCGGCGTGCGAGGGAGCCGGCGAGACCGGACTACTACCCCGAGCTGGGTGAGGTGGTCTACGACCACCTCCACGACAGGGAGGGTCACTTCATGGGCACCGTCGGTGGACAGGTCTACCTGCGTCCTTCGGGCGGTGGGTGTGAGTGGACCACGTATCACAGTGAGATCGAAGCGAGCCTCACCGAGCGCGAGACGCGTTCGCCGAAGCGCGGGTTCGACTCGCGGCGGATGAACGGCGCGGCGTGACTACGGCGGTTCGGCGGTTCGGACGGTGCTTCTGCTGTGAGCGCCCCAACCCGATGTCGTGGCCCCCGGTCCCGTGCTTGGCGACTGGTCATTGCCCTTCTGTCACCGTGAGTCAGGAACAGAGGCCGCCATGTTCGACCCGTGCGCGGAACCCGCGGCGACCGGCGACTCCGACTCCGCCGGTCAGAACAGCGAGCAGTCCGACGACACGGCCGCGCACGGGCGCGGGACCGGCGGGCGGTTCGAGAGTTACTGATCCCGACTCCCGTCCCGTACCGCCCGGAAGGCCGGTTCGGGGACGGGCCCCTACTCCACCGTCCGTCGGGCGACGGTGGACGCCGCTCCCACAGGGATTGGCCTCGGCCAAGGGACGCGGCACGGGCACCGCTCGCCCCATCCCCCCAGGGCGGGCGGAGCCCTTCAATGCTCCGGAGGAGATTGCCACACGGTGAACCGCCCTCCGGGCCCGCCCGTCCCGTCCCGAACCGTACCGGGACGGGACGGGACGGGCGCCCTCGGCTCCGTTCCCGCACGCGCTGCCCGCTGTCGCGGAACGGGGCTCCCTCATCGGACCTGGAGTCGTCGGATCGATCGCGTTCGACAACCGGCCGGGTGGCCGAGCAGAGTTCGTGCACGTACTGATCTCATTGCCGTCGGTGTCCAGGACCTTCGCCCTACCGCGTTTCGTTGGCCGAGTCGGTGAGGTCGGTGAGGTCGGTGAAGTCGAGGCGGATGTCCTGGACGTTGGCCGCCCGGGGCCGGGGGTGGTCGGCCGCAGAGGCGGGGGTGGCTGCCAGGTGGGCGGTGAAGGCGGTGGTCGCGGCCAGGACGGTGACGATGCCGGCGGTCCGCGCATGATGGGTGGGCCCTTCACGAGGATCACGGGGGGGAGCTGCGGAGGCGCTGCTCGGGCCGGCAGAGCCCGCTGGCCACTGCGCGGCACGTGGTTGTGGACCGTGCGGGTGGCAACGGTGACCGCGTGGTCCGGTGGTGCCGCTGGTAGTGCTTTGTCAGGAGGTTTGTCGCATCGTGCGGTCGGTAGTTCTCCGGTCGTACGAGGGTTGGGAGCACGCCTGTTCCGCTGCGATGACTCCCGGGATTTCGGGTAGACGGCCGGCACACAACCGACGACCACGTAGGGAGGCACTCGTGAACATGGCCGAAGGCAGTGCGGGCGTCAGGCAGGCGTTGTCCGACACGGCGCACCACACCGGTGTGCTCGCCGCGCGAGCGGCCCACGGCGCCGGGCAGGCCGCCGCGCCCGCGCTGGACGCGGTGGCCACGGGCGCGGAGCGCACCCGCACGGCGGCGCGGCGCGCCGCGCACACGGCGTCCGACCTGGCCGAGCGAACCGGCGGGGCGGTCAGTGGGACGGTTCGCAGCGGCCGCCGGCGGGCGACGCGCGCGGCCCGGCGGCGCGCCGGCCGCCGCCGCGCGGTGGTGGGGCTGATCCTGGCGACGGGTGCCGTGGCGGCCGTCGGGTGGTGGGCGGCGCGGCGCCGAGGTGAGGACTTCCCGGACTGGCTCGACGAGCAGCCGTTCGCCACCGATGCCGAGGAGGGCAGCGCGGTGGTGGGGTTCGAGCGGGTACGCGCCCACGACGAGGCGGCGGACCTGTCTCCCCTCAAGGACGACGTCTACGTCGTCGACGACGTCGACGGGAAGAACACCGAGGTCGCCGACCATGTCCGGGACGGCCGCCGCAAGGGCTGAACAGGCGGGGCCGCTTGCCCCGGACCTGCGGGAACGATCAGTGATCAAGGTGCGTTTCCGCAGGCCGGAGGCTTCAGCATGGCCCTGGGTGCGGGCCGAACGCCCCGAGCGGTTCGGCCCGCCTCACGCCGTGCGTTGCCCCCCGGCGGTCGGTCACAGCGGCCGGTCACAGCAACCGGTCACTGCGGCCGGTCCCGGTCCGGCCGCCGCGGAGGTCCGCCGAGGGGCTCCGCCGCGGGGTGGCGCGGGTCGTAGCGGGCCCAACCCGGGTCGCCGTCGCGGGCGAAGGCGACCCAGGCGCCGTGGACGCGGGACGCGAGTCCGGCGGGCGCGGCGTCGGGACCGAGCAGGCCGGTGTCCGCGTGGAGCCAGGGCTGGTGGGCGTTGTCGAACACGAAGGGCAGTTCGACGGTGTGGGCGGCGCCGAGTCGTCCGCCCAGGGCGGTGGAGCGGTGGGTGAACGAGTAGCGGTGGGTGCGGCCGCCCGAGATCCGCGCGTGGGCCCGGGCCATCCGCGCCGTGCCGGTCTCGAACAGGGCCGCTCCGAGCAGGGCCGAGCGCAGTTCGCCCGGGGTGTCGTCGGGCCGGGCCGCGCGGTGGGCGGTGACGGCGTCGAGAGCGCGGTGCGGGTCGGGGTGCAGGCGGGCGGCGAGGGTCAGCAGGTCGGCCTCGGTGGTGGATTCCAGCGCGTCCTGCGGTACGAGGTAGAGGTGTCCCTCCTGGGTGTTGGTGCCGATGAGCAGGTCGACGTCACGGGCCGGTCCGTGGGCGAGGTCGTCGGCGGGTTGGACGGGCAGGACCAGGCTGAACGGGCTGAGCCCGGCCAGTGGGTCGATGGCGGTGGCGGTGCGCAGGTCGAGCCCGGCCAGGGCGGGCAGGATCGCCAGGAACCGCTCGTCGGGGACCGGGGCGAACGCCTCGGCGATGGGTTCGACGCCCAGGGCCGCGGCCGCCCGTTCGGTGACGCGCCGGGCCTGTTCCGGGGTGAACGCGCCGGTGCCGTTGCCGCTCTGGACGATCGCCCGCCCGAACAGGCCCTTTGCCTGTGGTGCGGCGAGAAGCGCGCCGACGAGGGTGGCGCCCGCGGACTGGCCGAAGACGGTGACGTTGCCGGGGTCGCCGCCGAAGGCCGCGATCGTGTCGCGCACCCAGCCGAGTGCGGCGAGCAGGTCGAGCAGCCCGCGGTTGGCGGGGGCGCCCGGCAGGTCGAGGAAGCCGGGGACGCCGAGGCGGTAGTTGACGGTGACGAGGACGACGCCGTCGCGGGCGAAGGCGCCGCCGTCGTAGAGCCTGGCGCGGTTCGAGCCGGTGACGAAGCCGCCACCGTGCACGAAAACCATGACGGGGCGTCGGGCCCCGTCGGCGGCGGGTGTGTGGACGTCCACGCTCAGATACTCCGCGCCGGGCACCCAGCCCGGTCCGAAGTAGGGGGTCATGTCGAGCCGGCCGAAGCCGCGGGTCGGCTGGGGAGCGGTGGGGGAGGGCCGGGTGGCGTCGCGGACACCGGACCAGCCCGGGTGCGGCGCGGGCGGGGCGAAGCGGCCGGCGCCGGTGGGCGGCGCGGCGTAGGGGATGGCGCGGTAGCGTTCGCCGGATCCGTCACGCAGGCCGCGCACGGCCCCCGCCGGGGTCTCGACGGTCGGATCTGCCTGTCGGGGCATGGGTCGGGTCCTTTCGGCGGGGTCAGGAGAGGCGGGAGAAACCGGCCCACTGCCTGACGGCGAAGGTCGACCCGCGGCGTTCGACCCGCGCGGCGCCCTGGCCGCCGAAGTGCGCGGGGAGGACGAGCGCGTCGGTGTCGGCGGCGCGGGTGAGCAGCCGGTGCCGGGAGGCGCGGGAGGCCGCCGGGTCCTCGCAGAAGCAGGAGTTCGTCCGCGGATGCGTGATCTGCAGGGCGGTGTGCAGCAGGTCCCCGACGAACAGGGCGTGTTCGCCGCCGGACTCCAGGGCGAGGACGGAGGAGCCGGGGGTGTGCCCGGGGGCGAGCTCCAGACGCAGGTTCCGGTCGATCCGGTGGCTGCCCTCCCACAGGTGTGCCAGTCCCGCCCGGTGGACGGGTGCGACGCTGTCCTCGAAGACGTTCTGGTTCCCGCGGCCGAGTACGCTCCGGTTCTCGTTGGCGGGGTCCCAGAAGTCGAAGTCCGGGCGCGGCATCAGGTAGGTGGCGTTCGGGAAGGTCGGCACCCAGGTCCGGTCCTGGAGCCGGGTGTTCCAGCCGACGTGGTCGATGTGCAGGTGAGTGTTGACCACGATGTCGACCTCTTCGGGGCGCACCCCGGCGGCGGCGAGGTTGTCGAGGTAGTCCGTCTCCAGGCGGTTCCACACCGGCGCGTAGGGCCGGTCCTTGTGGTTGCCCACGCCGGTGTCGACGAGGATCGTGCGCCCCTCGCTGCGCAGCAGCCAGGACTGGATCGCGGTCTGGCACTCGTTGGTCCGCGAGTTCCAGAAGTCGGGTGCCAGCCAGTGGCGTTGCTCCTTCCAGGCGCCGTCCGGACTGTCCGGGAAGAACCGCTCCGGGGACAGCTGGGCCGAGCCGTAGAACTCCTTGACACGGGTGATGGTGACATCGCCGAGGGCGATCCGCTCCGGGCGCTGGTCCATGGGTCCCTCCAGGGCCGGTGGGGTGGGGTGACGGAGTAGGACCGAGCCTGGACCCCTGCCGTGGAGTGGGCCACACCCCGGTTGTCCTACCCCTGGCAGGGTGTGGCTGGGACCGGGTCGCGCACCGAATACTGGGGTGATGAACGGACCCGGACCGCTCGGCACCTTCCTCCAGGCCCGACGAACGCGGCTGCGGCCCGAGGACGTCGGCCTGCGCGACCTCGGGCCCCGCAGACGGGTGGCCGGGCTGCGGCGCGAGGAGGTGGCCGGGCTGGCGGGCGTCAGCGTCTCCTACTACGCCCGCCTGGAACAGGGTCTGTCGCGCGGGGCGTCGGCCGAGGTGCTCGACGCGATCGCCCGCGCCCTGCACCTCGACGACCACGAGCGCGAGCACCTGGAGCGGCTCGCGGCCGCCGCCCGTCACGTGCCCCGGGCGCGCCGCCCGCGGCCCGAGAAGCTCGCCGACGGGACCCGTGACCTGCTGCGCGCCCTGGACGGCGTCCCGGCGCTCGTGCTGGGCCGGCGTACCGACGTGCTGGCGTGGAATCCCCTCGGGCACGCCCTGCTGGCCGGTCACCTGGACTTCCTCGCCCCGGACGACCCGGCGCGGCGCCCGAACATGAGCCGGATGCTGTTCCTGGACCCGCACGGTCAGGAGCTCTACGCGGACTGGAAACGCAAGGTGCGCACGGTGGTGGGCAACCTGCGGCTGGCCGTCGGCAGGCACCCGCAGGACCCCCTGCTGGCGCAGCTGATCGGCGAACTGACGATGAGCAGCCCGCAGTTCCTCGCCCTGTGGCGGGACCACCGCGTGGCGCCGTGCGGGGTCGCCTCCTACGAGCTGCGCCACCCCGTCGTCGGCACGCTGACGGTCACGCAGCAGACGCTGTCGATCGCCCCTTCGCCCGACCAGACGCTCATCGTGTGCACGACTCCCGCCGGCTCCGCCTCCGAGCGGGCCCTGGCACTCCTCGCGCAGGCGAGCGGCACCCGGCCGCCGCGTCCGGGCGGCCCCGGGGCTCCCCGTCCGGACGCTGCGGCACGGGAGACCACGGCACGGACGGCCGGCTCGGCACCGGGACGGGGCCGGTAGGAACGACCTCCGTCACCGACCCCCGGGACCGGCCTTCACGCGTCCTCCCATTCGGTGGCGATGAGGACGGCGCCACCGGCCCGGCGGGCGTAGCGGCAGGTGGAGAAGTCGAACACCACCCGCGCCGGGCCGGGTACGGCCCGCAGGTCCGCGAGTCGGGCGTCCGCGGGCAGGTCGGCGGCGGCCTCGCGCAGCAGGGGGTCGGTGCCGGTGGTGGCCTGGGCGGCGGTGACGGTCGCGACGTCCGTGGTGTTCTCGTCCAGGGCGGCCCAGGCGTCGGTGAAGCTCCGGCCGAAGGCGCGGACGGTGGCGGCCCCCTCGGTCCCGGCCGGGACGGCGGCTCCCGCGACCGTCTCCGCCAGCGCCGCGCGCAGGCAGTCGGCGAGCGCGTCGAGCCAGGCCGGCAGGGACGGGGCGAGCCGCACGGTGTCGGTGGCGTCCCAGAACCGGAACACCGGCCCCCAGGCCCCGGTGGACCGGTCGACGTCGACGTAGTCGTGGCCGTCGCCCGAGTCGGTGTGGACGAACCAGTGCGTCCCGGAGCCCCCCGCGTGCTCCAGGTACCAGCCGACGTCGTAGCCCGCGTACCGCCCGGAGTTGTACGGGTGGACGAGGTCGATGTGCTCGGTCGACTCGTGGCCGTTGACGGGGGAGCGGCTGACGGTGATCCGCACGCCGGCGACCGAGCGCAGCAGCACCCGGATCTCCTCCGGTACCGGGACGGGCCAGCCGTCCAGCACCGCGTCCGACAGGCCCGGGTCGAGCACGACCAGCCCCGAGGACGCCCGCGCGACCTCGTGCAGCAGCGCCGCCGTCCGCGCGGTGTCGTTCTCCGCCGCCACGTCTCCCATGAGCCCTCCCCGTGTTCCCGGCCCGTCGGACCCCGGACCGGGACCGGACCCGGGGCCGTCGGTCCACGACCCTACCGTCGGTCACCGACATCGCCGTGTCCGGCCGGGATCGGATGCGGGGGAGTCACCGGTGGGTGGTGGTAGCTTGCCGGGGTGGGACTCTTCGAACGGTCATGGGCCGCGCTGCGGTCGGCGGTGGACGGGCTCGCACCGGAGGACTTCCCGGCGCCGTCGGGGTGCGCGGGCTGGCTGGTGCGGGACTTGGTGTGCCATCTGGTGATCGACGCCCAGGACGTGCTGATCACGCTGGTCACCCCGGCCGAGGCGGAGCCGACCCGCGACGCGGCGTCGTACTGGGACGTCTCCTCCGAACCACCGGACGGGCAGGACCCGTTGGACGCGCTCACCGTCCGGCTCGCCGCCGCCTACGGCGACCCGGCCCTGCTGCGCTTCCATCTGGACGACGTCGGCTCCGCGGCGGGGCGCGCCGCCCGACTGGCCGACCCGCGCCTGCGGGTGGCCACCCAGGGACAGGTGCTGACGGTCGGTCACTTCCTGGACGCGTACGTCCTGGAGTGGACGCTGCACCACCTGGACCTCGTCACCCACCTCCCGCAGGTGCCCGGCCCGCCCGCCGAGGGCCTGGCCGCGTCCCGGCGGTTGCTGGAACGCATCGCCGGGGAGGACTTCCCGGCCGACCTCGGCGACACGGAAACCCTGTTGATCGGCACCGGGCGCCGCCCCGCGACCCCCGCCGAAACGACGGCCCTGGGCCCGCTGGGCGAGCGCCTGCCCCTTTTCCTCAGCTGACCACCGGCCCGGCGGAGTCCCCCAAGGGATGACTCCGCCGGAACCGCGCCGAAGCGGCAGGACGACTGGTTCAGGAGACCGTGAACGCGCGCGAGGCCCCGGTGAAGCCGGTGATCGCGCCGGTGAGGCCGTTCCTGGCGTTGCCGGAGTGGATGACGCGGTAGGTGCCGGCCGGGGTGCCGGGAGCGATGTCCCAGGTGACGGTCGCGGTGGATTCCCCGGTCAGGGCGTTGGTGCGCTGCCAGCGGTACTTGGTCGGCCAGTCGCCGTCGTCGAGGTACCGCACCCAGGTGCCGTTGAGCTGCCGCTGCACCTCCAGGAAGGTGCCGCCGCGGTGGAGGTCGTTCTTGGGGTGGCCGGTGACGAAGACGGTGGTCACGCGCTGGCCGGTCCGGTAGCCGGGCGCCGCGTCGGTGAGGACCTGGCCGAAGCGGCGCGCCCAGCCCGGACTGTCCAGGACGACGCCGGGCTGCAGGTTCAGGGTTCCGGTCGCGGCCTCGGGCGGGGGAGAGCCGAGCGGCAGGGTGGTGCCGTCGCGCAGGGCGGCGGCCAGCTTGGCGAACTCCTGCTGGTAGGCGGGGGTGGTGTACCGGCCGAAGAGTGTGGAGGCGCCCTCGTACTGCTGGCCGTCGTACTCCTCGGGCGTGGTGACGTACTGGCTGTACCCGTTGGTGTAGCCCTGCATCAGGACGTTCTCCAGCGGGACCCCGAGCTCGGCGGCGACGGCACGGCGGATCCGTAGGCCGGCGACGATGGTGAACTCGGCCGGGCCGCCCACCAGATGGAGCTGGCCGATCCTGAGCAGCTGCAACGGCAGGACGTTCGGGGTGGCCTGGAGCAGGCCGCTGGGGACGACCGAGGTCTTGGGCGACTGCTCGTCGGCGAGCCACTGCGGGACGACGGCGTTGATCAGGTCGACGAGCGGGGCGAGCGGGGAGGGCGTGCCCTCGATGATGCCGGGGATCCCCGGACCGTCCTCGGTGCTTCCCGCCAGCGTGGACACACCGATGACGCCCGGACTGGTGTGGTGGATCCGGCCGTCCGGGGTGTAGCGGCCGTCGACCCGGACCTGGGACATGTCGACGTAGCGCGTCCGCGCGTCGATGCCACCGGTCACGGGGGTGTCGGCGGAGGCGAAGATCCGCCGGGCGGCGGTGAACTGGCGCAGGCCGATGATCCTGGTGTTCTCGAACTCGTCGTCGGTGGGGCCGGATCCGGGCCTGAGGTCGAGGTTCGGGGACATGTCGCCCGCGTTGGTCTGCGGGAAAGCGGCCACGAAGCCGGGCGCGCCGTCGAGGTAGCGCACCCCGGCGGTGTCGTGCTCCCACGCGTAGGCGGCGTAGCCCTTGTTGTCGCCGCTGATCAGTGTGTTGCCGTTGGTCATCGAGGTGCCGTGGGTGGGGAACCAGCTGATCGCCCCGACGTCGGTGCCGCCCTGGCGGAAGCGCAGGACGGTCATCGCCGGGTCGATGCCGAGCGGGTAGGCGTCCTTGTCGGCACGGGGGTTGAGCTCGAACGCGGCGCGGGAGCGGTTGACGCTGGCGTCGGTGAGCTCGCCGCGCCCGAGGGTGAGGGTCCCGGGGCGGAGGTCGGCGTGGGCGGCCTCGATCGCCTCGACGACGCCGTCGACCACGGCGTCGAAGTTCTGCTGCTGGAAGCCGAGGATCGACAGGTTGTAGACGAGGTCGTGGCTGCAGCCGCCGGGGCCGGCATGGGTGTGGGTGGCGCTGAGCGAGACGTTCTGCTCGGTGTAGAGCACGCCGTGGGCGGCGGCGAGGCGGGTGAGCACGGCCCGGAAGACGGCGTGGGGGAGGATGCCCTGATCGGTGTTGCACCAGGCCACGCGGTTGCCGCCCGCGGGGTCGGCGACGACGAAGGCCCGTGCCCGCAGACGCTGGTGGATGCCGGTGGTCTGCTGGCCGGGCATCGAGTAGCCCATCATGCCGCTCTCGGCGGCGGCGCCGGTGATGTCGGCGATGCCCCGGCCGACGAGGTACGGGGAAGGTGACGCGGGCGCCGCCGGGGAGCGCGGCGAGGACGTCGACGGTAGGGCCGCTTCGGCGGCAGCGGCCGGGGTGGTACCGACGGCGAGGCCGCCGGCGGCCGCCGCGGCGAACTGAAGTCCTCGTCGACGCGTGAACTCTGACGTTTCCACGGTTCGTGCCTCCGCAGGGTGGGGGTGTACCCGGGCTTGTACCCGGGGACGCGGGGTGGCGATCGATCGGGAGGTGCGGGCGGGGGTGGGGCGGTGGGGCTGTTGCGGGACCGTCGCCGCCCGTGGGGCGGTCGGCGACGAGCCGGGTCGGGGGGGTGTTCGGGGAGAGGATCGGTCAGTAGCGGGCGACGGAGACCAGGTACGCCGCGTACTCGTCCAGCGCCGCGCCCGCCGCCTCGTCGTCCCGGTCGATCAGCCAGTTCAGCGTCAGCCCGTCCAGGACGGCGAGCCCGTAACGGGCCAGGGTGGGCAGGGGCACCGTCCATGCGAAGCCCGCGAGCCGGGCCATCGTGGCGAGGGACTCGGCGTTCACCGCGAGGTAGTGGCCGTACTGGCGGCGCGCCACCTCGGAGAGACCGGACTGGCGCAGCGCGTACTGGGTCAGCTCGTAGGTCAGCAGGTGTTCGTCCGGTGTCGCCCGGATGCGGTCCCAGTAGACGCGCAGGGTGTCGCGGACGATGTCCGCGACCGGCACGCCCTCGACCGAGGTCGCGGCCGCGACGGCGGGGGCGAGGGCGCCCTGGGTGATGCGTTCGATCACGCTGTGGAGCAGTTCCTCCTTGGACCGGAAGCAGTAGTGGAAGGCGCCCAGCGGCAGGCCCGCCTCGGCGACGATCGTGCGGGTCGTCGCCTTGGCGACGCCGTCGCGGATCATGACCTTGATCGCCGCCTCCAGCAGCTCCTCGCGGCGCTCGTCGGCTGAGCGGCGGACCATGGTGACTCCAGGGGCGGGGAGGCGGACGCGTCCGGGGCACGCTACCCCGGCGCGCGCCGCGGGGTCTCGTCGGCCGGCGGAGAACGAGGTTCCGGAGCCTCGGCGCTCAGAGGAAGGCATGGCCCTCGCCCCGGTACGTCGGGGCCTCGCCGACGATCCGGTCGCCCTCGACCAGGTGCAGCCGGTCCACGTGCTCGCACAGCTCGCCCGCCTTGGCGTGCCGGAACCAGACCCGGTCGCCGAGGCGGAGGTCGTCCGCCGCCGCGCCGACGAGCGGTGTCTGCACCTCGCCGGCACCCTCCGCGGCGATCAGGCGCAGCCCCTGCGGCCAGACCGGAGTCGGCAGCCGGTCGGCACCGGCCGGGCCGGAGGCGATCCAGCCACCGCCGAGGACGGTGACGTGCCGGGGTGCGGGGCGGCGGACCACGGTCAGCGCGAAGAGGGCGGCGGGCACCGGGGTGAAGGCCCGGTAGTGGTCGAACAGACGCGGCGCGTACAGGCCCGAGCCGGCGCCGAGTTCGGTGACCGCGGCTTCGGCGGAGGTGGATTCGAGGCTGCCGGTGCCGCCGCCGTTGACGAACTCCAGTGGGGTCACGTCCTGGACGGCGCGCACGGCCGCGGCGCGCCGGATCCGCAGTTCCTGCGTGGACAGGCGCTGCATCAGCCGTACGCCCGCGCGCATCAGCGGCGCGCCGGGCCGGTTGTCGGCGAGTCCGGCGATGTGGCCCTCGTAGGACATCACCCCGACCAGTCGCAGCGACGGCCTGGCCAGCACGGCCCGCGCCAGCGCCCCCGCGGCCCCGGGGTCGTGCATCGGCGAACGCCGCATGCCGATGTGCACGCGGCCGCCGAGCAGCCGCAGCGAGGCGTCGAGGTCCAGACAGACGCGCAGCCGGGGACGGCGGGCGCCGGTGTCCCGGACCGCCGCGTCGATCAGGTCGAGGTGTTCGACCGAGTCGGCCATGACCGTGATCCGCGCCGCCGCTTCCTCGTCGGCGGCGAGCTCGCGCAGTGAGGCGCGGTCGGCGCAGGGGTACGCGACGAGGATGTCGCCGAGCGAGGGGTCCGTGGTGCGGGCGAGCCAGCGGGCCTCGGGCAGGGTGAAGGCCATGATCCCGTGGTAGCCGGGCGTGCGCAGCACCTCTTCGATGAGGGTGCGGCTGCGCAGGGACTTGCTGGCCAGCCGGATCGGTTTGCCGTCGGCGCGGGCGGCCATCCGGGCCGCGTTGGCCCGCAGCGCGCCGAGGTCGACGACCGCGAACGGGGGGCGCAACTCGGCTGTGGCCCGCTGCAGTTGGTCGAAGGTCGCGGGCCCGGCCGTGGTCGTGGTCCAGGTCGTCATCGAGGGCCTCCCGGTGGAGCGGCTGGGGCCTGTCGCGGGTCCGGGGGTGCCCCCTTTCCCCTCGGCAGCGTGACTTGGTCAACTGTCCAAGTCAAGGCTCCCGGACCCTTGACTTGGACAGTTGACCAAGTCCATCCTTCCGTCCCATGGCGAACGCATGGCGCAACTGGGCGGGGAATGAACAGGCGCATCCGGTGCGGGTCGCGCGGCCCGCCGACGCGGACGAGACGGCCGCCGAGGTCGCCGCCGCGCTGCGGAACGGACAGCGGATCAAGGCGATCGGCTCCGGGCACTCCTTCAGCCCGGTCGCCGTCGCCCCCGGGGTGCAGCTCCAGCTGGACCGGATGAACCGGCTGATCTCCGTCGACGCCGCAACGGGCCTGGTCACGGTCGGCGCCGGCATGCCGCTCCGGGAGCTGAACCCGCTGCTCGCGCGGCACGGACTGGCCATGGAGATCCTCGGCGACATCGACCGCCAGACGATCTCCGGCGCCATCTCCACCGGCACCCACGGTTCCAGCACCCGCTTCGGCGGCATCGCCACCCAGGTGCGCGCGCTCGAACTCGTGCTGGCCGACGGCACGGTGACGCGGTGCTCGCCGACCGAGCGGCCCGACCTCTTCGCCGCCGCGAGGGTCGGCCTCGGCGCCCTCGGGATCATCACCGAGGTCACACTGCAGTGCGTCCCGCTGTACGCCCTGCACGCGGTGGACGCCCGGCAACCCGTCGCCGAGGTCCTCGGCCGGCTCGACGAACTCGCTGACGCCAACGATCACTTCGAGTTCTTCTGGTTCCCGCACAGCGAGGTGTCGCTGACCCGCCGCTTCACCCGCCGGCCCGCGGACGTCGAACTCACCCCGATCGGCGCCCTCAGTACGCGCCTGGACGAACTCCTCAACGGCCCCGGCTTCGAGGCGCTGTGCCGGGTCGGTACCCGTTTCCCGGCCACCGTGCGCCCGATCGCCCGCTTCGCGGCGCGGGCGATGTCCGCGCGCGAGTGGACGGACCTCTCCTACCGGATCTTCGCCTCCTCCCGTCCGGTCCGGTTCCTGGAGGGCGAGTTCGCGATCCCGCGCGAGCACGCGGTGGACGCGCTGCGGGAGATCAAGGACTGGGTCGACCGGCACGACGAGCGGATCTCCTTCCCGCTGGAGGTCCGGTTCGTCGCCCAGGACGACATCTGGCTGTCGACCGCCCAGGGCCGGGCGAACTGCTACATCGCCTTCCACCAGTACCACCGCATGCCGTACCAGCGGTACTTCCGGGCCTGCCAGGACATCCTGAGCGCCTACGGCGGCCGCCCGCACTGGGGCAAGATGCACGACCTCGACGCCACCGCGCTCCGCCCGCGCTACGAGCACTTCGACGACTTCGTCGCCCTGCGCGACAAGCTGGACCCGAGCGGCGTCTTCGCCAATCCCTACCTGGACCGTGTGCTGGGGACGGCCCCGGAGGCGCTTTCGAGCTAGCGAACGGGGTTGTTCACTCCGGGCCCGCCCGGCCGGACCCGCGCGACGCGGGGTGCCGACCCTCGACAGTCGGGGCCCCGGTCCCGGAGCCGGCACGGACGGACACCGACCACCGTGCTTACGGCAGAAGGGAGTTGTCGAACGCCTCCTTCACCGTGACCGGCTTGGTGAGCAGGCTGTGGGAGCGCATGAACTCCTCCATGCGGTCCCAGACGGCCGGGTCGTTGTAGCCGGGCTTCGCGCCGGAGGACTGGAGCAGGGGGACGGTCTCCTTGAGCACGGCCAGGGCGTCGGCCTGCTTCTTGGAGTCGTCCAGGCCGGGGACGAACTTCTTGCTGAGGTCGACCGCCTGGTCGGGGTGGTCCACGGTGTACTGGACGCCCTTGAAGGTGGCCGCGAGGAACGCCTTGAGATCGGCCGACCGGTTCTTCAGCGTCTCCTGGCCGGTGCCGAGGCCGGCGGCGACGAGCGGCAGGGCGTCCGCCGAACCGGAGGGCTGGATCGTCCGGACGGCGGTGCCCGACTGGGCGAACTGGACGGCGTCGTTGTTGAGGTAGCCGGTGACCGCGTCGACCTTGTTGCCGATGAGCGCCGCCTGCTGGGTGAAGCCGATGTTCTGCACCTGCACGTCGGAGGCGGACAGCCCGGCGCTCTGCAGCAGTGCCAGCAGCGCGAAGTACGTCTCCCCGTACGGGCCGGGGGTGCCGATGGTGCGACCCTTGAGGTCCTCGGCCTGCTTCACCGGCGAGTCGGCGCGCACCATGACGGCCACCGGGTAGCGGGTGTAGAGGGTGGCGATGTCGACCACCGGTACGGACTGGGACCGGGCCTGGAGCATCTCGTCGCCGCCCGCGAACACCACGTCCTCCTGGCCGGCCGCCAGCGCGCCGAACTGGGCGTCGGTGAAGCTGTGGTGGTGGAGGTCGACCTTCAGGCCCGCGTCCTTGTAGTAGCCGAGGGACTCGGCGACGTAGAAGGGCGCGAACTGGATGTTGGGCACATAGGTCAGGCCGACGGTCAGGGCGTGGCCTTCGGCACGGTCGGCGGAGCTCGCCGCGCCGCTGCCGCAGCCCGCGAGGGCCGACCCGGTGAGCAGCACGATTGCGGTGAGGCCGGTGAGCTTCCGGAACCGTCCGGACAGGTGGGAGCTGAGCACGGGGATCGTCGTTTCCTTGTTCGATGGTCGATCTGATCGGAGAGCGTCGGTCCGCTCAGACGGTCGATTGCCGGGCGGCCAGCCGGTAGGCCACCAGGTCGCCCACCGAGATGAGCGCCAATCCGTCGCGCGCGGCGAGTTCCCGCAGGTCGTCGAGGCGGGCCATGCTCCAGTCGGGACGGACGACCTCGCACATGGTGGTGACGCCGGACAGTCCGGCCAGGCGGGACAGGTCCACCCCGGCCTCGGTGTGGCCGTCGCGCTCCAGCACGCCGTCGCGCGCGGCACGCACCGGGAAGATGTGACCGGGTCGGGCGAAGTCGCCCGGCCGGGCGGTCGGGTCGGCCAGCGCCTGTACGGTGCGGGCCCGCTCGTCGACCGGGATGCCGGTGGTACCGCCGGCCAGCAGGTCCACCGACACGGTGAAGGCCGTGCCGTGCAGGCCGGAGTTGTCCGCCGTCATCTGCGGCAGATCGAGCTCCGCGCACCGCTCGTACGGCACCGCCGCGCAGACCACACCGGAGGAGTGGTCGAGCATGTACCGCATCGCGGCCTCGTCGGTGTACTCGGCGGCCACCATCAGGTCGCCCTCGTTCTCGCGGGACTCGTCGTCGAAGACGACCACGAAGGCGCCGCGGCGGAAGGACTCGATCGCCTGCTCCACCTGCCGCAGGCGGTCGGTGCGGTTGAGAAGGGTGTTTGCCATCTGCTCTCTCCTGAGGTCGGGAAACCCCTGGGCCCGTGGGTCCGGGAGTTCACTGATCTGCGAGAGAACGCGGCCATCCAGAAGGACGCGTGCTTGCGCACACGGCCCTCCGCAATGGACGGCGTCAGGTGCGCGGGGAGGGATGGCGAGTGGCAGCTCGCCCCCGTGCACAGACACCGTTCCGGGGAGAGCGAGCACCGAATCCGGACGCCGGGGCGGCAAGCCGCTCCTGGCCGGACAACGTGTCGCCGCGCACTACCTTTCATCCGGACTTTCACCGTCGGTCCTGGAGTTTCACCAGGTCAACCAGCCGATGGCGTCGGCTGGGTCGCGGACTTTAACCGCCGGTTCGGAATTACACCGACCCCGGAGCGCGCGAACACTCGGGAGGATCATGCCACGTATGCCGCGGATTGTGGATGTGTTCCACGGCACACACGCCGACCCGGCGGTCGGCGGCTGTGACAGGATCTGCGTCGGTCGCCGGGCGAATCGGCCACCAGTACTGCTCAGGCACAGGCGAAGAGGAGACCAGCGGTGCGAGGGATGGGCCCCAAGAGGCCGACGGGAGCGGTCCGGGATCGGCTCGGGGCGGTGCTGACCCCGCTCGTGCCCGGTGTGCTCCTCCTCCTGCTGTGGGCGGGCGCGGTCGACGGCGGTGCCGTGTCCTCGTTCTTCCTCCCGCACCCGGTCGACCTGGCACGGGAGTTCGTCGCGGCGCTGGGCCGGGGCACGCTGCTGGACGCGACGGTCACCACGCTGTACGAGAGCCTCGCCGGCGTCGCGCTGGGGACGGCCGTGGCGCTGCCGCTCGGCTACCTGCTCGCCCGCAGCCGCCTCGCGGCCCGCGCGCTGCAGCCGTACCTGGCCGCGACCCAGGCCGTCCCGGCGGTGGCGCTCGCACCGCTGCTCGCCCTGTGGCTCGGGTACGGAACGTGGCCCGTGGTGGTGCTGTGCGCGCTGATGGTGTTCTTCCCCATCCTGGTCAACACCGTACTGGGCATCCGCGGCCTGGACCGGGAGGTCCTGGCCGCGGCGCGGGTCGACGGGGTCGGAGCCTGGGGGATGATGCGGCACATCGAGTTCCCGCTCGCCCTGCCCAGCGTGCTCGCCGGGCTCCGGACCGGCGTGACGCTGTCGGTCACCGGCGCGGTGGTGGGCGAGTTCGTGATGGGCGGTGAGGGCCTGGGTCAACTGCTCGCCGTGCAGCGCAACGGCTCGGACACGCTCGGGATGTTCTCCACCCTCCTCATGCTCTCGCTCCTCGCCGTGGCCCTGTACGGGGCGATGCGGCTGGTGGAGGGCGGCGTCGAGCGCCGCTGACCGGGGCGCCCGACGGCCGGTCAGGTACGGGCGGTGTACACGGGACGGGTGCGTTCGGTCCACCGCATGGTGGCCGGGAACAGCAGGTACCCGAGGAGGAACACCGCGCCCACGAGCAGCCAGCCGAGCCAGGCCAGCCGGTCGGTGAGAGCGGTGACCATGAGCGGCCCGAGAACCCTGGGCAGTGCGGTGCCCAGTTGGAACGCGCCGCCGTACTGGCCCTGCGCACCGGGGTCCGCGAGGTCGTAGCGGAGCGTCCAGCGCGCACTGTTCCCCCACAGCTCGCCGAGCGTCAGCAGGGCGACCGAGCAGGCGAGTACGGCGACCGCGAGCCAGGTGGGGAGGCGGTCGGTGACCGATGCCAGGACGCAGGACGCCGCCAGGCCGAGGAATGCCCACCGGTGGAGCCTGGTCGCACCGGCGAGGGTGTCGGCACCGCGGGCCGCGCGGACCTGGAACACCATCACGAGCAGGGTGTTGACCCCGATCAGCCACGAGGCGGCGGGTCGGGGCGCGTGGGTGTGGGACACCACCCACAGTGGCAGGCCGACCGTCAGCAGGATGTCTCCCAGCATGACGATCCCGCTGACCTGGGCCATCGCCAGGTAGGGCAGGTCGCGCAGCGCGGTGAGCCCCGACGGCGCGTCCTTGCGCTCGCTGGTGCCGGGGATCCTGGGGAGGCGCAGGTACAGCACGCACACCAGGAGCGCGGTGCCGGCGTTGCCGAGCATCAGCGCGGTGTAGGCGGCTCTGGTGTCCGCGGCGACGGCGAGGCCCGCCGCCAGCACGCCCAGGGAGAAACCTCCGTTGAAGACCGCCCGGCTGTAGGCGGACACCGTGACCCGTTGCTCGGGCCCGATCAGCGCGGACAGGATGGCCTGCCGTCCGACGTCCGCGCCGCTCTCCACCACGCCGAGCGTGGTGATGACCACCAGGAACAGCCAGAACGAGGTGACCCGGGTCGCCCAGACCAGCAGGACTACCTGCGTCGCGACCATCGCGATGGTCACCTCGCGGGCGCCGTGGCGGTCGGCCAGGTGGCCGACGGGGATGCCCAGGGCGAGGCCGGCCATGCCCGCCACCGACAGGCCCAGGCCGACCTGGGTGGCCGTCAGGCCGACCGAGCGGACGAAGAAGACGGCGCTGCCGGAGATGTACAGGCCGAGCCCGATGCTGGTGATCAGCGACACCAGGACGATCAGCCGGGCCGGGCCGGGCTCGGGCAGCCGGTCGGTGAGGCGGCGCCGCCGCCCGCCGGGCGGGGTCGGCGCGGGCTGCTGGTCGGCGACCTCCGTGGTCGGGGACTCAGACACTGTCGGTTCTCCTGTCCGGGACGCCGGCGCCTTCGCCGCGGCGGGTGGTGATGAGGGTGGCCTGCGCGCCGAGCGTCCGGGCCCGGTAGGTGTCGTTGAGGGAGAGCTCGACGCCGAAGGTCTCCTGGATGCCCGTCAGGAGCGAGACGGCCAGCAGGGAGTGGCCGCCGAGTTCGAAGAAGTCCGAGTCCGGGCCGATGCCGCGGGTGCCCAGGAGCCTGCTCCAGATTCCGGTGAGGTCGCTCTCGGCGGACGCACTCCTGGTGAGCGCACTTCCGGCGGACGCACTTCCGGCGGGCGCCGAACCGGCGGTGGGGGCCTCGGCCGGTGCGTCCGGCGGTGGGTTCTGCGGCGCGTCCGTCGGTGTGCCGGTCGTCGTCCGGGGTACGGCTCCGGGCGCGTCGATCCAGTGCCGGGTCCGGGCGAACCGGTAGGTGGGCAGCGGGACCCGGCGCCGTTGGGCGTCCGCGTGGTGGGCGGTCCAGTCCACGGCCGCCCCGGCGGACCAGGCGGTGCCGACGGCGTCGAACAGCATCCGGGCGGCCTCGGCCGGCTCCTCGGCCGGTCGGGGCATGGTCGTGGCGAGGACCGCCCGGCCGCCGGGGTCCTGCTGGCGGGCGAGACCGGTCAGCGCACGTCCGGGACCGACCTCCAGCACGATCGGACCGGGCAGGGCCAGGACCTTGGCCAGGCCGTCGGCGTAGCGCACCGGCTCGCGCAGGTGCTCGGTCCAGTAGTCGGCCGAGTGGCCCCTGCGGCGGTTCATGAAGTCGCCGGTGACGTTGGAGACCACCGGGATCCTGAGCCGGGAGAACGTCACCGACCCGGCCAGCGCGCGGAATTCCTCCAGTACGGGGGCCATCAGCGCCGTGTGGAAGGCGTGGCCGACCCGCAGCGCGCGGGTCGTCGTCCCCTCCGCGGCCAGCCGTCGCGCGAGCGCCTCGACCTCCTCGGCGGTGCCGCCGACCACGGTCACCGACGGCGCGTTGACGGCGGCGACCGACAGTGTGCCGTCCAGCCGGCCGCGGACGTCCGGCTCGGCGGCGAGCACCGCGAGCATCGTGCCGCGCGGCGCCCGCGCCATGACCTCGCCGCGCGCGGCGACCAGACGGAGGGAGTCCTCCAGGGACATCGCTCCGGCCAGGCAGGCGGCGGTGTACTCGCCGACACTGTGGCCGATCAGCGCCTTGGGACGCAGCCCCCAGCCGGTCAGTACCTGGGCCAGCGCGTACTGGGTGACGAACAGCGCGGGTTGGGCGAGCCGGGTGTCCCCGAGTTCCGCGTCGTCGTCGTCGGTGGGCCGGTCGCGGGTCAGCAGTCGGTCGAGGTCCGCGGCGAGTCGGGGTTCGAGCAGGGTCAGGCAGTGGTCGAACGCGGCGCGGAACCGCGGGATCTCCCGGTGGAGGCCGGCCGCCATGCCGGCGTACTGGGAGCCCTGGCCGGGGAACTGGAGGACCAGTGACGAGGACCGGGGCACCTGGCGGACGGCGGCGCCGTCCAGGGCGGCGCCGAGTCCGTCGAGCCCGCTCACGGTGACGGCCCGTCGCCACTCCAGGTGGGCCCGTCCGGTCTGCAGCGTGTGGGCGACGTCGCCGAGCGGGGGGCGGTGCGCGTCCAGGTGCCGTACCAGGTCGGCGCCGGCGGCCAGGACGCCCTCGTGGCTACGCGCCGACTGGACGACGATCTCCGCCGGTCGTTGCCGGTCGGCGGTCGGCGGTGCGGCCGGCGGTGCCTCCTCCAGGACGACGTGCGCGTTGGTGCCGCCGATGCCGAAGGAACTCACCCCGCACCGCCGGGGCGCGCCGGAGGACGGCCAGGGCCGGGCCTCGCGGTTGACGCGGAACGGGCTCTCCTCCAGCCGGAGATCGGGGTTGGGCTCCTCGCAGTTGATGCTCGGCGGCAGTACCCGGTGCTTGAGGGCCAGTACGGCCTTGATGAAGGAGGCGATGCCCGCGGCGGCGTCGAGGTGGCCGATGTTGGGTTTGAGGCTGCCGATCGCGCAGTCGCCGCGCCGCTCGGGGCCGTCCCGGAAGGCGGCGGTCAGGGCGGCGATCTCGATGCCGTCGCCGAGTTCGGTACCGGTGCCGTGGGTCTCGACGTAGTCGATCTCCGCGGGGGTGACGCCGGCGGCCCGCAGTGCCGCGCGGACGACCGCCGTCTGCCCGGCGACGCTCGGCGCGGTGTAACCGACCTTGTCGCCGCCGTCGTTGTTGACGGCGGAGCCCCGGATCAGGGCGTGCACCACGTCGCCGTCCCGCTGCGCGTCCAGCGCCCGCTTGAGCAGCACGACGCCGACGCCGCTGCCCGCCACGGTTCCGGCCGCCCGGCGGTCGAAGGCCCGGCAGTGACCGTCGGGGGACAGGATGCCGTGGCGTTGGTAGCGGTAGCCGACGTGCTGCGGCAGGGTGACGGAGGCGCCTCCGGCGAGGGCCAGGTCGCACTCGCCGGAGAGCAGGCTCCGGGCCGCGTAGTGGACCGCGACCAGCGAGGTGGAGCACGCGGTCTGGACGGCGAGGGCGGGTCCGGTGAGGCCGAGGCGGTAGGCGATCCGGGTCGCGGCGTGTTCCTTGTCGTTGCCCACCATGATCGGCAGGACGCCGACGTCCTGTTCCAGTTCCGGCCGTCGGAGCAGGTGGTGCAGCAGGTAGCTGCTCATCGACGTGCCGACGAAGACACCGACGCGGCCGCCGCCCGCGCCGTGGCCCGCCTCCTCCAGGGCCGTCCGGGCGCACTGGAGCAGCAAGCGCTGCTGGGGGTCGATGAGTTCGGCCTCGCGGGGCGGGTAGCCGAACAGCTCCGCGTCGAACAGGTCGACGTCGTCGAGCACGCCGCGGACAGGTACGTAGGAGTCGTGGCCGTACTCCTCGGGCGTCACTCCGGCGGCCGCGAGCTGTTGGGTGGTCAGCCGGGTGAGACTCTCGCGACCGGCCTCGATGTTCTCCCAGAACCGTGTCGGTGAGTCGGCCCCGGGGAACCTGCCGGATAGGCCCACGACGGCTACGGCGTCGTCCAGTTGCATGTCGGCAAAACCCCCGCTTGAGAAGCGTCGAAGAAGGAGCCGCACTCGGGTGCGGCGGCGGATCGGCCCCCCCGGCCCACGTCCG
Source organism: Kitasatospora sp. NPDC094019 (assembly GCF_044764505.1). NCBI lineage: Bacteria > Bacillati > Actinomycetota > Actinomycetes > Kitasatosporales > Streptomycetaceae > Kitasatospora > Kitasatospora sp. NPDC094019. The sequence goes on from NZ_JBIWIF010000009.1 coordinate 257,191, forward strand.
GACGCGGCCGGTGGGCCGGCGTCGGTGGGAGGTTGCCAGGGAGGGCGGAAGAAGTCCGTTGGCGCCGACGGGCATCGGCCGCGGTGCGGCCGACGGCACCCGGCGGCGCGGGACGTTTCACCGTACCCCCGGCCCCTGACCGGCTCGGTCTCTCTGTGACGTATCCCTCAGCGTGAACCGCCTCGGTTGCTCTCAGCTGCGAGTTCATCTAGTGTCCGGTGCTTGTCGGCCGCCACAGGGGATGGAGCGGTCGCGCCGCCCGACGGGCGCCATGGGGGAATCAGCGACTGTCGTCGACCGTGATCGTCGACGAGTTCGCGCAACGGTCCCCCCGGCTCAGGTCCCGGGGCTTCTGACCACTTCGCCGCGATGTCAGTCGCGTACCGGAATTCCGACGACCCGTTGTCGTGCCGTGCCCATTCGGGCCGGTCCGTCGGCATGGCCGTCGGCAGCACATCACTTTCACAAGAACGGGGCGAGCTGTGCGTAAATCGCGAAAGCTCAGGTTGCTTATCGAGTCTCCGGCGGTCACCACCGTCATGGGGGCGTCCTCGGGTCTGGCCGCGATTCTGGCGGAAGAGGCGGGTTTCGACGCCGTCTGGTCGTCGAGTTTTGAGGTGTCGGCATTCCGAGGGCTCCCGGACGCGAGTCTGTTGACCATGACCGATTACCTGCGGTCCGCCGTCGAGGTCGACCGCGCGTGCGGACTTCCGGTCGTCGCCGACTGCGACACCGGATTTGGAAATTCGCTCAACATCGCGCATATGATCCACGAGTACGAGGCCGCCGGAATCGCCGCGGTGTGCATCGAGGACAAGATCTTCCCGAAGGTCAACAGCTTCAGTTCCCGGGGTCAGGTCCTGGAGGACGTCGCGGAGTTCGCGCACCGGATCGCCGTGGCCAAGGCCGCCCAGCGCGATCCCGACCTGGTGGTCATCGCCCGTACCGAGGCGCTGATCGCGGGATGCGACGTGAACGAGGCGCTGCGCCGGGCCACGGCCTATGCCGAGGCCGGCGCGGACGCGATCCTCGTCCACTCGAAGTCCTCGGTCCCCGACGAGGTGCAGGAATTCCTCGGAAAGTGGTCCGGTATTCGGCCGGTCGTCGTCGTTCCGACGACGTACTACGACTGGCCGGTGGGCGAGATGCAGAAGGCCGGCGTGGCCATGAGCATCTATGCGAACCAGGGTCTTCGGGCAACTGTGAGTGCCGTCCGGCGCACGCTGTCGACAATTCGTGAGGACGGGTCCAGCGCGGCCGTCGAGAACGAGGTCGCCAGCGTGCGCGAGATATTCGAGCTGCAGCGGCTCGACGAATGGCTCTCGCTGTCCCGTTGATCCGGCCCGCCCCGGACATCAGATTCAGAATTCGAAATATCAGGAGAGAGTCGTGGCAGTAGAGGTAGAAGAGTTCATCGCCCAGCTCAACCAGGAGAACGAGGACTACTTCTCCGCGCTCCCGGAGTCGGACACCGTCTACTGGACCGGGAAGCTGGACGGACTCGCGGCCGCGGAGGCCCTCAAGCCCCGCTGGTACAACGAGATCCGCGGTGTCGACATCATCGGCCGGTTCATCGGGCGGGTACCGGACCTGACGCTGAAAATCCTGGTGGGCCGTCAGGTCGGCGACGAGGCCAAGCACGCCAAGCACTGCCGTCGCCGCATCGAGGCACTGGGCGGCTCGGTGATGGACTACCGCCCCAGCGCCGAGCAGCTGCGTTTCGGCGACCTGCTCGACGAAATGGCCTACCCGGAGGAGTTCTTCGCCGCGCAGCAGCTGACGGTGGAGACCCAGAGCCTCAAGCGCAACGAGAAGGCCCTCGCCCGGTTCGACCCCGAGACCGCCGAGATGTTCGAGAAGCACATCAACCCGGACGAGCGCTTCCACGCCCGGCTGGGCCACCTGGGCCTGCAGGTCTTCGCCCGTACGACGCCCGCCCAGGACCGTGCCCGGCGCGCGTGCGAGGTCATCCGTGAGGCCCACGTCGCGATGGTCCGCGCGCACAGCGGCAACATGTTCGCGGCCGGTTACCTGAACGCCTGATGACTCTCATCGGAGTGCTCGGCCGGGGTGCGGTCGGGCGCGCCGTCTCCGGTCGGCTCACGGACTGTGGCTTCACCGTCCGTGCGGCCGACCGGGACGACCGGCGCCACGTGCTCGACGCCGAGCCCGACGTGCTGATCACGGCCCTCACCCGGGGTGACGAAAGCCTGCGCCAGCTCGGTGAGTTGGAGTGGGCGCCGGGTTTCGTCCTGGACTTCACCACGCAGAGCCCGGAGTCCGCCTGGCGGTGCGCGCGGCAGGCCGCCGCGCTGGGCGCCGCCTACCACGGCGGCGGTCTGACCGGTGGCGGGCGCGAACTCGCCCTGGGTCAGGGCGTGCTGCTGCTGGGCAGTCCCGTCGACCCGGACGGACCGGCCGGCCGCGTGGTGTCGGCCCTGGGCCGGGCGATCGGATTCCCGAGCGCGCCCGAGGCCGCCAAGGCGAAACTCCTCCACAACTGGGTCCTGCTGGTGCAGCAGTGGTCCGCCGCGCTCGCGCTGGGGGAGGCGGGCCCCGACGGTGCCGACGCGCTGGTGGAGGTCCTGGCGGCCGGTACCGCGGGGCGCGCGGTACCCGAGTGGTCGGTGGTGCGGGACGCCCGCGGACCGGCGCGCTCGACCTACCTCGGGCGGCTCGCCGCCAAGGACCTCGGCGAGATCGCCCGCGGGCTGCCCGCCCTCGCCGAGGCGGGCGGCCCGGTGCTGGACATGCTCACCGAGGCACTCCTCGCCGGAGCCGAACAGCCCTACACACAAACACTGTTGAACATTCTCGACGGGGCCGGCAACGGTCCCAAGGAGGCACTGTGACGATGACCGCAGAGGCGTGGAGCGCCCCTGAACGGCAGATCCGGGAAGGCTACGCGGCCCGGCTCGCCGAGCTGCGCGAGCACCCGCGGGCCAAGGCGGTCCTGGCCCACGCCCAGCTGGAGTTCCTGGCGGCGGGGCCGCTGGAGGACATCCGGGTGTCCGACCTGTCGGTAGCCATTTTCCACCTGGAGAACACGCTCGCGGACCACCGCGTGGCGCTGCCCGACCTCGTGCTGATGGAGCCCGACGACGTCCGGCGCCACCCCGGCTTCGACGGCGTCGAGGACGACTCGGTCGCCGAGGAAGAGCGCCTGCTGAGCCTGCGGGAGGCTCTCCGTGGCGTCTGAGCCGAACGAGCGCCCGGACTGGTTCTGGGAGCTGGCCGTCGCGATGAACGCGGCGTTCAAGGGCCTTCTCGGCAGCATGGGCGAGTCGGGGCACATCTGCGCCTCGGTCGAGTCCGCCCCGGGCGAGGTCGACACCGAAGCCGGCTGGGACGCCACGGTCCGGCGGCTGTCCGAACTGGTGGGCCCGCACGTCATCGACGGCGACGTGGTCGTCGTGGCCGACAAGGTCACCTCCGCCGGGCTCGGCCGGGTGGGTCCCCGCCAGGTGCTCGCCGACCCCGACCCCAAGACCGTCCCGGCACACCGGCTGCCGGAGCTCGCGGCGGCGTGGAGCGAGCGGCTCGGCTACCACGTGACGGACCAGCACCTGCTGCTGGCCGACGAGTTCGGCACCGACCGGGCCACCCTCGGCACCGACGACCCGAATCTGCGGGCCGTGCAGATCGCCGCCGCGATCGAGCGCGACCACGGGGTCGTGGTGGACGTGATCATCTCCGACACCGACACCGGCCTGGACACCCGCACCCCGATCATCGGCACCCTCACCATCGGTGCGACACCGATCGGCGCCACCGCCGGGGTCAACCTCTACGAGGCCATGCGCTGCGCGGTCGCGGCCGAGTTCGCCCGGGGCCACGGCCGCCGCATTCCCGCCGTGGTGTGCCGTCCGGCCCAGCGCCGGGCCGGACGTCCGCAGGTGGGCGCCCAGCGCGCCTACCTGGGATTCCTGGACGCGTCCCGTGAAGGTGCTCTGACCCACGCATGACCGAGCGCTTCTCCCACCTGGTCTGGGAAGGACGGTTCCAGCCGATCCACCGCGGCCATCTCGCCTACATCGGCGAGCTGCTGCGGAGGACCGCGAAACTGACCGTCGTCGTGGTCGCGAACGAGACCTCCGCCGAGGCCGGACACCCGTCCCCGGTACCCGGGTTCTCCCGGATCGTGGACGGCCACCATGCCGGTGAGCGCAACCCGTGGCCGCTGTGGCTGCGCCACCGGATGGTCCGGGCCACGGTGGGAGCGGCGTTCCCCGAGCGGGTGCCCGACATCCAGGTCCTCGTCGGGCACCGGCTCGATCTCGACTGGCCGCTCTACCAGCAACTCCTGCCGCCGGAGCGGGTGTTCGCCGTCCCCTCCCGGGACGACTTCGAGGACGCCAAGGCCGCGGCGTGGACCGCGCTCGGCGAGCGGGTGGTGCGCCTGGACGTCGCCCACCTGCCGGCGGTGTCCGGGACCCTGGTGCGCGAGCTGATGGCCGCGGGCAGGCCGCTCGACGAGGTCCTGCACCCGGTGACGCTGGGGCTGCTCGGCGGCACGGCCGGGACCGGCGAGGTGGGGGCATGACCGTCGAACGTCCGGTGGTCGCCGTCCTGACCACCCTGGGTGAGTCCCACCTCGCCCGGCTGGCCACCGCGGCGGAGGTGGCCCGGGCCGCCTCCGTCGCGGCCCTGCCGGCCGAGGCCCGCCGCCGCTGCCGCGTGGTGGTACTCCGCTCCGAGACCGGCCTCGGCGCGGCCGAACTCGCCGAACTGCCCGGGCTGACCGACGTGGTGCGGCCCGGCAGCGGTACCGACAACATCGCGCTGGACGTCCTCGGTGCCCGCGGCATCCGGCTGCACCGCAACGCGGACGTCAGCGCGGACGCGGTGGCCGAACTGGCGGTCGCGGGACTGACCGTGCTGTGCCGGCGGATGGGCGTCGGCTACCGCTGGCTGCTCGACGGCACCTTCGCCAAGCACCGGCTGATGGGCGAACCCCTGGCCGGGCAGCGGGTGGCCGTCTGGGGCGCGGGGCCGATCGGCCGGGCGGTCCACCGGCGCCTGGGGACGCTCGGGGTGGACACCGGATTCGTCCGGCACCCCTCCCTGCCGGAGGGCCTCCCGGTGCTCGACCGCGCCGAGGCGATGGCCGGGGCCGACGTCCACGTGCTGGCCGTCCCGTTGCGGCCGACCACCCGACGGATGGTCGACGAGGCATGGCTCGCCGGGGTCGCCGCCCGCCGGCCGTACCTGGTCAACGTCGGCCGGTACGAACTGATCGACCAGGACGCCGTCGCCGCGGCCCTGCGCGAGGACCGGCTGCGGGGCTGCTACCTCGACCCCGTGGACGCCGGCCTGGCCGCCGAGACCGACCGCTTCCTCGCCGCGACCCGGGACGCCAACGTCTTCGCGACGCAGCACCAGGGAGCCCAGCGCTCCGACGTGCGCGGCGTCCTCGACGCCTGGGCGGTACGGCGGATCCTCGATGTCCTGTCACCGGAGCCGGGAGGGAACTGAACGATGTGGAGCCCAGCGAGCGAGTGCCTGGTGCCGCTCCAGGTGAGCGGCACCGGCCGGGCGGTGTACTGCGTGCACGCCCTGGGCGGCACGGTCGCCTACTACGCCCCGGTGGCCCGACGGCTGGGCCACCTCAGGGACGTCTACGGGCTGCAGTGCCACGGCATCAGCCCCGCCAACCGGCCCGACCGGACCATCGAGGAGATGGCCGACCGGTACATCCGGGCGATCACCGCGGTACAGCCGGAAGGACCCTACGAGGTCCTCGGATACTCGATGGGCGGATTCATCGCCTTCGAGATGGCCCGGCAGTGGGAGGCGCGGGGCGAGCGGGTCGCGCTCGCCGGGCTGCTCGACACCGAGCCGCCGCACACCCAGCAGGACCCGCTGAGCACCGGGCAGGCCCTCGGCCTGCTCTCCCGCGCCGTCGGCCTGTCGACACCGTTCGCCGCCCCGGCCGGGACGGCGCGCGAGGAACTGCTCCAGGGCTTCCTCCGGCGCGCCGTGGCCGAGCACCGGCTGCCGGCGTCCTTCCGGCCCGAGGACCTCACGCCGCTGGTCGACATCTACGCCGTCAACGGCGAAGCCTGCGCGCGCTACGACCCCGACGCCGTCTTCGGCAGCATCGACTGCCTCTTCACCCACCGCCCCGGCAGCACGCCCGCCGAATCCGCGGAGGGCTGGCGGGAGTACGTGGACGGCGAAGTGCGCGCGCAGGCCATCGACGCCGACCACCACGCACTGATGCACGAACAGCACGCCGCGCAGGTCTCGGGAGTGATCCTGCGCTGGCTCACCAGGGAGACGATGTGACTGCCCACGACCTGCCGGAGCACCCGGTACCACCGCTCCGGGCGGAGCCCTGGACCGCGCCGGCGGCACAGGTCCTGCGGCTCCCGGAGCCCGAACTGCGGCGGCGGGCCGCCACGGCGTCCTTCGTCGCCCTCGGCGGCACCTCGCTGCGCGCCATCGAACTCGCGGCCCTGGCCGAGCGCCGACTCGGCCTCGCTCCCGAGGTCGGCGCGCTGCTCGGGCCGCTGCCGCTGGCCCAGGTCCTCGCCACCGCCGCGCCGGTGCGCAGCTCGCCCGACCCGGCCGACGACCCGGTCGACGACGGGGCCGTGACCGACGTCCCGCGCGCCGCGTCGGTGGGCGAGTACTCCATGCTGCTCAGCGACCAGGCCCACCCCAGCACCGCCCACCACCTGCTCTTCAGCGCCGAGGTGCGCGGCCTGCTCGACGAGCGGCGCCTGGCCGGCGCGATCACCGCGCTCGCCGCCCGGCACGAGGCGCTGCGCACCGTCTTCCTCGATCAGGACGGCCGCACGGCGGCCCGCGTCCTGCCCGACTGGCGGCCCGCGCTGATCCGGCAGGAGCTGCGTCCAGCGGAAGGGTCCGACCCGGTGGCCGCCGTGCACGCCGTGGTCGGCCCCGCCGGGCGTGATCTCCTGCGGCCGTTCGACCGGCCGGCGGCCGCGTTCGTCCTCACCGGACTCGGCCCCGGTCACTACGTCCTCTCCCTGCTGGTGCACCACGCGCTCGTGGACGGATGGAGCGTCGGTCTGCTGTGGCGGGACCTGGTCGCCGCCTACCGCGGCGACCTGCCGACGGGCCGGGCCCCTTCGCCGCGGACCGCCGTCCGGGAGGAGGACTCCGAACGGGCCCGGGCCGCCCTCGCGGCACGGCTGCCCGAACTCGCGGGCGCCCCCACCACGATCGAACTCCCGTCCGATCTGGCCCGGCCCCGAGTGGCGGATCGACGCGGCGCCCGGCTCGGGTTCGCACTCGGCCCGGGAGCGATGGCCGCCGCCCAGGTCCTCGGCCGCGCGACCGGCCTGACCCGCAACACGCTGCTGCTGGCCGCCTGGTCCTTCGTCCTGGGCCGCCGCGCCGGCATACCCGACCTGCTGATCGGCATGGCCTCGGCGAGCCGCACCGGTGCGGCGCACGACGTGGTCGGACTGCTGACCAGGATCCAGCCCGTCCGCTGCCGTCCCGAACCCACCTCGACCGTCCGGGAGTTCCTCGACCGGGTCGGCGCCGACATCCGCCGCGCGCTGGACACCGGCGCGGTGCCCTCCGAACGGATCGTCTCCGCGATGGGCGCGGGCGGGGACCCGCGGCGCAACCCGCTGACCCAGTTCGCCTTCGCCGCCCACGACGAGCTGGTACCCGGCACGCTCACGGCCGGAGAGGTCACCTTCGACCTCCACGAGGGCCACTGCGGCGGCTCCGTCTTCGACGCCGTCCTCTACGTGCAGCAGTGGAGCGCCGAACGGTCGGTACTCGCGCTGGAGTACGCCACCTCGGTGCTCGGCTTCGCCGACGCCACCGCACTCGCCACCGAACTCGACGCCGTCCTCGTCGAGTTCGCCATCGACCTCGACGCGCCGCTGGCCACGGTCGGCGACCCGTCGACCCCCGCCCGCACGGCACGCGAGCGCCTCGCCGCCGGGCCGCCGCCGCCGGACCGCACCGGCCTGTGGCAGCTCTTCGAACAAGCCTGCCGCACCCACCCCGACGCCGTCGCCGTGGCCGACGCCGGGGCCGACGCCGCCGGCGACCTCCGGCTGACCTACCGCCAGCTGCACCGCGCCGCGGAGCAGCAGTCGGCCGTACTCGCGGCCGCGGGAGTGGGCGTGGGCGACCACGTGGTGCTCGCCCACGGCCGCTCGACGCAGGAACTCGTCTCCGTCCTCGCCACCCTGCGCCTCGGCGCCGCCTACGTGGGACTGGACGAGGGCGCCCCGGACGCCGTCGCACGGCGCGTCATGTCCGCCGTCGCCCCGAAGGCGCTGCTCGGTGACACCCGCCGACTGGCCCCCCTCGGAGCCGACAGCGCGCCACTGGTCGACCCCTGGGAGCCCGGCGACGCCGAGGCCGTCCCCGCCGCGGCGGCGGACCCCGACCGGATCGCCTACATCGCCTTCACCTCCGGCTCCACCGGCGTCCCCAAGGGCGTCCGGGTGCCGCACCGGGGCGTGACCCGACTGGTGACCGGCCCGGGCGTACTGGAGCCCGGAGCCGCCGAGCGGTTCCTGCGCTTCGCGCCGCTGGCCTTCGACGCCTCCACCCTGGAGATCTTCGCCCCGCTCACCACCGGCGGGACCGTCGAGATCCACTCCGCGCCGCACCTGGTCCCGTCCGCCTTCCGCGACTTCGTCCGCGGCCGCGGCATCACCGGCCTGTGGCTGACCGCCGGGCTGTTCCGACTCGTCGCCGACCACGAGCCCGCCGCCTTCCGCGGGGTGCGGCAGGTCCTCACCGGTGGCGACGTGGTACCGCCGGCCCAGGTCCGGCGCGCCCTGGAGGCCGCTCCCGGCCTGGTCGTCACCAACGGTTACGGCCCCACCGAGAACACCACCTTCACCACCGTGCACCACGTCCGCGACCGCGTGGAGGTCGAGGACCCGCTGCCGATCGGCCGCCCCGTGCCCGGCACCTCGGTGGCCGTGGTCGACGAACACGGGCGCCCGGTCCCGCCGGGAGCCGTCGGCGAGCTCCACACCGCCGGCGACGGCCTGGCCGCCGACTACCTCGACGCCCCGGACGCCACCGCGCGTGCCTTCGTCACCGGCCCCGACGGCCGCCGCCACTACCGCACCGGTGACCTGGTCCGATGGGACGGCGCCGGCCGGCTGCGCTACCTCGGCCGGCGTGACAACCAGGTCAAGGTCCGGGGCTTCCGGGTCGAGCTCGACGGTATCGCCCATGTGCTGCGGGAGCACCCCGACGTACGGGACGCCGTCGTCGTCCCCACCCCCGGGGCCGGGGAACGGCTCCTCGTCGCCGCCGTGGTCGCCGACGACTCACCGCGGCTGCTCGCTGCCCTCGCGGCCCACGCCGGACGGCTGTTGCCCGGCTACGCCGTGCCGACCCTGTGGACGGTGGTCGGGGAACTGCCGCTGACCCCCAACGGCAAGGTGGACACCGCCGTGCTGGCCGCGGCCGGTGTGCCGCTCGCGGCCGACGTCCATGACCCGGGTCCCGCCCCGGTCTCCGACTCCGGCTCCGCCCCCACCCCCGTCCTCGCCCTCGTTCCCGACCCGGTCCTCGATCCCGACGAGATCGCCGACGAGATCGGCGCCGTGTGGGAGGAGGTCCTCGGAACGGACGACTTCGGCTACGACGAGCGGTTCTTCGACGTCGGCGGCGACTCCCTGCAACTGACCAGGGTCCGCAACGGCCTGCTCCGCGCACTGCCGTGGTGCGACGTCACCGTGCTCGACCTGCTGACCCACACCACCGTCGACGCGCTTGCCGCGTACCTCGCCGACCGACACGGAGAACGAGCATGACGTCCGCCACCGTCCGACGGACCCGCCACCTCGAACACGGCTGGAAGCTCCTGACCGAGGCCGCCACGGCGACCGGCGCCACTCCGGCCGCCGTCCTGCACGCGACGACGCGGATCCTGCTGGCCCGCACCAGCGGCGACGACGAGATCACCCTCGCGGTCCGACCGGGTGACCCGAACGCCTCCCCGTACACCGAGCGCTGGTCCTACGACGGCGCGACCACCGTCCGTGCCCTGGTCCGCGCCGAGCCGCCCGGCGCCCGGCCGGACAGCGGCGACGAGACCGACCGGCCGACCCCCACCTGGTGTCTGGGGCCGACCGCCGACCACGCCGGCGATCACGCCGGTCACGTTGCCGATCAGGCTTCCGCGGCCGGAGACTTCGCCGTACGGATCGAGGCCGGCCCCGACGGCTGCCGGATCCACCTGGACGGCGCCCACCACGACGACGCGGAGGCCGACCGCCTCGCGGACCGGCTCGACACACTGCTGCACGCGGTCGCCGCCGAACCGGACACCCCCGTGGCCCGGCTCCCGCTGCTCGGTGCCGCCGAGCACTCCGAACTGCTCGACCTGGCCGGGGACGGCCGTGCCGACCACGGCGGCGTGCGACTGCCGGAACTGATCCTGGACCAGTGCCGGCGGACCCCCGACGCGGTCGCCGTTCGCGACCACGACGGCAGCCTCACCTACCGTGATCTGGAGGAACGCGCCCAGGCCCTGGCGGCCACCCTCCGCCGTCACGGGGTCGGCCCGGACAGCGCCGTCGCGGTGGCCGCCGACCGCTCGGCCGCCCTGGTCGTCGCCCTGGTCGCCGTGCTCCTCGCGGACGGCGCCTACCTCCCCCTGGACGCCTCCTGGCCGACCGCCCGGATCCGCCACGTCGCCACGGAGGCCGCACCGGTCCTGGTCCTCTGCGACGAGCGGCACACCGCCGTGATGACCGAGTGCTTCGACGCACCGGTCCTGCCGCTGACCGGTGCCGCGCCCGCCGCGGGCACCACCGTCCGCCGGTCCGCCGCCTCGGACCTGGACACCGCCTACATCATCTACACCTCGGGCTCGACCGGCTGGCCCAAGGGCGTTGCCGTTCCGCACCGCGGCATCGTCAACCGCCTGCTGTGGATGCAGAGCCAGTACGGGCTCAGCTCCGACGACGTCGTCCTCCAGAAGACCCCTTACACCTTCGACGTCTCGGTCTGGGAGTTCTTCTGGCCGCTGATCACCGGTGCGACCGTGATGATGGCCAAGCCGGAGGGGCACCGCGATCCCGGATACCTGGTGGACGTCATCCGCCGGGAGGGCATCACCACCCTGCACTTCGTCCCGTCGATGCTCGGCCTGCTGCTCGACGAGCCGGGCCTGCGCGAATGCACCGGCCTGCGCCGGGTCTTCGCCAGCGGCGAGGCACTCGGCCCCGCCCTGGCCAATCGCTTCCGCGAGCTGCACCCGGCCGAGCTCCACAACCTGTACGGGCCCACCGAGGCATCCGTCGACGTCACCCATTGGACGTGCGCCCCCCTCGAACCGGGACCGACGGTGCCGATCGGCCGACCGATCGACGGCGTCCGGGCCCTGGTCCTCGACCCCGAGGGCGGCCTCGCACCCCTCGGGAGCCCCGGCGAACTCCACCTCGGCGGCATCTGCCTGGCCCGTGGCTATGTCGGACGCCCGGATCTGACGGAGCGCCAGTTCGTCCCGGACCGGTTCGCCGGGCGGTCCGGCGACGTGCTCTACCGCACCGGCGACCTGGTGCGCTGGCACCCCGCCGGGTACCTGGAGTTCCACGGCCGGATCGACCACCAGGTGAAGCTGCGCGGCCTGCGGGTGGAACTGGCCGAGATCGAGGCGGCGGCCACCGACCAGCCCGAGGTCGCGTCCGCCGTGGTCCTGCTGCGCGACGACCTGCCCGGCGGCGCGAAGCTCGTCCTGTACGTCGTCCCCGCCCGCGGTGACGGCGACGACCTGGACGTCGCCCGGATCCGCGCCGCCCTCAGCGCCCGGCTCCCGGAGTACATGGTTCCCTCCGCCACCGTCGTCCTGCCCGAACTACCGCTCACCGCCAACGGCAAGTGCGACCGCAAGGCGCTGCCCGCACCTCCCCGCCGGACCGCCACGGACCGCGGCGGCCGGCGCCGCGGGGCCCGCTGACAGCGGGTCCCGTCCAGGACCGCCCGCAAGGCCGTCGAGTCCGGTCGGACGCTCGCCGGGCGCCGGTGGGTGATCGGGCACACCATGGCCCGACTCACCGGCTGCCGCTCGTCGGCCGTAGCTACGAACGTGGCCACGTGGTCGACCCGGCCTGCTGGGAAGCGGGCGGCGCGGCCGTGGAGGCGCCAGTCGCCGCAGGCGGGGATCCGGCTGCGGTTGCGTTCGTGCCGTAGTCGGCAGACGGCGTCCTCCGGGGCGGCCGGGACATGGCGCGGGCGCTCCGGGGCCGTCTGCGGAACTGCCGTTCGCTCATTTGAACGACAGGACCTCCGGCCCGGTGCCGTGACCGGCTTCATGACCGAGGCTGAGTCGTGTGGGAGCTGTGGCGCACCCACCGTGGTACCGGACGTCACGGTGGGCCGGGCACCGCAGCTCCCGTGGACGTTGCCGCCGACCTGCCCCGTCGACGACACGCAGGGCGGCGTGGCGCGACGGGTGTCCGAGCAGTGGCCGGCATCCCCGTAGCACCGCTGACAGCCTTGACGCGCACTCGTCCGCCCCATGGAAGGAGACGGTTGTGTCGATCGGACCGGGCCTGGCAGGCATGCCCATGGAGGACTGGAAGATCCGTACTCCGAAAGGCAAGGAGTACGCCTTCGACACCGAGGCGGAGGCGCGCGCCGCGCTCCCCGAGTACGACGAGGGCAGCACCCTGTGGAAGCGCCGCGTGTACCGCGGCATTCTCAACACGACGATGTCACCGCGTGGCTGGCAAGAGGTCACCTGACACCAAGGACAGCCGCAGCCCGCCCGCACGGAGCGGAGGTCGTGCGTGTCCTGCCCGCCGACGGTACGACGCCGGTCCGATGACGCCTGACGGCGGCTGTCGACCTCCGGCCGGCCATGGACCTGGTCGCGCGTCCCGCCGCCGGAACGCACGGACCAGCACCTCGCGGTCCCAGGACGTCAGCCGATCAGACCGAGCCGCGGTCCGCCCTGTTGGTGCAGGCGCCGGAGGAACGCGAGCACACCGGCGGATCCGCCGGCCCAGCCCGCGCTCGCTCCGGCCAGGTTCGCGTCCGGGAAGACCGGACGGGACCGGGTGCCGCCACTGCGGGTCAGGATGATCGCCGCGATGGTCCCTGCCGCTTCCCAGAACTCCTCGGAGCCGGTCGCCAGCGCCACGTCCACCATCAGGTCGCCGACGCCCGAAAGCCCGCAGCACTGCGTGACCAGCGGCATCCGCGGCGCCAGCACGACGCAGGTGCGCGCGGCGCGCTCGGCCAGGACGAGGTGCTCCGGCTCGTCCAGGCGGTCGGCGCTCCGGACCAGTACCGCCCCGATTCCCGCCAGTCCCCGGCACCAGGAGCCGTAGCGTCGCGTCGCGGCGGGCGCGGTCGCCATCGCGACGATGTCCGGTGTGACGGCCGCCGGACGCGCGCACGCCAGCCGGGCCCTGCCGGTCGCCTCGGGATCCCCGCTCGCAGCGGCGTACTCCGCCAGGAAGTACGCGACACCCGCCGTGCCGTGGGCCATGCCGTCGCGCAGCGCGGCGTCACCGGCCCGCTCGATGTCCGCGGGCGTCAGCCGGGCCCGGCCGTCGGCGAGCATCCGGTCGCACTCGGCGGCGACGGCGAGGTGGCTGTCGGCCAGGCCGGGGTTGCCCGCTTCGCGCGCCCGACGTGCGAGCAGCAGGCGGCCGACGCCGAGGCCGGCGACGCCCTCGATCATGTCCGCTTCCGGGGGGCCGCCGTCCGGGCCCCGGGTGGGCAGCGTGGCATCGTCCCCCGGCTCATCGGCGCGCGGCGCTTGCGCCCTGCCGACCGAGTCTGCTTCCGCCGTCTGCGCCTCCGCCTCCGCCTCCGCGAGGAACAGCTCGACGCCGGTTCGGCCCGTGTAGAAGCCGGCGGACGGGCTCCGGGGCTGCTGCGCCGTCCACTGCGCCAACGCGTCCACGGCTTCGCGCACGGCGGGCCGGTCCGTGTGGCGCAGCAGTTCCAGCCCGAGCCCCGAGCTGCCGGCGTAGACGTCGACCGGTGTCGGGACGGCCGCACGGGCGGCGAGCGCGGGATCGACGATCCTGTGTGCCTCGTCGACGCAGAACGCCGTCGTGTGCTCGACGATCTCCGCGAGCAGTCCGGCGTCGAGCCGCAGGCGTCGCGGACCCCCGGACGTCCTGCGCGTCTCCCCGGAGGCTGGGGAGGCTGGGGAGGCTGGGGCGGTGCGGGCTTCGGGCGCTTCGGGGGTCTCGGTCCTCAGGGCGCGGAGGCGTTCGGCGCCGACCCTGCGCAGAGCGGGGTCGAGACTCGTCAACTCCTCCATCGCCGCCCGGAACCACCGGTGTTGATCATCGGGGAGCAGCCATGCCAGGCCCTCCAGGGTGCGCTCCCGGTTGACCCCGGCGTCCGCATCGACGATCACCGGGTCCAGGCCGGTGGCGGCGAAGTACAGGGTCGCCCCCAGGGCGTAGTAGTCGTCGGCGGCCTCGGCGGGTTCGCCCACCCGCCGAACCGGCGCGCTGTAACCAGGAGTTGAGCCGTCCGGACCGGCGCCGTGCAGCTCGCCGATCCCGAAGTCGATCAACCGGCACCGGCCGGCGGTGTCGAGCACGACGTTGTCGGGCTTCAGATCGCGGACGACCACACCCCGTTGGTGGACGTCGTCGAGGACGGACAGCAGCCCGAGGGCCAACTCGCGCAGCGGAGGCCGGGCGCCCCCGTCGCCCGGGTGCGGTCCCGGGTCCCCGTAGGGTCCCTCGTCCCGGACGTCCCGTCGCAGGTTCCGATCGCCGCAGTCGGTCAGCACCAGGTACTCGTCGGCCTCGTGCCCGAAGTAGTCCAGTGCGCGCGGCACTCCGGTGACGCCGTCGAGCGCGGCGAGGACGGTGCGTTCGTGGCGCAGCCGGTCACGGGTGTCGGCACCCGATTCGTCCTCGGCCACGAAGGCCCGGGCCTGCTTGACCACGACCGACGCCCCGGTGACCCGGTCGAGGGCCCGGTAGACATTGCCCTCGGGCTTGCGCACGATGCCGCCGGTGACCCGGTAGCGTCCACCGCCCATCCCGGGCGTGGGTGCCGACGGCTCGCCACCGGCCCCGGCCGCGCTCGCGTTCCGCTGCCGGTCGGCGAAGGGGTCCTCGGCCCACGGGGGGCACCGGTAGGAACCGCCGGCGAGTCCGTCGAAGGCCCTGCCGTCCGGTCCGACCATGACCGACTCCAGCCGTCCGCCGCGGCCGGTGCGGTAGGTGCCCGTGAAGGGCCCGTAACGGTAGTAGACCGGGGCCCGCGGGTCGACCCGCCGGTCGCTGACGACCTGCGGGCCCTCCCGGCCGTCCAGGACGGAGACGAGTTCCTCGGCGAGTTCGACCACGATGCCCGTCACCGGGTAGACGGTGATCGCCTTGCCGACCACACCCGCGCTCGCGGTGCCGGAGTTGATCTCACGCAGGATCTGCGGGCTCCGGGCGAACTTCGCGTGGCAGACGAACCGCTCCAGCACCGGAAGGACGAGATCGGTCACGGCCTCGAGTCCGTCGGGGCGGGCGGAGATGTGAAGCTTCCAGCCGTGGTCCATCGCAGGCATTCGCGGATCGTTCAGATACGACCACTTGTCGTCCGACCACCCGCTTCGGCCGGCGATGGACCAGAGCACCCCTTAGTCCCCGCAGGCGAAGCGGGTGGTGGCGGTCACCCAGGGGTCGGCAAGGCAGGCGGTGGCGCCGTGGTCGCTGCGGTCGTCGTCCTCGAACACGATGGCCTCGTCGTCGACCAGCAGCGGGCCGGCGTTGCGGAATTCGTCGACCTTGGGGAGTTCCATCATGGCAACGGGCATGTGATGCCTCCAAGTCCTGTCATGCGTGGGTGGGGGCGCGGGTCGCGACCGCTGTGGACCGACGGCCTGTTGGGCTGTGGTCCTGATCCACGAAGGTAGGGAGGAAGGGTGTTTCTGACAAGAGGTCAGAGGCTGCCAACTGCACAGCTTTTTCACAGATATGGAGGCTTCGCCATCTTTGAACAGTTTGGTCGGCGGGGCTGCCGTGACGGGTGTGGAGAGTGATCGCGCCGGTCGTGGACGGGACTCCGCGGTCCTGACCGTCCGATGGGCCGGGCCGGGGCGGTATCGCCGACTCCTCCGCCCCGGCGGCCCGGTGCCGCCTACGAATCGGTTCATGGTGGAGTCCGGGCCGGGGCGTGGGCGAGCCACGGGTGCTCGCCTCGGCCCGTCGGCACCGGTAGCGCGGTCTCCGGGCATTCCGGCGAGGTGGGGGTACTTCTCGCCGAGCCCCGGCGCTGGCCCGGTCCCCGGTCCTCGGTCTCCGGTCAGCGTCGGCCGGTGGCCAGGATGACGAGGAACTGGCCGCCGCCCGCTTCGATGTCGGCGGTCACCGGCAGCTCCGGCAGCAGCCGGGAGAACCGGTCCACCAGCCAGTCCGCCGCCTCCTGGGCGTCCTGCCTGGTCGGACAGCGGCCCACCATCTCGCGGCCGCCCTTGCGTTCCAGCCTCGCGGCAACGGCGACCAGCGGCGCGGGCTCGGCCACGTACAGGCGCTCCGGCCAGGCGATGACCACCTTGACCGCGCCCTTGCGGCTGTTGCACCCGCGGTGCGCGAGCCGCTCGGCCACCTTCGCCTTCCGGTCGGCGGTCCGGCTGTCGACGCTCGGCCCCCGCGGGTCGTTCACCGACTTGTCGGGGTCGACCGGCTCGTCGCACACCCAGCAGCGCCAGTCGTCACGCTCGGCCACATCATCAAGAAGACTCATTCGAGCAAACCTAGCCTGCCCAGCGGTCACCCCGCGCACCAAGGCCCCGGCAGGGGAGTCGCCGCTGACCTTCACGACCCGGCGGGGAGCCGCAGGAGAACGGCCTCCTCGGGATCTCGCGGGCCGCACCGGGCCCCGGAGCCGCCGCACCCGCAGCGCCGGGACCGGCTCGACCCGGAGCCCCCCCAGTCGTACCGGAGAAAGACCCGCATCCGACCCTCCGGAGCGAGCTCTAGTACCAGTTCGAGTATCCGTACTGCGAGTTGTTGTTGAAGTGGAACGAGGCCCGGGCCTGGATGTCCTTGTCGTTGACCATCCGGGTGTAGACCGTGCCGGTGCCGTAGTTCATGACGGTGTACGAGGCGCCCTGGTTGTTCTCGACCTGGATGATGGCCGGGACGCGGCCGCCGCCGATCGCCCGTGCCCAAGCGGCCCGGCAGGTCGGGCTGTAGCGCAGCTCCGCGTCGCCGTCGGGTGCCGTGTAGGCCACGGTCCTCGCGTCGTTCTGGCAGATGGTGCTGGCCGGGTCCAGGCCCGTGCAACTGCTGGCGTAGCAGGAGGTGGCCGCCGAGGCGGAACCCGAAGCGAACAGTAGACCGGACGCGGCGAGGGCCAGGGTGGAGACGGCGGACAGGCTGGTCCGCAGGGAAGGCTTCACGGTGGTCTCCCGAGGGGTGAGGGGTGGTGGCAGTACGCCCTGGTGGCGTCTCCCGGCCACACCTTGGCACTCTCCCCTCCGTCCCTGGTCGTCCCGGGTGATCCCGGGTGATCCCGGGACGGGGATGCCCGGACGCCGCGGCCGGAGGGGGCGCGGAGCTCCGGGGTCCACCCCCCGGGGGGGCGGGTCGGAGGGTGGTGGCGATCCTGCGGTGCGGGGATCGTCCGGCGAATCGGTCCGAAGCCTTGACACGGCCCGGCGGCACTTCGAGACTCTCCATCACCCCGATTGTTTACGTAAACATCGGCGACGGACGCGCTGACGTCGACGGTCGGGGTCCCCCCACCCACGATGTGCTCGCGACCGAGCCCCCACCGCGCCCGAAGCCGGGCGCGACCGTCGGCGCGGCCACCGGCGCGCGGTCACCCGCCCCGGTCGGACGCGTCGCCGGGCCGCGGTCGGCCGCGGGCGCGTCGGCGAACGAAGGACGACTCGAAATGCTGCGTTTGAGAACGGCCGTCGGCGGCGCGGTCCTGGCCCTGTGCGTCTCCGCGTTCCAGGGCGTCGGACCGGCCCAGGCCGCCACCGTGACGGTCACCAACGGGACCCGATTCGTGGACACCGCGGGCGATCCGCTGCACGCCCACGGCGGCGGTGTGATCAAGGTCGGCCGGTACTACTACTGGTTCGGCGAGAACCGCAACGCCGACAACTCGTTCCGCTACGTCTCCGCCTACCGCTCGACGGACCTGAAGTCCTGGGAGTTCCGCCGGCACGTGCTCACCCAGCAGACCGACCCGGAGCTCGCCGGAGCCAACATCGAGCGCCCCAAGGTGATGTACAACGCCGCCACCGGACAGTTCGTCATGTGGATGCACAAGGAGGGCAGCGCCACCGACTACAGCGAGGCGCGGGCGGCCGTCGCGGTGTCCGACACGGTCGACGGCGACTACTCCTGGCGGGGCAGCTTCCGTCCGCTCGGATCGATGTCCCGGGACATCACCACCTTCGTCGACGACGACGGCACCGGGTACATGGTCTCCGCCGCAAACGAGAACCGCGACCTGCACGTCTACCGGCTGACGGCCGACTACACCGGTGTCGAGGCCCAGGTGCAGAGCCTGTGGAACGGCGAGTCCCGCGAAGCACCGGCGCTGTTCAAGCGCAACGGCGTGTACTTCCTGCTGACGTCCGGCGCGACCGGCTGGGCCCCCAACCAGCAGAAGTACGCGACCGCCACCAGCATCACCGGCTCCTGGAGCGGACTGCGGGACGCGGGGGACGGCGTCACCTACGCCAGCCAGACGGCGTTCGTCCTGCCGGTCGCCGGCAGCAACGAGACCGGCTACCTCTACCTGGGCGACCGCTGGGGCAACGCGACGGGCGGCACGGTCAACGACTCGCAGTACGTCTGGCTCCCGCTCGCCTTCCCCACCGACACCACGCTGACCCTGGGGTACTCGCCGCAGATCACGGTGAACGCGGCCACCGGGCGGCTCGCGCCGCTGCGGGCGACCTGGGAGCAACTGGTGGGCCGGCAGAGCGGCCGGTGCGTCGACGTGGGCGGCTACTCCTTCGCCGAGGCCGCCGGGCTGCTCCAGTGGTCCTGCGGCAACGGCGCCAACCAGAACTTCGCCCTCAAGGGCCTGGGCGCCGGCTACGTGCAGGTGATGGCCCGGCACAGCGGCAAGTGTCTGGACGTCGAGGGCGCGTCGGCCGCCGACGGGGCCCTCGCCGTGCAGAACAGCTGCAACGGGGCCCCGTCCCAGCAGTGGCGGGTCCAGCAGGTCGGTGACGGCTCCGGGAACGTGCGGCTGATCGCCCGGCACAGCGGCAAGTGCCTGGACGTGGTCAACCAGGCCACCACCGACGGTGCCGCGCTCGAACAGTGGACCTGCAACAGCGGCGCCAACCAGCAGTTCGGGCGCCGGACCGTCTCGGTCTGACCCGGTGCGGCCCGGCCCGGCCCGGTGCGGCCCGGCCGCACCCCCCACGCACCCCTCGACGGCACGCCCTTCCCCCACCCGAGGGGCGTGCCGTCCGTCTGCCTGCCCCCGCCCAAAGGAGGACCCGATGGCCCCCCGCACCACGAACACCCGGCTCCGCGCGGCCCGCACCTGTCTCGCCGTCACGGTCGCGGCGGCCGGAACCGGACTGCTCGCGTCCCCGCAGCCGGCCGCCGCCGCCGAACCGGCGTCCCACCTCACCGTCCGGCTCGATCCGGCCTACCAGCAGCAGCCCTTCCAGGGCTGGGGCACCTCGTTGGGCTGGTTCGCCAACGTCACCGGGGGCTGGCCCGACGTCGTGCGCGACCGGCTGGCCGACGACCTCTTCGGTGCCGACGGCCTGGGTCTCACCGTCGCCCGGTACAACATCGGCGGGGGAGACAGCCCCGGGACGGTGCCGTACATGCGGCCCGGGGCGGCCGTCCCCGGGTACTGGAACCGTCCCGCCGCGAACGGACCGCAGGCCGCCGGTCCGACCGGTCCGACCGGTCCGACCGGCGGGGCCGCAGCCGCGGACTGGTGGGACCCGGCCGACCCGGACCACTGGAACGCGGACGCCGACGCCTCCCAACGCTGGTGGCTCACCGCCGCGAAGAACCGCGGCGCGGACACCTTCGAGGCGTACTCCAACTCCGCCCCGTACTTCATGACCGACAGCGGCCTGGTCTCCGGCGCGGTCGACAGTCTGAAGGACAACCTCCGCTCCGACCAGTTCGACCGCTTCGCCGCCTACCTGGCCGGCTCGCTCGCACGGGTCCAGCAGTCCACCGGCGTCACCTTCGCCTCCGTCTCACCGGTCAACGAGCCGAGCACGGGGTACTGGCGCGCCGGCGGGCCCCAGGAGGGCTCGCACTGGGACCATGCCTCCCAGGCGCGCATGATCGGCAGTCTGCGCGGCGCGCTGGACGCGGCGGGCCTGGCCACCCCGGTGGCGGCGATGGACGAGACCGACCCGGCGATGTTCCGCGACGACTGGAACTCCTACCCGGACGGGACGCGCGCGGCGATCGGCAAGCTCAACGTCCACACCTACGACACCCGGGGGCGCGCCGCGGCCCGGGACATCGCCAAGGGCTCGGGCAAGCCGCTGTGGATGTCGGAGGTCGACCTCGGCGGCAGCGGACCGCAGAGCTTCACCGACATGGCGCCCGCCCTCGACCTCTCCGGCCGGATCACGGACGACCTCACCGGGCTCGAACCCCGGGCCTGGGTGCTGTGGCAGGCCGTCGAGGACTACGAGAACATGACGCCGGCCCACGAGAACTCCAACTGGGGCCTGATCCAGGTCGACCTCACGCCCGAGGACCCGGCGGCGGAGCCGGTCCGCAAGAACCGGAAGTACTGGGCGATGGCGAACTACACCAGGTTCGTCCGGCCGGGCGCCCGGGTCATCGCCACCGACTCCGCCGACACCCTGGCGGCCCTGCGACCGGGCGGCGCGGGCACGGTGGTCGTCCACACCAACACCACCGGCTCCGCGCGGACCCTCACCCTCGACCTGGCCGGCTACCGGACGCCGGGCGCGGGCACCGCCGTCCAGCGCTACACCACCGACACCACCAGGAACGTGCAGCGCGAGGCCGACCTGACCGTCACGGCCGCGGGCACCGTGACCGCGGTGGTCGGCCCCGGGTCGGTCACCACCTTCGTCCTGCCCGGCGCGGTCGGCGTGAACGCCGCGACGGCCGCGACCCCGACCGGCGACGACCGGCAACTGGTGAACGGGAACAGCGGCCTGGCCCTGGCGGCCGGCCCCTCCGCGCAGGGCGGCCCCGTCCAGCGCGTCCCGGACCCGGCCGACCCCGGGCAACGGTGGAACATCACCCGGGTCGGCGGCGGCTGGGACAGCACGGCGACCTACCGGATCAGCAACGCGGCCACCGGCAGGGCCCTCGCGGTGACCTCCGGGAGCCTGGGCTTCGCGGAACCCGGCAACGCCGCCGCCCAGTTGTGGATGCGCTCCACCACCGGTGACGGGCGCGGCACCTTCGTGAACAAGGCCGGCGGGCTCCTGCTCGACGTCGGCGGAGCGGCCGACTGGGACGGCGCGCCGGTCGGTGTCTGGCCGGCCACCGCCGGGAGCAACCAGTCCTGGGCCGTCCGCGACGCGGCCGCGGACGTGTGGCGGCCGGTGACGGTCCGGCGCAGCGGCCTGTGCGTCGAGGTGGCCGGTGGCACGGACGCCGCCGGCGCCGCGGTTCTCCAGTCGGACTGCTCCGGTTCCCCGGCCCAGCAGTGGTCGCTGCGGGAGAGCGGCCCCGGTCAGGTGTCCGTGGTGGTGCGCCACAGCGGGCAGTGCCTGGACGTGGCGGGCGGGTCCACGGCGGACGGAGCCCCGGTGGTCCAGTACGGCTGCGGCGGGGCGCGGAACCAGGAGTGGTCGGTCCGTCCCACCGGCGGCGGCTGGTCGGCCCTGGTGGCGCGGCACAGCGGCAAGTGCCTGGCCGTCGTGGCGAACGCGGCGCGGCCCGGTGCGGCGCTGGTGCAGGAGCCCTGCGGCTCGTCCGCCGGTCAGCGCTTCAGGATCGGCTGACCCCCGGTGGCCGGGCGCCCCCGCCGCCCGGAGGGAAGTGCTGCACGTCGTCGTGAGTGATCGGCGCCGGATTCTCCTTCCGGAGGATGGCACGGCGAAGAGCGCCCACTGACGACGAGCGGGCGGGCCATCCCGAGGGTGGCCCGCCCGCAGCATGAGGTGGTCGAGGACAGCACGTTGCCGCTCGCCCGATCGTCGCGAGCCGTCAGAGGAGCGTGTAGACGTCGGGGTCCACAGGCGGCTCGCCATCGACACCCTGTCCGGTGGGCGGGTTCTCGGTGGCGTTCTTGGTGGGTGCCGGAGGGAACGGTGGTGGCACGTCCGCCTTGGGCTGACCGGTAGACGACGCCTTGAAGTTCCGGAGGGCGCGGTCCAGGCCGGCAACTTCCCTCGAAACGACGAGGCTTGGTGTTTTCAGTACCTCGGAGACCAGCTTGATGTTCTCGTCGACGCATCCATCGGTGGGCTTGTCGGGGATCTTCCACTTGTCATCGGCCGGGTAGAACTCAGAGTTGGCGCCGGAGTCCACGAGCGCGATGGGGCCGATCTTGAGTTGTTGGCCGCCGTCGTGCTCAAGGACGACATCGACCACGCCCAGCCACGGCGACTTGCCGAAGGGGATGGTCGGCACTCCCACCGTGAGCATGAGGCGGTCGTGCTTGTTGGCAGTCACCTCGTAGCTGATCGCCTTCGTGAGCGTGAAGGGCTTCGCCGGAGGTACTGGCTGCTGATCATCGGGGATCTTGAACTGGTAGTTCACCGAGACGGCCAGCGGCCCGCCGACAGCAGCGCACGATCTCAGGTACTGGAGGCGGTGGAACGTGATGCTGGCCTTCGTGATCAACGAGGTGCCGTTCGCGATGTTCCCCAGCGTGATGTCGATGTGGGGGCCGCGGAGATCCACCTTCGTTCGCGCCGCATTCTGAACGGAAGCGTCGTACTCCTCGCCGTTGATGCCACCTTCGATGTAGGCCGAGACCTGCGACGCCACGAGATTGGACTTCAGCTCCGGGCCGCTCCGAGCCAGGTCGTTCGAGGTCTTCGATTCCCGCTCGATCCGGAGGACGACGAAGCCCACTGTCACCGCGGCAGCCAGGCCCAGGGCGATCCCGGTCCTGACGAACCGGTCGTGCTTCGCACGGCGTTCGACTTCCTCAGGTGACTCCAGAACGATGTCACCGCTCTGTGTGATGTTCTGTGTGGCGTTGCCGTAGGCGTTGTTGGCCTGGGAGCCCGGCTTGTCGGGGCTGCCCACTACTGGGTCCGGGGCTTGTGGCCGAACACGATGTCGCCGGCCTGGGTGATGTTCTGTGTGGCGTTGCCGTAGGCGTTGTTGGTCTGGACGAAGGACTGCTGCACTGCGGGGAGGGCGGTGCGGACCTCCTCGACCAGGGAGCGGAGTTCGGCCTCCAGATCCGGGTTCTCCTCCAGGAGCTCGGCCAGCTTCTCCGTCCAGCGGTTCTGGAGGGACGCCCGGACGCGCTCCTGCTGCGGTTCGGCCGCCTGGTCGAGTTCCAGCGGGATGCGATCGAGCTGCACTGAAACGCGCTGCTCGTCCCGGTCATCGCCTCGGCTGAACAGTCGGGCGACCCTGCCCTTGGTGCCCTGCCAGATGTCCGTCGCTGCCGCGCTGACGACTGCGGTTCCGCCCGCCGCTGCCAGCTCCATCAGTGCGTCCGTCAACACCGTTGATCTCCGAGTCCGTTGAGGGATCCGCGGGCGCCTCCGGCCCGCCAAGGCAAACAACGTAGTGCATAGTCAGATCACGGAGGACCGGAAGCTCGAAGCCGACCCGGCGGTATGCGCGGGGGCGGCTGATCCGAGTGGAAGGGCGAGGCTCTGGGATCGGCCTTCGCGCGCGCCGTCGTGTCGCCGGTGGACCGCTCGCGGTGCGACGGGGAGTGCCTCGCTCTGGACCTGGCCATGCTGGTCGGGAGCGCCGCTGGTGAAAGGCCGGGTCCACACTCCACGTAAACCCTGGAGACGGACCATGGACCCGTTCGAGCTCCCCGAGGACCTCTCTGCGCTGGCCGATGACGCGCTCGGCGCGCTCCTCGATCCGGCGCTGCCGCTGGCCGGCCACGGGGGCAAGGATTGGGGAACGCCGACATCCGCGTGGCCGTGACCGAGCAACTGCAGCGGGCCCTCGGCGCCTACGCCGTGCCGCACGTCCCGGTGCCCGGCGACGGGCACGCCGCACGCCGTCGAGGTGGCGGCCGAGGCAATCACTGCCGCCTGGATGGTTGCCGCGTGAACACGATCACGATCGTGGGCAAGAAGGTTCCCCGCCCGGGCCTGGGTACGATGCGCCTGACCGGCCCCGGCCCCTGGGGGCGCCGGGTGGACCCTCCCGGAGTCGGTGCCCGTCGAAGCAGACCTGATGTTCCGTCATCGTCATTCATTGATTTGAAGATTGGCCGAAAAACAGGGGGTGGCTGTGTGTCCGATCTGCCCTGCCTACCGCCGCACCCGGTTCGCGAACGAGCATGGACGGTCAGTGGTGGGCCTGTTGCTGTTCGGGTGCCCGCCCAGGACGCGCTGTCGTTGCGTCGGAAGAGGAAATCATGATCACGGGACCGGAAGCGACCATCGTTGCGAAGGCAGGCGGGGCGCTGGTGCAGGGCCTCAGGGAGGAAGTCAGAAGTGCGCCCCAGTGGCCCTCGCTCCACGAAGGGCTCCTGGAGCTGTTCGCCATCATCAACGCCTGGTGTGATGCGGCCGACGGGACGGAACGGCTGATCCAGAAGAAGCTGAGTGGTGAGAGCGAGCGGCACCGCTTGGGGTTCTTCGTCGGGGACCGTGTCGGGCTGGGCGGTAGCAACATCGGTAGCCTCGATTTCACGGCACAGATCGACCAGCGGCTGAGTCCGAAGGCACCGCTCCACAAGCGGCTGGTGCCTGAGCAGCGGCGGCAGGCAGCCCGACGAACACTCCGCAACCTGATGTCCGTCTACTGCCCCGACTTGCTCGGCAGCTTCGGGGAAGCCACGGACCAACGGCGTGACTGGATCGACTCCAATCGTGCGGCGTTGAGGAAGGCACTCTCCGCGCCGGACATCGACCACGACGCTCTACGGCAGTGGGCGGCGGAAGCCGGGGTGACGCGGCAGCAGCTGGTCAGTGTCCGCGAGGACCTCGCGGACCTGATCCGGGAGAAGTTTCCGATGGGATGAGTCGCGGTCATGCAGCGGGGAGGCGGGAGGTGCTCTCCCGCCTTCGGATCGGGCTTTCGCCGGGCCGGAGCGAATCCACGTGGCCTGGGCGTCCAGGGTGTCCACTTCCGTGCCGTTCCCGAGCGTGTTCCCATCGGAACCCGGAGCGGGCAGAGCTGCTCGCCGTCGCTCCGGCGCCGGTCGGCGGTTCAGTGCCCGGCCTACCGGGGCCGGGCACCTTCGCGTGCTGGGTGAGGCCGGGACCAGAGGGATTCGGTCAAGCTCCTCAGATGGCGGGGCCGTCGACCGCCTGGTCGGTGAGCCAACGGTTCTCGCCGGTTCCGCCGTGTGCCACCGGCCGGGCCGCCCGTCGTCGCAGCGGCTCGCGGCGGCCGGGGTGCGGGCGGGAAGTGGGGGCGATCGGTCAGGCGGGGAGGCCGATGGGGCGTTCGCCGTTGCGGCGTTGTTGGACGACGACGGCGAGGACGAGGAGGGTGCCCTGGGCGACGTTCTGCCAGAAGGAGTTGACGCCCTGCACGGTGAGGCCGTTCTCCAGGCAGCCGAGCAGGGCGACGGCGAGCAGGGTGCCGCCGATGCCGCCCTTGCCGCCCTTGAGCGCGGCGCCGCCGAGGGCGGCGGCGGTGATGGCCTTGAGTTCGAGGCCCTCGCTGCCCGAGACGGGCTGGCCGGAGCCGGTGCGGGCGGTGAGCAGGATGCCGGCGAGGGCGGCGACGGTCCCGATGAGGGCGTAGACGGCGATCAGGTACTTGTTGATGTTGATGCCGGCCAGGCGGGCGGCGGTGTCGTTGCCGCCGATGGCGTAGATGTTGCGGCCGATGTCGGTGTACTTGAGCAGGACGTGGACGGCGAGGGCGGTGAGGATCAGGATCCAGACCATGACGGGCAGTCCGGCGATCCTGCCGCGGCCGAGGAGGACGAACACGTCGTCGTTGAGGACGTAGCCCTGGGCGCGGCCGTCGGACAGGAGCTGGGCGAGTCCCTTGTAGGCGGCGAGGCCGGCCAGGGTGGCGATGGTGGGGTTGACGCGGCCATGGACGATGACCAGGCCGTTGACGACGCCGACCAGGACACCGACGCCGACGGCGGCGGCGATGCCGAGGTAGGGGTTGGACCCGGCGCTCGTGAAGGCCATGGCGGAGACGACGGAGGCGACGCCGGCCTGGGAGCCGACGGAGATGTCGAGGCCGCCGATGATGATGACGACGGTCTGGACGACGGCGAGCAGTCCGGTGATGGTGGCGGCTTCGGCGATGACCTGCATGTTGGTCAGGCTGAGGAAGTTGTCGTTCAGCGTGCCGAACAGGGCGAGGACGAGGACGAGGGCGCCGATCAGGCTGAGGTTCTGTCCGCCGACGGAGGCGAGGACCCTCGCCGCGGCCGAGGGCGGTTGCGGCCGGCCCCCGCGGGCCTCGGCGGTGGGCGGGGTGCCGGTGGTGGTGCTCATCAGGATGCTCCAGGGACGGGTGCGGTCGCGGCGGTGATGTCGTCGGCCATGGCGAGATGGAGGACGGCTTCCTCGGTGGCGTCGGCGCGGTCGAGTTCGCCGGTGATGCGGCCGTTCTGCATGACGAGGATGCGGTCGGCGAGGCCGAGGATCTCGGGGAGTTCGGAGGAGACGACGAGGACGGCGACGCCTTCGGCGGCGAGGTCGGCGATGATCCGGTAGATCTCGGCCTTGGCGCCGATGTCGATGCCGCGCGTCGGTTCGTCGAGGATGAGGACTTTGGGCCTGCGGGCGAGCCAGCGGGCGAGGACGACCTTCTGCTGGTTGCCGCCGGACAGTTTGCGGACTTCGTGCTCGATGGACGGCGTGCGCACGCGCAGCTGGTCGGTGTACTCCTGGGCGAGTTCGCGTTCGGCCGCGCGCCTGACGAAGCGGAAGCGGCGCAGGCGTTCCAGAACGACGGTGGAGGTGTTGTCGCGGATCGAGCGGTGCAGGAACAGGGCCTGGGCCTTGCGTTCCTCGGGGGCCAGGCCGAGGCCCGCGCGGATGGCGGCGCCGGGGCTGCCGGAGCGCAGGGGTCTGCCGTCGAGGGTGACGGTGCCGGAGCGGATCGGCCGGTCCCCGGCGAGGGCGAGGGCGAGTTCGGAGCGTCCGGCGCCGATGAGTCCGGCCAGGCCGACGACCTCGCCGGCGTGGATCCGCAGGCTGATGTCGTGGACGTCGTCGGTGGTCACCGCGCGCACGTCGAGGACCGGGCGGTCGGTGGCGACGCGGCTGCGGGAGAACATCGCGGACAGGTCGCGGCCGACCATCAGGCGCACGAGGTCGCCCTCGGTGGTGGTGGCGGCGTCCCGCACGCCGGCGAGGGCGCCGTCGCGCAGGACCGCGATCCGGTCGGCGATTCGGAAGATCTCCCGCATGCGGTGGGAGACGTAGACGACGGCGACGCCCTGGTCGCGGAGGCGGCGGATGAGCGCGAAGAGCGCGTCCACCTCGTGCTCGGAGAGCGAGGAGGTCGGTTCGTCGAAGGCGATCACCTCGGCGTCGCCGGTCAGAGCGCGCATGATCTCGACCAATTGGCGCTGGGCGGGGGTGAGTTGCGATCCGAGAAGGTCCGGGTCGAGGACACCGGCGAAGCCCAGGCGCCGGAGGTCGGCGGTGATGCGGCGGCGCAGTTCGGCGCGGTCCAGGTGCCGGGCGGCGGTGCGGGGCAGGGCGCCGATGTAGACGTTCTCGGCGACCGACACGTGCGGGACGATCTCGGGTTCCTGCGGGATGATCCGGATCCCGGCGCGGCGGGCGTCGGTCGGCGATCCGAGCTGAACCGGCCTGCCGTCGAGGACGACATGGCCCGCGGTGGGCCGGTGGTCGCCGGCGAGGATCTTCAGCAGGGTCGACTTGCCGGCGCCGTTCTCGCCCATCAGGGCGGTGACCTGACCGGCCGGGAAGTCGAGGGTGACGCCGCCGAGCGCCTGGACCGCACCGAACCGCTTGGTCACCTGGTGCACCCCGGCGAATCCCGTGGGGCCCGGGTCAGCGGTGGGCGGGCGCGGGTCGGGAGACGGTTCGTGGGCTCTGCTCATGGGGGTCCTCGGGGGTCTGGCGGAGGGTGGGTGGCGCGGAGAGTGCGCGGGGCGGAGAGTGAGTGGCGCGGAGGGGCGGCGCGGCCGTGCGACGGGGCCGGTCCCGTATGCCCCGGCTCCGTCGGGCCGGGCCGGGCCGGCCGAAGGGCCGGAGGCGGGACGGGTCGGCACGCCCCGTGCGGCGGTGACCGTTCGGGGAGGTCTGCCGCCGGTGGCGCCGAGGTCAGCCGCAGGTGACGCTGGCAGACTTCCAACTGGCCGCGTCGACCATGGTGGTGGGCGCGAAGGCTTCCTTCGGGAAGTCCTTGCCGTTCTTGAGCCTGTCGTACATGGTCTGGACGGCCAGCGCGCCGACGTCCTTGCCGTTGATGAACAGCGCCGCCTTCATGCCGGACGGCTTGCCGGAACCCCAGTTCTTGCAGGCGAGGTAGGCGCCCAGCCCGACGCCGATCACCCGGTCGGCCCCGATGCCGGCGTTCTCCAGCGCGGTGACGCCGCCCTGGACGTTCTCGTCGTTGCAGCCCCAGACCACCCAGTTCTTCACGCCGGGGTTGGCGGTGACCGTGGCGGCGATCCTGTCCTGGGCGCCGGTCGGGGTGTTGTCGGTGGCCACGTCGATGTTCTGGACGCCGGGTGCGGCGGCGCCGAACGCCTCCTTCGCCGCCTTCACCCGGTCGCCGCAGACGGTGACGTCCTGCTTCCAGGCGGAGACGGTGCGGGTCTCGGCCGGGTCCCAGCCCGCCTTCCGGTACTCCTCGGCGGCCCGCTTGCCGACCTCGCCGCCCATCTGGGCGCCGGAGAAGCCGATCCGCGGCACCAGATTGTCCTTGGCGCACACCGACGGGTCGGGCCCGTTGGCGCAGATCTGGTCGTCCGAGGTCAGCAGGGCCACCTCGGCGTCCTTCGCGGCCTGGACCACCTGGGGGCCGACCGCCGGGTCCGGCACCACGACGATGAGGCCGTTCGACTTCTGCGCGACGGCCGCCCGGACCTCGCTGATCGTCTTGTTCGCGTCGTTCCCCAGGTTCACCACCTTGAGGTCCACGCCCAGTTCGGCGGCCTTCGCCTTCGCCCCGGCGGCCTCGCCGACGAAGTACTCCTGGTCGCCCTGCTTCTGGAGGTAGGTGATCGAGATCTTCCCGTCGACCTTGGCGATCGGGGCGTCGCCGCCGGACGCGGCCTCCTGGCCGGTCGAGCATGCGGTGGTCAGACCGAGGCCGAGCAGCAGCCCCGCTGCTGCGGCGGCACGAACGGTGCTGGGGCTGGTGGTACGGAACATGGGGAACTCCTTCGGGACCGCACGCGCCGTGGGAAGCGGACGCGGTGCGGTGGTGTGCTGCGCGGTGGGGTCGGTGCGAGGACCCGGGGAGGCGGGTCATGGCGGTGCGGACGCGTGACTGGTCGGTTTCGGCTTCGCGCATTGGTGCGAGGTGAAGCAAACACAATGGACCAAAAACCAACAGAGTCGAACGCGGTGCGGCTATGACACCCCCGTTGCGGGAGTCGAGTCAAGGGAGAGTCGGCGTCGAGACCACCTTGTGACGCTTCGGCAGATCCGCGCCGCGGACGAGGCGGCGGCTTTCGCTCCCGCGCCCCCCCGTCGGGATCGCCCCGGTTGTCCGACACGCTTGCCACAGGAGCGATGGTTACGTAAACATAGTCGAGACGGCAGGCCCCACTGCCACACCGCATTCCTTCACACAGGAGCAAGACGCACATGCCCGTTCTCCAGACAGACCAGGCCGGCTTCCTGCTCGACGGCCAACCCTTCCGGCTGCTGTCCGGCGGGCTCCACTACTTCCGGGTCCACCCCGAGCAGTGGGCGGACCGGCTGCGCAAGGCCCGACTGATGGGCCTCAACGCCGTCGAGACCTATGTGCCCTGGAACCTCCACCAGCCGCGGCCCGAGCAGTTCCGGCTGGACGGCGGGCTCGACCTGCCGCGCTTCGTCGAGCTGGCCGCCGCCGAGGGCCTGCACGTGGTGCTGCGCCCCGGCCCCTACATCTGTGCCGAATGGGAGGGCGGGGGCCTCCCGTCCTGGCTGCTCGCCGAACCCGACATCCGGTTGCGCTCCCGCGACCCCCGGTTCCTGGCCGCCGTGGACGACTACTTCGACCGGCTGCTCACCCCACTGCTGCCGTACCTGGCCTCGCGGGGCGGTCCGGTACTGGCCGTCCAGGTGGAGAACGAGTACGGGGCGTTCGGCGAGGACGCCGCGTACCTGGAACGCCTCGCCGACTCCCTCCGGCGCTGCGGGGTCGACGTACCGCTGTTCACCTGCGACCAGCCGGCGGACCTCGAACGCGGTGCGCTGCCCGGCGTGCTCGCCACGGCCAACTTCGGCAGCCGCTCCGCCGAGCACCTGGCCGAGCTGCGGCGCAGGCGACCGGAATCGCCTTTGCTGGCCACGGAGTTCTGGATCGGCTGGTTCGACCGCTGGGGTGCCGGGCACGTCGTCCGTGACCCGGACGAGGCCGCGCGCGAGCTCGACGCCCTCCTTGCCACCGGTGCGTCGGTCAACTTCTACATGTTCCACGGTGGCACCAACTTCGGCTTCACCAACGGCGCCAACGACAAGCACACCTACCGCCCGACGGTGACGTCCTACGACTACGACGCTCCGCTCGACGAGGCCGGGGACCCGACCGCGAAGTACACCGCGTTCCGCGAGGTCATCGCCAAGCACGCGCCCGTGCCCGAGGAGCCGGTGCCCGCGCGCGGCCCCAAGCTCGCCGTCCCTCCGGTCGCGCTGACCGAGAGCGCCGAACTGCTGCCGAACGCCGCCGTCCTCGCACCGGGCGCCGTCCGGTCGCCCCGGCCGCTCACCATGGAGGAGCTTGCACAGGACTTCGGCTTCGTGCTGTACGAGACCGTGCTGCCGGCGGCGGGCCCGGTCCTGCTGGAGGTGGAACAGGTCCGCGACCGCGCCCAGGTCTTCGTCGACGGCCGGCCCGTGGGCGTCCTGGAGCGGGAGAACCACGAGCACGCGCTCGCCTTCACCGCCCCCGCGGCCGGGAGCACCCTCGCGGTCCTGGTCGAGAACCAGGGGCGGGTCAACTACGGTCCCGGTATCCACGACCGCAAGGGACTGCTGGGCAAGGTCCTCCTCGACGGGGCCGAACCCGCCGAGTGGAGCTGCCGCCCGCTCCCGCTGACCGGCCCGGCCGACGTCCCCTTCGCCGCCGGTGCCCCGACGCCCGTGGGGCCGGTCTTTCACCGCGGTACCTTCGAGGTCGCCGAACCCGCCGACACCTTCCTGCACCTGGAGGGCTGGACCAAGGGCAACGCCTGGGTCAACGGCTTCGCGCTCGGCCGTTTCTGGTCCCGGGGGCCGCAGCGCTCGCTCTACGTCCCCGCGCCGGTCCTGCGGGTCGGGATCAACGAGGTCGTCGTGCTCGAACTCCACGCCGCGCACCGCGCCCGCACGGTCGAGTTCCGCGGGACGCCGGATCTCGGGCCGATCGGGGAGTGACGGGGGAGCGGCCGGCCACCCGGGAACAGGGCGGCCGGCCGGCGGGCGGACCGCCCCGTCAGCGCCGCCCGCCCGCCCTCCGCCGGGACCCCGCGACGGTCCGCGGGGCCGCCGTGCTCGACCGTTCGACCAGGGTGGTCGGCACCAGCCGGACACCCGTGACGGTCTCGCCGCGCAGCTCCCGCAGGGCCGCGTCCACGCACAACTCGCCGACCCGGGCGAAGTCCTGACGCATCGTCGTCAGCGGCGGGATGAAGGAGGACGCCTCGGCGATGTCGTCGAAGCCGACGACGCTCACGTCCTGCGGGACCCGCAGGCCCCGCTCGTGGAAGGCCCGCAGCACGCCCAGGGCCATCTGGTCGTTGGCGACGAAGACGGCGGTGCAGTCGGCCTCCTCGGCGAGCCGAAGCCCCGCCTCGTAGCCGGACTCGGGCGTCCAGTCACCGTGCTGCGCCGGCGGCACCCGTCTTCCCTCCTCGCGCAGCACCGCCTGCCAGGCGTCCGACCGGCGGTCCGCCGCGAAGGACTCCGCGGGGCCGGACACGTGCCAGACGGTGTCGTGCCCGAGGTCGAGCAGGTGTTGCACGGCGGTGCGGGCTCCCTGCCGCTGGTCGGTGTCCACGACCGGGAAGCGCCCGGTGGCGTCGGAGTCGACCACGACCACCTTGACGTGCGGCGGGAGGGTCAGCGCCGTCGTGTCGAGCAGGTGCACCTCCATGATCAGGACCACGGCGTCGACGGCCAGCTCGTCGAGCCGGGTGAAGGCGCCGCGGACGTTGTCCTGCGTGGGGGCGTCGAGCGGGATCAGGGTGACGGCGTAGCCGGCGCGGGCGGCCGAGCCCGCGATGGCCTCCAGGGTACGGACGTTGCCGGTGCTGGACAGGCCCATGGTGATCACGCCGATCGCCCGGAACTCTCCGCGCTTGAGTGCGCGGGCGGCGCTGTTGGGCCGGTAGCCGAGCTCCTTCATGGCGTCGAGGACCTTCTGGCGGGTGCTGTCGACGACGGCCGGGTCGCCGTTGGAGACGCGCGACACCGTCTGCGAGGAGACCCCGGCGAGGGCGGCGACGTCCGCCATCGAGACGCGTCGGGGCCGCCCCCGGCCGCGGCGGCCGGCGGTCGCCCGGTCGCCCTCCTGGCCCGCCTCCGGGTCGGGCGTGCCCGGCCCGGAGGGCGCGCCCGCCGCACCCTGGTCGGCCGACTGGTCGCTCGTTCGCATGCCCGTCACCGGATTCCTCTCGTTCGTCGCTGCACCGTGCTTGACGCTCCTCACCGGGAGTGCCACGATCGCCACACCGATGATTACGTAAACATTCTTCGTTGGCCAGTCGCCACGGAGCCGTTCACCGGTCCCCGCGCGTACGCCACCCGTCCTCCGCCACCGCACTTTCCGGTCTCCGACGCAAGGACCCCCGCCATGACGCTCCTCCCGACGCGCGCGACGGAAGCACCACCCCCGCGCCGCCCACGTCCCCGCCGCCGGCTCCGCAAGGAGGCCCTGGTGGGCTGGGGGTTCGCCGGCCCGTTCGTCGCGGTGTTCGGTCTGGTCTTCCTCGCCCCGATCGGGTACGCACTGTACCTGAGCCTCTTCAAGGACCGGCTCATCGGCGGCACCTCCTTCGTCGGGCTCGACAACTACGGTGAGGCGCTCACCGACTCCCGCTTCTGGGAGGGCCTCGCCAGGGTAGGACTCTTCCTGCTGGTCCAGGTGCCCGTGATGCTGGGTGTCGCACTGCTGGTCGCGCTCGCGATCGACAGCGGCCGACTCTACGGCAGGACCTTCTTCCGGGTCGCCGTGTTCCTCCCCTACGCCGTCCCCGCGGTCGTCGCCAGCCTGATCTGGGGCTTCATGTACGGCACGCGCTTCGGTCTGGTCGGCAACATCAACGACGCCCTCGGGGTCACCCTGCCCGACCCGCTCTCGCCGTCCCTGGTCCTCGCCTCCATCGGCAACATCGTGACCTGGGAGTTCGTCGGCTACAACATGCTGATCTTCTACGCGGCCCTCAAGGTCGTCCCCCGCTCGCTCTACGAGGCGGCGGCGATCGACGGGGCCGGGGAGTGGCGGTTGGTCGTCTCCGTCAAGCTGCCGGCCATCCGCGGTGCCGTGGTCATCGCGACGATCTTCTCGATCATCGGCAGCTTCCAGCTCTTCAACGAGCCCAGCATCCTCCAGAAGCTCGCCCCCAACGCGATCACCAGTGACTTCACCCCCAACCTCTACACCTACTCGCTGTCCTTCGCGGGCCAGCAGCACAACTACGCGGCCACCGTGGCCGTCGTGATGGGCGTGATCACCGCGGTCATCGCCTACACGGTCCAGCTGCGCGGCATGCGGAAGGGCTGACCCGATGACCACCTCTCCCGTCCCCGTCCCCGTCCCCGCGCCCGCGTCGGCGGCCACCCCCGCCACCCCCGCCACCCCCGTGTCCACCCCCGCCCCCGCCGTCCGCACTTCGGCCGTCGGCAGTCCGGACGCCCGTGCCGAGGCGGCCGGGGGAGCCGGAACCCGGCCGGCCGCCGACTCCGCCCCGAAGCGTCGTCGGCGCGGCCCCCGGAGCCCCCGGAGCCCGCTGGCCCCCCGCCCGAGCGTCCCGCTGACCCTGGTCACCGGACTGGTCCTGGTCTACACCCTGCTCCCGCTCGTCTGGCTGTTCATCAACGCGACCAAGGACCAGAAGGGGCTGCTGAACTCCTTCGGGCTCTGGTTCGCCGACGACGTCAACCTCTGGGACAACATCTCCCGGACCCTCAGCTACGACGACGGTGCCTTCGTCCGCTGGCTGCTCAACACCCTGCTCTACGTGGTCGCCGGAGCGGGCGGCGCCACGGTCCTCGCCGTCCTCGGCGGCTACGCGCTCGCCAAGTTCGCCTTCCCGGGCCGCCGGGCGGTGTTCGCGGTCGTCCTCGGGGCCGTGGCCGTGCCCGGGACCGCGCTGGCCGTGCCCACCTTCCTGATGTTCAGCAGGATGGGCCTGACCAACACCCCCTGGGCCGTCATCATCCCCTCCCTGATCTCGCCGTTCGGCCTCTACCTCATGTGGGTGTTCGCCGCCGAGGCCGTCCCCACGGAACTCCTGGAGGCCGCCCGGATCGACGGCTCCGGCGAGCTGCGCACCTTCTTCCGTATCGCCCTGCCGCTGCTGATGCCGGGCACGGTGACCGTGTTGCTGTTCTCGACGGTCGCGACCTGGAACAACTACTTCCTGCCGCTGATCATGATCAAGGACCCCGAGTGGTACCCGCTCACCCTCGGGCTCAACGCCTGGAACGCCCAGGCGCAGACCGCCGGCGGCGAGCCCGTCTTCGACCTCGTCATCACCGGTTCGCTGCTCACGATCGTCCCGATCGTGGCGGTGTTCCTGCTGCTCCAGCGGTACTGGCAGTCCGGCCTGGCCGCCGGCAGCGTCAAGGAGTGACGGCGGCCGCCGGCTCCACCACGCACCGAACGACCCACCCGGATTGTCCGCACCACCGCGTCTCCCACCCTCGATGTCAGGAGCTCCCCCCATGCGCACCCCTCTCACCCGCAGACTGCTCGGCGCCGTCGCCGTGGTGTCCGCGCTCGCCCTCGGCGCAACGGCCTGCGGTTCCGGCGGCACGGACGACGGCTCCGCCTCCGCGGGACCGAAGGACATCGCCGCCGCACTGGAGAAGGGCGGCAAGGTGACGGTGTGGGCGTGGGAGCCCACACTGAAGAAGGTCGCGGAGGACTTCGAGAAGAAGTACCCGAACGTGGACGTCGAACTGGTCAACGCCGGTACCGGCGACAAGCAGTACACCGCGCTGCAGAACGCGATCGCGGCCGGCTCCGGGGCCCCCGACGTGGCGCAGATCGAGTACTACGCCCTCGGCCAGTTCGCGATCGGCAAGTCCGTCGAGAGCCTCGCCCCCTACGGCGCCGACAAGCTCGCCAAGAGCTTCACTCCCGGCCCGTGGAACGCCGTCCACCAGGGCGGGGCGGTCCACGCCCTGCCCATGGACTCCGGTCCGATGGCGCTCTTCTACAACAAGAAGGTCTTCGACCGGTACGGCATCACGGTGCCGGCCACCTGGGACGAGTACGTGGACGCGGCCCGCGCCCTGCACAAGGCCGACCCCAAGGTCTTCATCACCAATGACACCGGCGACGCGGGCTTCGCCACCAGCCTGATCTGGCAGGCCGGGGGCCGCCCCTACAAGACCGAGGGCACCGACGTCACCGTCGACTTCGGCGACAAGGGCACCAAGGAGTACGCCGGCACCTGGCAGAAGCTCCTCGACGAGAAGCTGGTCGCGCCGATCAGCTCCTGGAGCGACGCCTGGTACAAGGGTCTGGCGGACGGCACCGTCGCGACCCTGGCCATCGGTGCCTGGATGCCGGCCAACTTCGCCTCCGGTGTCGCGGCCGCCTCCGGGGACTGGCGGGTCGCCCCGCTGCCGCAGTGGACGAAGGGCGGGACGGCGAGCGCGGAGAACGGCGGCAGCTCGCTGGCCGTTCCGAAGGCCGCCAAGAACAAGGAACTCGCCTACGCCTTCGCCGAGTTCGCGACGACCGGCGCGGGCGCGAGCACCCGGGTCGCCGCCGGGGCCTTCCCCGCGACCCGGGCCGACCTGGAGTCCCAGGCGTTCCTGGACGCGGAGTTCCCGTACTTCGGCGGGCAGCAGGCGAACCGGATCTTCGCGGAGTCGGCCCGCAACGTCGCCACCGACTGGTCCTACCTGCCCTTCCAGGTCTACGCGAACTCGGTGTTCAACGACACCGTCGGCAAGGCGTACGTCTCCTCCACCACGCTCACGGCGGGCCTCGACGCCTGGCGGGAGATCAGCGCCAAGTACGGCAAGGACCAGGGGTTCACCGTCAACAAGTAGCCGGTCGGGCGTCCGCCGGGCCCGGCGGACGTGCCCGGGCCCGGCGGACGCCCGAACCTCCTCCCCGACGCACCGCACCCGTCGGCCGAGCGCTACGCCTCGGCGAGCAGCGGGTCGAACGGAGTGGTGCGCTGACGCCCCGCCATGAAGGTCATGAACTCCTTCACGAAGGCACCGCGGGTGTACACCACACCGTTGCCGTCCGCGGTGTCGGTGTCACGGTGGAAGGCGGTGCGGAAGAGTGTCCGGTACTCGTCGGGGTCGATGTGTCCGTTGCCGTCCTTGTCGGTGACGTCGAAGAGGACTTCGGCGACCCTGATCAGGGCGGGGCCGGCCATGGCGGGTGCGCCGGCGGCGTACTCCTCGGCGCTGACGCTGCCGTCGCCGTCGGTGTCGAGAGCGGCCTGGAGTTCCTGCCACCAGTCCGCGAACGCCTGGTAGAGCCTGGTCTCCTCGGGCTCGTCCAGGTCGAGGCGGCTGGAGAGTTCGCGGGCCATGGCCGCGAGGTCGGGCCAGTCCAGGGTGCCATTGCCGGTCTGGTCCAGCACCTGCCGGAAGAAGTCCTCGGTCTCCCGCCGGTACGCCGCGGCGGCGGGGGAGACCGTCGTCGCGCGGGCTGCGGGCTCGCGCGGCTCGGGCAGCGGGAGGAGGAGCCGGATCAGTGCCGCCGCGCGCTCGATCCGGGACTGCAGGGCGGCGACGGTCCTGGCCTGCGGATTGTCGCTGCCGGGCGTCAGCGACAGGAGGTTGATGATGTTCTCGGGATCGATCCAGCTCTCCGGGAGGAAGCGGACCAGGCCGATCGACAGATAGGCGCCCTGCATCAGGGTCTGCGCGCCGGGGATCTCGGGCAGTCCGGCGCGACGGCGGAAGGGCTCGGGCAGTGAGGCGACGGCGATCGCCCCGACGACCGGCGCGGCGGTGGCCCGGGCGGCCGCCCACAGCGTCGGCAGCCCGCTCAGCAACGGAGGAGCGGGAAGGTGCTCGAAGAGGCGGTACAGGATGACACGCATCGCCTCCGTGTTCTCCAGCTCCGTGGCCACCATCCGGTCGAAGTACTGCCAGAACTCGGGGAGCGTCTCGGGGAGATGGCCGGGATCGTCACCCATCGCCGCCAGCATGGCCTTGAACTCGGCGTACAGTTCCTCGACGAAGTCCTGCTCCAGGGGCTGACCGCTGAGCCGGAACATCGTGACGGAGCTTTCGAAGAGCGTCGCCACCACCCAGGCCCGTGCGGCGGGGTCCGTCGCGTCGTAGGGGCGGTTCTTCGTGTCGGTGCCCCGCAGGCGCGCGTGCATGCGGTTGAGCCGGGCCGCCTCCCGCTCGCGGGCCTGCGCGTCGCTTCCGACCATGCGCTGGGTGCTCTGGAAGGTGTTGCGCAGGCGCCGCCACGGGTGCGCGACGAAGGTGGAGTTCTCGATGAGGGCCGCGCCGATCTGCGGGTGGGCGGCCTCCAGGACCGTCGCCCGGACCATGGCCAGCGCCCAGCGGGGATCGCGGAAGAACGTGTGGAGCCGGGACGGTGGCCCCTCGCCGGCCGAGGGGCCAGCGCTGTCGTTGTCCGAGGTGTCTGTGTCCGAAGCGGTCACGGCCTGGAGCCTCCGATGTCTGTGGGCAGCACTCCGCCGAAGCGGCGGTCCCGGTGCTGATAGGTGTGCAGGCACTGCAGGAAGTGAGAGGCACGGAAGTCGGGCCACAGCACCGCCGGGAAGACCCACTCCGCGTACGCGACCTGCCAGAGCATGAAGTTGGAGATGCGCTGCTCCCCGGAGGTGCGGATCACCAGGTCCACGTCCGGGGTGTCCGGGTAGGGAAGGTGGCCCGCGAAGCTCTGCTCGGTGACGGAGTCCGGGGACGCCCCGCTGCGCAGCAGCGAGCGGGCGGCCTCGACGATGTCCCGGCGGCCCCCGTGGTCGAACGCCACCGTCAGGGTCATGCGCCGATTGTCGGCGGTGAGCGTCATCAGATCGTCGAAGTCCTGCGCCAGGGCGGGCGGGATCCGTGGATCGCGTGAGCCGAGGACACGGCAGCGCACACCGCGCGCGTGCAGCAGCAGGGCGTGCTTGCGCACCGTGCCCCGGACCAGCCGCATCAGGAAGTCGACCTCGCTGCCCGGCCGGTCCCAGTTCTCGGTGGAGAAGGCGTACAGGCTCAGCCATTCCACCCCGGAGTTCCGCGCCGCCTCGATGACGTCGATCACCGCCGCCTCCGCCGCGCTGTGACCGGAGGTCCTGGGCAGTGACCGCGACTGCGCCCACCGGCCGTTGCCGTCCATCACGCAGGCGACATGGCGTGGCACCCCGCCCGCTCCGCCCGCGCGTTGACGCGGAGGGCGCTCGGTGGCCGGGGACATCTCATCGGTTGTCTGTTGAACGGTCATCACTTCTCCCCGGGCGTTCGCGCCTCAGAAGCACTGTGCCAGCGGGTCGCCGCGGGGAGAACGGGAATCAGTTGCGTTCACCCTCCGGACGCCAGTCCGATTGTGGATGGTTCACGAATCGGCCGCATGACGCACGCCACCTGCGGAGAAGCAATGACACGCGGCGGTGGGCCCGGAGAACTGGGAGTTCATGAGGACGGGGGACTGCGACCGGCCCCTCACTGCAGGATGTTGATCGCGCGGGCGATCACCAGCGTCGCCACGATCAGGGAGGTCGCGGCCTCGACCATCATCAGCAGTTTCGCCCACGGCCTGATCGCGGAGACGTCGGTCGGGCTGAACGCGGTCGCCGTCCAGAACGACAGCGACAGGTAGTCGGCGAAGCGGGGCACCCAGTCGGCCGACACATGGGCCGGGTACTGCATCTCGGGGAAGACGAACGCCGGCGCCCGGGCGGGCCGGTGGGCGCGGGCTGCGGCGCCGCCGCGGTCCAGGTCCCAGTACCAGAGCGCGAAGGCGATCACGTTCGTCACCCAGGTCACGCCACCGGTGGCCAGCAGACCGGTGGCGTTGTCGGCGAACAGCTTGTTGTTGGTCAGGATGTCCGACACCAGGTGGATCCCGGCGTAGAGGTTCGAGGCGGTGATGAAGGCGATGACGGTCTCGGTGACCACCCGCAGCCATACCTTCCGACGGTCGATCCGCCCCGGATCGCCGACGACCAGCGCCACCAGCAGCGTGAACATCACGGCCGGAACCACCCAGACCGGGTTCGCCCGGTACGTCGCGGGCAGCGCCACGTGCAGCAGCCCGGCACTCGCCACCGCCGACGCCACCGGCCACCAGTGCTCCCCGCGCACAGCGTCCCGACCGGGCGCCACCGGGGACGGTCCGGCCGGGCCGGGGCTTGCTCGCATGCCTCATTCTGACCTCACCGGCCGCGATCGGCGCCGTGTTCCGCCGCGCGACACGCGGGGCCGGAACCGGTGGCGGGCGGGACGCCGACGCTCGTCGGCAGACGGCGCCACGAACTTCCGCCGTCAGACCTTCACGACGGCGGCCCGCCGCCATGGCCGGTGCCGTGCCCTCCTCAGCGCCGGTTCAGCCACTCGGCGGCCTCGGTCGCCCAGTAGGTGAGCACGATGTCGGCGCCCGCGCGGCGGATCCCGGTGAGCGACTCCAGGATCGCGCGGTCGCGGTCGATCCAGCCGTTCGCCGCCGCGGCCTCGACCATCGCGTACTCGCCGGAGACCTGGTAGGCGGCGACGGGCACGTCCGCGATGTCCCTGACGGTCCGGAGGACGTCGAGGTACGCGCCGGCCGGCTTGACCATGATGATGTCGGCGCCCTCGGCGAGGTCCAGCCGGGCCTCCCGCAGGCCCTCCCGGGCATTGGCCGGGTCCTGCTGATAGGTCCTGCGGTCGCCGACGAGCTGGGAGTCGACCGCCTCCCGGAACGGCCCGTAGAAGGCGGACGCGTACTTGACCGCGTAGGCGAGTACGGCCGCCCCGGCGTACCCCGCCCGGTCCAGCGCGGCCCGGATCACGGCCACCTGGCCGTCCATCATGCCGCTCGGCGCGACGACGTGCGCCCCGGCCTCGACCTGCGCCACGGCCATCTCGGCGTAGATCCGCAGCGTGCGGTCGTTGTCCACCCGGCCCTGCTCGTCGAGCACCCCGCAGTGGCCGTGCTCGGTGAACTCGTCGATGCAGACGTCGCCGATGATCACCGTCTCGTCGCCCACCTCGGCCCGCACGTCGCGCAGCGCCGTGTTGAGCACGCCGTCGGGGTCGAGGCCGCGGGAGCCGTCCGCGTCGTACTCCAGCGGAATCCCGAAGAGGATCACCCCGCCGACCCCGGCGTCCACGGCTTCGACCACCGCTTTGCGCAGGGAATCGCGGGTGTGCTGGACGACGCCGGGCATCGGGCCGATCGGAACCGGTTCGGTGGCGCCCTCCTTGACGAACATGGGCAGCACCAGGTGGCGCGGCTCCAAGGAGGTCTCGGCGACCAGGCGTCGCAGGGCGGGCGTGCGCCGAAGTCGTCGCGGGCGCTGTTCCGGAAACACGATGTCCTCCTCGGGGTCGACTGCACTTCAGCCTACGACCGCCCCGGCGGCCGGCCGGTACCCATCACCCGCGCGCGGTAACGGAGTTCGGCCTTGAGGGTGGACCGCCGCAGGTCAGGGCCGGCTGCCGTTCGCGACCGTGCGCCGTGTGGCCGCTCAGGAGCCGACGGCCTTTCCGCGGCTCGCTGTCGGTGGCGTCGGTGCCGCGCCGTACTACCGTGTGCGGGTGGATGAGATGTCGGAAGCCGTTGTCGTACCGCATTTGATCGGCGGGTTTCCGCGGTTCAGGCATGCGGCCGGCATGGCGAGGTGCTGTCGAGCAGGGTCTTCGACCACAGCACTATCGGCTCATGCACGGCGGGGCAGCGGATCGTCCCGTCCTCGCCTGATCGTCAACGAAAAGAGCACCAACCGATGCAACCGACTGTCCTGTTCGACCTGGATGGCCTTCTGATCGACTCCGAGCCGGTCTGGGACGCGGCAAAGCGTGAAGTGTTCGGCCCACTCGGCCTGCACCTCACAGCGGAGATGCAGGCGGCGACGCGCGGGCTGCGGCAGAGGGACATGGTGGCCTATTGGTTCGATCGGACCATCGTTCAAGCCGACCCCGACGAGGTCGAGCGGCAGATCGTGGCCGCCGTGTGCCGTCGGCTTGAGGGGGTGGCGCTGAAACCTGGCGCCGAACAGGCCGTCGCGGCGTGCGCGCGTGCATCGAGGGCGATGGCCGTCGTGTCGTCCTCGCCCGAGTCGGTGATTCGGGCTGCGCTCGCGAGCACCGGCCTCGACCGATCCTTCGATGCCGTGTTCTCGGCCGAGGACGACGAACACGGCAAGCCCCACCCGGGCGCCTATCTCCGCGCAGCCGCCGCCCTCGGCGCGTCACCCGACGAATGCATTGTGCTCGAGGACTCGTTCAACGGCGTCCTCGCCGGCGTGTCGGCCCAGATGAGGGTCATCGCCGTTCCCGAGGCCGCTGATCGCTGCGATCCCCGCTTTGCGATTGCCACGCTGGTACTGGAGTCCCTCAAGGAC
Organism: Kitasatospora sp. NPDC094019; assembly: GCF_044764505.1. Classification (NCBI taxonomy): domain Bacteria; kingdom Bacillati; phylum Actinomycetota; class Actinomycetes; order Kitasatosporales; family Streptomycetaceae; genus Kitasatospora; species Kitasatospora sp. NPDC094019. Next base: position 299,074 of record NZ_JBIWIF010000009.1, read on the forward strand.
CTCGACATCTCTGTACTCGGCGCGTACGGGTCCAGGGAGAGCCGGGACGCCGCGTGGGCATCGGCTGCTGCGGATCCTCAACCGCTCCGCGTACCAGATCGTGCTGTATGACGCCCTCGGTCGCGGGTTCGGGCCTTCAGACGGGTTAAGGCCCGAACCCGCCCCGGGACGGTTCACGCTCGCCGCCGGGCTCTCCCCGTGCCGTCGGTAGAGGCCGACGGAGCCGTGTCCATGGGTCCGCCGCGCCCGGCGTGCGCGGTGGCCGACGGTCGACGAACTGCCGCGCGGAAATTCCTTGAACTCGTGGTCCTGCGGCCACCCGGAACGGCGCCTGCACGGGCCCCCAAGGGGTCGTGGCAGCCCTGCCGCGTCCGCCCGGACCCGTTCCGTCCGATCGCTCGAACCGGCCCTCCAGAAGCCCGTTCGCGACCTCGCCATAACCGTCCTGACCTGGTGTTTTCTCGGAAATCTCCTAGGCTGGGGGAGCTCTGTCGGACACCTCGGAGGGGACATCATGAGCGAGGAATCGAATCCGTACGACGCCAGCGTGATCGTGGTGCTGGAGGGCCTTGAAGCCGTCCGGAAGCGGCCCGGGATGTACGTCGGATCGGTCGGCGAACGGGGGCTCCATCACCTCGTGTTCGAGGCCGCCGAACCGGCGCTGCACGAGATCCTCGGCGGCACCGCCGGCCGGGTCGGGATCACCCTCACCGCCGACGGCGGGGTCCGGATCGCCGACGACGGCGGGGGCTACCCGGTGGGCGACGGGGGCCGCGGGGACGGGCCCACGCTGGAGGAGTGCTTGAGGGTGCTTCTGTGCGGAGTGCCGCGCGCCGGCCGACGGTCGCTGTCCGCCGGGTTCGCCGGGGTGGGCCTGGCCGTCGTCAACGCCCTGTCGAGCCGTCTGACGGCGGAGACCCGGTGCGACGGAGCCCGGTGGGCCCAGGAGTACGAGAGGGGTGTGCGGGTCGCGACTCCCGCCAGCACCGGTCCGGCCGACGGCGGCAGCGGCACCGTGATCACCTTCTGGCCCGATGCCGAGATCTTCGAGACGCTGACGTTCTCGTTCGACACGCTGGCCGACCACTTCAGGGAACTGGCCTTCCTGAACCGTGACTTGGACATCACCCTGACCGACGAGCGCGACTCCGGCGCGCCCAGGGCCGTCCAGTTCCGCTTCCCGGGCGGAGCAAGGGACTGGATCGACCGGACCGTGGGACGGAGCGCCCGGCCCCACCCGGACGTGCTCGCCTTCGAGTGCGAGCGCCCCGGGATGGAGGGCACCGTGGAAGTGGCCCTGAGCTGGTCCGACTCCGGCGACGAGCGGGTCAGCAGCTACGCCAACAGCCGTCCTACCCTCGGCGGCGGCACCCACGAGCTCGGCTTCCGCGACGGCCTGACGGCCGCGCTCACCGCCTGTGCCCGGGAGCGGGGCCTGCTTGCCCCCTCCGACCCCGACCTCACGCCCGACCGGTTCGGCGCGGGCCTGACGGCCATCGTGTCGGTCAAGCTCGACCGGCCCGAGTTCGAGGGTGCCGTCCGCGACCGCCTCGGCAACGCACCCGTCCGCGCCTGCGTCGCCGAGGCCGTCCGGGAGCATGTGACCACCTGGCTCCGCGAGGACCCGGCACGGGCGGCGGCCGTCCTCGCCCGGATTCCGGCGGCCACTCGCGACTGACAGCCGCACGTCGGACCGCCGGAGCCCGGGCCGGAGTCGCTTCCGGCCCGGGCCCGGCCGGTGTGCCCGTCGTCGTGCGCCGTCGGCGCGCGCCGACGGCGGGCGCCCGGAGACCCGCGCTCCCGAGCGGCAGGTGACAGGGCATGATGCGCACCGTGCAGAATGCAGAGCGTCATCAGGAGCGGTTCGCGCTGGTCGAGAGCGGCGGCGGCCGTTCCTGGGGCGTCTGTGCCGAAGCGGAGGGCCTGTTCGGCGAGCCACACTACGCGACGTACGAGCTGTTCGGATGGACTGCCGAGGGCACTGGGCCGCGTGCTTGGGCCGGCCGCAGCGTGTGGCTGGTGCCGGACGGCGAGGGCTCGATCCCTGGCTGCTGGAGGACGCCCGGACGCTCGAACACGACCCGGGCCGGGGCGGTCTGCTGGTCACCGGCCTGGACGAGCACGAGGGCCCGCCCGAGGGTCACCGGGGTCGCGTCCGCCTCCACGACGGGCGCCGATGGCTGGGGTCCTGCCACGAATTCACCCGGGTCCTGCCGGTGCGGCACCCGCCGGTCCCGCTCGTGCTCGGAGGGCTCGCGCCGAGCGGGGGGCTCCGCGCGCGCCTCGCACGGGGCACGCGCTCCGCACGGGACCTGGACCACGCCGTCCTGGAGGTCCGGGACGACCGCGGAGAGTGGCTCACCGACCTGTCGATGAGGGCCAGGATCGTGGCATGGCAGCCGTCCTCCCGCGGGTCGGGCCTGATCGACCTGGAACTCGACGGCGGCCTCGGCGCACCCGTCGCCGCCCATGCCCGGCCCGTCTGGGAACAGTGGTTCGCCGGACCGCCGGACCGCCGGACCGCCGGAGGCCCCGGGGGCCTGGGCCCGCCTCGACACCCGTGGTCGTGAGGTCTGGCTGGGCCTCGGCCGCGACCGGGCCTGTCGGCGCACGCACCCCGACCGGCCGGCCGGTCGCACCTACGAACTCGACGGCCGGCACATCACCGACCGGCCCGGCCTCTACCTGGCCCTCGGCGAAGCGGTGAACGGACCGGGCGGCTACTTCGGCGGGGGCCTGGACGCCCTGGTCGACTGCCTGCGCGGGGGCTACGGATGCACTGCTCCCGCGACCGTCCGCTGGCGGGACGCCGACGTCGCCCGCACGCACCTGTCCCACACCCTCGGGCCCGGAGGCGCTCCCCGCGACCTGTTCGCCGACGTCCTCGACGTCCTCGCCGGGGCAGGCATTCGGACCGTACTCCTGTAGCGGCTCCGCGCGTGCCGCGCCCGCGCGTCCGGGCAGCGGGCCGCAGGGGACGCGACCGGTGCCCACGGGTGACTCCCACTACCGCAGCAGGAAGTCGTGGACCGCCTGTCGGCCGGCCGGGTTCTCGGCCCGGTTCTGCACCGAGTGGGCCGCGCCGGGGACGATCACGATCTGCGGGCTGTGCGCCGCCTCGGCCTGTTCGTAGATCAATTCGTACGGCGTGGAGAGGTCCCGGTCGCCGCCGAGCAGCAGTACCGGCACGTCCGGCAGCCGTTGGTGCTCCGGTGGGGCCGGCGGTACCTGTTGGCGCGGCCAGTGGAGGCAGACCAGCATGCTGCCGAGCCCGGTCGCGGTCGCGGCGTCGTACGGCCAGGTCTGTTCGGCCGTGAGCCGCTCGCGGGCGTGCTCCAACGCCGCCGCGCGGCCGGTGACGGGGGTGTCGGTGGTGCCCCAGGGGAAGCGCGAGTCGGCGCACAGGGCGGCGGAGTGCAGCCCCTGGCTGAGTTCCTCGGCCGTGGCGGCGTCGACCTCCCGGTGGACGGACTCGAAGAACTCCAGGAGCCTTTCGGGCCGCCCGGCGGCGGCCTCGTGCAGGATATCCGGGACCCCGCCGTAGTCCGGGTCGACGAACTCGTAGCCGGTGAGCGCGGCGAGGATCCGCGCCCCGTTGCCGTAGCGCCGGACGGTGGCGGCGAGGTCGGCGGCCGGGTCGGTGGTGCAGCCGGTGGCCCGGCAGGCGGCGCGCAGCACCCGGGCGGTCGCGGGCAGCGGGGCCAGGTCGAGGGGGTCGAAGCCCTGCTGCGGCACCACCGAGTCGAGGACCAGCCGCGCCACCCGCGCCGGGTGCGCGAGCGCGTACCGCTCGGCGACGAAGCTTCCGTACGAGACCCCGTCCAGGGTCAGGCGCCGGGCGCCGAGGGCCCGGCGCAGCAGGTCGATGTCGGCGACGGTGTCCGCCGTGCTGTAGTGACGGGCGTCCGGGCCGAGCGCGGCGGCGCAGTCGGCGATCGACTGCCTGCGCGGCACGGCGAGGTCGGAGGACCCCATGTCCTCCTGGAGACCGGGGCACTGGAGCGCGCCCTCGCCGGTGCCGCGCTGGTCGAACATCACCAGGCGGTAGTCCTTGAGGACGGGCTCCAGTCTGCCCGCCGTCCGTTCGATCGCCGGGACGCCTGGCTGGCCGGGCCCGCCGGTGAGGAACAGCAGGTCGCCCCTGGGCGCCGTGGTGTTGCCGGTGACGGCCACCCGGAGACCGAGGGTGCCGGGCGCGGCGCCGCTGTGGTCGAACGGGACGGTGAGGGTCCCGCAGATGAACCGGGGAGCCTGCGGGCAGGGCGCCTGCCCGGTGATCCCGCCCCCGACGCCGGCCGCTCCGGCCGCGGCGGCGAACCCGGTCGAAGGACCGGTCAGCGCGCTCCCGGCGACCACCGTCACAGCGCTCAACAGCGCGGCGGCGCGCCCCCGCATGCTCGTCATACTGGTCGTCCTTCCGACGTCCGATCGTCCGGATGCCGGGCCCGTGCTGCGACCCGGCGACGGTTGCAGCCTGCCCCTGGACCCACGCCGGCGGCCCCCGATCGGTGCGCGACGCGACGGGGACCCGCCGACCGGAACCCGAACGGCCCCGGAACGCGGGCACGACCGTCCCGCCTTCGGTGGACGAGAGCCCGAACCGGCCCCGGTCGGGAGGGGCAGCGCTGTGTTACGTTCCCGTTCAGGGGGTCGGTATGGACGGAACGTCGAGGGCGGCGCGGGAGGAACTGGACCGGCTGGCCCGGTCGCTGCGCGGGCAGATGGTCGTGCTGATCACCGATCTGACCGTTCGTGTCCACCTTCGCCGACTGGCCTTCGGCGAGCCGAAGGTCGCCGAAGGCGGAGATCCTTCCCGCTACCACCGCTCGGCGACGTACCAGGGCAACCGTCCGGCGCGCGCCACCGCTGCCGGCACGGCCTCCCGCGCGGTCTCCCTGCTCAGCGCGGCGGGTTGGGAGGTCACGGTGTCGCAGGAGGACGACGACGGGAGGCTGTGGACGGTGGTTCTCGCGCAGCGGGACGGCAGCACCGTCCGGATCCTGACGAGCGACGACACGCCCGCCGTGGCGTTCCGGGGGCGGACCCCGGCCATATTGCTGCGCGCGCCACAACCGGCCGGGCGACCGGTGACAGGGCCGGAGCCGGCGACAGCGCCGGAGCCGGAGCGAGCGCCGGAGACCCCCACGCCCGGTTACGTCCTGTGCTACGAGTGCGACGGCGCGGGGCGCTGCCCGGGGTGCGGCGGTCGCGGGTGGGTCCTGCGCACGCCCGGCGGGTCCGACCGCAGGAGCCGGTGCGGGGAATGTGCCACGAGGAAGGTCTGCCCCGTCTGCCGGGGCGCGGGCCAGTTGGCGATCTTCGACCTGTCGACCTACCAACGCGGTTACTACCCGGGGCTGGAGCAGGACTGACAGCGGCACACATCCCTTCCCGGACAGCCGCGCGGCGAGGCGACGGCCTTCACGGTGCGCCGCCGACGGGTCTGCGGCTTCTTCGCGCGCTCGACGGCGCGCGGCTCGGTGTCGACCTCGACCTCGACCTCCTCGCCGACGAGGTCGGGCCGAAGCCGACCACCTGCTGACACGGTGAGGGCGGGGCGTCGGCGAGGACCTTCCCGCCGACGCCCGCCGACGCCCGCCGAAGCCCGTCGACGCCCGGCGGCGCGCGGTGCGCGTCGGAGGACGCTCCGGCGGGCGGGCGCTGTCGGACTCCCGCTCCGGGCGGGGGGGTCAGGAGACCACGGCCGGGGCCAGTGCGGCGCGGGCGAGCAGGGTGGGGTCGCCGGTGCCGTCGGCGGGGACGGTCCACAGGTCGGTGCCGTCGTCGCCGGGGAGGGCGTAGGCGAGGGTGCGGTCGTCCAGCCACAGCGCCTGGTCGTCGAGGGCGCGCCGTTCGGCGGTCGGGGTCTCGGCCATGGTGGCGAGGTCGAGGACGAAGAGCTGCCAGGGGGCGTCCTCGGGGAGACCCGGGACGCGCTTCTTGTAGGCGATGCGGGTGCCGTCGGGTGAGAGGGAGGGGCACTCGACGTTGCCGTGCAGGGTGGTGAGGGTGTGCGCGACGGTGTCCCCGGCGGCCAGCCAGGTGCGGCCCCCGGTGGCGAGGGTGACGTGGAAGGTGCGGTCGTCGGTGAAGGTGACGCCCCAGATGTTGGTGTCGGCGGCGTGGTGGGGGTGGCCGTCCAGGGTGACGGCGTAGGTCTCCAGGTTCTCCTGGAGGGTCCAGGTGCGGGTGTCCAGGACGGAGGTGCGGGTGGAGAAGTCCGTGCCCGCGTAGGAGTCGCCGCCGACGAAGACCGTCCAGGCGATCAGGTGGCCGGAGGGGGAGACCCGGGCCCGGGTGGGGATTCCGGCCAGGTCGTAGCGGCGCACCTCCTTCAGGCCGGCGTCGAGGACGACGGCCCGGTAGCTGTCGCCGAGCAGGTTGTGGTCCGCCTGGAGGCAGATGCCGGTGCCGGCGGCGGCGTGGAAGCGCAGGCAGGCGGGGGCGGCGACGGTCCGTGCGGCGGCGGGGTCGGCGGTGCGGACGAGGTCGGCGAGGGGGACGGTGGCGAGGTGGTCGCGCTGGTCGCCCCAGAGCATGGAGCGGAAGACCAGCTGCGGTCCGCCGCGCTGCGGCCCGAGGGTGACGGCGCCGGCCCTGACCGGTGGGCCGTCCCGGCCCGCGCGGCGGGCGGCGTCGTGGGCCCGGTCACCGGCGTGCAGCACGGTCAGGGCCGCGGCCGCGAGCAGGACGGAGGCGGCGCTGAACAGCACGAGCAGTCTTCGACGGAAGGTCATGAATCCTCGGACTCCTGTCGGTCGGGGGACGGGCGGCCGAATGCCGGGCGCAGTAGGGCGGCGGCTGCCGCGACGGCGGTGGTGAGGGCGGCGGTCATGACGGCGAGTGCGGCGGTGTCGCCCCAGCGGCTCCAGAGCGCGCCGACGGCGAGGGAGCAGGCGAAGCGGCCGGCGGCCTGGCCGGTGCCGACGAGGGCGAGTCCGGCGCCCTGTCGGTGCTCGGGGACGGAGCCCGCCGCGACGGCGGCCAGCACACCGTCGGTCGCGGCGTAGAAGAGCCCGTGCAGCAGCAGGACCGTACCGGCCGTCGCCGTCGCAGTCGTCGACGGGCCGCCGCCGGGCCGGGCGAGCAGGAGTCCGTAGGCGGCCAGCAGCGCGCCGTGCCCGAGCACGAACATCCGTCGGCGCCCGATCCGGTCGGCGAGCACGCCGAGCGGGACGGCCAGCGTCAGGTAGACGGCGGCGGTGCCCAGCGGCAGCAGTGGGAACCAGGCGAGCGGCAGTTCGAGCCGCCGCTGGAGCAGGAGGTAGAGGAACGAGTCGCTGACGGTGGCGAGTCCGAGCAGGGCCGCGCATGCGGTGGTCCGCCGCAGGGCCGGCAGTCGCAGCAGCCCGTGCGCCCGGGGCCGGGCCGTCGGTGCCGCGGCCGGGCGCAGCCCGCGGCCGGGGACGAGCAGGACCAGGACCAGTACGCCGAGCGCCGCGACGTAGGAGCTGACGGTGAAGACGGCGTGGAAGCCGCCGGGGGCGCCGCGCAGGACGAGGAAGGCGAGCAGGGGGCCGGTGAGCGCTCCGGCGGTGTCCATCGCGCGGTGCACGCCGAAGGCTCGGCCACGCCGTTCGGGTGGGGTGGCGAGGGAGATCATCGCGTCCCGGGGCGCGGTGCGCAGGCCCTTGCCGACCCGGTCGACCGCCAGTACCAGGCCGATCAGCGGGGCGGTGCGCACCAGCAGGAGGGCCGGGCGGCAGAGCGCGGAGAGGCCGTAGCCGAGGGTGGCGACGGTCTTGTGGTGTCCGCCGGCCCGGTCGCCGAGGAGGCCGCCGAGCAGGCGAAGGGTGGCGGAGGCGCCGTTGAACACGCCGTCGAGGACGCCGAAGCCGAGCGGGGAGACGCCCAGCGCGGTGACCAGGTAGAGCGGGAGGACGGCGGTGACCATCTCGGAGGAGACGTCGGTGATCAGGCTGACCGTGCCGAGGGCCAGCACGGTGGGGGCGATCCGGGTGGCGGTGGTCCGCGCGGGCCGCCCCGGCGCGAGGGCCGGGGCGGCGTCGGCGGACGGGCGTGCCTGGCGGCGGCTGTCCGCGAGGTACACGTCAGTTCCAGATGCCCGTGATGTCGCCGACCTCGGCGGCCTTGCCGGCGTGGGTGGTGAGCCCGGCGAGGTCCTCCAGGGTGCGCAGGAGGTGGTAGTGGTTGTACTTGGTGGTGGGCGCGCTCCCGGCCTTGACGGGTTGTCCGTAGAGCACGGTGGGGATCTGGTTGCCGCTGTTGCGGTCGTCCTCGTCGTAGGTGACGACGAGCAGGCTGTTGTGGGTTTTGGCCCAGTCGGCGTACGCGGCGAGGTTGCTCCTGATCCAGCCGTCACCGGTGCCGACGCCGCAGTCGTGCATGTCGTTGCAGAGGTTGGGGACCACGAAGGAGACGGTGGGCAGTGCGGTGAAGTCGGTGGGGAACTGGGCGAAGGTGTGGCCCGACTTCGCGGGCACGTTCTTGAAGGCGAACCAGGGGTTGTGCTTCTGGGCGTACTTGCCGTTCTTGCAGGTGGTGGAGCCCTCGCTGGGGAGGGACTCGTTGTAGCTGCCCCAGGTCCGGCCGGCCGCGACGAGCTCGGAGCCCAGGTTGGCGGCGGACATCGACCCGACCGAGTAGCAGCCGTCGCCGGTGATGCCCTGGGTGCCGCCGGAGAAGAGGGCGAAGTAGTTGGGCTGGCTGGGGTGGGTGATGCCGTAGGAAGCCTTCAGGACGGCGCCTCCGGTGGCCAGGGAGTTGATGTAGGGAGCGTTGCTGCTGCCGATGATCTGCTTGTAGGCGTGGTTCTCCATCACGACGACCACGACGTGGTCCGGGCGCGGGAAGGCGGCCGCGGCCGAGGCGGGGCCGGAGCCGGTGGTGGCGAGGGCGGTGGCGAGGGTGGCCGTCAGGGCCGCGGAGAGCGCGAGGGTCTTCCTCGTGCCGAGGGGGGTTCCGCTGGACATGCTGATCTCCTGAGTGAGGGTGGGGGTCGGACTGCCGTACGGCCGCGGGGCGGACGGGCTGCCGCACGGTCGTGCGGTCGTGCGGGTGGGGGTCGGGCTGCCGCACGGTCGCGTGGGCGGCGGACGTGGGCGGCGGACGCTGGCGGCGGAGCTCGGCCGTCACGGGGTCGGGTTGTCGCCCAGCGGGCGCACGTACAACAGGCGGTTGGGCGTATTGCTGCCGGCCTTGCCGATCCTGTCGGTGGTGGCGGCCCGGACCAGTGCCTCCTGCACCTGCGCGGGGGTGGCCCTCGGGTGCGCGGAGAGGTAGAGCGCGGCGGCGCCCGCGACGTGCGGTGCGGCCATCGAGGTGCCGGTCAGCGAGTGGGTGGCCGTGTCGTCGGTGTGCCAGGCCGAGACGATGCCGGTCCCCGGGGCGAACAGGTCGGTGCAGGAGCCCCAGTTCGAGTCCGACCGGCGTTGGTCGTCGGAGGTGGAGTTGTTCACCACCACCGCCTCGGCGATGTCGCCGGGCGAGTTCTTGCAGGCGTCCGCATTGCCGTTGCCCGAGGAGACCACCCAGGTGACGCCGGAGGCTGTCGAGGCGCGGATCGCCTTGTCCTCGGCGGAGCTGACGCCGCCGTTGATGCTCATGTTGACCACGGCCGGCTTGACGGCGTTCTTGGTGATCCAGTCGGCGGCGGAGATGATCGAGGAGGTGGGGATGGAGTTGTCGCACGGGGTGACCCGGACGGAGACCAGCCGCACGCCCTTGGCCACGCCGGTGTCCTTGCCGCCGACCGTTCCCGCGACATGGGTGCCGTGCCCGAGACAGTCCGCACCGTTGCGGCCGTCGCCGACCAGGTCCACGCCGATCCGGGCCCGGCCGCCGAACTGGGTGTGCGTGGTGCGCAGTCCGCTGTCGACCAGGTAGACGGTGACGTCGGCGCCGTTGTTGGGCGCGGTGTAGGCGCCGTCCAGCGGGAGACTGCGCTGGTCGACCCGGTCGAGACCCCAACTCGCTGTGGAGGAGAGGCCGTTCGCCGCCTCCGCAGAAGTGTGGTGGATGCCGTCCTGTTCGACCGAGGCGACGGCGGGGTCGGCGGCGACCCGCTGTGCCTGAGTGACCGTCAGTTCGGCGGCGTAGCCGCGCAGCGCGGTGTCGAAGACGGCGCGCACGGTGCCGCCGTGGACGCGGGCCAGGTGGTCCGCGACGGCGGCCGGGGCGGCCGGGCCGTCGCGCAGCACGACCACGTAGCGTCCGGCCGAGGGCTCCTGTGCGGGAATGACGTGGGGTACGGGCGCCGGTGCGGCGGCGACCGTCGCGGCGAGGCCGGCGGCGGCCGCGGTGAGGACGAGGGCACGGCGGACTTCACGGTACTCGGGCACGTCGGGCTCCTGGTGGGTGCGTCGGGGGCCACCAGGAGTACCGTCCGGCACCGGGCCGTGGGCGCCACCCGCCGCCACTGGCAAGACCTCGCCACCGCAGGCGTCCGCGATCGGCCGGTCAGATCCACCCGTTGCGCGCCGCGTGCAGCGCCATCTGGAAGCGGGTGACCGAACCCGCGCGGAAGTTGAGCTGCTCCAGATGGCGCGAGAGGGTGCGGCGGCTGATGCCGAGCAGCTCGGCGATGGTCTCGTCGGTGACCCCGGTGGCCAGCAGTTCGACGATTCGCCGCTGGATCGTGCTGAGAGCCGGGGGCACCCGACCTCCCAGGTGCATCGGCAGTGCGGTCCGCCAGGAGGTCTCGAACAGGCCGGTGAGTGCGGAGAGCAGGCTGGAGGGGTGCACCAGCAGCAGCGAGTCGTTCACCTCGGCCTCGACGAAGGACATCGAGACGATCGCCAACCGCCGGTCGAAAACGGTCAGTTTGACCGGCACGGTGGGCAGGATCCGCGCCTGCTCTCCCGCCGCGATGGAGGGCTGGATGTTCACGGCGTAGTAGGCGGTGTGCTGCACGGCGGACTTGGAGTACACGACCCGGTACTCCACGCCCTTGCGCAGGTTCTCGATCTCGATCGGGTTGGCCGCGCCGTGGGTGTGGTAGGGCGGTGAGTCGAAGCGCAGCACCTCCTGCTCGGCCGTCGCCTCGATGGTCTCGATCGCCTCGACGATGGAGTCCCCGGTGACCACCTCCACCAGGTCCTCCGTGCGCTGCGTGCCGGCCGAACGCCGCCACCCGCGGTAGGCGTTGACCGCCGCCTGCTGCGCCGCACGGAGCTCGGCGGCCCGGCTGTGCGCCAGGTGCTCCAGGGCCACGGTGGGCTCCACCGGCACGTGCCGCCGCCCGTCGGTGGTGGAGACGGTGACCAGGCCCAGCCGCCGCAGCCGCGCCAGCTCCGGCCCGGTTCCCGCAGGCCCCTCCGTCACCCCGCTGCGGCCCCCGGGGCCGGCGGCCAGCAGCGCCCCGTACAGCTCCGCTTCACCGCGCGTCAGGCCGAGCCGGCACAGGTGGGCCGGCAGGTCCTCGTCGTCCATGCGTGTTCCTCCCGCGACGGGCGGCCCGGGCGCCTACCGCCACCGGCCGCGTCCCGGGATGGTGGCACGACCCGGGGGCGGCTTCCAGCCGGGCGGTACGGCGGATGCCCGCCGACGCCGTTGGCGAGTGATCGCCACCGCGTGCGGCCGGTCGGCGGTAGACCGGTGGCGCGGCCGCCCGTCCCCGCCGCCCTGCCCCACTCTGCCCGTCCACCCGGCCCGTCCACTCTGCTCGTCCACTCTGCCCGTCCACCCGGCCCGCCTTGATGGAGTCCCCTTGATCAGCGTGTTCGACCTCTTCCGCGTCGGCATCGGACCGTCCAGCTCGCACACCGTCGGCCCGATGCGCGCCGCCCGGCACTTCGTCCAGGAACTCGACCGGAAGGACCTGCTGGCGTGGGTGACGGCCGTGCGGATCGAACTCTTCGGCTCGCTCGCCGCCACCTGCAGCGGGCACGGCACCGACCGGGCCGTCCTGCTCGGCCTGGCCGGGGAGGAACCCGCGACGGTGGACATCGCCACCGCCGAGGAGCGCTTCCGCCGGATGGAGGCCGAGGGCCGGGTCCGGCTGCCGGGCGGTCCGACCGTCCGGCACGGTCTGGTCCTGTCCCCGGAGCGTTCACTGCCGGCCCATCCCAACGCCCTGACCTTCATCGCCCTCGGCCGCCGCGGCGCCGTCCTGGCCGAGCGCACGGCCTACTCGGTCGGCGGCGGCTTCCTGCTCGGCGAGGCCGGGGATGCACCCGCCGGGGGTGCCCGCCCGGCCGACGTTCCGGCACCATTCTCCGATGCCGAGGAACTGCTCCGCCTCGCCGGGGACGGCCGCGTCAGCGACCTCGTGCTGGCCAACGAGACCGCCCGTCGCCCCGAGGCCGAGGTCCGCGCCCACCTGCTCCACGTCTGGGCGGTCATGCGCGACTGTGTCGAACGCGGCCACCGCACCGGGGGCACCCTGCCCGGGGGTCTCGGCGTCCCCCGTCGTGCCCCGGCCCTGCACCGGCGCCTGGTCCGCGCCGACGGCCGACCCGCCGACCCGCTGCGCGCCCTGGACCTGGTCGCGCTCGACGCCCTGGCCGTCAACGAGGAGAACGCCGCCGGTGGCCGCGTGGTCACCGCCCCCACCAACGGCGCCGCCGGCATCGTCCCCGCCGTCCTGCACCACTACCACCGGTCCACCCCCGGCGCCGACGAGGAGGGCACCGTCCGGTTCCTGCTCGCCGCCGCCGCCATCGGCATCCTGGTCAAGCGCAACGCCTCCATCTCCGGCGCGGAGGTCGGCTGTCAGGGCGAGGTCGGCACCGCCGCCGCCATGGCCGCCGCCGGCCTCACCGAGGTCCTGGGCGGTACTCCGGGTCAGGTCGAGAACGCCGCCGAGATCGCCCTGGAACACCACCTCGGCCTCACCTGCGACCCGGTGGCCGGCCTGGTCCAGATCCCCTGCATCGAGCGCAACGCCATCGGCGGCGTCAAGGCCGTCACCGCCTCCCGGCTGGCCCTCAACGGCGACGGCCGCCACCTCGTCCCCCTCGACGCGGCCATCCGCACCCTGCGCGACACCGGCGCCGACATGAAGAGCAAGTACAAGGAGACCTCGCGCGGCGGCCTCGCCCTCCACGTCCCGCGCTGCTGACGAAGTCTCGGTTCTGCTCCGTGCCAAGGGTTCACGGAGCCCTGCCGGTAGTCGGTGTCCGACCGCCGGGCCCGAGGTATCGCTGGACCGAGGTCGTCACGGCCCGTTGCCGACGAGGTTCCAGGTGGTCGCCGGACGCCGCCGATCATCCGGTGCGGGAAGGGGATCGGTGGCGTCGGTCTACAGCTGGTCGAAGGTCCAGGTGATTACCACCTGGCCCGCTTCCGGGACGCCGCCGGCGCCGCGGTAGGTCGCCTGTGCCGCCGCGTTCTCCTCGTCCGTGATCGTCCACACGCCGTAGCAGCCCCGTTCACGTGACAGGTCAGCGAGCGCCGAGACCAGGGCCCGGCCGACGCCACGGCCGCGGAACGACTCGTCCACACCCAGCTCGTAGAGGAACATCTCGGTGCCCTTGTCCGGATGGGTCATCTCGACACCGGTGACCATCCCCGCCGGGACGTCGTCCACGTAGGCGATCAGGAGGTGATGGCGCTCGTCCGTCAGGAACCGTTCGGTGGCCACCCGCTCCGGGGCGGTGTCGAAGAGATGTCCAGCGGCGTCGACCGTCTCGACCTGAGTGACACGACGGATCTCCATCCGAGGATCCTGACACGTTCCCGGCATCGCCGACGGCCATTTCGCCGCCGAACGGGACCGGCGCCGGATCCGGTCCCACGGCCTTCGGAACGCCGCCGCTCACGCCGCGCCGCCGCTCTCCGTCCGGGCCCCTCGCACCACGGTCATCGTCAGTCCCGCCGTCACCAGTGCCTCCGCCCAGTGGAACGCCGCGCAGTCGGACCGGCCGGGACGGCTGGCTCGCCCTTCGCCGCCCGGCGGCGGCACCCCGGCCTCCGGCTACCGGTTCCTGGATCCAGGTGGCGGGGCGGTCCGCGACGTCAGTCCCGGTACTCGCAGAGGTAGGCGGTCTCGACCGCGCTGCTGACCTGGAACCTGCTGTCCGCCGGGACGTCGAACCGGTCGCCGGCCCTGAAGGTCTCCCACTGCTCGGAGCCGGGCAGCCTGACGGTCAGCGCGCCGCTGACCACGTGCATGATCTCCCGCTTCGCGGTGCCGAACTCGTAGTCGCCGGGCGCCATGACGCCGACGGTCGCCGGACCTTCCTCCGGGCTGAAGGCGATCGACTTGACCGCACCGTCGAAGTACTCGTTGACCTTGAACATCGGCATCCTCTCGGGAGACGAACGGAAGAGGACACCCCGCCCGTCGCGGGGCCGATCCTCGGTGGGGGAAGGCTACCGCCAGCCTCCGCCGTCCCTTCCCGCAGGTCGAGGCGGTGACCGGCGGTCCTTCCCGGCGCCGACGGTCGGGCGGACTCCCCGCACGAGCCCCGAGGCGGGAGCTCGTGGCCGGATTCCTGAGTGGGGGGCAGACGAACGGGGTGCGGATCGCTACGCTGACCGACCATGTTGATACCCGCCTCCGCGATGAGGCGTGTACGCCTCATCGCCGCACTGACGTTGTTCCTCACTCTGATGGGCTTCAGCCGGGCGTCCTTCGCCGTGGCCGATCCCCCGGCGCCTCGGTTCACCATGAGCGTCGACCGTACGACGGTCACACCTGGACAGGTCGCCACCGTGACCGTGACGTTCACCAACCGCGAGTCCGGCCCGGTGAACTTCCTCTACGCGACCGTGAGCCCGGACTTCTCCTTCCCGGCGGGCTCCGGGGTGGCCCCCTACGCGTTCACCGGGTGCACCGCCGCCAGCTGGTGCGGCCCGAACCAGTTCGGCCTCAGCTACAACCTGACCGCACCGCAGGCACCCGTTGCGCCCGGCGAGAGCCGCACGGTGACGGTCTTCTTCCGGTTCGCGCCCGACGCGGACTGCGCCTGGGCCACGAAGGTGGGCTTCTACCTGTCCTACGTCTACTACGAGTACGACCAGGGCACCTACGGCTCCCTGCCGCCCATCGCCGCCACCTCCTTCGCCACCCTGGTCTGCCCGACCGTGCCGTAGCACCCCGACCGGTCGCGCGCACGTCGGGGAGCTCGACGAACAGAACCCCGTTCTGTCCCGCTCATCCGAGGCCGGCGAGCGCGGCGCGGGCGAGCGGGGCCTGGAGGGGGTTGAAGGCGGGGTCGGCGGTGAGGGCCTCGGTGAGGTGGGTGCGGGCGTCGTCGGTGTGGCCGAGGGCGTGCTCGACGGTGCCGAGGTGGTACAGGAAGAGGGCGTTGCGCCAGCCGTGCGCCTGGGCCCGCCGGGCGAGGTCGAGGGCTTCGGCGTCGGCGCCGGTCCGGTGCAGGGCCCAGGCGAGGGCGTCGGCGACGAGGACGTTCTGCCGGCGGGCCCATTCGGCGCGCAGCAGGCGGACGGCTTCGGCCGGGTCGCCGTGGTCGGCCTGGAACTGGCCGAGGGTGAGGTCGTCGACGACGCCGTTGGCGGCGGCGAGCCGCTGCTCGGCGGCCAGCAGCCGGTACTGCTCCCGGGCCTGTTCGGGGCGGCCGAGGGATTCCTGGAGCTCGCCGAGTTCGAGGAGGTACTGGGGGAGCGGGACGCGGGCGACGGCGGCGGTGTAGTCGCGCAGGGCCTCGTCGTTCCGGCCGAGGGCGGCTTCGGCGCGGGCCTGGCCGGCCAGGGCGGGGGTGTGGTCGGGGTCGGTGAGCAGGGCCTGCCGGTAGCCGGTGAGGGCCTCGTCGGCGCGGCCGGAGTTCCGGTCGAGTTCGGCGATCTGGTACTGGCAGAAGGCTTTGTCGGCGGGGTCGTAGGCACCGTCGAGGGCCTGCCGGAGCGCGGCCCGGGCGTCGTCGGTGCGGCCGTGCTGTTCGAGGTCGTAGGCGGCGCGGGTGAAGGAGGCGGTGCCGGGGCGGCGGTCCAGGAGTTGCTGGACGGCCTCGGTGGCGCCCGGGTCGTCGCCGAGCTGGGTACGGGCGTCGGCGAGGACGGCGTGGGCGGGCCAGTGCGCCGGTGAGGCGGTGATTGCCTGCTCGGCGAACTCGCGGGCCTGGTCGAAGAGGTGGCGGGCGTTGGCGAGCGCGCCGAGGCCGGTGAGGGCGTCGGCGTTCGCCTGCGGGGCCAGGGTGAGGGAGCGGTGCAGGGCCTCGTCGGCCTTGGGGTAGTAGGACGGGTCGGCGGTGAGGCGGGCCTGCTCGACGTACTCGGCGCCCAGGCGGGCCCACCCGGCCGCGTCGGAGGGAAGTTGTCGCAGGCGCTGCTGGTCCGCGGTGATCGCCCGGGTCAGCGAACTGTCGGGGGCGGAGCGGCCGCCCGCCGGCCGGGCGCTGTCCGTGGCCGGGCGGGCGGTGCCGGAGCCGGTGCGGTCCAGTGCCCCGAACACGGCCAGGCCGCCGCAGAGCGCGATGGTGGTGAGCAGCAGGGGCAGGCGGCGCATGGGGGTCCTTCGGCGGTGCGACGGGTGGGGGCCGCGCGGGCGGCCGACGGCGGAGTCGGCCACCCGCGCGGCGGGGTGGGTCAGTGGGCCTGGTTGACGGCCTTGTCGTACGGCAGCGCGAGGTAGGGGAAGGCGGTGCCGAAGGGCTTGTCGGCGGTGTTGACCTTGTCGCCGGCGGCGAGGGCGCCGATCAGGTGGCCGGGGGTGGCGCCCTCCATGACCTGGAGGGCGATGTCGACGACGTCGTCGGTGAGGCGGCGGCCGTTGGGGAAGCCCTGGAAGTCGCCGTTGAGGACGCCGAGCCGGTCGGGCTTGGCGGTGACCGGGGTGGACATGTTCAGCCGCAGCTCTTCGGCGGGCACGAAGTTCTTCGGGTCGATGTCCCGGTTCATCAGCTGGGAGTTGAGGTCGACGGGGAGGGGACCGTTGGCGGCCTTGGCGATGCCGGTGAGGAAGATCTCCTGGAGGTCGGTGCGCGGGGTGGCCGGGGCGGGGAGGCCGTAGATCGCCTGGATCAGCTGCGGCACCTCGGGCTTCAGCACCTTGGCGACCACGGCGGGCTGGTTGTGGTCCTCCGACGGCGGCAGGGAGTTGAAGGCGTCCTTCAGTCCGGCGGGCAGTACGACCTCGTTGACGAGCGGGTTGCCGAGGCGGGAGACCTGGACGAACTTGCCGGTCGGCTCGGCCTTGCCGGGGCTGAGCCCGAGGGTCTGCTTCTCGGTGCTGGACCACACCCCGATGACGGGGTTGCGGCCGGAGTCGCCCTTGAAGGCGAGGCGGCTCTTGGGCACCTGGATGGACAGGGAGTTGACGTTGTACCCGGCCAGGGTGTTCTGGCCGACCTCGGAGAGGTTGCCGCCGTAGAGGAGGTCGAAGACCCGCAGGTCGAGGAAGAACGGATCGGCCGCCTGGGTGGCCACCGTCTCTCCGCCGCCGGGGAGTTGGACGGTCGCCTGCTGCCGCAGCTGCCCGTACTTCGGCATCGACGCGCGGCCGGTGTCGGACGGCGCCGCGGTGCCGTGCTCGACCAGGGTGACCGGGTCGCAGCCGGGGCGCAGCTCCTGGAGCGTGTAGTACTGGCGGAACAGCAGGGTGGGGTCGGTGAGGTTGTTCACCACGCCGTTGTTGTAGAGGAAGGTGTTGGTGCCGCGCCGGTCCTCGGTGTGGAAGGTCCAGCGGTAGGTCAGGTCCGGCTTGCCGGTGCCCTGGGAGTCGATGTTGATGTCGTAGTGCGCGCCGTCGGCCCAGGGGTAGAAATTGGGTCCGCCGTTGGGCTCCTGGAACGGAAGCCAGTTGGCGACCAGGGTGACGGTGTCCGGCTTGTCGGGGCTGGTGAAGGCGTAGACGTCGGTGTTGTCGACCTGCGGGTCGGCGGCGATCAGTGGCGCCTCGCGGTGGCTGGAAGCGGTGCTGACACCGGCGCCGGAGCCGAGGACCGCGGTACTGGCGACCGCGAGGCCCATGGCGGTGAGGATCGCCGCGGTGCGGGCGACGGAGTTTCTGCGGGCAGGTCGGAGCGTGACGTTCATGCGGGCGGGGTGCTCGCTTCCGTGAGGGGTTCGGTGGCCGCTCCGGGCCGAACGTGGCGGCGGAGCGGGGGGATTCGGCCGAGCAGTCGCACTCGGCACTGTGGACCGGATCCCGTCAGGGCTTCGTCAGTGGTGCGGGCGTGGTTCGGTCGGCTCACCCCGATGGGTCAGCACTGTCACCCGGCCAGGCGTAAATGCCACTGGCGCAAGGCAGTTGATGCATTCGCCATGCAGTTGCGACCAATGTGCAACAAGGAGTCGTGGGGCGGAACCTCCCGAGTGGGCGAAGAGGTGAGCGGCCGGGCCCGGGCCGGTGGGGCCCGCGTCGCCGAAGTACGTGGCGTGGATCGGATGTTCGACCAGTGGGAACCGGTGTCCGGGAGCGATGCTCCGTGCGGGTGGTCCCCACGGACGGCTCGGAACGGTGACCGAGCCGGGCGGCCGGGCGGCGCCGAAGGTGATGTGGGCCCTCTCGGCCCCTTTCCCTCTTCCTGCCGGGCCGGGCTTCGCCACGGCGGCCGGCCCCTTCCTCGGAGGCCCAGCGTGGCGGTCCCACGATTTCTCGCCCGGACAGGTGCGGCGGTGTCAGGCGCGCTGTGCCTGCTCGTCCTTGCGGCGCCCACCGCCGGTGCCCACCCACTGGGGAACTTCTCCCTCAACCACTACCTCGGCCTCACCGTCCGTCCCGACGCCGTCGAGGTCCTCGCCGTCACCGACGCCGCCGAGATTCCCACCCTCCAGGAGCAGCCGAAGGTCGACCGCGACGGTGACGGCACCGTCGACGACGCCGAGCGGGCCGCCTGGGCGTCCGAGCAGTGCGACCGGAACGCACGTGACCTCCGGGTGACGGCCGACCGGGCGACCGCGGCGCTGACCTGGCGGACGGACTCCGCGCGGTTCCAGTACGAGGACGGCTCCGCGGGCCTGCGCACCAGCCGTCTGGAGTGTGTGCTGCGGGCCGAACTGCGCCTCCCGGCCGACGGCGCCACCGTGCGCGTCGCCAGCGGGAGCGACCCGGGCAGGGTCGGATGGAACGAGATCACCGTCCGGGGCGACGGGGCGACGGTCCAGGACGCCGACGTCCCGAGCGGATCGGTCTCCAAGGAACTGCGGGACTACCCTCGTGACCTGCTCGACAGCCCCAGCGGCGTCACCCACGCCCAGTTCCGCGCGCGCCCAGGCGGCAGCGCGGCACCCGACCAGGGGGCGGCCGTGAGGGTGGAGGGGTCCGGGCCGACGGCCTGGCTGAGCGGTCTCGACGCCCGCCTCACCGAACTCGGCGCCGCCCAGCGCCTCACCGTCCCCCTCGGCCTGCTCGCCGTCCTGCTGTCGATCGTCCTGGGCGCGGGGCACGCGCTGCTGCCCGGACACGGCAAGACCGTGATGGCCGCCTACCTCGCGGGCCGCCGGGGCAGCACCCGCGACGCCGTCACCGTCGGCGCGACCGTCACGGCGACCCACACCGCCGGCGTCCTCGTCATCGGCCTGTGCCTGACCGCGTTCTCCTCCCTGGCCGGCGACGTGCTGCTCGGATGGCTGGGCGTAGTCAGCGGCACCCTGGTCGCGGTCGTCGGCGCGGGCCTGCTGCGCGACGCACTCCGGCGTTCGCGCGGTGCCGCCCGAGTGCGCGACCAGCACCGGCACTCCCACGAGCACGCGGACATCGAACCCCGCAGGGAACTCGCGCACGTGTCCGCGTCACCCGCACCGATCGAGAACCATGGGCACGGAGGGCACCCGCATGCCCACGCTCACGGCCACGCCGCCCGTGCGCACGACCACCGGGCGCACGATCACGGCCACAGCCACTCGCGCGAGCATGAGCACAGCCACTCGCACGGCCACAGCCACTCGCGCGAGCATGAGCACAGCCACTCGCACCACCCGCACGGCCACGGCCACAGTCACGGCGACGATCACGGCCACAGCCACGGCTTGTTCGCCGGCGGCCACCATCACCATCACCACCACGACCCCGCGGCACCCGGCCGCCGAAGCCTCATCGGCCTCGGCATCGCCGGCGGCCTGGTGCCCAGCCCCTCCGCCCTGGTGGTCCTGCTGGGTGCCGTCGCCCTCGGCCGGACCCTCTTCGGCGCGGCCCTGGTACTCGCCTACGGCCTCGGCATGGCCGCCACCCTGACCGCCGTCGGCCTGTTGCTGGTCCGCCTCGGGGACCGGCTCACGGCCGCGGCGGACGGCCCGGTCGTCGGCCGACTCCGCCGGATCGCCCCGTACAGCGCCCTGCTGACCGCGTTGCTCATCCTGACCGTGGGGGTGGGGCTGGTCGTGCGCAGCTTCCCCTCGACCCTGTGAACACCCGTCCCCACCGGAGGCCGATCACCGTGACCACTCGCCGCGCACGTCTGCTGTGCCTGGTCCTCCTCGCCGCCGCGCCGCTGACGGCGTGCGGAACCGAACCGAACGGGAGCTTCGACGCACAGCCCGGCACGCCCACCCCGTCCTGCCTCCAGCACCAGAGCCAGGACCCCGGCACCGAGTTCACGGGAGGGGAGAACTCCGATCCCCGGGCGGTGCTGGAGATGATGCGCTTCTACACGGCCAACGGGACCAGGACGTACTGCGACGGCAAGCCACCGACCGACACCGACCGCCGCTGGACCGAGCTGTACGCCGAACTCGGCGGCGACCCGAGCCATGTGGCGCCGCCCGAGTAGGGCCTGACCGCCCTCCCACAGTTCGGGCCCGCCGCCCGGCCGGACGACCGCGACGTGCCCCGCTCGGGGGCCGACCGGTGCCGCCGGCGTCCTCGTGGCCACCGGTCTGCCCACGATGACGGCCCGCGTCCTGGCCTGCCTCACCCTCGCCGAGTCCGGCAGCCTCACCGCGGCCGAACTCGCCGGGCGGCTCCGGGGCAGCCCGGCATCCGTCTCCAAGGCGGTCGCGTTCCTCGACAGTCAGGGCCTCGTGCGCCGGGAGCACGGCGAACGCCGCCGCGAGCACTGCACCGTCGACGACGACGTCCGGTGCCGGACGATGACGGCCGCCGCCCGCTCCACCGCCCACCTCGTCGAGACCGCGCGGCAGGGCATCGGGGTCCTCGGCTCCCACAGTCCCGCCGCCGCGCGCCTGGAGACCATCGTCCGCGTCCTCGACTTCGTCTCCGAGAGTCTCGGCCGCACCGCGACCCAGGCGCGCGAGATCCTCGCCGCGAGCACCGGAGCCACCTCGGGCGGCATCTGACGCGCCCGGGTGACCCCGGTGGCGAAGAGTAGGGCGTCGGCGGGGACAACGGTCGAACAGGCGGCGGTCGTTGACCCCGCGGTGGGCGAGCCCGCCCCCCGGGGCCGGCCGGGCGTCCGGGCGGGAGGAGCGTCGCACGGCTCCGACCTGCCCGTAAACCCGTTCACGGCCTCCGCGCGCGAGCGCTACGATCTCCACCGCACGCACACTTGTGCGATGAGATTCCGTAGAGAAGCAGGTCCATGTCCCACCCGTTGCTCATCGTCGCCGTTCTCGTCCTCCTGATCCGGCTCGGCCTGTGGCTGAACAAGCGTCGTAAGTCCACCGAGGCCCTGACCGGCCTGGTGCCGCAGGCCGAACTGGTCGAAGCGGGCAGCGAACCCGCCGATCCCGCGGCGCGGGCCGCGCTGGACGCGGCCAGGGCGGGGGACTGGCGACCCGCCGCCGCCCTGCTCTCCGACGGCGCCACCGACTGGAGCGCCCGCTACGTCCGGATGAGCCCGTTCAGCGATCTCGCCGCCACCGACGACACCTGGCTCCGGCAGTGGCGCCAGGAGCAGCCCGACAGCTCCGAGGCCGCCCAGGTGCACGCCGACGCGCTGGTCAAGCTGGCCTGGGAGATCCGCACCGGGAAGTACGCCTCCGAGGTGACCCGCGAGCAGGCCACGGGCTTCCACCGGGTGCTGCAGGAGGCGGCGGAGGCGTCGCAGGAGGCGATCCGACTCGCCCCGGCCGGGGACCCGAATCCCTGGGTGATCCAGCAGGCGATCGCGATGGGCCAGGGCTGGTCGCACGAGCGCTACCACGAGCTGTGGGCGGAGATCGTGGCCCGCGAGCCCCACCACTACACCGGGCACACCGGCGCGCTGCAGTACTGGTGCGCGAAGTGGCGCGGCAGCAACGAGTTGATGCACGAGTTCGCGGACAAGGCGATCGCCGGCGCGCCGGCCGGCAGCCTGCTGACGGTCCTCAAGCTGCGGGCCGCCTGGGAGGAGGTCATGCGCGACAAGACCGCCGTCTCGCTCTACCGTTCCACCGAGTTCACCGCCACTCTGGACGCGGCCCTGGCCGACCTGGAGGCCGCCGACCCCGACCACCCCGGTATCGTCGGCGCGCGCGGCTGGATCGCCTACGGCCTGATCCAGAACGGCCGCCCGGCTCAGGCCATGAACCAGTTCCGCCGGATGGGCCGGGAGATCGCCGGGCCGTGGATCTACTACGGGAACCCGGCCGCCGTCTTCGCCGCCGCCCGCACCAAGGCCGCCCGCGCCGCGGGCTGACCCGGCCGCAGCGCCCGCGCGCGGGCCGGGCTCCAGGACGATCCGCCCGCCTCGCACCACGCCCACTCGACGGCCCTCCCCGCACCACGGGGAGGGCCGTCGTCGCACGCTTCCGGCCGGCCCGCTGGCGAACCCCGCCGACCGACCGTCGCGAGTGCCCGTCAACTGCTCACCCGTGGAACGGTGTTGCCGTGGTGAGCGCCGAAGATGCCCACGGCGGTCCGGTCATCCCGTCCGACCCGGTGCCCTGTACAGGTCGTCGAGCCGGAGCGGCGCGGGTGCGGGCAGGGGTGTGCCGTTCTCCGTCGGTCGGCAGGACTGCAGGAAGTAGGCGAGCAGGCGGCGGGACGCGGCCATGGAGGCCGCCGGCGAGTCCCGCAGGACGCCGTTGTTGGCCAGGAGCAGCAGGGTGATGTCGCTGCTGTCGAAGTCCTCGCGCAACTGCCCGGCGTCCTTCGCGCGCCGTACCAGCCGGGCGAGGCCCGCCTCCGCGCGGGCACGTTCACGCCGGAGTCCGGGTGCGTCCGGGAACTCGGCGATGAACGCGGCACTGAAGCCCCGGTCCTCGGCCTGCATCCGGCAGACCTCGACGAGGACGGTGCGAAGTCCGCGCCAGGGATCGTCGTCCTCCAGGGCCTCGTCCACGGTCGCGACGCAGCGGCCGAGTTGTTCGGAGAACGCGGCCGAGATCAGCGCGTCGCGGGTCGGGAAATGCCGGTAGAGGGTGGCGGCGCCCAGACCGGCCCGGCGGGCGATCGCGCTGGAGGGCACGGTGGTGCCGTCGAGGGCGTACGCCTCCCGGGCGGCCCGGAGCAGCCGGGCGCGGTTGTTCCGGGCGTCGGCCCGCTGCGCCGGGGCGGGGGTGCCGGCGGAGGAGATGGACGGTTTCCGAGACAGTCGGTCAGGCATGTCTCCCACTTAAGCATTAACGGAAGTGGCCGACCGTTCGGCGGGGTTAGCGTGACGTGGTGCTGCGGGTTCCCGCAGCCGGCTCCCGGTCGCGGAGGTGAGCGGCCGCGGGTCCTCCCGTCGAACGACGTTCCCTGTGCATGGAGGCTGTCCGTGTTCGCTGTGCAGTACCACCGCTACGGCGGTTCCGAGGTTCTTGCCGTCGAAGAGGTCGAGGAGCCGCACGCCGGGCCCGGTCAGGTGCGCATCGCCGTGCGTGCCACCGGCGTCACCCCTGCCGACTGGTATCTGCGGTCGGGGATGTTGCGGGATCTCGTCCCGCTGGACCTGCCCCACGTACCGGGCATGGACGCCGCGGGCATCGTCGACGAGGTGGGGGAGGGGGTGCTCGGCACCGCCGTGGGAGACGAGGTCTTCGGTCTCGTTCCCTTCGCGGACAAGGGCGGCGCCGCGGCGGAGTTCGCCGTGCTGGAGGCGTGGGCGGCCAAGCCCCGGTCGTGGTCGTTCGGGGAAGCGGGTGGCGCCGCGGGCAACATCGACACGGCCACGCGTGTACTGGAAGCCCTGGACGCCGCCGAGGGCATGACCTTGTTGATCGAGGGTGCCGCCGGCGGCGTCGGTACCGTCACCGCGCAACTCGCCCGGGCCCGCGGCCTCACCGTGATCGGTACCGCCGGCGAGCGCAATCACGCCTTTCTCGCGGGGCTCGGCGTCGTACCGGTCACCTACGGGCCGGGCCTTGCCGATCGCCTCGCCGCACTGGCTCCGCGCGGTGTCGACGTGGTGCTGGACGCGGCCGGCAAGGGCTCCCTCGCCGACTTGGTGGCCGTCGTCGGCGACCCGCACCGCGTGGTGACCATCGCGGACTTCGACGCCGCCCGGCACGGGGTACGGTTCTCCCGCTCCGAGCCGGGGGAGTCACCGGGCTGGGCGGGACTTCCGAGGGCCGCGGCCCTGGCCGACCAGGGCCGCCTCACCGTCCCGCTGCACGCCGTGTTCCCGCTGAAGGAGACGGGCGCGGCCCATGACGCGAGCGCGGGCGGCCACGCGCGCGGAAAGATCGTCATCACCGTGCCCTGAGCGATCGACACTCGGCCGCCCCGTCCGGCCCGGCGGTCGGGGCGGGCCGGCCGCCGACTCCGCCCGGATCAGCCGCGCAGCGAGGCGACGGCCTTCTCGATGCGTGTCCGGCGCGTCTCCGGCTTCTTCGCGCTCTCGACGGCGCGCACGTGCTCGCGCTTCCGGCCGGGCGGGAGGCGGTCGTACGCGGCGCGCGCGCCCGGGTCCTGGTCCAGGGCCCGGGCGAAGTCCTCGGGCTCGACGACGACGCGCGGCTCGGTGTCGAGTTCGACCTCCACCTCGACCTCCTCGCCGATCTCGACCTCGGCGGCCTCCCGGTTGGCGTTGCTGAGACCGAGCAGGTGGCGGCCGCGCAGGATGGCGACCCGGCTCCGCCAGGAGTGCCCGTTGATCGTGATCGTCACCGGCGGGCGGGCGCCACCACCGAGCGCCGCCACCACCTCGGGCGGGACCTCCAGTCCGCGCATGGGCTCGGGCGGTTCGACGACGGTGCGGAACTTCACGGGGCGCTCCTCGGTGATCGGTGCGGCCGGTCCCGGCCACGACCACAGCCTCTCGTACCCGTGGTGGGTCGCACATCCGTAGTGACCACGGAGTCCACCACGGAGTCGGCGCCCCGCGCGCCCCGCGCGATGGCCGTCTCCGGCCGCATGCCGGAGGCGGCCACCGGCGCCGGGCCGTCCGCCTCAGCTCTTCAGATAGGGCTTGAGCGCTGGGCTCCAGGACTTCTCCATCTGCCGGAACTCGCCCGGGCACCCTGCCGCCCGCTCGGGCGGCAGCACGCCGTCGGGATTCCGCTCGCTCTGGACGACCGGGGCGTACTGCGCCGGGTCGGAACCGTAGAGCCAGCAGACCCAGTTGTAGAAGCGCTGGGCGTCCAACGAGTGCTCGTCCGCGTACGCCTTCAGGGGCTGCTCACCTCTCGCCGCCGCGTTGGCGAGGGCGGCGTAGGACTTGATGGTGCTCAGCGCGTACCCGACATGGCGCTCGTCGCCGGAGGCCAGCAGCAGGGCGGACAACTGGTCCGCCGCGTCCTCCTCCTTCCCGAAGACGGGCAGGTCGTAGAGGGCCACCAGCGCGTGGCCGAGTTCGTGCAGCACGGCCTCATTGGTCACCCCGACGAGGTCCTGGTCGAGCTGTGCCGAGCGCTCCTCAGCTGTTCCCTCGTCCTGCTGCCCGGCGAGCAGGGGAGCCAGGTCCTCGATGTACTCGTAGCAGAAGGTGATGTCCTGGGCCCGCGGGTCCCAGAACGCGTTGGCCTCCCCGCAGCTCGCGGCATGCAGCGGAATGTCCTGGGGCAGGACGATCCGGTCCGCGGCGTAGGCGGCGATGTCCTCCAGGACCTCGTTCCGCGCGAGGAAGGCCCGGGCCTTCTCGTCCTCGGGTGTCAGACCCGCCTGGTAGGAAGGAACGAGTGCACCCTCCTCGGCGGGCTCCGTCACCTGCTGGACGGGTGCGCGCCCCCCGGTCGCCGCCCCGGCCCCGACCGGAGCCCCGAGCAGCCCCACCAGCGCGAACAGCACCACGGCCGCCCACCGTAACCGGCCCCCAGGAATCCAGCCCACGACGACCACCTCGCCGCCTCGACTACCGACTCCCTCCAGCATGCGCCCACCGCGCCGAGGCCCGCACCCGCTGCGCCGGGGGAGCGAGGATCCCGGGGACGGCGGAACGCTGCTCTTCATCCGCGCGATCGCCGCCCGCGTGATCGGCGGGTGACCGGTCCCGGTGCGCGGTCCGCCGCCCACCGGAACGCCCTCGCCCCATAACTAAATCATCGACATATGTAAATCGATGATCTATGGTTCCCGCATGGCAGACCGTCAATTGCAGGAACCGGCGAGACTCGTGCTCACCGCACTGGCCGACGAGCCCCGGCACGGCTACGCGATCCTCCAGGAAGTCCTGGCGATCACCGAGGGCCGCACCAGGATGCTCACCGGCACCCTCTACACAGCGCTGGACCGCCTCCTCCAGCAGGGCCTCGTCCGGATCGACCACGAGGAGGTCGTGGCCGGACGGCTGCGCCGCAGCTTCGCGCTGACCGAACAGGGCCGGCAGACACTGACCGAGGAGACGCAACGGCTGCGCGCCGGTCTGGCGGAGGCCGAGCGCCGGCTCGCCCTCGGCACCCCCCGGCCGGCGCCGCGCGCCAACTGGGGGACGGCATGACCGACGCGCGCGCCTCCCGGCCCACCCTGCTGCGACGGCTTCCCCTGGTCGGCCTCTACCCGGCCGAGTACCGCGCCGCGCACGGCGAGGAGATCAACGCGGTCTTCGCCGAGGCCGTCCGGCACGCCGGTCCCCGCACGGCCCTGCGCGAGTGGGTGGCCCTCGCCGCGCACGCCGTGCGACTGCGCACCCGGCTCGGTTCGAGCGATCCCGCGGGCAGGATCCTCGCCGGTGCCGCCCCGGCCCTCCTGGCCGGCGGTGCCGCGCTGAACCTGATCCACCTGTGGTTCGGCGCCCTTCCCCCCGTTTCCGACGCGCACTGGATGCTCGGCGCCGCGCAGACCACGCCCTGGGCCCTCGCCCTGCTGTGTCTCACCCTCGGCCGCTGGGCCCCGGCGCGGGCCCTGGTCCTGGCGGCGGTGGCCGTCCGGGTCGGCGTCGCCGTGGCGGCCCTCTTCCATCCGGCGGCGGCGTTCACCAGGAGTCCCGAACTGCCCGGCCTGTGGGCCGTCACGGCCGTCCTGGTGCTGATCGCACCGCCCGACGCCGTCGACCTCTCCCGACCGGGCCGCGCCTGGGCGATCGGCTCCGCCGCCGCCGTCGCACTGCCACTGAGCGGTCTCACCGCCCTGTGGCTCGGCACCCGGCCCGAGGACTACCCCGCCCTCGCCTTCCCGCCGCTCCAGCAGGCCCTGCTCGACCTCTCCCCGGCCTGGCCGGCCCTCGTCCTGGGCCTCGCCCACCTCCTGCGCCTCGGCAGGCCGAACACCGACCCCCTGCACGCGGGCGCGATCGCCCTCGCCGTCCTGCCCTGGACCCTCACGATCGCCCCGCCCCTCCACCGCAGCGGCCCGACCGGGGCCCTCGACCTGCTCCGCAACGTCGTCGTGGTCCTCGCCGTGCTGGCCACCACCACCGCCATCGGCCTCATGTACCGCTACGCCCGGCACCCCCGCCCCACCGATCCGGACCGACCACGAACGTCCGGTCCGACGGCCTGACCGGGAGGCGCCGCCACCGTGATCGCCCCGCGCGCGGGGCGATCACGGTGGTGGCGGGCCTCAGGACGGCCGGGCCCCTCAGGTGGCTTCCGTGCCCGGCCCGGTGACGGCGCGGGACGGGGGGAAGAACCGGTCGAGGTCGGGTGACTTCCGCAGGCTGTCCGGGGCGGGCGCGGTCATGGTGGGGGCGGTCCCCAGGGCGGAGTAGGCCACGGTGACGGCGCCGTCCTCACCGTCGTTCGCGCCGAACTCGCGGAACCGGACGAGCTCCTGCTCGGCGTTGAGCCAGAAGTCGAGGGTGAATGTTTCGCCGCTCTTCCTCAGGGCCGCTTCGACGTGGGGTCGGTGTTCCTCGGTGAGGCCGGGTATCGCGCCCACGACTGCGGCGACGTCCGCGACGGCGCGGTAGTGCGTGAGTTCGGCACCGTCGAGCGTTTCGGTCCCGACGGTGCTGGGCCGGCTCGTGCCGGCCAGCGTCAGCTGGTTCACCGGGTCCATCGCCATGGCCAACTGCGAGTAGAAGGGCCGGCGCCACATGAGGAAGGGCGACTTCACCCAGAAGACCTGTTCGCCGACGCCCGCCGCGGCCTGCTCGGTGGGGCCCATGTACGCCTCGTTGCCCACCACCCGGACTCTGATCGGGGCGTTCGGAACGTCGGTCAGGTACTCGATCGCGGCGGGCCCGGTCGCCCAGTTGGCGAAGCCGGTACCGGGGTCGGCGTCCGGGCCGCCCGATGATGACAGGGTGTAGCGGGCGCTGCTCGCCTTGCGCATGACCTCGGCCGAAGCCGCCAGCGCGGCCTCGGGATCGGCCGCGGCCGCCTTGCGGGTGGTGCCCGCGCCGCCCGGCACCGCGCCGCCCGGGGCGGCGGCCGCCGGTGACGGCCCGCCGCTGCCGTCACCACCGGCGCCGCCGCAGGCGGTGAGGCCGCCGACCAGTGCGGCCATCGCGACGGTCACGACGGCGGAACGCGCCACGCGCACGGAGACTCCTTGTGGGCCCGAACTTCCCTGATGCTGCCGGGCGCAGACTCTAATGGATCATCAGGCGGAGTTCTCACCGGTTTTCCCGCCATCCGGACACTCGGTCCGGTCACGATCCACCGGCGGGTCCGCCGACGGGTCGGGGTGGCTGTTCGAGCCCGCCATTGAGCGAAGTTGACGATATGTCAGATCAGGGCGCGTCGTCGCGGGGCGGGCTCGGTCGGCCCCATTCGGGCAAAGAGAAGGTAAAGGAAAAGTAGTCCGAACCCCTTGACCCAGTGGTCTGGACCTTTCTAGTCTCGCTGCAGCACCCTGCGGTGGACGTCGCGCAGCGTGCGGCCACGGACTCCCCCACCCCTGTCCGCCCCCACGTCGAGGAGCCCTCCCATGCTGACTCGCTTCGCCCTGCCCAAAAAGAGGCTGAGAGCCGCCGCGGCCGGTCTGACCGCGCTCGCCCTGCCGCTGGTCGCCGTCGTCGGCCTGTCCACCCCGGCCCAGGCCGCCACCTCGGCCACCGCGACCTTCGCCAAGGGGTCCGACTGGGGCTCCGGGTTCGACGGCAAGTGGACGGTGAAGAACACCGGTACCACCACGCTCACGTCCTGGACGATCGAGTGGGACTTCCCCGCCGGCACCAGCGTCGCCTCCGCCTGGGACGCCACCGTCACCAGCGCGGGCAACCACTGGACCGCCAAGGACAAGGGCTGGAACGGCACGCTCGCCCCCGGTGCCTCCGTGACCTTCGGCTTCAACGGCGCCGGTCCCGGCGCGCCCGGGGGCTGCAAGCTCAACGGGGCCTCCTGTGACGGCACCGAACAGCCCGGGGGCAACAAGGCGCCCTCCGCTCCCGGCGTCCCGGTCGGCTCGGACATCAGCGACACCGCGCTCAAGGTGTCCTGGACCGCCGCCACCGACGACACCGGCGTCAAGAACTACGACGTCCTGCGCAACGGCACCAAGGTCGCCACGGTGACCGGCCTCACCTACAGCGACAGCAACCTCACCGCGGGCACCAGTTACACCTACACCGTCGTCGCCCGCGACACCGCCGACCTGACCGGCCCCGCCAGCGCGCCCGGCACCGTGCGCACCACCGGCGGCGATGTCGTCACCGGGGACAAGGTCAAGCTCGGCTACTTCACCAACTGGGGTGTCTACGGACGCAATTACCACGTGAAGAACCTGGTGACCTCCGGCTCCGCCGCGAAGATCACCCACATCAACTACGCCTTCGGCAACGTCCAGAACGGCAAGTGCACCATCGGCGACGCCTACGCCGACTACGAGCGCGCCTACACCGCGGACCTGTCCGTCGACGGCGTCGCGGACACCTGGGACCAGCCGCTGCGCGGCAACTTCAACCAGCTGCGCGAACTCAAGCGCCTCTACCCGCACATCAAGGTGATCTGGTCCTTCGGCGGCTGGACCTGGTCCGGCGGCTTCGGCCAGGCCGTGCAGAACCCGGCCGCGTTCGCCAAGTCCTGCCACGACCTGGTCGAGGACCCGCGCTGGGCCGACGTCTTCGACGGCATCGACCTCGACTGGGAGTACCCGAACGCCTGCGGTCTGACCTGCGACACCAGCGGCGCCGACTCGTTCCGCAAGATGACCCAGGCGATGCGCACCGAGTTCGGCAATGACCTGGTCACGGTCGCGGTCTCCGCCGACGCCTCCCAGGGCGGCAACATCGACAAGGCCGACTACGCGGCCGGTGCCCCGTACCTCGACTGGTTCAACGTCATGACGTACGACTTCTTCGGCGCCTGGGCGGCGAAGGGCCCGACCGCCCCGCACTCCCCGCTGACCGCCTACGACGGCATCCCGAAGGCCGGCTTCACCTCGGCCGACGCGATCGCCAAGTACCGGTCGATCGGCGTGCCCGCCTCGAAGCTGCTGCTGGGCATCGGCTTCTACGGCCGCGGCTGGACCGGCGTGACCCAGTCCGCCCCGGGCGGCACCGCCACCGGCGCGGCGGCCGGCACCTACGAGACCGGCATCGAGGACTACAAGGTCCTCAAGAACACCTGCCCCGCCACCGGCACGGTCGCCGGCACCGCCTACGCCCACTGCGGTACCAACTGGTGGAGCTACGACACCCCGGCCACCATCGCCGCCAAGATGGCGTGGACCAAGGGGCAGAACCTGCGCGGCGCCTTCTTCTGGGAGTTCAGCGGCGACACCGGCAACGGCGAACTGGTGAACGCGATCCACACCGGCCTCCAGTAGCAGCACCGCGTCACGACGACACCGCACCACCGTTCGCAGCGGCCCGCCCTCCCCGGCGGGCCGCTGTCGGCGTTCTGCGGGGAGGGCGGTCCGGTCCGGCCGGGCGTGCGCTCCGTCGCACAACCCCTCGCGGGGTGGTGAAGGGTAGAGCGCGCGCCCGTCGGGCGCCTGTTGAGCGGGTGCGACGTGGCGGGTTCCACGCATCCGCCCACCCGCGGGCGCGCCGGTGCCTGCCGCCCACCGGTCGGCCGGGCGGCGTCACGCGCGTCCCCGCAGGTCGGGGCGGTGGCGACGACGAGGGTCGGTCGGCGATCTGACGGCAGCGCCGTGCCTGTGGCGGTCGTGCCCACAGATCCCTTCCGTCACTCCTGTCCCTTTCGACACGAGAAGCTCCGGGCGGACATGGCCGAGACGGGGTCGGTTCGCCGGAGAACCGATTGACCGTGCCGGATTCCGAAGGAATGCTGATCGGACACGATGCAGTCGTCCTCGGCAGTCTCGTGTATTTCCGATTCGTAATTCGATTCGGTATTCGATTCGCGTGGGGAGAATCAGTGATCTCTAGGACGAAGAAGTTCATGAGCGTCGCGGCCGCCACGTTCGCCGCCGCGGCCGCGTTCACCGTGGCCGTGCCGAACAACGCGTTCGCCATCGACCACGTCGAGTGCAGGGGCGGTGAGAACTTCCTGAAGATCTGGTCCCACAGCGGGGGCAGCCAGAGCGTGGACTGCTACGCGAACGCCGGCCGGACCGACTTCGGCAACTGGTGGGTGGACCGGATCTCCACCGGGAACAACGACCTCATCTACTTCGACGCCAACGGCGACTCGGTGCGGATCAACCGGTGGACCGACATCTCCTTCCCGAACCGTCCGCCGCAGGTGAAGTCCATCGAGATCCTCTGACGGACGACGGACCACGAACGAACCACGAACGACGCACCACGAACGGTCGGGCTCCGCCCCCGCAGGGGCGCCCCGCTCACCCGGACGGCGGAGCCCGATCGCGAGGTCCCGGGACCTGCGGCGAGGCTGTCGGCATGACCGTCGACACCGAGTACCCGCCGTCCGCCCCGCCGGTGCTGGACGCCCGGCAGCGGAACGTCGTCTTCGCCACCATCGTGCTCGGCATGCTGCTGGCCGCGCTGGACCAGACCATCGTCGGCACCGCGCTGCCCACCATCGTGGCGGACCTCGGCGGAGCGGCGCACATGTCCTGGGTGGTCACGTCCTACCTGCTCGCCGAGACGGTGGCCACCGTGCTGGCCGGCAAGTTCGGCGACCTCTACGGGCGCAAGCTGCTGTTCCAGATCTCCGCGATCGTGTTCATCACCGGCTCGTTCTTCTGCGGCCTCGCGACCAACATGACCCTGCTGATCGCCTGGCGCGCGCTCCAGGGGATCGGCGCGGGCGGCCTGATGGTGACGGCCATGGCCCTGATCGCCGACGTCATCCCCCTGCGTGAACGGGGCAAGTACCAGGGCGCGATCGGCGCGGTGTTCGGCGTGGCGACGGTGATCGGGCCGCTGCTCGGCGGGCTGTTCACCGACCATTTGTCCTGGCGCTGGGCCTTCTACGTCAACGTGCCGATCGCCGTCGTCGTGGTGGTGGCCGCCGCCCGGACCATCCCCGCGGTGCGGGCGGCCGTGCGGCCGGTCATCGACTACCTGGGCATCGCCCTGGTCGCGGTCGGCGCCAGCGCGCTGATCCTGGCGACCAGCTGGGGCGGCAACGAGTACCCCTGGAGCTCCGGGGTGATCGTCGGCCTGTTCGTCGGCGGGGCCGTGGCCCTCGGCCTGTTCTGCTGGGTGGAGACCCGCGCCGTCCAGCCGATGCTGCCGATGCGGCTGTTCCGCAACCCGGTGTTCGCGGTCTGCTCCGTGCTCAGCTTCATCGTCGGCTTCGCGATGCTCGGCGCGCTGACGTTCCTGCCGACCTTCCTGCAGTACGTCGACGGGGACTCGGCGACCGCTTCCGGCGTGCGGATGCTGCCCATGGTCATCGGCCTGCTGCTCGCCTCCGTCGCGAGCGGCAACATCGTCAGCAAGACCGGGCAGTACCGGCTCTTCCCGATCGCCGGGACCCTGGTGATGGCGCTGGGCCTCTACCTGCTGTCCCGCCTGGAGCCGGGCACCGGCACCGTGCTCGCCTCCTGCTACATGTTCGTCCTGGGCGTCGGCATCGGACTGAGCATGCAGGTGCTGACCATCGCGGTGCAGAACACCGTCGACTACGCGGACCTCGGCACCGCGACCTCCGGGGTGACCTTCTTCCGCACCATCGGCAGCTGCTTCGGCACCGCCGTGTTCGGGACCATCTACGCCAACAGCCTCAAGACCGAGCTGGCCGGGGGAGTGGCCACCTCCGCCGCCGCCACCGGCGCCGACCCGGCGGCGCTCGCCAGGGCGGCCGAGAGCCCGCAGGGCCTCCACGGCCTGCCCGCCGACCAGGCGGCGCCGATCGTGCAGGGCTACGCGGACGCCCTGCACACCGTGTTCCTCTGGACGGTGCCGGTGGCGCTGCTCGGCTTCGTGGTCTCGCTGTTCCTCAAGCAGGTGCAACTGCGGGACACCTCCCGGGCGGGCTCGACGGACCTCGGCGAGGGGTTCGCCCAGCCGACCGGCGGCGACTCCGACCAGCTGCTGGAGTCCGCGGTGGGCCGGATCGTGCGCGGGGCCGACCTCGACACGGTCCGCTCGATCGTCCTCGGCGCCGACACCGGGGTCGACCTCGCCGGCGCCTGGGCGCTGATGGAGGTCGCCGGCCACACCAAGGCCGTCGGCAGGGCGTCACTGGAGCTGATCGCCGCCCGCAAACGCGTCCCGCCGGAGGTCCTGGAGCCGGTGTTCGACCGCATGACCGCCGAGGGCCACCTCACCCGCGACGGCGACCGGCTGGCCCTCACCGACTCCGGCACGCACGAGGTGCGCGCACTCGCCCGCGCCTGGTCCGACTGGCTCAACGCCCGCCTGGAGTCCGACGCCGGCCGGCCCCGCAGCCCGCAGTTGCGGACCGCGGCGGAGGCGATCGCCTGGCGGCTGCTGGTCGAGGACCTCGCCAACGGCCTGCCCGCCCACGCCAGGGAGAAGGTCGCGGCGGGCGCGCGGGAGGCGCGCTGAGCGCGCGCCCGCCGCGCCGCTCCCGCAGCAGCGGGCAGCCGGCCGCCGATCCCCCGGACGGCGCAACCATCACATGATCGACTCGTTGGACCGTCCACCACGACAGCACCGACGACTCCGGGGAGGTCCCGTTGCCAGAACGGACGGTGGACTTGGCGGCTCCCGCCCGGGGAGCCGCCGCGCGCCCGGTGCTCCAGGCCGAGGCCGCCCTGGTGCGCCACTACCGCAGGCTGGTCCGGCTGGCCTACCTCGCGCTGCCCGCCGACCGCGACCGGCACAGCCGCGTCATCGCCGCCCACACGGCAGCCCAGCGCGCCCTGCCCTCCCGCTGGACCCGCCGGTCCGCCGACCCGGCGCCGGCCGACCAGGACCCCGTCTACGCGGCGCTGCGCCTGCGGGTGCTGCGCGACGTGCTGCGCCCCCGCCCCGCCCGCCGGCCGCTGGCGCCCCGGGTCTGGGGCCTGCGGCTGTTCACCCCTCACGGCGGCGAGCGGGACACCGCACTGGAGCACGCGCTCGCTGCGCTCGACGCACCCGCCCGGGCCGCGTTCGCGCTGCGCGCCGGGGAGGGCCTGACCGCCGCAGAGGCCGCCGAGGTCCTGCGGCACGCCGGGGTCGGGCAGGTCCAGCAGGCCCTCGACGCGGCGGCCGGTGTCGGTGTCGGTGTCGGTGTCGGCGGGAGCACGGCGCCGGACCTGGCCGCCTTCGACCCGTGTGCCGTCCGGGTCCAGCCGGCCGATCTGCTGCGTCGCCGCCGGGCGCTGACCGCCGTGACCGCCGCGGTGCTGGTCGGCGCGCTGGGCCTCACCGCCACCGCCGTCGCGCTCGCCGGCCCCGATCCGGCCGCCTCCACCACCACCTCCAGGGCGGCGCCCCCTCCGCCCGTTGTCGCCGAGGCCGATCCGGCGGGTCTGGTCCGTGCGGCCGCCGACCTCTGGCAGCACACCGCGCGGATCGACTTCACCGCCTGGCCGGCCCGCGGCGACCGCCGCGAGGACGCCGCGCTGCTCGGCCGCGCGCTCACCGCCTGGCAGCGCCCCGGCCCGCGGACCCGCGCCGAACCGGGCACGGACACCGCGCCGCCGGTCGCCCCGCCGCGGCTGCTCTACGCCGGCACGGTGGACGGCGCCGCCGTGGTCCTGCTGTACGACGGGCAGCGGCTGGCCCGCTACACCGACGGAAGCGGCGGCGGCCTGGACCTCGCCCGGGCCGACGACTCGGACGTGACGACGGCCGGAGCGGTGGTGCTGCACCGTGAGGGCACCTCCGTGCGCTACCTGCTGGCCCCCTGGGTGGAGGCCGCCGAGACCCGCCGGATCGACCGGCCCGACACCCCCGCCCGGCCCCTGGACCATCCCGACGGCCTCACCCCGGCGGCACCGGGCGGCGGGTTGACGGACTGCCGGGGAGCCACCGTGCTCCAGCTCCGCTCCTCGCCCGTCATCGCGGAGAAGCACGCCTTTCTGCTGGCCGACCTCGGCGGGCTCGTCCCCGCCCACCTCACCTACACGCCGCCCCCGGACCGCAACCAGCCGGCGCGCTCGCCGCGCGAGGCGACCGGCCCGGACGCGCTGCTGGCCTGGGCCCGGGCGGGCTGCGCGGCGCCGGACGGAACCCCCGGCGTCAAGCAGCTCAACCTGTGGACGTTCGCGGTGCAGCCGCTGCCGCAGAACGCGGGCTCGGCGTCCTGGGTCTGCCTGCGCGCCGACCGCTGGACCGGCGGGGGCAGCGCCGCCACCGCCGTCCTACTGCCCGCCGCGCCGGGGCCGCAGCGCACCGGAGGCGGTCCGGGCCGGTCCTGCAGCCGGTTCGAGCAGGACACCGTGGGCTGGACCTGGTGGCGTTCTCCGCAGGGCACCGAGTTCCTGCTGGCGGCGGGCAGTCGAAGGGTCGCCCGGCTCGCCGTCAAGGGCCCGGACTGGTCCGTGGACCGGCCGGTTCCGGACCACACCCTGGCGGTGGAACGCCCGACGCGGACGAACGCCCAGGTGGAGGGTGTGCTGGACGGCGGCACCCGGATCGGCCCGCAGCCCTGACCCGGCCGGTCGGAGGGCCCGGTCCGCGGCGCCGGCTCTCCTGCCGGCCGGTCCTTCGGCGGTCCGGACGCCCGGCCCCGGCTCCCGCCACACTCGGCCCGGACGGCCCGGACGCCGCCGCGCCCGGGCGTCCGGACCGTCGAAGCGTGCCGTCCCGGCCTAGGAGGTGCTTTCCCCGGGGCGGACCCGGCTCATCTTCGCCGCCCTGGCCCGCGCCCAGCGCAGCAGCAGGACCGCCGCCACCACCGCCATCAGGAAGGCTTTGCCGACCTGCGCGGGCGCCCCGCCGCGCAGTGCCGAGGAGAACATCGGCGTCAGCGCCGCCACGCCCACGGCGGGCCCGGCCGCGTACCAGACGGCGAACAGCAGCGGCCCCGGGCCGCCGCCGGTGCCCTGGGTCGGAGAGAACAACAGGTCCTTGCGCAGCACCCCGCGGCAGGCGTTCACCAGTCCCGCCGCGACCAGCGCCGGCGCGGCGGCCGGTGCGAGCCAGGCCGCCGGGCCCGTGCCCGCCGCCAGCAGCGCCCCCGCGCAGGCCAGCCCCAGCAGGACCCCGGCCAGCGTCGGAACGATCGCATGGCGCAGCATCAGGGAGGCGAACGGATACGGTGACCAGGACGCCCGCCGGACGTCGTCCGTCTCGATCCGGGCCGGCTCCAGGAACTGCGCGACGGCCAGGTAGCCGAAGGTCAGCGCGACGGCGGTGGCCAGCCAGGACAGTCCGCCCGTCGCGCCGTGCGCGAGCACGGCGCAGAGCAGCGCGGGCACCGTCAGTACCGTCGCGCGACCCAGCCGGGCGGGGGAGCGGAGCAGGGCGAGGGTGTCCCGCCACGGCACGACCAGCCAGGGCCGCCGGGGGGCGGGCAGCCGGATCCGGCGCTGCCGGGCGCCACCGCTGGCGCTGTTGACCGCGAGCCGCGCGCTGCGCAGCTCGACCGTCCGGAGCGCGGCCAGCACCCCCGCGGCGGTCCTGGCCCGCTCGCGCAGCCGGGCCAGCGGGACCGTCGCGGCGGCCCGGTCGGCGAGCACCAGGGCGGCGCCGGTGGACACCAGCAGCAGCGCGGCGGCGACCCAGCCGCCCGCCACGGCGGCCGGGGTCGGCGCCAGTGCGGCGATCGCGGCCCAGCCCCACGGCCCGGACCACATCTCGACCAGCTCCAGCCAGCGCACCGGGTGGCCGGTGACGGCCAGCGCGCTCTGCGCCGCCAGCGCGATGATCAGC
Organism: Kitasatospora sp. NPDC094019; assembly: GCF_044764505.1. Classification (NCBI taxonomy): domain Bacteria; kingdom Bacillati; phylum Actinomycetota; class Actinomycetes; order Kitasatosporales; family Streptomycetaceae; genus Kitasatospora; species Kitasatospora sp. NPDC094019. The sequence continues at coordinate 336,201 of NZ_JBIWIF010000009.1, forward strand.
AGGGTCAGGTACGGCGTGAGGCGGCGCACCCAGCGGGCCGCGCGGTCGCTGCGCTCCACCACCAGCGCGGCGCAGGTGGCCAGCAGTGGCACACCGAGGCCCCCGAGCAGGCACCAGCCGAGCGCGGCCGGCAGGCCGGTCCGGACGGTGAGCCCGAGCGCGACCATGCCGCCGACCGCGGCCACCAGGCCGGGGAACGCGGCCACGGCGCAGGAGAGCCAGAACCACGGTCGGAGCACCGGGCGCGGCCGGACGGGGTGGATCAGCAGCCAGTCGGTCGCCGCCCGGGGCGGTACCACCGGGCCGCGCCACAGTCCGTCCCGGACCAGCAGGAGGAAGGTGACGAGCCCGATCGCGGTGATTCCGGCGGGCATCGCGGCGAGCAGGTCGTCGCCGTGGCCGGTGTAGTCGGCGCCCATGGATGCCTGGAGGAACAGGCCGAGGCTGGGTACACCGCCCCAGATGATCAGGATCAGCACCGTGCAGTAGACGGCGAAGCCGACCGCCTTGGCGCGGTTGCGCCGGTGGGGCGTGCGCAGGGTGCGGAGGAGGGCGAGCGTCTCGTCGGTCCAGTCGTCGTCGTCCGTCCAGCTGTCGGCGGGCGGACCGTCGTCGGTCAGGGCGTCCTCGGTCCGGTCCTCGGTCCGGTCGTCCGCCGGGGTCCCGGTCGCTGCGTCCGTCCCGGCATCGGCGGCGGGGTCGGCGACGGGACCGGCCTTCGGGGGAGGCGTGGCGCTCACCGGGCACCCGCCGCGCCCGCGGCGGCGCGAGCCGCGAACTCCGGCGCCAGGACCTTGCGGGTGGCGCCCTGCTTGAGGATCCTGCCGTCCTCCAGGACCACGACCCGGTCGGCCACGTCCATGGCCAGGTCGGTGTGGTGGGTGACCAGGAGCACCGCGACGCCGTCGGCGAGTTCGGCCTTCAGCAGGTCGGCGAGGTGGCGGCGCGCGTCCGGGTCGAGCCGCTGCTCGGGCTCGTCCAGCAGCAGCAGATCGCGCGGGCGCACCAGCGCGCAGGCCAGCAGCAGGGCCTGCATCTGTCCGGAGGAGAGCGCCGAGGGCAGCGCGTCGGCCCGCTCCGTGAGCATCCGGCCCTCCAGTACCTGGGCCACCCAGCCGGGGGCGTCGGCGACCCCGTGCGCGACCGCGACCAGCAGCAGGTGCTCGCGGACGGTCAGGTCGGGGTAGCAGGCGACGGTGTCGCCGACCACCGCGACCCGGGCCCTGACCCGGGGGTCGTTCTCGTCCATCGGGATGCCGTCGAAGACCACGGTGCCCTTGCTGGGGGCGTCGCGTCCGGCCGCGACCCTGAGCAGGGTCGATTTGCCCGACCCGTTGTGTCCGAGCAGCGCCACGCACTCCCCGGGGGCCAGCGACAGGCTCACGGGGTGCAGCACCTCCCGCTCGCCGTACGAGCGGCTGACGCCGGTCAGCTGCAGCAGGGGCCGGCGGGCTGCGGCGCGTGGTTCGGCGGCGTTCTTGGCCATGGGGGACGGAGCCTCTCGACGGGGTGTCCGGCCACAGTACCGATCCGCCGTCGGCCGTCCGGGTGCGGGTGACGTCCGGGACGGGAGCGGGCCGGTGCGGCGGGAGTTCCGGAATCGAACGCGTGGGAATTCCAAGCGGATTGTATGAATTACAAATATGCTGGTCGCGGGTCTGGCCATGTTCGCCCGCCCGGGAATAGCCTCTGGCGCGAGAGTCGCAGTCGTCCGGCGGTGACGGATCCAGCCCCGCCCCACGAACTCTCCCCGGTGAATCATTCCCATGCCCGCCACCTCGTGGCGGCCCCGCGTGCGCGGAATCGGGACCGGCCAGGGCGCAGCCGCCCATCGGTCGCGGCCGCGGCATGCCCGACCAGCAGCACGGACCGAGAAACAAATGAGGCGACATGAGCAGTCAATTCGACGGCCTGGCGCAGATGTACGAGGACATGTTCGCCCTGCCGTGGCGGAAGGACCTGGAATCCCACAGCGTACTGGCGGCCCTGGGCGGCGTCCGGGGCGAACGCGTTCTGGACATCGGGTGCGGTACGGGTCTCTATTCGCGCCTGCTGAAGGCGCAGGGGGCCGACCTGGTGGTGGGTCAGGACGTCTCGGAGGGCATGCTCTCCTACGCGAGGGCACAGGAGCCCGCGGACTCCCGGGGCATCGAGTACGTCCGCTCCCTGCCGTCCGGCCTGGCGGGGACCTTCGACGCCGTGCTCGGCGTCTACGTCCTGCCCTACGCCGAGCAGTACGCGGAGCTCGTGGAGCTGTGCGGGACGGCGGCGCGGGCCCTGAGGCCGGGCGGCAGGTTCGTCACCCTGCCGGTCAATCCCGACTACGACGGCGGGCGCGAGTACTACCGGCGTTACGGGCTGCGGCTGTTCGACGCCGAGCCGCGGTTCGACGCCTCGAAGGTGACCCTGGAGCTGGAGTTCGGCCCCTACCAGGAGACGATCACGGCGCGGTACTGGAGCCGCCGGGCGTTGGAGGCCGCGCTGACCGAGGCGGGTTTCACCGATATCGACTGGCCCCCGTTCCAGGTCTCGGAAGCGGGGATGCGCGAGCACGGCGCGGGCTTCTGGGAGCCGTACCTGCGCTCGCCGCACGCCGCGCTGATCACGTGCGTGAAGGGTGCGTCCGCCCCGTGAACGTGCTCCGCGCGCCGACCGCGGGGGCGATCGGCACCCTGGTCCTCCCCGATGCCCACGGCGTCGACCCCGCCTCCTGGGACCGCCTGGTCGGGGCCGACAACTTCTACGGCAGCCACCGGTGGGTGCGCTCCACCCACCTGGCCTCCGGCGGGGACCCGGTCATCACCGCCTCCGAGTCCGGCGAACTGCTCGGCGCGGTGCCGACCTGGCCCGGCGAGGGCGGCGACGACGGGATGTTCTCCCTGCCCGGCATCCTGCCCGGCCTGGCCGCCGGCCGTGGCGAGCACCTGTGGCTCGGCACCCGGCGCGCGGTCCGCAACGAGCTGGTGTGCGTCCGCGGACCGCGGCGGCGTCCGGTCCTGAGGGCGCTGCTCGGCCGGGCGCTGGACCTCGCCGCCGACCGGGCCACCGAGGGAGTCGTGATGCCCTACCTCGCCGGCGCCGACGCCCTGGAGCTGGCGGCCGCCCACCCCCGGGCCCGCGCGCTGCTGCACTCGGCCGACACCTACCTGCCCGTCCCGCCGGGCGGTGCCCGAGAGCTGACGGCCCGTGCCGACCAGCACAGCCGGACCCGGCGCAGGAGCGAGATGCGGGCCTTCCAGCGCACCGGCACGATCATCAAGACCGTCCGGCTCACCGAGGACATCGTCGCCCGCATCGCCTACCTGATCGCCCAGAACCGCTCCCGCCACGGCGGTTCCGGCGGACAGCGGGTGGTGCTCGACGCCCTGAACGCCCAGCGCGCCACCGGGCTGCTCGACGACGCGGTGGCGTTCCTGGGCCTGCGCGGGACCGACCTGGTGGCCGCGACGGTCTGCTACGAGCACCGGGACCGGCTGTACGCCCGCTACTTCGGCTACGACTACGCGAGTACCGCTCCCACGAACGAGTACTTCCTGCTGACGTACCACGCGCCGCTCGACTACGCCGCGGAGTGCGGGTTCCGGCGCTACCGGACGGCGATCTCCGCGTGGGACGTCAAGGTGCGCCGCGGTGCCCGGCTGACCCCCCTCGCCGCCGTGGTGCTTCCGTTGCGCGGCGCCGTCTGCACCCCCGCCCGTCAGCGCGAGCACAACATCACCGCTGCCGGGCACTGGCGCGAACTGGCCCGGACCCGTCCGCTGGCGATGGGGCCGGAGTGGGCCTGCTGGGAATCACCGCTGTCCTGATCCGAGGACCGTGATCCAGGGAAGGAAACGATCATGCTCTACCTCCACTACCGGCTCGAACTGACGGAGGCCGCCGAGGCGGACCCGGCCGGGTTCTGGGCCTGGGCCGCCGAACGCGAGACGTGGTTCTACGAAGGACTCGACACCGTGCTGGCCACCAGCTGGCACGTGCGGACCGTCGGCACCCACGTCCATGCCCTCGAACACCTCGTCACCTTCGCCGACGAGGCCGCCTGGGGCACCTACCGCCGCCAGGTCTCCGCCCGCGGCCGCGACTGCGCCTGGGAGAAGCGCCGCACCGAGCAGACCCACTGGTGGCGGCTCGCCGAAGCCGCCCTGCTCAACGACCCGCCGGTGGCGATGGGCATCCGTCGCACCCCGCCGGCACGGTGACCGCCGTGACCACGGGCTCCGACTACGCCGACCACGTCGCCCGCAGCGCGCACCTGCTGGACCACGGACGCTTCACCACCCTCGCCACCCTCGGCGAGGACGGCCCCTGGGCCTCCACCGTCAACTTCGTCGCCCTCCGGGCCCCGCTCCGGCTGCTCTACTACTCCCTCCACCGCTCCCGCCACTCCCGCAACATCGACGCGCGGCCCGACGTCGCCGGTTCGGTCCACCTCCTCGGCACACCCGGATTCGGCCTGGACGGCGCTCAGTTCACCGGGCACTGCGAGGCCGTGCCGGCGCCCGACGTCCCGTGGCACCGACAGGTGTACTACGAGCTGAACCATCCCGACCCGGAGGTCCGGGCGGCCTGGCTCCTCCCGGAGTCGGACTTCACCGGTGACGGTCCGCGCCGCTTCTACGTGGTGCGCGTGCACCGGTGGTGGCTGCTGGACATCGACCGCTGGCTCGTCGACAAGCACGACACGCGCGTGGAGGTCGACCTCGCCGAACTCGTCGCCGCGGCCCGCCCGTGACCACGCCGACCAACGCCTGAGCCGCCGTCGGACCCGGGGCCGCGGCGGGTGCGGTCCTCACCCGAGGAGGGCCCGGAGGAGGCTAAACTCCCCCTCACTCGACACGTATGCGAACGAGCGAGGGGTTGACCATGACCTCCTTCGGGCGGACCCTGCGGCTGCTGCGCCGCCGCGCGGGCATCTCCCAGCCGGTCCTGGCGGCGACGGTGTTCGTGTCCCAGCCGACGATCAGCCGCTTCGAATCGGGGGACCGGATGCCCGATCCGGCCCTGGCGCGCCTGCTCGACGACGCGGTCGGCGCGGGCGGCGCCCTGGTGGGTCTGCTCCCGGCCGACCACGACCGGGCGGAGTTCCAGGCCCGCAGGCCGGGGCTGGTGGACCGGGAGACGATCCTCGCCATGGAGTCGGGGCTGCTCCGACTGCGGTTGCTGGAGGACGCGACCTCCTCGGCCGACGTCACGCCCATGGTGGCCGCGCGGGCCGAGATGTCCGTCCAGACGGCCCGGGACGCGCCGTACGCCCTGCGCGCCGCGGCGATCGGGGTGGCCGCCATGGGTGTCACCTATCTGGGCTGGTGCCATGTCGTGGCCGGGCGCTACGAAGCGGCGGCGCAGCTGCTGGACCGCGCGGTGGCCTACGCCTACGAGTCGCAGGAGCCCGAGTGCCTGGAGCGCACCATGAGCTACCGGGGCGTGCTGGAGCTGGTGTGGGGGAGTCCGGCCGCCGCGGCCTGCATGTTCGCCGCGTCCCGCCACGACACCCGCACCCATCCGGTGCTGCGGGCCTACGACACCGGCCAGCAGGCGCGGGCCCTCGCGCACGCGGGGGAGGCGAGGGCGGCCGACCGGCTGCTGCTGGAGGCCGACCGCCTGGCCGGGGCCGTCGACCTCGCCGACGTGCCGGCGGGCGCCTACTGGTACACCCCGGGATGGCTGGCCCTCCAGCGGGGTGTGGCGATGCTCGCCCAGGGCCGCCCGGGCCCGGCCCGGCGCGAGATCGAGCAGGGTTACGCCGCCATGCCGGTGGAGCACCAGCAGGCGCACTGGGCGCGGCAGTGGATCGAGGCGGTCACCGCCGACCGGGCACCGTCCGATCTGGTCCTGCCCGCGCACCGGCGCGGCAAGGACGGCGCCGGCGCCGCGGCCGGCGCGCCCGGGCGCGGGACGGCGACCCGGGCCGGCGGGCTCTCGGGCGGGCGGACCGGTCCTTCCCGACCTCGGAAGTGACCGGTCCGTCCGCCCGTCCGCTGCCGGGTCGGGCCTATCGGGGCTAACGGTGCCAGTACGGGGGCTTGTTGCCGTAGACGGGATCCACCGTCGCGCCCTTCCGGACGAGGACGACGAACTGCGAGCCCCAGCGCTCCGCCGCGCAGCGGGCCCGCAGCGCCGCGAAGGTCCTGTCGTTCAGGCGGGCCGAGTTGACGCACACGCCGCTCGCCTGATCAGCCTTGTCCCGGATTCTGTCCACGACGGCCTGGGCGTCCTCGACCAGCGGCGTGTAGACGTCGAGGGTGCCCAGCTGCTCGGCGTCGGGGTTCCGGTCCCAGCCCCGCTTCAGGGTCGGGATGGCGCCCGGGGCCGCGCGGTCGATGTCCTCGGCGGGGATGTTCTTGTACACGGCGATGTCCGAGGTGCCGCCTCCGCGCCCGCCGCTCGGCGGCCGCAGGACGACGAAGCGCGGCTCGGCCGTGTCGGGGATGCCGGGTGCGACGGCCCGGGCCGCGGTGACCTCGTCGGCGTCCGGCCTGGCGTCGGGGGCCTTGACTGTCTCGGCCATGGTGGTTTCTCCGTTTCGTCGGGGTGGGACCGGTCGGAGTGGGACCGGTCGGAGTGGGACCGGTCGGGGTGGGGGGTGCCGGGCGGGTCCGCCCGGCACCGGGGCCGCGTCGTGTCCGCGGGGGCGACGGGCGGCCCGGCTACGCGCCGCGGACCGTCGAGGCGTCCACGTAGGCGACGCGGACACTCCAGTTCGTGCCGCGGTCGTACTTTCCTTCGACGTACACGGTGGCCACCGTGCCGAGCAGGGCGGTGTCCACCTCCTTGGCCCAGAAGCCGTCGGAGCCGTCGGTCCAGTGGGCGACGACCTCCCAGCCGACGACCACGAACGCGCCGTGGGAGTCGAAGGTGAACGTGTGGCTCCGGTGGCCGACCCCCGAGCCCCGGTGGTAGCTGTCGCTCCAGGTGTTCACGGTCAGCCCCAGGTCGGCCGGGGCGCTCTGGTAGCCGTAGCTCCAGGTGCCGAGGCCGTTGCCGGCGTCCTGGTGGCGGTCCTTGCCGGGCTCGGTGGCGGCCGCGTCCCGGACGTCCAGGAAGAAGTCCAGCACCTTGGCGTCCGTGAGGTACTGGCGGCGCTTCACCTCGTCGGTGGCCAGCTCTCCCTGGTGCGAGGTGATGCCGGACTCCAGGCGGATGTACCGGTCCTTGAGGACCGGCGCCGGGGCGGACAGGTAGCGGGAGCCGACGTCCCAGTACAGCGTGTAGAGCTGCCGGAGTTCGTCGAACACGTCCGGGGGCACGTCGACCGTCAGCGGGTAGTCGTGGTCGATGTAGCTGTAGTGCCGCAGCAGCGCCTCGATGTAGTGGTCGTCGCTGGTGTTGTTCTTGAACCCGTCGAGCGCCTCCACGACCTGGCTCGGGTCCAGCGCGCTGCTCGGGGGCGTCCAGCCCGGCGTGTACCCCTCGGCGAAGATCTCGCAGGTGGTGCTGACGTGGTTCTCGCTGGCGGCCCTGGAGAACGTGATCGCCCCGCTGGTCTCGAAGACCTTGTCCATGGACGCGCCGATCGCCTGCTTGAAGGACGTCATGTCCTCCTCGGACGTGGCCTCGCAGACGTAGGTCGCGATGAAGCGGGCCCCGCGGCGTCCGCCGGCGACGAAGTAGTCGCCGTACTGCTCGCGGAAGCCGGCCGGGTCGTGGATCCGCTGTTGGGCGTCCGGGGTGAGCCGGTAGTCCCCGGCGGGGGCGACGTCGTAGTCGTCGAGCTGCATCTCGTACTCCGCGACCAGGGTGGTGGACTTCGCGGAGTACTTGATGGTCCCCAGGTATTCGGTGGAGCTGGTGACCGTGACGCCCTGGATGTTGTACTTGCCGCGGGCGGAGGTGTCGATCTGCTTTTCCAGCGTGCTGTCGTCCGTGACGAGCCCGAACGACGAATAGCTGCGCCGGCTCGTGGGCTTCTCCACGGTGTAGGGCTCGACGGCGGTGTTCTTGGTCTTGCCGGTGACGGCGTCGATACCGTCACCGTGGCCCGTCCGGTAGCCCGCTTCCCAGGGGATTCCGTAGACCGCGGCGTCGAGCGTCGTGCTGCCGCCCTCCCGCAGGTCGGGGAGTCGGCCGTCGTCCTCCGTCTTGATCTCGATGCTCACGATGGACCGCCTTTCGATTTCGCGATGATTCGGCGAGGAGGCAGGGCGGAGTTCGGCTTCCGAAGATTCTGACCGGGAATTCCTGATTCCGTCGCCGAATTGCCCGGACGCTGTTTCAGCGTCCCCCTGGCCCTTGATTTCACTATAGGTACGGCCTCCGGATTCGGCGGCCCCGGGAGGGCGGAATACTATTCCGTTTTCCTTTTCCCGGGAGGCGGGGAATCGGAGGCGTGGCCACGCCGCCGCCCTCGGTGGCGGCGCCCTGTTCCCGCTGGGGCTCGGCATCCTGCCGGCCCTCCGGGGCACGACCCGGAGGGCCGGCGGAAGGCAGCCGTCCGCGTGACCGAGCGGGATACGCCGGGGTGGTCCAGGGCCGGTCCTGGACCACCCCGCCGCCTGTGCGCTCCCTCGGACCGACCGCCGGGCGAGCCGATTGGGGCGCCGTGCCGGTGGGCCGTTGGCGCGAAGGGGGTGGGAGGGGGCAGGGTGTCACCATGTCCGAACGCCGCGACCGTCGTCGCCTTCACGCCCGCGCCCGAGCTCTCGGGGTCTCCGTAGAGCGGGCCCGCCGTCGGTCGGCCCCTCCTCGCCCCGGGCGACCGGTGGTCGAGCCGGCGTGGCCGCGTACCGCGCTGCCGGACCGGGACGAGGCTCCCGCCGTCGTCCGGGCGATGCCTCCGGAGCCGGCGGTGTGCTGCACGGTCACGCACGAGCGGCAGCTCACGGAGGGCGGGACCGTGGTGATGATGACCCGCCACGCGGCCGACTGTCCGGTGTGGTCCGCCCGCTGACCAAGGGCACCTCGCCGACGCGCGCACGAGCCGTTCGTGAACGCTCGCAGGGCGAGCGTCGGCAGCCGGTCGCCGGTCAGGAGGGCGACGAACTCCCGGCGGCCACGCGCCCCCGGCCTGTCGAGGCCGGCCGCGACGTGCTGCCTCACCGTGGGCACCGTCGGGTGGACCGGCACGGCGGTGGCCTCGCGCCGGTACTGGTGCCGCGCACCGTGTCCGGGGCCACCCGGTGTCCGCGCGACGACCGGCCGTGGGCGAGGCGCCACCGGCGGGCTACGTAGGGGCGAGGCCGGGGAGACGGTGCCGCGACCGGCACCGTCCGCCGGGTCCGGACGGGCGGAAGTCCGTGCGGACACCCCGGTGGACCGGGGGAGGGTCGTGGACAGAGCAGAACGTGCCGTTCCGCCACGCGTGGTGGCCGCTGCTCCGGACCGACGGAACCGGTGGTCGGTCAGTCGTCCTGCGGGGCCGGCTCAGGGGCCCGTCCCTCCGATGCTCTCCAGCGCGCCGGCAGCAGCCGTTGCCCCAGCGAGCGCGGAGCCTCCCGCCTTGCCCGCAGTTGGGTGTACCGCACGAGGGAGTCCGGGCTCGCGGTCCTCGCCCACATGGGGGCGCCGATGAGAATTCGCTGAGGGCCGCCCAGCCCCTCGCGCCGGAGCAGCCCCTCCCACCGGTCCGGAGCCAGGACCACGTCGCAATAGATCTCTGCGAACCACTCGCAGTTCTCTGCCCGGCCGAGGGTGAATCCGCGAGTCCAGGGCCGTCCGGCGTGCTCCTCATCAGCCGCCACGCCGCCCTGGTGAAGTGCGATCTTCAAGGCTTCGAAGGCGACGGACTCCGTATCGCCCCAGTAGGAGTCGGGCTGGGGCCGGAGCCCCTCCAGCAGCTGCGAAACCGCGAGCCACGCCGACGAAGTCCAACCGATCTCCGCCGCGTCTGTCGTCCGGAAGTCGGGAGTGTTGTCGAGACTGCCGAACAGAACGACGTCGACACGCTGACCGTCGGCGCTGAGAGTGTGCGTATGCAACAGCACTCCCTTGTCCTGCGCGGGGCCGCCGATGAACCTCGCGAACTCCACGCGACCGACGCCCTCCGCGAAGTCGGTGGGCGGTGGCGAATCGAATGTCACCGTGGTCCGTGATCGGAGGGCCCTGCGGACTCGGATCGCCATGTCTCGTCGGTCCGGAGCCCGGCCGGGTGAGGCGAAGTTCGCCTGGGGGAGGGGCACCGGGCCGACCGCCGACGGCGAACTCGCCGAAGTGAGCCGCCAACCGCCGAGGGCGATCCCGTTGTCGTTGGCGATCCTGACGACCCGGCGCTCGGACCAGTAGAGGAACCTGCCAACGTCATTGCCGCGGGTCACACGATCTCCCCCTGCGTCGGGACCCGGCGCCACACACGCCGCGTCAGGCTTCCTGCCGCGGAACGGTATCAACATCGGCCACTCGGAGCGGGGAAGTGCCGGGCGCTGCCACCTGCCGGCCCGCTGATCCTCGACCCCGGCACGGGCCGGTACGTGTCCGGCCCCGATGCCGTCGCCGACGAGCGGCGCCGGCCGGGCGGCGTTCGTGGTCAACCGTCCACGACGGTCGGCCGACCCGCCGTGGACGGACCCGGCCAAGGCCGGTTCGGGCCCGGTCCGGCCTCTGGCCCGGCCGTCGGACGGCGGGCAGGCTCTTGTCCGACGGCAGGAACGAGCAGCCGAGCGGAACCCGGACGGCGTCACCGCGGGACGCACCGGATCCGGACCACACCTGTGTTGTGCGCGTGCCCCGAAAGGAGTTCCGCCATGATCGGCCCTCGTAGCGCCAAGGCCGCCGCGGTCGTCGCCCCGCTTGCGCCCCGAGTGAGAACCGGCGCCACCGGTCTTCCGTAGCAGCGCACTTCGGCCCCTCCGGGCGTCACCCGGACGGGAGCGCGCCCGCTCCGTTCCCACCTCGCACCCCACCCGTGCCCCGACGTGGCCCGCCCTGCCCTGCTCCGCCCTGCCCACCCTTGTCCGGCTCACGGCCGACGGCGATTCCTCAGCACCTTCGAAACCTGTCGTGGCCCAACTCTCCGACGACGGCACCTCCGACCCAGTGAACGAAGCCTGCGAACGAAGGAAGCGTTTTCCCATGAAGAAGACTCTGCCCAAGGCCCTGCAACTCCTCGTGGCGGGCGCGGTCCTGGCCGGCGGGACGGTGGCCGCGACAAGCCCCGCGTACGCGGCCCTGCCCGATGTGTCCTGCGGCACGATCACCTCCGCCGACACCGCCGCCGCCGCGCAGTTGAACCAGCAGCTCACCGGCACCCTGCGCAACGCGGTCACCGCGTACCGGGTGTCCTGTGCCCGGGCCGTCCTCAACACCGTGCGGGCCATGGGAGTACCGCAGCAGGCCGAGGTCATCGCGATCACGACGGCGATCGTGGAATCCACCCTGCGGAACAACCCGAACATGGAGGACCACGACAGCGTCGGCCTGTTCCAGCAGCGGGCGTCGTGGGGCAGCACCGCGCAGAGGCTCGATCCGGCCACGACGACCCGCAAGTTCGTCAACGCGCTGCTCTCGACGTATCCCAACAACTCCTGGACGAGCAAGCCCATCGGCGAGGTCTGCCAGGGCGTCCAGCGCTCGGCCTATCCCGACCGCTACCAGTACCAGGTGGCCGACGCGCAGCGGATCGTCGCCGCCATCGGGCAGGTGCCCCCGACCCCGGTGGGGATGACGGGCTTCGCGTCGGCCGACTTCAACGGTGACGGGAGGACCGACCTGGCGGCGGTGGACGCGGTGACGGGCAAGATGTTCCTGTACCCGGGCACCGGCGTCGGCACCTTCGGCGAACGGAGCCTCATCGGCACGGGGTGGGACGCCGTCGGCAATGTGACGCCGGGCGACTTCAACGGCGACGGGAAGACCGACCTGGCCGCGGTCGGCGCGGGCGACGGCAACCTGTACATCTACCCCGGCACCGGTACGGGCGCGTTCGGTGCGCCGTGGTCGGCGGGGACCGGCTGGAACAGCCTGGACAACTTCTCCGCCGGTGACTTCAACGGTGACGGCAAGGCGGACATCGCGGCGGTCGGCACGGCCGACGGGAACCTGTACGTCTACCCGGGCACCGGGACCGGGTACTTCGGGGCTCCGGTCAACGCCGGCAACGGCTGGAACAGCCTGGACCGTTTCACCGGCGGTGACTTCAACGGTGACGGCAAGGCGGACATCGCGGCCGTCGGCACGGCCAACGGGAACCTCTACATCTACCCGGGCACCGGGACCGGCTACTTCGGTGCCCCGGTCAACGCCGGCAACGGCTGGAACATCATGCGCGACCTGATCGGCGGCGACTTCAACGCCGACGGCAAGACCGACCTCGCCGCCGTCCAGGCCCCCCGTGGCGCCACCGGAAACATGTACCTCTACCCCGGCACCGGCCAGAGCGCCTTCGGCAACCGCAGCACCATCGGCACCGACTGGTAACCGGCTCTCCGCACCTCTCCTCGCACCCCTTCCCGAAACCCACCACCCAGCAGATCGAGGTAGTCAGTCATGTCCAGGACCAGCCGCTTCCGCCGCGCCACCGTGCTCGCCCCGCTGCTCGCCGTCATGGCCGCGGCCGGTCTGAGCGCCCCGCCCGCCCAGGCCGGCTCCTCCCTCGGAGGCTCCATCAACCGGTCCGAGATCCTGCCGCGCGGCCAGTACTGGGACGCCCAGAACGTCCAGTACAACCAGGGCGCGACGTACGGGGACGGCGACGGCCACTCCTACCGCACCGACTGCTCGGGGTTCATCGCGATGGCCTGGCACCTGTCGGGCACGGGCCTCGGCTCGGCCACCACCCAGACCCTCGACAGCCGGTCGCTGACCACGCGCATCAGCAAGGGCGACCTGCGCCCCGGCGACGCGCTGGACAACATCAGCGACCACGTCGTGCTCTTCGTGCGGTGGAACAACCAGGCGACCGGGGACTTCACCTACCTCCACCAGTCGAACTCGCGGACCGACATGACCTACGGGAGCGCGAACGTCTACAGCGGGAGCATATCGAGCTACCCGGCCAGCAGCTATGTGGCTCTGCGGTACAACAAGGTCGTCGAGGACAACAGCACCCCGCCGCCGGCCACTCCGGTCGGAATGACGGGCTTCGCGTCGGCCGACTACAACGGTGACGGGAAGACCGACCTGGCGGCGGTGGACGCGGCGACGGGGAAGATGTTCCTGTACCCCGGCACCGGCGTCGGTTTCTTCGGTGAACGGAGCCTGATCGGCACCGGCTGGGACACGCTGGCCAAGATGACGCCGGGTGACTTCAACGGTGACGGCAAGGCGGACATCGCCGCCGTCGGCAAGGCCGACGGCAACCTGTACATCTACCCCGGCACGGGTACGGGCGCGTTCGGTGCGCCGTGGTCGGCGGGCAACGGCTGGAACAGTCTGGACCGTTTCTCCGGTGGTGACTTCAACGGTGACGGCAAGGCGGACATCGCCGCGGTCGGCACGACCGACGGGAACCTGTACGTCTACCCGGGCACCGGGACCGGGTACTTCGGGGCTCCGGTCAACGCCGGCAACGGCTGGAACAGTCTGGACCGGTTCTCGGGCGGTGACTTCAACGGTGACGGCAAGGCGGACATCGCGGCCGTCGGCACGGCCAACGGGAACCTGTACGTCTACCCGGGCACCGGGACCGGGTACTTCGGGGCTCCGGTCGACGCGGGAAACGGCTGGAACGTCATGCGCGACCTGATCGGCGGCGACTTCAACGCCGACGGCAAGACCGACCTCGCCGCCGTCCAGGCCCCCCGGGGTTCCACGGGTGACATGTACCTCTACCCCGGCACCGGCCAGAGTGCCTTCGGCAACCGCAGCAGCATCGGCACCGACTGGTAGATCCCGGTCCCGGTCCTGGTCCTGGTTCTGGTTCTGGTCCCGACGAGACACCCGCCGCTCCACCGCGAAACCCGCCGGGCCCATCGCCCGGCGGGTTCCCGCGTCCTGCCCTCGGCGTTCTGTCCTCGGCCCTCGTGTTCGACCCCGTCCTCGACGAGGCAGAGCTCACCCCGCCGCGAGCGCCGTGGCCGGAGGCGCACGGCACCCGGCGGCTCTGTCAGAGGTGATCGTTAGGCTGCGGGAGTCGCCGGGGGATCGTTGCCCGGCCGCTGAACAGCACGGGGGAGCGGGTCATGGTCGGGGAGATCGGTGCGCAGGGCTGCGTCGCGCGGCTGGAGGACGCGAAGGTCGTCTTCCGCAACGAGCGCGGGCGGGTCCTGAAGAAGGTGCCGGCGGCGCTGGCGGGGCACCCCGCCCTGCCGCGCCTGTTCGCGCTCGCGGCCGGTGCCGAGGCGCACCAGCAGGCGTGCGGGCAGGAGGCCGAGCGGCTGGTGCGCGAGGGCACCGCCGTGCCGGCCCGGGTGGTGGAACTGCTCTCGGTGGACGCCGCCTGGGCGGAGGCCCTGGCGCGGGCCGGACTCGTTCCCGGTCCCGGGGACGCGGACGGCGAGGACGGACTGCTCGCCCGCCACTACCGGCACCCCGCCCTGCCCGACGCGCAGCGCGTGCTGCTCACCACCGCCGAGGCGGCACGCCACCGGGACCGGCTGATGCGGCACCAGGGCTGGGAGCCGGTCGGTCCCCTGGCCACGACCGGGCTGCCGACCGACGCGGCGATGCCGTTCCCCGAGGCCGCGCTCGCCGCGCATCCCCTCCGCGAGCAGGAGGTACTGGGCCACGTCGAACGCCTGGAACAGGTCACCTCGGCCTGGCGGGTGTGGGTGAAACGCGACGTCGACGCCGTACTGAAGGCGATCGACTCCGCCGACCCGGCGCTCTCGCGCTGCTTCCTGGACGGCGTCGCGGACCTGTGCCTGCGCCACGGCGGCGAGCGGGCCGACGCGGCGGCGTGGTTCGCGCGTGCCAGGTCGGCGGAGACCGCCGCGGAGCAGGCCGACCAGGAGTGGCTGGACGCCCGGTACGCCGCCGCGGACACGGCCGGCGCGCTCACGGACACCGCGCTGCGCCGACGCGTGCGGCAGGTCACCGCGCGCGGGGCCGACCGTGCCGCCGCGCGTCGCACGCTCGTCCTGCTCGGTGACCGCGCGGTCCGGGAGGGCCCGCGCCCCGGGCTCGCGGACGACCTCGCGCGCACCGCCCGTGCCGCCGGCCTGGACCAGGCCCGCGAGCTCGCCCGGGTGGCCGGCCGACTGCTGCCGGCCCGGTTCCCGGGGGACGCGGCGGCGCGCGAGTTCTGGGCGGCCCTGCTGGCCGGCCCCGCCTGGGAGCTGGTCCTGGAGGAACGCCCGCAGCTCGGCCGGGAGGTGGTCGAGGCAGGGCCGCAGGCCGGGATGCCGGAGGCGGACCTGACCCCCGACTACCTGGAGCGGACCGGCTCGCTGGCGCACCTCACCGCCGCCGCCGACGCGGGCGGCGCCGCACCCGGCACCGCCGCCGACTGGCTGCGCGCCCTGGTCGTCCTGGCCGACCGGTCGTTCCGTCGAGGGGCGCGGCCGGTGGTGCACCGGATCGCCGCGCTGCTGGCGCCGCGGATCGCGGCCGACGGTGTGCCGGTCGACCTGCCCTACCCGAGCCGGTGGGACCGGGGAGGGACGACGAGCCCGGTCCTGCGGCTCGGTGTGCTGGATCTGCTCCTGGCCGCGGGCGCGCCGGTGGCCGATCCGCCGCCGCGGCTCGCCGACCCCTATCTGCACCACATCGACCCGGCGCCGCGCCCGGGGCTGCCCTCGCTGAGCGCCGATCCGAGGTTCGCCCGTGAGCTGAGGGCCCTGCTGCGGGCCGAGTTCGAGCTGACCAACGGCGGTGCCGCGGACAACCTCTGGTACCAGCCGCACGACCCGAAGGGGTGGGCGAAGGTCCCCGTGCTGGTGGACACCGAACCCGGGCGCGCCCTGCTGGCGCGGTGGTGCGACGAGGAACTCGCCGAACTGCCCGTGCTCGACCTGGACGGCGTGGCGCTGGCGCTCGCCCGCTTCCAGCACATCGGCGCCGCCGCCGCACTGCTCGCCGACCCGGTCCGGGCCCGGCGGCTGGCCGCCGTCGACGTGCCCGGTCTGCTGGTCGACGCGGTGCGGGCGGAGGCTTCGGAGCCCGCGCTGGAGCGGGCCGACGCCGAACTGCTGCTCGGCGCGGTCGAGGCGCGGTCCGTGTTCCGTGACGGTGCCGTTGGTCCGGTGCGTCAGCGGATCGGCCGACTGCTGGGGATGGACGAGGCGCGGGTGGGCCCCGAGTTCACCCGCCTGGTGCAGATCGCCGCGAACTGCCGGGACGGGCTGGCACACCTGGTACCGCTGCTGACCCCCGCCGTCCCCGCGCCCGCTGTCCCTGTTCCTACCCTCCCCTCGCCTGCTGTGCTCGCGCCCGCCGACGCGGCCCCCGCCTCCGCCGTCCCGGCACGGGTGCGAGTCGGCCGGCTGCTGCGCGAGGCGGCCACGAGCACTCCCCTCTGGGACGGGGACCCGGACCGCCCCAACACCATCGTCCCCGGCGTGTCCGCGGCCTTCCCCTACCTGGTCGTCGACTGGCGGACCGAACTGCTCCACGGTGACGCCACGAGTCCCGGGCGGCTGCGCGAGTACGCCGACCTTCCGTTCGTGGCGGAGCGGGGGCCGGGCCGCTGGCGCACCGTCACCGTCTCGCGCCCGGACCGCCGACCCACCCCGCCGGCCGGCCACCTCTTCCGGACCGAGCTGTCGACCGCGCTCGTCCTCCACAGCAGCTCCAACGCCGCCGTGCTGCTGGAGTACGCTCCCGGCGGCACCTTCCCCGAGGACGGCCCGCCGGCCGCCGCCGACTGCGAGGTCCGCACCGGCCTCGACCTCACCCCGCAGATCGACCCCGACCTGCTGCGCGCCTACCTGGAGCTGTTCGCCGAGCGCGGCCCGCTGCCCGACCGTCCCGGGACGGTCGAGCACCTGGCCGCGCGGCTCGCCCTGACACCGGCCGAGGCGGGCGCCCTGCTCGCCGTCCGCACCCACCTCCGGGACCACCCCAGTGCCGCCGAGAAGGAGATCACCCGGCGGATCGGGGCCGACGCCGTCCGGGAGTTCCGCACCCGCCTGGTGCCCGCCCAGCCGGAGCGGCTGTGGACCCACGGGCCCGACGTGGAGCGCGCGGTGGCCTGGTGGCACGAACGGTACGGCGCGCCGCCCGTGGATACCGACCTGCTCACCCTGGCCCGCCGCGAGATCCGTTTCCCCACCGGCGAATGGGCACCGACCGGCCCCGGACCGGCCGTCGACCCGGTCCCACCGGGCCTGCGCAGGCGCTGCCGCCAGGCGGAGGCCCTGCTCGCCGCAGCCCTCGCCACGAGCGGCGGCCCCGACCACGCACCCGCGCCCTACGCCTCGCCGTACGCGATGGCCTGGCTCGCCTACCGCACGCCCGCCGGCCACCCGCTGCGCCCCGCCCTCGCCGCGGCCGCACTGCGCGTCGCCTCCGACCTCACCTCCGAACCCCGGGCGGCATGGCGCGTCTTCTCCGTCGACCGCCGCACCGCCACCGGCAGACCGTCACCCCCACCGGCCGACCTGCCCGGCGTGGAGGTGGTGGACGAACCCGCCACCCACCAGTGGCACGTCCTGGTGCGCCCCGGCCTGCTCACGGGAGCGGACGACCCGGTCCTGGACGCGCTCGACGACTACTACGACCGGCTGAAGCCCTCCCAGGCCCGGCCGTCCGGCTCCGGCCTGCCCGCCCTCGCGGACCTGCGCGTCCTGCTGTCCGGTGACCTCGCGGCGCTCGGCCACCACCTCGCCGCCGACACCCACCGCACCCCCGGCTGGGAACAGGACCCGCGCCGCAGCGCCCCGGACGTCGTCGCCGCCTGCTCGGGCACCCTGGACCTGTCCACGGACGCCGCCGCGCTGTACCTGATGCTGCTCGCCCTGCCCGACCCCACCGACCGCCAGGTCCGGCAGTGGACGGGCTGGACGCCGGCCACGCTGAAGGCGGCCCAGCAGCGTCTGAGCGCCACCGGCCTGGTGGTCACCGCCCGCCGCCCCCGCGCCGGCCGCACCCTCTTCCTCCCCGGCCCCTGGCTGGACCTGAAAGCCCCCCGCCTCCCCGTCGAGGCCGCCGAACTCGCCCATCTCACCCTCGCCCCCGGACGCGCGAGCACCACCCACACCGTCCTCCTCCCCACCCGCCCCCTCCCCGCCCTCTTCACCACCGCCTGGCACACCGCCCACCCCTGACTCCGCCCACCCCTGACGCCGCCCAGCGCTCACCCGGCCGGTGGCCGACCGGGGTGAGCGCTGGGCGGCGTCGAAACGGCCGACGCGGGAATCACCGAGGCGGCTCCTGGTCATCGACATCGCCGCCGCCGCCGACATGCACGAAAAGCTGGGCCGCATGATCTGCCGATGCACAGCCGCTCAGCGGGGGACGGTCTCCTTGATGGTGAACGGCGCCCCGGCCCCACGGGCTGGTGGGCAGCGGGCCCGGGACGGCGATCACTGTGCTCCCTCCGCCTGCGCCGAGCCCGCTGTCAGACGTTCTCGTCCGTCAGCCAGTCGGGGGAGACGAAGCCGCCGCCACCGTACATGGGCAGTTCGATCGTCTCTCCGTAGCGGGCGAGTTGGTTCCAGGGGCGGTTGAGGCCGGCGGAACCGTACCGGCGGACGCGGGTGACGGTGTCGAGGTCGAGCACGTCGACGAGGATCTCCTCCCCGGGGCCGGCCTGCTGGCGGACGATGCCCTCGGGGTCGACGATCGTGCTGGTGCCGACGCCTGCCGGGTCGGAGGCGTTGACGTTCACGACGAAGACCTGATTGGTCCAGGCGTTGGCGCGTGCGCACACGAGTTCCATCTCGCGGTCGCGGGTGGGTGTGAGGGTGGGCTGGATGACGATCTCGGCGCCGAGCCAGGCCAGTTGGCGAACCGTCTCGGGGAAGGAACCGTCGTAGCAGATGGCCAGGCCGATACGGCCGGTGCCGGGGATGTCGAAGACGGTGAAGCCGCTGCCGGGCGTCGACGTCTCGTAGGGCTGCCAGGGGAAGACCTTGCGGTAGCGGGCGGCGATGCTTCCCTCGGGGGAGACGGCGATGGCCGTGTTGTAGATCTGCCCGTCCGGCCCGCGCTCGTAGACGCTTCCCGGGACGAGCCACAGTCCGGTTTCCTCGGCGAGCGCGCAGATCCGGTCGGTCAGCGGGCCCGGGATCGTGACGGCGGCGTGCTCCATCCAGTCCTGCGGGGCCGGCCGGAGGAGGGCGCCCTCGGCGGCGAGCAGGAGTTCGGGCACGACGACGAGCTGGACGTGGGGGAACAGCTCGCGGGTGGTGCGGACCTGGTGGGCGAAGCGTTCCCAGGTGGCCTGGAGGTCGTGGGGGACGGGGGCGGTCTGGACGGCGGCGACGACGAGTGAGCGCATGGGTGGGTTCAGTCCTCGGTGATGGTGAGTTCGGCGACCGCGGTGCGGCCGTCGCGGAAGAAGGGGCGGAATCGGGTACGGACGACGGCCAGGGCCAGGGCTCCGGCGGCAAGGGAGCCGGCCCCGAGGAGGAACACCCCGCCGACTCCGTGGAAGGAGGTGGCGCCGTAGGCGGGGTCGTACATGTCGTAGGCGCTGCGCGCGAAGGCGGCCAGCATCATCAGGCCGCCGGCCAGGGGCAGCACGCCGCGCAGCACAAGGTCGCGGGGGGAGGCGCGCAGCCGGGAGCGGAAGTACCAGACGCAGGCCAGGGCGGTGGTGCCGTAGTAGCAGGCGATGAGAAGGCCGATGCACAGGATGGCGTCGCCGAGGAAGCGGCCGGAGACGAGGGTGAGCAGCACCAGCAGGCCGGCCGCCGCGGTGCCGAGGAACACGGTTCCGAAGCCAGGGGTGCGGTGGCGCGGGTGGATGCGGGCGAAGGCGCGGGGCAGGGCTCCGTGCGCGGCCATGGACAGGGTGCCGCGGGAGGAGCCGACGAGGCAGGTGAGCAGGGCCGAGACGGCCGAGACGCAGACGGCCAGCTGCATCACCTTGGACAGGGCCGTTCCGAGGACGGGGGGCGCGAGGGCGGCCAGGATGTCGCCGGCGTTGTCGGCGTTCCCCAGTCCCGTTCCGCTGTCGCCTGTTCCGGCGAAGCTGATGGCCGCGAAGGCGGTGAACAGGTAGGTGCCCAGAAGAACCAGGGTGGAGATGACGGCCGCCAGGCCGGCCACGTGCGCTCCGTCGCGGGTCTCCTCGTTCGCGGTGAGGAGTGCGTCCCAGCCCCAGTAGATGAACAGGCAGAGCATCACGGCTTCGGTGAGCTGCCCGAAGCCGGTGAACGCGAACGGGTTGAGCCAGCCGAGGGACGGAGCGGCCGCGTCGGGACGGGCGAAGGCGGCGATGCCGAAGCCGAGCAGGGCGGCGAGCTGCAGGCCGAGCGTCACGTACTGGACGGAGGCGGCCAGCTGCAGGCCGCGGTGGGCGATCGCGGTGACGGCCGCGAGCAGGAGGACGGCGGTCGCGGCCACGGCGGCGCTGTTGCCGGCCAGGGCGTGCAGGCCGGCCAGGTGGAGCAGGTAGGTGGCGCCGACCTGGGCCAGGGCCGTCATCGCGATGAGGGTCGCGCACTGGACGACCCACCCACCGGTGAGCCAGCCGACCAGCGGTCCGAAGGCACGGGTGGTCCAGACGAAGGTGGTGCCGCAGTCGGGCATCTCGCGGTTGAGCTCGCGGAAGGCGAACGCGGTGAGCAGGATCGGTACGAACCCCAGTAGCAGGGCGGCCGGGGCGAGGTGGCCGGCGACGAGGGTCACGAAGCCCAGCGTGACGGCGATGCTGTAGGCCGGGGCGACGGAGGACAGTCCGAGGGTCACGGCGCCGAGCAGGCCGACCGAGCCGCCGCGCAGCCCTTTGTCGGTGGGGGAGGGTCTGGAGGGGCTGGTTGGCGTCTCGACGTCTGTCGCGTTGGTCATGGTGCCTCCGTGAACGCCTGCGTGTTTGTTAAACGCAGATTTAAATCATGTGCCTCTCGCCAGTCAATAGACGGTGGGGTAGCGTTAAATTCTCATACAGTACAGACGGCGACAGGAGAGCGACCCACCGTGGCTGGCAGGAAGAGCGTCGGCAAGGAGGCCCGCCGGGCCGAACTCGGCAAGGCCGTGGAGCAGGCCCTGGCCGCCCGGGGTCTGGAAGGGCTGCGCCTTCGCGACGTCGCCGAAGCCGCCGGTGTCACGCCGGCCGCGGTCCTCTACTACGGAGACCTGGACGAACTGGTCCATACCACCTACCGACAGGCCATCGAGCGCTACAGCCAGGAGCGCGAGGAGGCCGCGAGCCGCTTCACCGATGCTCGCGACCAGCTGCGCGCCTGCATGGACCGAGGCGTCGCCACCGGGCCCGACGACACCCTGACGCGCCTGCTCTTCGAGTACTGGCCCCGCTGCCTGCGCGATGCCAGGGCCGCAGTCCTCGACAGTGCCCTGACGGAGCGACAGATCGCGGTCTACGCTGCGATCCTGACGCTTGGTCAGGCACAGGGCCACTTCGCCCTCCAGGATCCCCCTCGCCTGCTCGCCGCGAACTTCGTCGCCATGGAGGACGGCTACCAGATGGAACTCCTGGCGGGCCGGCGCACCCGCGCCGAAGTGCTCACCGCACTGCACGCCTACGCTCGCGCGGTCACCGGTCACACCCTCGCCCAGCGGCCCTGACCCGAGCAGGCCCCGTCATGAGGGCGATCCGGTTCGCGATCCCTGCGGGGCTTGCGCGAGTGACCGGGTGTGGTGGTCATCGAGGCGTCCGACCTGCGTGCGACGGATCCGCGAGCGACGGATCCGCGAGCGACGGATCCGCGTGCGACGGATCCGCGAGCGACGGCTTTGTGACGAGCGGCGCCCCCACCGGGGGACCTGCTGGTCCCCGGGTGGGGGCGCTCCGTCGGCGGTCGGCGTTCCCGGCCGGCTGGTGGCCGTCGCGGGAACGCCCGCCGTCGAGGTCGAACCCGGCGGTCATCGCGCGTGCTCCTCCGCGCTGCTGAAGGTCCGGCGGGACCTACCTGGGGAGGCCGCCGCGGATCACGCCCCGGCCCGGGCCGCACGCAGGGCCAGCGGTGCGACGAGGAGGGCCGTCAGCGCGCAGGCGAGGGCCAGGGCGTCGTAGCCGCCGGCCGTGACGGCCAGGCCCGAGAGCAGTCCGCCGGTGCTGCCCGCGACGGCGAGGCCGACGTCGGCCAGGCCCTGGGTGCTGGCGCCGCGCCCCGGCGGCAGCGCGGCCGTGATCACGGACGTTCCGCTGACCAGGCCGAGGTTCCAGGCGATGCCGGCCAGGGTGAGGGCCACGGCGAGAACGGGCACGGAGTCGTCCGGCGCGGCGGCGGCCAGGAGTGCGGCGGCGCAGAGGAGGACACCGGAGGCGGCGGCGACGGGGAGCGCGCCGAGGCGGTCGGTCAGGAGGCCGGTGAGCGGGGAGGGCAGGAACATCGCGGCGATGTGGAGCGAGACGACCAGGCCGATCGTGCCGGTGCCGTGGCCGTTGGCGGCCAGGTGGACGGGCGTCATGGTCATGAGGGCGACCTTGGGCAGCTGGCCGAGCAGCATGATCCACAGGCCGGTGGCGACGCCCGGACCTCGTGGCCGGTCCGCGCCCTTGCGCACCGGCTCGGCCTCGTCGGCGGAGTCGGCGGAGTCGGCGCTGCCACCCGCGTCCGCGTCGGTCCCCCGGGAGGGGTGCCGGGCCTGCGCCAGCCGGAGGGGGTCGGGCCGCAGCAGCGCGGTGAGCAGGACGGCCGCCGCCGCGTAGCCGAAGGCGGCGAGCAGGAAGGGCCCGGCCAGTGGGGGGATGCCCCAGGCGCGGGCGAGGTCGCCGGTGAGCGGGACGAGGTTGGGGCCCGCGACCGCGCCGAGGGTGGCGGCGAGCAGCACGCGGCTCAGGGCGCGGGCGCGGCGGTGGGGTGCGGCCAGGTCCGCACCGGCGTAGCGGGCGAGGAGGTTGGTGGCGGTGCCCGCGCCGTAGACCAGGAGCGAGGGCAGCAGCAGCGCCACCTGGTCCAGGGCCACGGCGGCGACCACACCGACGCTGCCCAGGGCGCCGATCGCGTAGCCGGTGCCGAGTCCGGGGCGGCGTCCGCGCCGCTGGCACAGTCGGCCGACGACGAGCGCGCCGATCATCGATCCGCCGGTGAACAGGGCGGTGGGGATGCCGGCGAGGCCGGTGGAGCCGAGCATCTGGTCGGCCAGCAGGGCGCCGACGACGATGCCGGCGGTGAGTCCGGCGCCGCTGACCAGCTGCGCCGCGACCAGGACGGCGAGGATCCGCCGCTGTTCAGGGGCCTCGGGGGCTTCCGGCGCCTGCGCCGGCCCGCCGCCCGCCGGGCCGGCCCCGGTCGCTCCCGCATCGGTCGGTCCGGGCGGGCGGCGGGGTGCGGCGGCGGCCGGCGGGGTGGCGGTCACGCGGAGGCCAGGGGGCTCAGCGTCGAGATCTCCTCCAGCGACATGCCCATCTGCTCGTGGAGGTAGCGGACGATGGTCCAGTGGGCGAGCGCGCCCTCGTCGAAGGGGCCGAAGGCGCCGCAGTAGAGCGGGATCCAGCGCAGCGCCTCCTCGGCGGCCTGTCGACGCCCGGGTTCCTCCTGGTAGGACTCGTACGGGATGCCGCGGTGGTGGACGAAGAACCGGCCGGGCAGGCGCTCCTCGCACAGCGCGCGGTACTCGCGGGTCTGCAGGATGAGGTAGTGCCAGATCTCGTCGATGTGTTGTTCGACGGGGAGGAAGAGTCCGGCGAGTTCCTCGCGGTACCGGGACACGAGGTAGAGGTAGCGCAGGCACTCGGTGACCTGGCGTTCGGCGTCGGCGGGTGCGCAGCCGGTGCCGGCGACGGTGTGGGCGACCACCTCGGCGTGGAGGTCGTCGCCGAGCAGCCGCTTGAGGTCGGTGACCGTGACGTTGACCGTGACCGTGTCACGGTCCGGCCCTTCGGACCGCGATTCGGGCCGGGATGCGGACTGGACGGTCATCGGTTACCTCCGGCCGACGTGGTCGGGATCGTGGCGGCGGGCGGGGACACGGGCGGGGACACCGCCGGGGACGCGGCGAGCCAGGCGTACTTGCCGGAGGCCCCCACGGGCAGGTGGTCGTGGTGTTCCACGAGGCAGTGCCGGCCAATGAGTTCGCCGACCGCGGCGGCCAGGGCGTCGCGGTCGGCACGGGTGAGCGGGGCGGCGTCGAAGGTGGTGCAGCGCAGGACGGCCCCGCCCGGGCCCTCCAGGTGGAGGCGGGTGAGGAAGACCCGCGGGGTGACGGCGCTGACGGCTTCGTCGAGGTCGCCCTGGGCTCGGGGGCCGCGCGGGGTGGTGAGCAGCTCCTTCTCCCGGCCGCAGAAGCGGGTGATGCGGTCGGGGTCCGCGCTGCCGTCCGCCGTGCGGACGCAGTCCCCGGAGCGGTAGCGGACCAGCGGCATGAAGGGATTGCGCACGCTGGTGACGATGAGACTGTGGATGCCGCTGCCGGGGGCGACGGGCAGCAGCTCGACGCTCATGTCGTGCAGGTAGGGCCGGTAGTCCCCGCCGCGGTCGCTGTAGTAGAGGTAGCCGAGTTCGGTGCTGCCGAACAGGTCGACGATCGGGCAGTCGAAGTGCTCGCGCAGGTACCGGGCCACGTTCGCGGGCGTGTACTCGTAGGCGTGGACGACGGCCGCCGGTGGCGGGAACCCCTCCCACAGACCCCAGGCACGGGTTTTGCGCACCAGGTGGGCGAGGTGGGAGGAGGAGCAGTCGAGGAGGTAGCGGCCGCGCGGGTGCGCGCGGGCGGCGTCGCGGATCTCGGCGAGCATCCGCTCGACGTCGGCCCGCTGCCAGTGGTCCGGGTCCAGCCGCAGGTTGAGGTAGCGGGTGCGGTCGTCCAGCCGGCGGTCCCGCGCGTCCGGTTCGGCGGCCGGTTCCTCGCCCCGCTTGCGGGCGTTGACGCGGGCGACGTGCTCGGTGGCCAGGACGGTGGTGAGGGAGACCCGGTGGCAGCCCTCCCGCCAGGTGTCGGCGAGGTCGGGGTGCTCGCTCCACAGGCGGTAGTAGGAGTTCAGCAGGAAGTAGGGCGGTCGGATGATCTGCATACGGGCGTGGTTGGTGCCGGTGGAGAGCACGAACTCCGCCTCACCCGCCGCGAGGGCGGCCGACAGGTGCGGGGTCATCCAGTTGTCGGGAAATCCGCGGGCGATCTCGGGTTTTTCCAGAATGGGGAAATGACCCCGCTCGATCGAGTCGCGGTAGAGGGGAATGTCCTTGATCCGGTCGACCACGTCGGCGGTCGGCTGGCCGTTCAATGTCACCTCCGGTCGGTGTCCGGGGCTCCGGTTCCCTGGCCCCGGGCAGAATGCGGGCAGCGCACGGCGCGGGACGGCACGTGCCGGCGAAGGTGCGCCGCAGGTCCGGGCCGACCGGCGCGTGCCGGTCGGCCCGAACCTCGTCGGCGCAGCTCAGGGCAGATCTGTGCCGTCGGGACCTGGTCGGCGCGTCAGGAGATACAACCGGCCTTGGCCACGCTGATGCACCCGGACTTGGGGGCCTGGCTGATGCAGCCGTCCTTGGCGGTGCTGCCGGAGTTGGCGGCGACCCAGCCCTTCCACTTGTCGTCCTGGGTCATCTTCTTGATGAGCTGTTCCATTCGGACCTCCGAGATATACCGGTAATCCGGCGGCGCGTTCGTCGCCGCCAATCCGACATTAAAGTGATGGTCAAGCATGTGTCAATGACGGGTCATCAGAAGGAGATATCAAGACACCTGGCCGGTAGTCGCCGTCCGAGGTCGGGGCCGTGGGCGCGGATCGAACCGGAGCGGCATGTTCATGCCTTAGCCTCGTGGCAGGTCCGCGATTCCGTCCCGGGAGAGAGGCTGGATCCATGAACTCACGTCCACCGGTGGCCCGTTGGGCTGCTTCCCTGCTCGCCGCCGCCCTCGCGGCCGCGGGCGTCCTCGCCGGCCCCGGCGTGGGCACGGCCGCCGCCGGGGCCAGTACGGCCGGCACCGCCATCGCCGGGGCGGCGGCCGAGGCACTGTCGGCCGCGGGCGGCAAGCCCCCCGTCGGCGGTGTGGATCGACTGGTGCCGCTGCCCGGCGCCTCCTGGGCGCAACGGGCCCTGATCAGCGGCGACGGGCGGCGCGCCTACGTGGGGGAGGAGACGGAGACCGGCAGTCGGCTCGCTGTCGTCGACACCCGGAGCGGCGCCGTCCTCGCCGAGGTCCCGACCGGCACGGAGCGCTGGAGCGGCCCCAAGATCCTCGCACCGGACGGGCGGCTCATCTACCTGATCGGCGCGGGCACCCTGAACGTCTTCGACACCGTCACCAACACCGTGCGGACGAGCGTGCCGCTGCCCGAACAACCCCACCCGGACGGCTGGCAGACCGGTTCGCCGTACAGCCTGGCGGTCTCGCCGGACGGGACGACGGTGTACGTCGGCCAGGGCGGCCCGTTCCTGGACACGCCGCCCGACCCGTCCGTCCTCCCCGGGCGGCTGCTCACCTTCTCCGCCGCCTCGCGGGCGTTCACCGGGGAGACGCCGCTGCCGACCTCGAACCCCCGCGACCTCGTGGTGCGCCCGGGCGGCGCCACCGGGTACCTCTCCAGCCCCGAGGGCCTGATCCGCCTCGACCTCACCGGGGCGCACCCGACCGTCGTCCGCACGATCACCTCCCCCGGGTTCATCGACGACCTGGCGCTCGCCCCGAACGGGTCCACGGTGTACGCGATCACCAAGCCCGAGGGTCGGATCCAGGTGGTCGACCTGACCACCGACACCCTCGCCGCCACGATCGACCTCAACACGGGCTACCGCCAGATCGCCGGCCTCGCGGTGAACCCCCGCGGCAACCGGTTGTACGTCCTGATCCAGACCGACCTGCCCAGTCCGACCGTGGCCGCGTACAGCACGGCCACGAACCGGCCCGTCCCGAAGGAGGACTTCGCCGAGTTCGACCTCGAACACGGTGCCACCCTGACCGTGGGCCCCGACGGCCACACCTTCTACGTCACCGGCACCAACTACAACGACAACCCCGGCACCTTCCTGCAGATCGTCAGTTTCTAGCCCGTGCACCCGTGGCCGACGCGTCCGTGGCGGGTGCGTCCGGGGTCGTGGCCGCCGCCCGCCGACCACGACCCCCGGTGTCCGGTCGCGCTCCTCGCCGCAGCCGGTGACCGCTCGGCCGTCCCGGCCGGTGGGTGTGTGCGTTCAGCGGGTGCGACCGAGACGGACGTTGCAACTGGTGACCGAGGGGATGGGGACGTTGAGCATGCCCGCGGCATGGGACACCGGGGACCGGATCGACAAGCTCATGGCCGACCTCGGGGCGCTGGCGCACTTCGAGGAAAGCCGGTGATTCCGGTGTCTGACCACTCGACTGCGGAGCTACCGGAGTGGTCCCCGCTCGTCGACGAGCACGGTGGGTGGTGACAAGAACACCTCGGTGCCCACCGGGCCGTAAGCGACGTTGAATGTGTCCGTCCAGTACGACCAGTCCCTGACCCCGGCGGCGCTGCTGAACCGGTAGTTGAGCTGCCAGCGGACCCACTGGCCGGGGACGAGGCGTACCGCCGGAGGCCGGCGTGGCCGAGGCGGGATGGCGAACAGGGGCTGGACTCGGGGAAGGACTCGCAAGCGACCTTCGTTTTCCCGGAGTTGGATGTCGACCTTGCGCAGGTCCTCCTGGCTGTCGTGGGGGTCGAAACCGTCCTGCTCATGCATGCGGACCACATGCGCAGCCGAAGGCGGCGTAGGCGGGACGCGAAAGCCGACCGGGGCCGCGTTCCTGCGAGTGGCGGCTTCTCCTCCCCGGGACTGCTTCGTCCAGGACGTCCGTATCCACTGGACGGTGATCTCCATGGCTTTCACCTGCCCATTCTTCGAGGGGATCACCCTATGGCAGCGCGGGTTCACGTCGCCACCGGTGTCCTCGCGAACACCGGTGACCCCCAATGACACCGCTGCAGGACGACCAACTTGAACTGCCCACATGAACTCCGACATCTGCTCGGCCGCCAGAGCTTCACCGCCGGCGTTCACAGGAGGGCGCCGCCGGAGACCTCGATGCGCTGGGCGGTGACCCAGCGCAGTCCCTCGGAGGCCAGCGTGGCGATGGCGTCACCGATCTCCTCGGGTTCGCCGACGCGGCCGAGCGCGGTTTGTCCGGCCAGGACCTGGCGCATTCCGGCGTCGTCCCGCATCGCTCCGCCGTTGAAGTCGGTGGCGGTCGGCCCCGGGGCGATGGAGTTGACCCGGATGCCGCGAGGTCCGAGTTCTGCGGCGAGGGTGCGGCTCAGAGCTTCGACGGCGGCCTTCGACGCGGAGTAGACCGAGGTGGCGGGGCTGGTGCGGCGGGTCAGTGACGTCGAGACGGTGATGACGTGACCGCCCTTCGCCAGCAGTGGCACCAGCGACTGGATGAGGAAGAACGTGCCTCGGACGTTGGTGCCCATCATCGTGTCGAAGTCGTCGGTCGTGACAGTCTCCAGCGGTCCGAAGACGCCCACACCCGCGTTGTTGACCAGGATGTCGAGCCGCGAACTGCCCCAGCGCTCCAACTGCGCGCCCAGTTCGGAGGTGAAGGAGGCGAAGGAGGAGACGTCGCTGATGTCGAGCCGGAGCACAGCGGCCGTCCCGCCCACGGCCTGCACCTGTTCCACCGTCTTTGCGGCCCCGGCCACGTCACCGTGGTGGGTGACCACGACCCGCACCCCGTGTGCGGCCAGGGCGACGGCCGCGCTGCGCCCGAGGCCGCGATTCGCACCGGTCACCAAAGCGATCTTGTCGACTGTCATGAACTTCCTCCACCGTGCGACAACCAGATCCGAGGCGAGTCACTCGACTCGCCTTGGTGCTGCACCGTAGGCGGGCTCCCGAGGCAAGTCAAGTGACTCGCCTCGGAGCTGCGGCATACTCTCCGCATGGCAGCAGAACTCACCGCGCATCACCGCAGGCTCGCCCAGCAGAAGCGCGAGGCGATCACCGCCGCGGCCACGGAACTGTTCCTGGACCGTGGCTACGACGGCACCTCTCTCGCGCGGATCGCCGAAGTGGCCGGGGTCTCGAAGTCCACCCTGTTCAAGCAGTTCCCCACCAAGGCGGCCCTTTTCGAGGCCATCGTCACCGAGTCCTGGCAGCGCGACGCCGGCGACAGCGCCGCGCGGCCACAGGCGGGGGATCTGCGCTCCGGGCTGACGGCCATCGGTCACCGCTACGCGGACCTGATCGGCCAGCCCCGCATGACAGGTCTGTTCCGGATCGTCATCGCGGAACTGCCTCGTTTCCCCGAGCTGGGGCGGATGCAGTTCCAGCTCGGCAAACTGCCCTACTTCGCTTCCGTCCAGCAGTACTTGGAATCCGAGCACGAGGCGGGAAACGCCGATGTGCCCGACGCCGAGAGCGCCGCGAACCAGTTCCTCGGCATGATCGCCAACTACGTCCTGTGGCCCCGGATGCTGCTGACCGGCTGGAACCCCGAAGCCTCCGACATCCACAACGCCGTCGAAGAGGCCGTTCGCACCATGCTCGCCAGGTACGCCCCCGACCCGCAGGGCTGACCCGAAGCCGGCATTTCCACACTGACGCGCGATGCCCAAGACCGGGAGGCCCGGTACGCCGCAGGCGACCACAGGCGGTCACCGGCGGGCCGGGCTCCCCATCGAGTCACCGACGGTCGAGGCTCAAGTCGCGTCCCGGAGCGGCTGCGGGTAGCCGATCCCGGCGATGTCCTCGGCCAGGTCCGCGAGGGTGACCTCCGAGTTGAGCGATGACACCAGCTTCTGGCTCAGCGGCCGCAAGGCATACACGTCGCGGACCGCTTCCAGGGCCACGGGAACCTCGTAGTAGTCCTCGGCGAAGCGCTGGAACGCCTCCGGTGAACGGTCGACCAGGAGCTCGAACAGGCCCGTCGCCCCATCGGGGTCGGACCACCCGGTGGGGAAGTCGATCACGCCGTGCCGCCACCGGTCGTCCGTCGCCTCCCGCCACAGGCAGGCCGACACGGCGGGAACGTCGTCCTCGTCGGTGAACGCCGGTTCTTCGACGAAGGGCTTGAAGATCTCCGGAACCTTGTCGAGCACTCCCGGCCAGGGCTCGCCATCGTTGCCGTACGGGCTCATCGGTGCTTCGTGGCCGAAACCACGGACAAGGGCCCCGGCTGGAGAGAACACGATGGAGTACTCGTCACCCGACCCGTTGCGCATCGACGCCATCTCCTCGCCATCGGCCCAGCCGGCGTTGAAGGAGTAGTACCGGCCCTCCCAGCCCGGGCTCAAGATCGCATCGAGCATCGCCAGTGAGCGGCACAGGTTCCGCAGGTCGGCGATGGAAGGGAGCCGGCGAGCCACGTCATGGACAGTCACGTGCTCATCCCATCGGATGCCCCTGACACCCAGAGTCTCCTCCAGGGCTGTCAGGCTCAGTAGCGAGGCCGGAACGAGGTGGGTCAACTCGCGACGGTTGAACACGCGAGCCCACCAGCATCAACCCCCGGGACCCCGGTGGGCCGACTGGCGCCCCGCCATGACGCCGGTCGGGCCGGTCGGTGCCGCGTCGCTGGGCGGGGAGTTCGGGCGCGCCGACGGGCAGCGCCTCCGGCTGTGCCTCGGCGCAGCCCGTCGTGGCAGGGTCGGGCCGCCGCGGCGCTGTCAGCCGCCGCTCTTGCGGCGGAAGTTGCGCTTTCCGCCCGCGGCGGCGTGGGTGCCGTGGATCTTCGAATCGCCGTTCGGGCCGCCGGCCGTGCTGCCGCCCCTGGCGCCGTGCTTGCGCTCCAGCGCGGCGAGGAACTGGGCCTTGACGTCGTCCGGGGCGGCAGCCGCGGGGGCCTCGGCGGCGGCCTCGGTCTCCGGCTTGTCGGAGCTCTCGGGGTTCTCGGGTGACGCTGCGCCGCTGCTCATGCGGGACCTCCTGGTGGGGTGATGTCGGCTCGGTGCCTTCATCGGACACCATGTCACGTCCCCCGGCCCGCCCGTCCCACCGGACCGCCGCAGACCCTCACCGGCTCCGCGTTCCGGACCGCCTGGCGGGACCGGGGTGGTGCCCCGGCCCCGCCAGGCCACCCCCGGCAGCACCTGTCCGCACCCATGGCGAGCGGGACGGAACCCGGCCCGTTCGCCCGGGTGGCCGCGTTCAGGGTCTGCCGTGGCGCCCCTCCGAAACGGCCGGACCTGGCGCCGATGGTGGTCGATCGGGAGCCGGTGTTCAGTCTCGGGCGAGTGATTCGGCGAGGCGGCTGACGCCGTCCTGGCCGTGGCCGAGGGCGATGGTGCGGCGGACCAGTCCCTCGGCGGCGCGCATCACGCCGGACTCGATGCCGTGGGACTCGGCGGTGTGGACGATGTGGGCCATGCTGGAGACCGCCGAGGTGAGCGGGTTGATCGCGCCCGAGTAGCTGCCGCTGTCGAAGTCCTCGGCGAACTCGGCGAACAGCGGCGGGAGGATCGCGCCGATCCCCTGGGCGAACGGCGCCAGTTCCCTCCCGGTGACCCCCTCCGCCTTGGCCAGCGCCAGCGCGTGCACGTATCCGGCCATCGCCGTCCAGAAGATGTCCAGCAGCGCGATGTCGAACGCGGCCGCCCGGCCGACGTCCTCGCCGAGGTGGGTGTGGGTGCCGCCGAGGGTGGCCAGCACCGGCCGGTGCCGCCGGTACAACTCCTCCGGGCCGCTGTGGAGGAAGACGGCCGCCGGTGTGCCGATGCTCGGGGCCGGGGTCATGATGGCGCCGTCCAGGTAGTCGATGCCGTGCTCCGCCGCCCAGACGGCCGTGTCCCTGGCACGCTCCGGCGAGTCGGCCGTCAGACTGATCACCGTTCGGCCCTTGAGCGCGGCCGCGACCTCCTCGCGCCGCAGCACGGCGTCGGAGGCGTCGTAGTTCACCACACAGACGACGACCAACTCGGCCGCCGTCACCGCCTCTTCGGGGGTGGCTGCGCTCACCGCGCCCCTGGCGACCAGCTCGGTGTCCCGGCCGGGGGTCCGGTTCCAGACCGTGGTGCGTACCCCGGCCGTGAGGAAGGTACTGGCGAGAGCGCGGCCCATCGGCCCGAGGCCGAGCACGGTGACCGCGGACCGCGGGTGGTTGGTCGACATGTTTCTGCTCCTGTAGACATGGTGGTGGACATCGAGAAGGAGGGGGCGGGAATGACGCGCAGCCGGGCCATGGACCCGAACGTCTGCGGAGTGACGGCCGCGATCTCCGTGATCGGCGGCAAGTGGAAGACGGCCCTGCTCTGGATGCTGGAGGCCGGCCCGCACCGACCCGCCGAGCTGCGCCGACGGCTGCCGGGCCTGAGCGAGAAGGTCCTCACGCAGGCGCTGCGTGAGATGGAGTCGGACGGGTTGGTGCATCGGGAGGTGCACGACGTTCTCCCGTTGAAGACGGTCTACTCCCTGACCGACTTCGGCCTCCGCCTCTCCGTGGCTCTCGGCCCGGTCTCGGACTGGGGCCACGAACGCCTCGACCGGATGGCGGCCGAACCGACCGGCCCGGCAGTGCCCTGACGTGCTGTCACTCCTTTCCGCTTCCCGGGATCCAG
Organism: Kitasatospora sp. NPDC094019; assembly: GCF_044764505.1. Lineage (NCBI taxonomy): Bacteria > Bacillati > Actinomycetota > Actinomycetes > Kitasatosporales > Streptomycetaceae > Kitasatospora > Kitasatospora sp. NPDC094019. The sequence goes on from NZ_JBIWIF010000009.1 coordinate 368,536, forward strand.
CCTGCCCGCCGCGCACCGGCCTGCCCAGTACGCACAAATAGGTGGGTACGCTCCGGGCCCGGGTCCGACCGGCGGGGGCGTCGAATCAAGGGTGGTGTCGTGTTCCGTGCCGACGAGCCATGTCGCGGGTCGGCGGCGTTCCGGATTCCCGTCGCCGCCCTTGCCCGGCGGGACCGGGGCCGACGCGTCCTCGTCGTACGCCGGGCGGTCGGCGACGTCCTGAAACGGCTCGACGTGGCCTCCCGCGACGACGGGCGCACCATCGCCGCGATCCAGGTCACCGCCCTCCGCCCACTGCTCTCCGCCCGCTCCCCGCGCACTCCGCCGCAGGGGCGCCGGGACGGGCGCCGGGACGCCGTAGCCACGGCCGGGTCAGCCCCCTGATCGGCCGCGGTGCCTGGCCCCGCGCGGCCCGCTTCGGCTTCCTGCGGGCCTTGTGTCCGCGCTCCGGCGCCGCCCCGGCAGCGGACCGTGCGGATCGCCGCTGCCGTTCCGGGGGACCGGCCCGCCCCACGCCGAAGAAACCGGTCGCTCGCTCTTCGTCCGGTTGCCGACGACTGGTGTAACGTTTTGATTAAGCAGTCGTGGTTCCGAAGCCTCCGCCCACGCTCAGCCGTGGGCGTTTTTGCTGTTCAGCATCCTCCGGGCCAGGCGATCACCTCCGGGTTCCGCACCACGCGGAGCCCGTTCCCCAGAAGGAGAAACAGCATGGCTCAGGGCACCGTGAAGTGGTTCAACGCGGAAAAGGGCTTCGGCTTCATCGAGCAGGACGGTGGCGGGCCGGACGTGTTCGCCCACTACTCGAACATCGCGAGCCAGGGATTCCGTGAGCTCCAGGAGGGGCAGCGGGTCAGCTTCGATGTCACCCAGGGACAGAAGGGTCCCCAGGCCGAGAACATCGTGCCTGCCTGACGTATCCCAGAAGGCCCGGAGCCACGCTGCTCCGGGCCTTCGGCGTCCCCCGCAGGAGCGCGCGAGCCATCGACCGGTTCGGGGACCCGCAGGCACGGCCCGGGTGGCCTGCCCGAGGAGCTCCCGGGTCTTCCCCGGCGCTGTCGGCAACCAACGCCCACGTCGTCGGCAGGGGGCAGCTCCCGCCGGGGGAGGCCGGACCGCTGCCGGAACAGAATTCCGTTGATCGCACTGTGGCGGCATTGTCGGCGTTTATCCCGCCTTCGATTCGTCGGCTGGTGCGGCTCGGGCTGCCCGTTCTTCATCCGGAGGATCTCCCCGCCCTGTGTTTCACGGGACGAGTTCCCAGTTGGAGCGGCGTACAGTCCCGGCCAGGTCCGTGACGGGACGCCCCCGGAGTTCTGCACCACCCCTGCGACGATGGACACGTGTATGCCGCGCCCATCGAACCCCGCCCCCTGAACGCCGACGAGCGAGCCGTGCTGGAACACCTGCTGGAAGCCGATTTCGTCGGCGCGCCGGCGCTGCGCGCCCAGGTGGACCGGACCGAGGTGGTCGCCGCCTGGGGAGTCGATTCGGTGAGCGTCGATCTCCGGGTGCGCGGGTTGGGAGAGGACCCTGCTCTGCGGTCCACGGTGCTACCGGTCGGTGCTCGCGTTCACGACCACCGTGGCGAGTACATCGGCGAACTGCTGGTCCGGGCCGAGGGGGGAACGGTCCTGTCGGCGCTGGAGTACGCCTGGGTCACCGACGAGATGCCGACCGCGCTGCCGTCGATCGACCGGATCCAGCGAACCGTCAACTGATCCTCCCAAAGCCATTGCGCTACCGATCATGGAGTTCGTCGACCGAACGGGAGTCCCGGTCGGGTGATCGCGGGCCTTGCCCGGCGACGGCCGGACCGAGCCGGCAGGGCAGGGCAAGGCGGGGCAGGGCGTCCCGGGTACGCTGCCCAGGCGGCCGCCGGGTCGCCCACGGGGACGGGGATCACGACATGACCACAGAGCACGACGAACCGACCGGCGACGGATCGGCCGGCACCGCGCGGACGTTCGCGGCGCTGCCGGGGCGGACCGGAGACGACCGCTCGACGTTCCACCGGGCTCTGGCCGCGGTGACCCGGATCCCCGGCGTCGCGGCGGAACCCGAGCCGGACACCGGAGGCACCTCCACCTGGGCGCACGGGGTACGGCGGGCGCTGCGTGCCGCCGCCGACGGGTTGGTGCTGTCCGAGGATTCCTTCCAGGTACTCCTGGAGGCGGCCGTGCAGGACCCGAACCCGAGCTTCAACCGCTGGTTCGTCGAGCCGGCCCTGAACGCCTACGGCTACCACCGGGTCCGCGCGGCGATGCTCGACCGCCTGCGGAACGGCACCGACGCCCAGCGGGCCGGCGCCGCCCGGGCCTGGTACTGGACGGCCCTGCCGGTAGGGGACGACGACGGGGCGAGGGCCGAGGACCCCGGCGCCCTCTCCCTCCCCGGGGCGACCGACGAGGCCGCCCTGGTGGGTGAGTGGAGGAACGCCGCGCTGCGCGAGTTCGTCGCCAACGAGGACCTCGACGTGCGGCGCTGCATCCTCCCCGGCCTGCCGCTCCGGAAGTCGAAGTACCCGCCGGAGCTGCACCCGCTGGTGGAGACCGCCACGTCGATCGCCCGGACCCATCCGGACGACTACATCCGCCACCGGGTGGAGGTCCAGCTCGGCTACTGACGGGCCGTCGGTCGGGCGGTCGCCGCGACCTCCGCCAGGAATGTCGGCGTCGCCCGCTGTGCCCACTCCACGCCGTTCCCGGCCCGGCCGCGTTGGGTCACGGCCTGCGGCCGAGCAGCCGCAGGCCGTGGACGCCGCCGGCTGACACCCCCGCCAGGCCCCGTCAGCCCCGCCCCGTCCTCGGTCCTGTTCGGCCGAGGGTCATGCGGCCGGCGAAAACGGTTCGGCACCCACTCATTGCTTCGGGTACGTTGCTCACTTCGGACGCACTAGGGGCTGTTCAGGGTTCGGATCTTGTGGTGGCTCGGTTGTGGGCTGGTGTGTCTGGTAGAACTCGGGATCGTGGCGCGTTTTGACGTGACGG
>NZ_JBIWIF010000010.1:0-119786 GCF_044764505.1 Kitasatospora sp. NPDC094019
CCGCGGCCGGTGCCGACCATCAGGGCGGTCGGGGTGGCCAGGCCCAGGGCGCACGGGCAGGCGATGATCAGCACCGCCACCGCGGCGGTGAACGCCTCGGTCGCGCTGTCGGTGGCCAGCAGCCAGGCGGTCAGGGTTCCGAGGGCGATCAGGATGACCACCGGGACGAAGACGGCGGAGATGCGGTCGGCGAGGCGCTGGGCGGCGGCCTTGCCGTTCTGGGCGTCCTCGACCAGGCGGGCCATCCGGGCGAGCCGGGTGTCGGCGCCGACCCGGGTGGCCTCCACCACGAGGCGGCCGCCGGCGTTGACGGTGGCACCGGTGACGGTGTCGCCGACGGCGACCTCGACCGGCACGGACTCGCCGGTCAGCATCGAGGCGTCGACGGCGGAGGCGCCCTCGACCACCACGCCGTCGGTGGCGATCTTCTCCCCGGGACGGACCACGAAGCGGGTGCCGACGGTGAGCCGGTCGACCGGCAGCCGGACCTCGCGGCCGTCCTGGAGGACGGCGACGTCCTTGGCGCCGAGGTCCAGCAGGGCGTGCAGCGCGGCCCCGGCACGGCGCTTGGAACGGGCCTCCAGGTAGCGGCCGAGCAGGATCAGCACGGTGACGGCCGAGGCCGTCTCCAGGTAGAGCATGGACGAGGCGTCGGTGTCGCCGACCGAGAACGAGAACTCGTGCCGCATCCCGGGCATGCCCGCGTCGCCCCAGAACAGGGCCCAGAAGGACCAGCCGAAGGCGGCCAGGGTGCCGAGCGAGACCAGGGTGTCCATGGTCGCGGCGCCGTGCTTGAGGTTGGTCCAGGCGGCCCGGTGGAACTGCAGGCCGCCGTACACCACGACGGGGCCGGTGAGGGCGAAGGCCAGCCACTGCCAGTTGGTGAACTGGAGCGCCGGGACCATCGACCAGAGGACCACCGGCAGGCTGAGCACGGCGCTGACGAGCAGCCGGTCGAGCAGGGGGTCGGCCGGCCCGGTGGCGTCGGTCCCGGTGGGCGCCTCGGCCGGGGCGACGGGCACGGGCGGGGGCGGGAGTTCGGCGGTGTAGCCGGTGTTCTCGACGGTGGCGATGAGGTCGGCGACGCTCACGTCCGGCCCGAAGTCGACCCTGGCCTTCTCGGTGGCGTAGTTGACGGTCGCCTCGACGCCGTCCATCCGGTTGAGCTTCTTCTCGATCCGGGCGGCGCAGGCGGCACAGGTCATGCCGCCGATCGACAGTTCGACGCGCTCGCGGACGGCGGTCGGTCCCGCCGGGCCGGCTATGGCGCTCGCCGCGTCCGGGGCGGCGGAGCCCGGGGTGGAGGTGCTCATGTGCTGATCAGCTCCTAGGGCGTGTCTTGTGGATCTTGTCGGGTAGGCCGGTGCGGTGGGGTGCGTGCATCGCAAGGCGGAGGAGGGAGCCACTGCGGAGGGGGCTCCTCCCGGCCCAAGGCTGGGGGCCATTGGCGACCGACGACAACGCGGCGAGGTGCGTGCTCCGGCGTCGCGGCCCCGGCAGTGATCCGCAGGACACGCCCTGGGGAGAGGGCGCGGCGGGGGCTCTCGGACCGCGCCCCCGCCACGCGAAGAGGGCTCTCAGGCCGCGCGGCCGACCAGCTCGTAGCCGGCCTCGTCGACGGCGGCACGGACCAGCTCGTCGTCCAGCTGGTCGCTGGTGGAGACGGTGACCGTGCCGGCCTTGGCGTCGGCGGAGACCTCCGTCACCCCGGCGAGCTCGGCGAGCTCCTTGCTCACCGAGTTCTCGCAGTGTCCGCAGCTCATGCCGGTCACGGTGTAGGTGATGGTGCTGGACATCGGGGCCTCCGAGAAGTTCGGTACGGCCGCGAGCGTACGCCCGGGCCCTGCTCTTGGGAACACCATACCCCTAAGGGGTATTCCGTAGGAGTGCGGAATTTGTGGTGTGGATCGCATTCCGGTTGCCGTTCGGGCGAGCCGAATCGGGTTCCGATAGCAGAGCGTAGGTGGCTGGACACGCTGTGCTCGAATCCGCGCCGTGGCGCGGGCGGATTCGGGGTGCGGCCCCGGAGCCTTCCAGGAAGTCGTTCGAGAGTCGCTCGAAGTTCCGGGCTTCCGGAGTTCTGGAGTCCGGGGGCTCCGAAGTCCTGGAGTCCGCGGCTCCGGGGTCCGGCGATCCGGCGGTGCCGGTGGTCCGGTCCGGGGCGGCGGGTCTCAGAGCGGGGCGGACGGGAGCTGGGCCGGGATCGGGGGCCGCCGGTCGCCGCGGACCAGCAGGTGCAGCCAGGACAGCCCGCCGAGCGCGACCAGGATCAGCCCGGCCGTGTCGTACAGGGTGTAGAGGTGGACCTCCTCGGTGGTCGCGCTCGGCAGGCGCCCGAGCTCGAACAGGGCGCGTTGCCAGTCGGCGGAGGTGCTCCGCGCCACCAGCCAGACCGCGATGCCGCTCATCGAGTCCCAGAGCGCGTGCAGCAGCGAGACGCCCAGGTAGGTCAGCAGGACCGGCGCGGTGAGGCGGAACCGGCCGCCCCGCCGCTCGCGGAACAGCACGCCGCCGAGCAGCGCGGTCCACAGGATGTGACCGACCGGCGCCAGGATCCCGCGCAGGATCTCGGTCTCCACCAGGTTGCGCAGCGAGAGTCCGTCGGTGGTGAGGACGGCGTTGAAGGCGTAGCCGGCGCTCTCGAAGGCCGCGAAGCCGGCGCCGACGGTGGCGCCCAGGACCAGGCCGTGCCGCAGGCCGCTCACCCGCAGCCGGCGGCTGACCAGGATCAGGGCGGTCAGTTTGGCCGCCTCCTCGATCAGGCCGACGCCGAGGTGCGTCCAGGCGGTGGGGGAGAGCAGGCAGGTCTCCAGGACGGAGGCGCCGAGGACGCCGATGAGGCCGCCGACGCCGAAGCAGCCGAGGATCCGGTCGGCGCCGAGGCCGGTGGCGTGGCGTTCGTACGCGCGGGTCGCCACGGTGACCGGGACGAGGAAGCTGCCGAGCAGGACGATCGTCGGCACCAGGTTGCTGTTGCCGGTGAGGAAGGTGACGGCGACGGTCGCGATCCACAGCAGCAGTCCGCCGAGGAGGATCCGCGGCCACTGGGCGGGGCGGGCCGAGCGGCGCACGGGCGGGGCGGAGAGGTGGGGGGTGTTGCGGTATCCGGACACCGGTGAGGGCTCCCTTGTGTGATCCGCTTTCGTCGCACTGTATGACAAATCGGGTGCTTTGGTACCTTTCGGCACAGTCGCTGGAGTGACGGCGCCCGCGCCCCGGGGTGCGCAGGTGGGCGGGTTGATCGTCCGTTATGTTCGATATGTGTTTCCGATCCGTCGAGCCCAGTCGCCGTCCGATCCGACCGGCGCCGGGCAGCCGCCGGCCCGGCGGCGCGGCGCGCTGCTCGCCGTCGACCTGCTCGACATCCCGTTCTGGCGCCGGGCCGCACCCGCCCTGCTCGCGATCCTGGTGGTCGGGCTGGCGGACCTCTACTCCGGCCGGGACCGCTACCTCGCGCCCCTGATGACCGTCGTCCCCAGCATCGCCGCGCTCACCCTGCGACCGCTCGAACTGCTCGGTGTCTGCGCGCTCGGCCTGCTCGCCGTCTTCGGCCTCAGCCACTACGACGAGGTCGACACCATCAACGACGCCCGGTTCCTCTGGGGCGCGATGATCAGCTACCTGCTGCTGACGCTCTTCTCCGCCTGGGTGGCCAGGATCAGGATGCGCCGGGCCGCCGCCTTCGCCGCGGTCAGTTCCGTCGCGGAGGCCGCCCAGCGGGCCCTGCTGCGGCTGCCCGGCCCGGCCGTCGGGCCGCTGCGCCTCGCCGTCCGGTACGTCTCCGCCGCCGACGCCTCCAAGATCGGCGGCGATCTCTACTCCGTCCTGGAGACCCCGCACGGCACCCGGGTCGCGGTCGGCGACGTGCGCGGCAAGGGGCTGGGCGCGGTGCAGACCGCCGCCGTGGTGCTCGGAGCCTTCCGCGAGGCCGCGTACGACGAGGCCGGGCTCTGCGGGGTGGCCGCCAGGATCGAGGCCAGCGTGGAGCGGCACGTGCCGGACGGTGAGTTCACCACCGCGTTGTTCGCCGAGTTCCACCGACCCGGTGTGGTCGAACTGCTCCAGTGCGGGCACGTCCCGCCGATCCGGGTCGACCAGGACGGCCGGGCGCACGTGCTGGACGCCCCCGACCCCTGGGTGCCGCTCGGCCTCGGCCGACTGGCCCACGGCGAGCCGAGCACCTGGGACCAGGCGTTCGGGACCGAGGACGTGCTGGTGCTGTGCACCGACGGGGTGATCGAGGCCAGGCACCGGAAGAACGGTGAGTTCTACCCGCTGGCCGAACGGGTCGGGCCGCTGGTGCGCGGTGCGGCCCGCTCCGCCGCCGAGCTCGAAGCGGCCGTCGGCCGGGTCTACGCCGACCTGCTCGCGCACACCGGGGGCGAGCTGCGGGACGACGCGCTGCTGCTGCTCGTCACCCGCACGGACCCGGTCTGGACGGTGCAGCCCTAGGGCGCGCGGCCTTCGGCCCGGTCGTCGGCCGTCCGGGCGGCGGTGGCCTCGGCCAGGGCGCGGAAGAGCAGGGCGGTGGAGCGGGCGCCCGGGTCCTCGTGGCCGACGCTGCGCGGGCCGAGGTAGGAGGCACGGCCCTTGCGGGCCTCCAGCGGCACGGTGTCCAGGGCGCCCCGTTCGGCGCCCCCGGCCGCCGCCTCGGTGGCCTCCCGCAGTCCGGCCCCGGCGGTCACCGCCTCCCGGTAGGCGTCCAGGGCGGGCGTCCAGGCGTCCACGAGGGTCTTGTCGCCCGGCGCGGCCCGCCCGAGGTCCCGGACCGCCCGCAGCCCGGCGGCCAGTGCCTCGCCCAGCCCGCCCGGGTCGGCGGACGGCTGTCCGGGCGGCGGCAGCGCGGCGCCCATCGCGCGGAATGCCTTGCCGTAGAGCGGGCCGGAGGCGCCGCCCACCTTGGAGATCAGGATGGTGCCCGTCCTTGTCAGCACCGCGCCCGGGCCGCCGTCCGGTGCGGGCGCGTCCGGGCCGTCCAGGACGGCCAGCACGGCGGCGAAGCCGCGGCGCAGGTTGCTGCCGTGGTCGCCGTCGCCGATCGCCGAGTCCAGCTCGGTGAGCCGCTCCTCCTCCCGCTCGACCGCCGCGGCGATCGCACGGACCCAGTCCTCGGCGAGACGGGTGTCGACGTCCATGGGGATGACTCCTTCGGGGCGTTCGGGGCGTTCGGGCGGTGGTGGGCGGCGGCTCGCGGCTTCAGACGCGCTTGAGGGCCGGGGTGTCCACCGGGGCGTCCCACAGTTCCAGCAACTGGGCGTCGGCCTTGGTGAGGGTGAGCGAGAAGCCCGCCATGTCCAGACTGGTCACATAGTTGCCGACCAGGCTGCGGGCCACCGTGACGCCCTGCTCGGCCAGTCGGGCGGTGACCTCGCCGAACACGATGTAGAGCTCCAGCAGCGGCGTCCCGCCCAGCCCGTTGACCAGGGCGATCACCTCGTCCCCGGCACCCAGGTGGTGATCGGCGAGGATCGTCGCCACCACCTCGGCGACCAGTTCGCGGGCCGGGCGGAGCTTCTCCCGGCGCCGGCCAGGCTCGCCGTGGATGCCCACGCCGACCTCGATCTCGTCCTCGGCCAGTTCGAAGCCGGGCCGGCCCGCCGCCGGGACGGTCGCCCCGGTCAGCGCGATCGCGAACGAGCGGGAGGCTTCGTTCACCCGCTCGCCGAGGGCGGCCACCGCGTCCAGGGGCGCGCCGCGCTCGGCCAGCGCGCCCGCGATCTTCTCCACCGCCACCGTCGCGCCGGTGCCGCGCCGGCCGGCCGTCCAGGTGGAGTCCTCGACGGCGACGTCGTCGTCGACCAGCACGGTGCGGACCTCGATGCCCCGCTCGGCGGCCAGCTCCGCGGCGAGCTCGAAGTTCATCACGTCACCGGTGTAGTTCTTGACCACGAAGACCACGCCGGCACCGGAGTCCACGGCCTCGGCGGCGGCCAGCACCTGGTCCGGGACGGGCGAGGTGAAGACCTCGCCGGGGCAGGCCGCGTCCAGCATGCCGGGACCGACGAAGCCGCCGTGCAGCGGCTCGTGCCCGGACCCGCCGCCGGACACCAGGGCCACCTTGGGGGCCGACGGCCGCACCGCCCGGGTGATCACCCTGTTGGCCAGGTCCACCGCCAGCTCCGGGTGTGCGGCGGCCACTCCGGCCAGCGCGTCCTCCAGGACGGTGTCCGCGGTGTTGATGAGCTTCTTCACGGTGTACGCGCTCCCCTCGGCCGACGGTGCTGACCCGACGCTACGCCGGACGGGCGTCCGGCGTCCCGGATCCGGCCCGCCGGGCGGAGCCTCACCCGTTCGGAGCAATCTGCGGCCGGTCCGGCGCGGCTTCGCCGGCGGCCCCTAGGGTCGGGGCATGAGTGGACACGTGGGCATCGTCCTGGTCTCGCACAGCGCCGCGCTGGCCGGGGGGCTGAGGGAACTGCTGGGTGAGCTCGCCTCGGCGGAGGTGCGGGTGCTGGTGGCGGCCGGGACCGAGGACGGCGGGCTCGGCAGCAGCTACGAGCTGATCGCCAGGGCCGTGGTGGCGGCGGACTCCGGGGCGGGGGTCGTGGTGCTGCCGGACCTCGGGAGCTCGGTGCTGACCGCGCTGACCGTCCTGGAGGACGAGCCCCGCCCCGGGGCCGTGGTGGTCGACGCGCCGTTCGTGGAGGGGGCCGTCGCCGCCGCGGTGACGGCCTCGACCGGGGCCGCGCTGGCCGAGGTGGTCGCCGCCGCCGAGGAGGCACGCGACTTCCGCAAACTGTGAGCGCCGGTGGCGGTGGTGGTGACAGCGGCGACGGCCGGCGGCGGCTACTTGGCGTCGGCGTAGCACTCCACCACGGCGGTGCTCAGCGGGAAGCGGACCGGGGTCTCGCCGAAGACCAGCCGTCGGGCCTCGTCCGCCGCCGCCTCGACCGCCGCCGCCACCTCGTCCGCCAGATTGGCCGGGGTGTGCACCATCACCTCGTCGTGCTGGAAGAACACCAGGTGCGGGCGGTCCGCCGTTGAGGCTTCCGGGAGCTCGGCCAGCCGGCGGCGCAGCGCGGCCAGCAGCGCCAGCGCCCAGTCGGCGGCGCTGGCCTGGATGACGAAGTTGCGGGTGAACCGGCCCCGGGAGCGGGCCCGGCGGCCGCCCTCCTCGCCGCCGGCCTCGCCCGCCTCGGTCAGGTCGAGGAAGTCGGCCGAGGCGGGCGGGCACGGGCGGCCCAGCCGGGAGGTCACCACGCCGCCGTCCTCGCCGGTGCGGGCGGCCGCCTCGACGTAGCCCATCGCGGTGGGGTAGCGGGTGCGCAGGGTCGCCAGCAGGGGGCCGATGTCGCCGCTGGTCTGGCCGTACATGGCGCCGAGCAGGCCGAGCTTGGCCTTGTCGCGGTCACCCTGGAAGGCGGAGGCGGCCAGCGCCTCGTACAGGTCGCCGCCGGCCGCGGTGCGGGCCAGCCCGGTGTCCTGGGAGAGCGCGGCGAGGACCCGCGGCTCCAGCTGGGCGGCGTCGGCGACGACCAGCAGCCGGCCCGGGTCGGCGACCACGGCGCGGCGCAGGATGCGCGGGATCTGGAGCGCGCCGCCGCCGCGGCTGGCCCAGCGGCCGGAGACCACGCCGCCGACCACGTACTCGGGGCGGAACCGGCCGTCGCGCACCCAGGCGTCCTGCCAGGCCCAGCCGTGCGCCACGTGGAGCCGGGACAGCTCCTTGTAGCGGATCAGCAGCCGGGCCGCCGGATGGTCGATCCGCTTCAGTTCCCAGGAGCGGGTGGAGCCGAGCTGGATCCCGGCCTCGGCGAAGGCGCGCAGCACCTGGGCGTGCGAGTCGGGGTTGAAGGTGCGGCCGCCGAGCGCCTCCCGGAGCTCGGTCGCGAGCTCGGCGAGCAGCCGCGGCTGGGCGCCGGGGACGGTCGGGCGGGGGCCGAGCAGCTCGGTGAGCAGCCGGTCGTGCACCTCCGTCCGCCAGGGCAGGCCGTCGTGGCCCATCTCGGCGGCGGCCAGCGCGCCCGCCGACTCGGCGGCCAGCAGCAGCCGGTACCGGCCCCGGGCCTCCTGGTCCTCGATCGCCGCGAGTCGGCGCTGCTGCTCGGCGTGGACGGCGACCACGGCCGCCAGCGGGTCGGTGCCGGGCGGCAGCTGGAGCCGGTCGGGGGCGAACAGGGTGTCCTGGCCGTCGTCGGCCTCCGCGGAACCGGGCTCGGGCAGGTCGGCGGGCACCGGCAGTCCGCGCAGCCGGGCCCAGGCGGCGCCCAGCGACCGGGGGGCGCCGAAGCGGCCCTCGTGGGCGAGCAGCAGCGCCTCGACCAGCCGCAGGTCGTGGCAGCGGGCGAGCCGCCCGGGCAGCCGGGGGAGCAGCGGGTCGTAGCCGGACTCGGCGGCGGCCCACACCCAGCGCGGGTGCTCGGCGGCCTCCCGTTCGGCGACGGCGGCGGCGAGGTCGGGCACGTGGACGGGCGGGCCGAGCGGGGTGCCCGCCTCGTCGAGCGGCTGGAGCCGGCCGCCGGGGCCGTGCGGGTCGGGGGCGAGGGCGGTCCTGGGTGCCACGGGGCTCCTCCTCTCGTACGGACGGTGACCGTCCGGGGGCGTACGGCCGGTCGGTGCCGACGGTAGCGGGAGGGTACGACAACCGGAGCCGGGCCGTTCGGCGACCGGGCCGGAGCGCGCCCCGGCCGTGCCCGCGCCGGTGGCCGGGAGGAGGCGTAGGCAGCGCCGATGACACGGCGTAAGGTCGGCGGAATGACCGAGAACCCGTTCTTCGCGGCCAGCACCCTGGCCCACGAACTGCCGCCCTTCGCCGAGATCCGGCCGGAGCACTACCTGCCCGCCTTCGAGCGCGGGATGGCCGAGCAGCTGGCCGAGATCGCCGCGATCACCGCCGATCCGGCGCCGGCGACCGTCGAGAACACCCTGGTCGCGCTGGAGCGCTCGGGGGCGCTGCTGCGCCGGGTCCGCGGGGTCTTCGACAACCACTCCTCCGCCGACACCACCCCCGAGGTCGACCGGATCGACGCGGAGATCAGCCCCCGGCTGGCCGCGCACCGGGACGCGATCCACCTGGACGCCGCGCTGTTCGCCCGGATCGAGGAGCTCCACGCCCGTCGGGCCGAGCCGGAGCCGGACCCGGAGACGCTGCGGCTGCTGGAGCGCCGGTACACCGCGTTCGTCCGGGCCGGTGCCCTGCTGGGCGCCGAGCAGCAGGACCGGCTGCGCGGGATCAACGCCGAACTGGCGAGCGCCGCCTCCGAGTTCCGCCAGAACGTGTCGGCCGACTCGCAGGCCCGCGCGCTGGTGCTGGACTCCGCCGAGCAGCTGGCCGGCCTCTCCCCGGACGCGATCGCGGCCGCCGCCGAGAACGGCCGCGCGCTCGGGCGCGACGGCACCTATGTGCTCAGCCTGAAGAACTTCTCCAACCAGACCGAGCTGGCTTCGCTCACCGACCGTTCGGTGCGCGAGCGGCTGCTCACCGCCTCGCTCGGCCGGGCCGCCGCGACCAACGGCCCGCTGGCGATCCGGATGTCCGCGCTGCGCGCCGAGCGGGCCCGGCTGCTCGGGTACGACACCCACGCCGCCTACGTGGTGGCCGACGAGACGGCCGGCACCGTGGAGGCGGTGGACGCGCTGCTCGCCCGGCTGGTGCCGCCGGCCGTCGCCAACGCCCGCCGGGAGGCCGCCGAGCTGGCCAAGGTCGCCGCCGCCGACGGTGTCGAGGAGATCGCCGCGCACGACTGGGCGTACTACTCGGAGCAGGTCCGGCAGTCCTCCTACCAGGTGGACGCGGCGGCGCTGCGCCCGTACTTCGAGCTGGAGCGGGTGCTGCGGGACGGCGTCTTCTTCGCCGCGAACCTCGTCTACGGGGTGAGCTTCACCGAGCGCCCCGACCTGGTCGGCTACCACCCCGACGTGCGGGTCTTCGAGGTGTTCGACGCGGACGGTTCCGCCCTCGGCCTGTTCCTCGGCGACTTCCACGCCCGGGCGTCCAAGCGCGGCGGCGCCTGGATGGACGAACTGGTCACCCAGTCGGGGCTGCTGGGCCAGCGGCCGGTGGTCTACAACAACCTGAACATCGCCAGGCCGGCGCCCGGGGAGCCGGTGCTGCTGTCCTGGGACGAGGTGCGGACGCTGTTCCACGAGTTCGGCCACGCGCTGCACGGGCTGTTCTCGGACGTGCGCTTCCCGTACTTCGCGGGCACGGCCGTGCCGCGGGACTTCGTGGAGTTCCCCTCCCAGGTCAACGAGATGTGGATGGTGCGGCCGGAGGTCCTGGCCAACTACGCCCGGCACCACGTGACCGGCGAGCCGCTGCCGGCCGAGCTGGTCGGCCGGATCGAGGCGGCGGAGTCGTTCGGGCAGGGCTTCCGCACGGTCGAGTACCTGGCGGCGGCGCTGCTGGACTGGGCCTGGCACACCCTGCCGGAGGGCCAGGAGGTGGCGGACGCCGAGGAGTTCGAGGCGGCGGCGCTGGCGAAGGCCGGGCTGGCGGTGGCGGCGGTCCCGCCGCGCTACCGGACCACGTACTTCGGGCACATCTTCGCCGGCGGGTACAGCGCGGGCTACTACGCCTACATCTGGTCCGAGGTCCTGGACGCCGACACGGTGGAGTGGTTCGAGGCCGGCGGGCGGAGCGTGCGCGAGAGCGGCGAGGTGTTCCGGCGCGAGCTGCTGGCGCGCGGCGACAGCCGGGACGCGCTGGACTCCTTCCGCGCGGTGGTCGGGCGCGACCCGGAGACCGGCCCGCTGCTGGCCCGGCGCGGGCTGCTGTAGCGGGGGCGTCGGCCCGGCGGTGCGGCGTCGGGCCGCACCGCCGGGTTGTCGGGCTGTCGGGCCGACGCTCAGCGGGCTTCGAGGGTGACCTCGACCGGGGTGCCCGGGCGGGCGCGCGGGAGCCGGATCCGGGCGCGTCCGGCCCGGTCGCCGGCCGGCTGCTCGACCTCGGTCAGGGCGCCGGCGGGGCGGACGGTGACCCGGGCGCCGCTGGGGAACACGGCGGCCGGGAGGACGAGTTCGGTGCTCCGGCCGGTGCCGTCGGCGTTCCAGCGCACGGTGTGCCGTCCGCCGTCCGTGCCGGTGCGGGCGTCCGTGCCGGCGGTGGCGACCGGGTACGGTCCGAACGCCGGTTCCTCGCCCGGGGCGGGCCGGCCGGCCGGGTCGAGGGCGCAGTAGCCGCCGTTGCCCCGGCACCAGTACCAGAGCGTCCAGCCGCCCGCGAAGCCGTCCATCGCGTCGACCTGGCGGCGGACCAGCAGGGTGTTGCCGGGGGTGCGGGAGTTCGGCGGGCCCCACTCGCCGACCAGGACCGGCAGCCGGTGGGCGGTCGGGTAGGCGGTGATCGCGGCGGTGTAGCGCTCGACGAAGCCGCCGGCCGGGTCCCAGTCGGCGCCGGACTCGACGGCGGTGTCGTAGAAGTGCGGCGCGTAGCCGAGCCGGGGCGCGCCGGGGCGGGGGTCGGTGAAGCCGGGAAGCCGGGTGGGGACGCCCTGGCCGACCAGGACGGTCGGTTCGACGAACAGCCAGGCGCGGGTGTCGGCCCGGCGTACGGCGGCGATCAGCCGCCGGTACATGGCGGGCAGCCGGTCCTGTTCCAGCTCGGCGGCGGCGCGGGCCAGCACTTCCGGGTCGGCCGGGTCGCCGTCCACCGGCCCGAACGGCTCGTTGAACAGGTCGTAGCCCAGCAGCGAGCGGTGGCCGCGCAGTTCGCGGGCCAGCCGGGTGTAGAAGTCGGCCTGCCAGGCGCGCAGGTCGGGGTCGTCGTAGAGGTGCCGGAAGGCGGCCTGGACGCCGGGCTGGAAGTAGCCGGCGAACCAGTCGTCGGGGTCGGGCTCGAACGGCAGGCCGTCGTCACGGGTGGCCCAGGGCGGGACGCCCCGGTCCCCGCCGCCGAAGTACGGGCCGTAGACGTCCTGGTGGAGGTCGACCAGGACGAGCAGGCCGGAGCGGTCGGCCGCGTCCAGGAGCCGGTGCAGCCGTCGGAGTTCGGCCGGGTCGAGGCGGCCCCGGGCCGGTTCCAGTCTGGTCCAGGAGACCGGCAGCCGGACCAGGCCGAAGCCCCGGGCGGCGATCGCGGCGAGGTCCCGATCGGTGGCCTCGGCGTACTTGTCGAGGTTGAAACCGCGCAGCCGGAGCCGGCGGCCGGCGGCGTCGGTGAGGTCGGTGCGGCCGTCGGGGGCGGTGGCGGTGCCGGTGGGGAACGCCGGTGCGCGGGAGGGGGAATGGGCCCGGGCCGGAGCGGCGGGCAGGGCGAGGGCGGCGGCGATCAGGAGGGCAACGGCGGTGCGGTGCAGGCGCATCGGGACCTCCGGGGCGGGCGGGGGTGGGGCCCGATGATGCCCGCCGGGCCCGCGCCGCACAAGGGAGCGGGGCGGACCCGGAGGAGAACGCGCCAGGGGGAAGGGGTGTCGGGGGAGGCGCGCGGGTCAGCCGGTCGGCCGGTCGGCCGGTCCGGTACCCGGTCCGATGCCCATGTCGGTGGCCGTGGCCGTGGCCGGTCCGGCGGGCAGGGCGGCGGTCGGCAGGTCGGCGGCGGCGGCGAGCCGCCCCCAGAGCAGGTCGGCGAGCGCCTGGACCATCCGGGTGCGCGAGCAGGGGCGGGACTCCAGCCACCAGTCCCCGGCCGCCAGCACCATGCCGGTGATGGCGCGGCCCCAGACCTCGGCGAGCAGCTCGCGGTCGGCGCCGAGGTCGACCTGGCCGGCGACGGCCCGGGTGATCTCCTCGGCGATCTGCCGCAGGGCGGGGGCGAGCGCGTTGCCCGCGCCGCTGGGGTCGCCGGGCTCGGGGTGGGTGAGCAGCCGGTAGACCTGCGGGCGGGACTCGATCCCGGCGAGGTAGGTGTCCAGCACGTGTTCGACCCGGTCGCGGCGTTCCAGCGGTTCGGCCAGCGCGGCCCGGACGGCGGCCAGCAGCCCGCCGGTGTGGCGTTCGGTCAGGGCCCGGATCAGGCCGTTCCGGTCGCCGAAGTGCCGGTAGAGGATCGGCTTGGTGATGCCGGCCTCGGCGGCGATGGCGTTCATGCTCGCGCCCGGCCCCTCGCGCTGGACGACCCGGTCGGCGGCGTTGAGCAGCTGCTCCCGGCGGGGCTCTGGGTCCATGCGCTGTTCCTTCGCTTCCGTGCCGGGGGTTCCGGTACCGGCGTTGACACCGGTTACCAAGCAGTAGCAGACTCCGATGATGTTACCGGTGGTAACACCCCGGTCGGTCGCACTTTCGGTCGAATCCCCGGTCGCACCCTTTTCGGTCGCACCCACCTTCGGAGGCCCCCACCATGAGCACCTTCTCGCTGGACCCGGGTCCGGACCAGATCGCCGTCCGCGACTGGCTGCACGGCTTCGCCGCCGACGTGGTGCGGCCCGCCGCCGCCGAGTGGGACGAGCGCGAGGAGACCCCCTGGCCGATCATCCAGGAGGCCGCCAAGCTCGGCATCTACTCCCTGGACTTCTACGCCCAGCAGTACTTCGACCCCTCCGGCGTCGGCATCCCGATCGCCATGGAGGAGCTGTTCTGGGGCGACGCGGGCATCGGCCTGTCCATCGTCGGCACCACCCTCGCCGCCGTCGCGGTGCTCGCCAACGGCACGGACGAGCAGATCGGCACCTGGGCGCCGCAGATGTTCGGCACCCCGGACGACGTCAAGGTGGCGGCGTTCTGCTCCTCCGAGCCGGACGCCGGCTCCGACGTCTCCGCGCTGCGCACCAGGGCCGTGTACGAGGAGGCCACCGACGAGTGGGTGCTGAACGGCACCAAGACCTGGGCCACCAACGGCGGGATCGCCGCCGTCCACGTGGTGGTGGCCACCGTCGACCCGGCGCTCGGCGCGCGCGGGCAGGCGTCCTTCGTGGTGCCGCCCGGGACCCCGGGGCTGAGCCAGGGCCAGAAGTTCAAGAAGCACGGCATCCGGGCCTCGCACACCGCCGAGGTGGTGCTGGACTCCGTCCGGCTGCCCGGGCACTGCCTGCTCGGCGGCAAGGAGAAGTTGGACGAGCGCCTCGCCCGGGCCCGGGAGGGCGTCCGCAAGTCCGGGCGGAACGCCGCGATGGCCACCTTCGAGGCGTCCCGGCCCGCCGTCGGCGCGCAGGCGATCGGGATCGCCCGGGCCGCCTACGAGGTGGCGCTGGACTACGCGAAGACCCGGGTGCAGTTCGGCCGACCGATCATCGACAACCAGGGTGTCGCCTTCCAGCTGGCGGACATGAAGACCCGGATCGACGCGGCCAGGCTGCTGGTCTGGCGGGCCTCCTGGATGGCCGCCACCAACCAGCCGTTCACCTCGGCCGAGGGCTCGATGTCCAAGCTCTACGCGGGCGAGACCGCCAAGTGGGTCACCGCGCAGGCGATGCAGATCCTCGGCGGCAACGGCTTCACCCGGGAGTACCCGGTCGAGCGGATGCACCGGGACAGCGCGATCTACTCGATCTTCGAGGGCACCAGCGAGATCCAGCGGCTGGTGATCGCCCGGGCCGTCTCGGGGCTGCCGATCCGTTGACCTCCCGCGGCCGGGCCGGGGTCGGCCCGCGCGGGGCCGGGGGTCAGCGGGCGAACCAGAAGGTGAGCCCGGCCGACAGGGCGCCCACCACCGTGCCGGCGACCGTCTGCGCGGTGGTGTGGTCCCGCAGCACCACCCGGGACCAGCCGATCGCCGCGACCAGCGGGTAGAGCAGCAGCCACCAGGGCGAGAGCGCGACGGCCAGGCAGACCGTCGCGCCGCTCGCCACGGCGGTGTGCACGGAGATCTTCCACCAGACGGTGATCACCAGGATCGGGACCAGGGAGGCGAGCATCGCCACCACCGTCGCGGTCAGGTCGCGCGGGGCGTCCGCGACGAGCATCACCACGAGGCCGGCCGCGACCGAGGCCATGATCAGCGGGAAGAGCGTCAGCCGCCGCTGCCGGTGGCCCACGTGCCGGTCGCCGACGGTGCCCCGGCGCATGCCGTAGTGGATGAACAGGGTCGGGAGGACGGCGGTGAACACGGCCGCGAACGCCGCCCAGGCGAGGCCGGTCCAGCCGTAGCGGAGGCCGCCGAGCAGGAGCAGCATCGCGATGATCACGTTCTTCGGCTCCAGGCCGTCGGTGATCCGGCGGGCCTGGGCCGTCGCGGGCGTGTCGGCGGTCGTCGCGGTGGTCATCGGGGTGGCGCTCCAGGCGGGGTTCGGCTGCGGATCGGTCCCATGATCGTATCGGCCCGGCCGGTTTCGCCCCCGGCCCCGCTGGCTCCGTCCAGGCCCGCCCGGCTCCGTCCAGGCCCGCCCGGCTCCGCCCCGGGGTTCGTGGGCGCGCCCGGTCAGAACCGGGGCGGGCGCCGTTCGAGGAAGGCGGCGAGGCCCTCGCGGACGTCCGGGGCCTCGCGCGAGCGGCGCTCCCAGGGCGCGAGGGCGGCGGCCGCCCGCTCCGGCGGCACCGCCAGCGCGGCCTTGACCGCGCCGATGGTCTGCGGCGAGCGGGTGGTCAGCAGCCGGGCGAACGCCAGCGCCGCGGCGTCCAGCTCGGCCGCGGGCAGGACGCGTTCGGCCAGCCCGAGCTCGGCCGCCTCCGGCGCGGACAGCAACTCGCCGGAGAACAGCAGGTACTTGGCGCGGGCCGGGCCCACCAGCCGGGCCAGCCGCAGTGTGGGCACCGCCGGATAGACCACGCCCAGTTTGGCCGGGGTGATGCCGAGCCGGGCGTTCTCGGCGACGAAGCGCAGGTCGCAGGCGACCGCCAGCTGGCAGCCGCCGCCGACGCAGGCGCCGTGCACCACCGCGAGGGTCGGGTGCGGGAACGCCGCCAGGGCCTCCTCGGCGGCGACATTGACCGCGTGGTAGGCGTCGGCGCGGTCCGGATCGCCGTAGACCCGGGCCAGTTCGTCGATGTCGGCACCGGCGCTGAAGGTGCCTCCCGCGCCGGTGACCAGCAGCGCGCGCACGCCCGGCTCCTCGGCCAGCCGCTTCAGCACCTCCGGCAGGGCCTGCCAGATCGCCAGGGTGACGGCGTTGCGCCGGTGCGGGCGGTCGAACTCCAGCACCGCGACGCCGTCCTCGCCGACGTGGGCGTTGAGGCCCTCGGTCTCGGTGGGCAGCGGGGCGCGGTCGCGCGTCAGCGGCGGCCGGGTGGCCATGGGCACCTCCGGGAGGGTGTGGGTGCGGCCACTCTCGCAGAGTCCGGTCTCCCGGGGTCCGGCGGTGCGGCTCAGGACCGGGTGGCGCCGTAGTCGCCGAGTCCGTCGGCGGCCAGCCCGAAGGCCCGGTCGGCGTTGGCCAGGGCCTCGGGCAGGACGTCCGCCGCCCGGTCGCCCGCCATCATCCGGCGCTGGTTCTCCTCCGTCAGCGTCAGCCGGGTGCCGAGCAGCTGGGCGGCGGCGACCCGGGCGAGCAGCGGGTCGTGCTCCGGGTCCCGGGCGAGCAGTTCGGCGGCGAGCGCCGTCCGGGCCCCGGCGCCGAACCCGGCCTGGGCCCGCTGCGCCAGCACGGGGGTGCTGTGGACGAGGCGGATCACGTCGACCACCTGCTGCTGGTCGCTCAGGCCGGACGCCGGGTCGAAGGCGGCGAGCGCGGCGACGTACTGAGCGTGCAGCGCGGTGACCGCCGGGACGTCCGGGGCCGCTTCGCGCACCACCCGGGCGGGCTCGTCGATGTGCTGCTCCATCGGCCCGAGAACGAGGTCCTCCTTGGTGGCGAAGTAGTTGAAGACGGTCATCTTGGACACCTCGGCGGCGGCGGCGATCTCGGCCACCGAGACCTCGTCGAAGCCGCGTTCGGCGAACAGGGCGATGGCGGTCCGCCAGATCCGGATCGCGGTCTGCAGCTTCTTGCGCTCCCGCAGGCCCAGTCCGGCCATGTCGGCCCCGGGGTCGACCTCGATTCTCGTCATGCCATGACTGTACCAGGATCAAATATGTAGCTGGACGAAGAATTGACCGAGTCAAAAAAGCCTGCCATGGTGGTGCCGCGCCGCCGGGTCGGACCGGTCCGGCGCCGGGCGTCCCGTCGCCCGAACTCCGCGATCCCAGGGGGACTTCCGATGGCCGTGACCACATCGCCGACCGCACCGGCGCCGACCGTGTCCGGGGCGACCGCACCGGCGCTGATGACCGAGTCGCAGCGCAAACTGGGCATGCTGCTCTGTCTGGTCACGATCGTGCTGGCGGTGCTCGACACGAACATCGTGTCGGCGGCCACCGTGCCGATCGTCCGCGACCTCGACCCGGTGCACGGCGTCGACCGGCTGCCCTGGCTGGTCACCGCGTTCGCGCTGGCCGCCACCGCGCTGCTGCCGCTCTACGGCAAGCTCTGCGACCTCTACGGGGCGAAGCGGGTGCTGATCGGCGCGGTCGGTACCTTCCTGGTCGGCTCGGCGCTCTGCGGCGCCGCCGGTTCGATGGAGCAGCTCATCGCGTTCCGGGCGGTCCAGGGCATCGGCGGCGGCGGGCTGATGAGCGTGACCATGGTGGTGATGGCCCAGCTGAGGAACCCGGACGAGGCCGGCGGCGGCGGTGGCGCGGGCGGGATCGTCGCCGGTGGCGGTATGGCCGTCGGCCCGCTGATCGGCGCGCTGCTCGCGGAGCACCTGAACTGGCGCTGGATCTTCTACGTCAACCTGCCGGTCGGCCTGCTGCTCCTGGTCGGGGCAGCGCTGGTGCTGCGGCTGCCCGCGGGGACCGGCCGGCGCGGGCCGGACTTCCTCGGCGCCACCCTGGCCGCCGCCTCCGTCACGGGTCTGCTGCTGGTCGCCGAGTGGGGTGGCCGGACCTTCGGCTGGACCTCCCCGCAACTGCTCGGCCTGGCCGCGGGAACCGTGCTGGTGTTCCTGCTCTTCCTCCGCCGCCAGGCCACCGCCGCCGACCCGGTGCTGCCGCTGTCGCTGTTCCGGATCCCGGAGATCCGGATCGGCTTCGCGCTGCAGGGCCTGGTCGGCATGGGGATGATGGGCGCGATCATGTACGTGATGCTCTACCTCCAGGTCGCCCGGGGTGTCGCCGCGACCTCGGCGAGCCTCTACCTGATCCCGATGGCGGTCGGGATGACCGCGATCGGGCTGGTGGTCAACCGGCTGGAGGCGCGGGGGGTGTCGGTCCGCGCCGTGCTGGCCGCGGGCGCCGTCTGCTCCGCCACGGCGCTGCTGCTGCTCGGGCTGAGCGGCTCGGGGACCTCGCTGTGGCTGGTGCGGGCCGAACTGCTGCTGCTCGGCGTCGGTCTGGGCCAGCTGATCGGGCACCTGATCACGGTGGTCCAGCTCGCCGCCCCGGCGCACCAGCTGGGGGTGGCCACCACCGGCGTCCGGTTCTTCCAGACCATGGGCAGCGCGCTGGGCGCGGCGGTCTTCGGCACGGTGCTCGCCCGGGTGTTCACCGCGAACGAGCCCGGCGTGCCGCTGGGCGCGGTCGGCCGGCTGTCCGGCGCGGCCAGGGAACACGCGGTGGCGGGCTTCGTGGACGCCGTGGACACGGTCTTCCTCTCGGCCGCCGGCGTGATGGTGCTGGCCCTGCTGCTGGCGCTGCGGCTGCGCCCGGGCGGGGAGCGGGAGCGGGCCGTCTGAGGGCGGACGCGGCGCGGGGCCCGGTGGATCCGTCCACCGGGCCCCGCCGGTCTGCGCGGGGCTCAGCCGGTGGGGGCGCCTTGGGGCTTCCACTCGTGGGTGAGCAGGGACCAGACCTCGCCGTCCTGGTGGCGGCCGTCGTGCAGGTAGCTCTCGCGCAGCACGCCCTCCAGCGTGAAGCCCATCCGCTGGGCGACCGCGCGGCTGCGCAGGTTGTCCGGCTTGTTGTGCCACTCGATCCGGTGCATGCCGCGGACGGTGAAGGCGTAGTCGATCAGGTGCCGGACGGCGGTGCCGACCAGACCCCGGCCCTGGCCGGCGGGCTCGGTCCAGACCCCGATCTCGCAGCTGCCGTTCTTGGCGTCGAACTGGACGAACATCACGCCGCCGACCAGCGTCCCGTCCAGCCAGATCCCGTACAGCCGGGCGGTGTCGGCGGCCTGCCGGTCGGCGTAGCGCTGGAGGACGGCGCGGGCCGAGTCGAGGTCGGTGGCGAGGCTGGCCCAGTTGATCCAGGCGTCGATGTGGGCGCGGCCGCGCTCGATGTGCTCCAGGTACTCGGGTGCGTGCCACGGCTCCAGCGGGCGGAGCTCGGCGTTCTCGGAGAGGGGGACGGCGAACATGGGCGGGCCTTTCGCAACGAGGATCGGTCGGATCGGTGCGTCATGCGTAACAAACGTTCGGTACGTAAGATAACCCCATGACACCCGCCCGTGGAGATCACGAAGCCCGCCGGACCGAAGTCTCGGAGGCGGTGTGGCGGGTGTTGTCGACCCGGGGTTTCGAGGCGCTCACGCTGCGTGCGGTGGCCGCCGAGATGGGAGCCACCACCGGGCTGCTGACGCACTACTTCCCCAGCAAGAAGGCGCTGGTCTCGCACGCGCTGGAGCTGCTCGACCGGCGTTCGCTGGAGCGGCCGCGGCGGTTGGTGCCTGCGGACGGCGGGCCGCCGCCGGCGGCGGGGCTGGCCCGGTTGCGGGCGGCGCTGCTGGACATCCTGCCCCTGGACGGGCCGGGTCGGGCGGGCAATCGGATCTGGGTCGGTTCGTGGGGCGTGGCCCTGGCGGACCCGGAGCTGGCGGAGGCGCACGCGGCTCGGTACGCCCGTTCGCGGCGGGTGCTGACGGAGTGCGTGGCGGACGCGCGGCGGTTGGGCGAACTCCCGGCCGGGCCGGGGGCCGAGGCGGTGGCGGCGGGTGCGCAGGGCTTCGTGCTGGGGCTGGTGGTGCAGGCATTGTTCGCCCCGGGGGAGTTCCCGGCGGAGCGGCAGGTGGAACTGCTGGACGCCTATCTCGCGGGACTGGCCGCGAGCTGACGACGGGCCGTCGGCGCGAGGTGCGCGGCGGGTGTTCGCCGGAGGTGTTTACGGCGCCGGAATTCCTCGGCCGGGGCTTTTCGGGGAGTGCATGACACGCTTGGTCACGGCTTATGCGCGCTGGGTGTCGAAGCGGGGCGGGTCGCTCCGCGGTGCGTCCGCAATTGACCGGTACGGGTAATGCGCGAACTGCCGGGAGGGCCGGCGGCGCGAGGTGCGTGGCGCCCCCAGCAGGATTCGAACCTGCGACCTACCGCTTAGAAGGCGGGTGCTCTATCCGCTGAGCTATGGGGGCGGGACGGGCGGCGCCCGGAGGGCGTGACCGTTGCCGGGATCGGGCGGTGGGCGCGCGGCGCCCGCTGTCCGTCCCCGTGCCTGAGGACGGGGTGTGGGGGGTGGCGGGTCCCTGCCTGTCAGGGGACAGGATAAGGGTGCCCCGTTCCTCGGCCGGGTGTTACGACACCGCCGTTGGTGTGTCGGCCTCGGTGGAGCGGTCCGATAATCGCAGGTGAACGCCGTGTGTGCAGCGCTCTGGCCGTCTTCGGCGCCGGACGTTGTGCACTCGTTACGGGGCTGTCTGCCCACCCGTTATGGATTCGGCACGGAGAAAGCGCCGCGGCCGGGGCGGTGTCGACGCGGGTGGGGGGCCGTATTCGGGTTCCTTCGGTCGGATGACGTGCGCGGACGGTCGGCGCGGCCACCCCTGGGGGTGTCGGGGGCCGTGCGAGGGCCTTCGTTTGTTGTCATGGCCGCGCAGAGTTAGGGTGCGCCGGTCGTACAAAGGCCGAAATTCACCCCTGCGGGCGACAGCGGTTTTCCACAGGCCCGTTTTGTCCACAGGATTTCCGATCTCTGCTGCGCGGATTTCCCGAGAAGCGCACTCTCTCGCTGTGCCGGTCGATTCCGTACGGTGCAACAAGGAGAGCGGAGCGTGGCAGTGAACGGTACGCAGGTGACGGTGATCGGGAATGTCGCCACGGAGGTGACGTACGCGCTGACCCCCGGCGGGGTGCCGGTGGCGAACTTCCGGCTGGCCTCGACCGAGCGGCGCTACGACCGGGCCCGGGAGGTCTGGGTCGACGGCGAGACGCAGTGGCTCACGGTGACGGCGTGGCGCTCGCTGGCCGGGCATCTGATCGACTCGTTGACGAAGGGCGACCCGGTGGTGGTGAGCGGGCGACTGAGGGTGCGGGAGTGGGCGGAGGGGGAGGCGAAGCGCAGCCGGGTCGAGATCGACGCCCGCTCGGTCGGGCACGACCTGAGTCGCGGTACGGCCAGGTTCAGTTGGGCGCCGGGAGGTCGGGCCGGGGTGCCGGAGGAGGCGGGTGCCGGCACCGGGGCGGGCTTCGGTGAGGCGGTGCCCGGGTGGATCGTGGACGCCCTGCGGGGGCGGCGGGCGGTGGAGGGCGGCGACGGGCCGGCGACCGAGGGGGAAAGCGGGGGTGACACCTAGCGGCCCACCGGGTGTCCGAGGGGTCGTCCGACTGTCGACAAATATGCGAATCGAGACGGTCGTTGCGCCCGCACGCGCAATCCTGTTCCGGTTAGCGGAATGATCCGGTAATTCTGGCTACCCGTCAGCTTGTGTGGATAGTGGGAGGGTTGATAACGATACAGATACGGAATCGTCCTAATTTCGCATGGGGGTTTCCGGACTCCCGGGGCTCCATAGGATTCGTCTGGTTCACATCGTGAAGCGGCGCCACAGGGGGCGCGGCAAGCAAGGCGGGCTGCCATCGGCATGGCCCGGCCCGAAGGGATCCCAAGATGTTCCAGAGGCAGGGGCGGGCGCTTCCCCGCATAACCACTGTCATGCTCGCGACCAGCACTGCGCTGGGCGGGGGCCTGTTCGCGGCCGGTGCGGCGACCGCGGCCGACGAGCCGGGCGGCGGTGTCACGGCGGTGGTCCAGCCGACCCTGATGAGCGAGGAGATCGCCATCGAGGGGAGCCACTCGATCCAGGGTGGGCTGTTCACCCTCAAGACGGCCGACGGCGAGATCAAGACGTACTGCATCGACATCGACCACCCGGTCGACATCACCAAGGCCATCGAGTACCGCGAGTCCGACTGGAAGTCGAGCTCGCTCGGCCGCCCGGAGAAGGCCCAGGACGCCTCCAAGATCCGCTGGATCCTGGAGAACTCCTACCCGCAGGTGACGGACCTCAAGAAGCTGGCCACCGACGCCGGCGTCAAGGGCGAGCTCACCAAGGAGGACGCCGCCGCGGGCACCCAGGCCGCGATCTGGAAGTTCTCCGACGGCAAGAACGCCATCCCGGTCGACGCCGAGGCCAAGCAGCTCCGCGACTACCTGGTCAGCGAGAAGAACAAGGGCATCGCCGCCGAGCCCAAGCCCTCGCTGAGCCTCACCCCGGACTCGGTGTCGGGCAAGCCGGGCACCAAGCTCGGCCCGTTCACCCTCAACTCCAGCGCCAACGAGGTGAAGTTCGCCGTCTCCGGCGACGCCGCCGACAAGGTCAAGCTGGTCGACAAGGACGGCAAGCAGGTCTCCGACCTGGCCGGTCCGATCGCCAAGGACACCCAGCTGTGGCTGGACGTCCCGGCCGGGACCCCGGACGGCACCGCCGGCATCAACGCCGCCGCGGAGACGGTCGTGCCCAGCGGCCGCGTCTTCCTCAGCAAGGGCTACACCCCGGAGAAGCACAGCCAGACCATGATCCTGGCGGGCTCCACCAAGCTCAGCGTCAAGGACGCCGCCAAGGCGACCTGGAAGGCCGCCAAGGGCCCGCTGGTCGACAGCACCGCAGTGGTCGAGTGCGTGAACAACGGCGTCAAGGTCTCCGTCGCCAACGGCGGCGACGAGGCCGCCACCGTCTCGGTGAAGCCGGGCAAGGACATCACCGTCCAGCCGGGCAAGATCGAGACCGTGATCGTCCCGGTCGCCGAGGACACGGCCTACGACATCACCGTCACCGGCCCGAACGGCTTCAGCAAGAACTTCAAGGGCATCCTGGACTGCAAGAACACCAGTGTGACCACGCCGACCCCGACCCCGTCGGCCACCACCCCGAGCACCAAGCCGTCGACCCCGGCGCCGACCACCGCGGCCCCGACCACCACGGCCCCGGTCACCCCGAGCGCCACCCCGTCGGCCTCGGCCACCACCACGGCCGCCCACCCGGCGCCGACCAGCACCGCCCCCGGCACCACCGGCGGTCTGGCCCAGACCGGTGGCAGTGACGCCACCCCGGTCATCGCCGCCGTCGCCGGCGGACTGGTCGTGGCCGGTGGCGCCGCGGTCTTCCTGCTGCGCCGTCGCAACCGCCACGGCGACGCCGCCTGAGGCACCGGCCGGAGGCCGCTCCGGTAGGACCGGGTCACTGATCCGGTCCCACCGGGCGCCGAACCGCCCGTAACGGCCCGGCTCCCCGCACCACGCGTGCGGGGAGCCGGGCCGTTGCGCGTCCGGACACCGGCCCGGGACGGCACGGACCCCGGCGCCCGGGAACGGATCCCGCCGCCCGGGAACGGACCTCGGCGCCCGGACGCGGGCCCGGTCCGGCGCGGCGGGGGCCACAGGGGGTCACAGGGGTCCGTGGCGGGCCGCGGGGCCCGCCGGGGTGGTCCGGAGGAGCCGGGTGCGGGGCCGGGCGCGGAATCGGGCCCGGGCCCGGTGGCGGGGCGCCGGAGCCGCCCGGGGCGGGCGGGCGTCGAGGGGGAGCAGCCGTTCGGGGCTCCCGTTCCGGTGCGGCACAATGGAAGGCTGCAAGCCGAATTACTCCCGACGACGCCGGAGCGATCTCACGTGGCGGAATACATCTACACGATGCGCAAGGTGCGCAAGGCGCACGGCGACAAGGTCATCCTTGACGACGTGACGCTCAGCTTCCTCCCCGGGGCGAAGATCGGCGTCGTGGGCCCCAACGGTGCCGGTAAGTCCACCGTGCTGAAGATGATGGCCGGCCTGGAGCACCCCTCCAACGGCGACGCCTTCCTCTCGCCCGGTTTCACCGTCGGCATGCTGCTCCAGGAGCCGCCGCTCGACGAGTCCAAGACCGTGCTGGAGAACGTCGAGGACGGCGTCAAGGAGATCAAGGGGAAGCTCAACCGCTTCAACGAGATCGCCGAGCTGATGGCGACCGACTACTCGGACGCCCTGCTGGACGAGATGGGCAAGCTCCAGGAGGACCTGGACCACGCCGAGGCGTGGGACCTGGACGCCCAGCTGGAGCAGGCCATGGACGCCCTGGGCTGCCCGCCCGGCGACTGGCCGGTCACCAAGCTCTCCGGTGGCGAGAAGCGCCGCGTCGCGCTCTGCAAGCTGCTGCTGGAGGCGCCCGACCTGCTGCTGCTCGACGAGCCCACCAACCACCTGGACGCCGAGTCGGTGAACTGGCTGGAGCAGCACCTGGAGAAGTACAAGGGCACCGTCGTCGCCGTCACCCACGACCGGTACTTCCTGGACAACGTCGCCCAGTGGATCCTGGAGCTCGACCGCGGCCGCGCCTACCCGTACGAGGGCAACTACTCCACGTACCTGGAGACCAAGCAGTCCCGGCTCAAGGTCGAGGGCCAGAAGGACGCCAAGCGCGCCAAGCGGCTCAAGGAAGAGCTGGAGTGGGTCCGCTCCAACGCCAAGGGCCGCCAGGCCAAGTCCAAGGCGCGTCTGGCCCGCTACGAGGAGATGGCGGCCGAGGCCGACAAGATGCGGAAGCTGGACTTCGAGGAGATCCAGATCCCGCCGGGCCCGCGCCTGGGCAGCGTCGTCATCGAGGTCGAGAACCTCAACAAGGCTTTCGGCGAGAAGGTCCTGATCGACGACCTCAGCTTCACCCTGCCGCGCAACGGCATCGTCGGCATCATCGGCCCGAACGGCGCCGGCAAGACCACCCTGTTCAAGATGCTCCAGGACATGGAGACCCCGGACAGCGGCACGGTCAAGGTCGGTGAGACGGTCAAGATCAGCTACGTCGACCAGTCGCGCTCCAACATCGACCCGAAGAAGACCCTCTGGGAGGTCGTTTCCGACGGTCTGGACTGGATCAACGTCGGCCAGGTCGAGATGCCGTCCCGCGCCTACGTCTCGGCGTTCGGCTTCAAGGGCCCGGACCAGCAGAAGCCGGCCGGCGTGCTCTCCGGCGGTGAGCGCAACCGCCTCAACCTGGCGCTCACCCTGAAGCAGGGCGGCAACCTGCTGCTCCTCGACGAGCCCACCAACGACCTCGACGTCGAGACCCTCTCCTCGCTGGAGAACGCGCTGCTGGAGTTCCCCGGCTGCGCCGTGGTCATCTCGCACGACCGCTGGTTCCTGGACCGGGTCGCCACCCACATCCTCGCCTACGAGGGCGAGAGCAAGTGGTTCTGGTTCGAGGGCAACTTCGACTCGTACGAGAAGAACAAGGTCGAGCGTCTCGGCTCCGACGCGGCCCGTCCGCACCGGGCCACCTACAAGAAGCTGACCCGCGGCTGACAGTCGGCCATGACGACGGCCCGGCAGGCCCGCCCCACCGGGGGCGGGCCTGCCGGGCCGCGGCCCGACCGGCACCCCCCGCCGGCGGGCACCGGACGTCGAGGAGAACACCCATGTCACGCCACATCTACGCCTGTCCGCTGCGCTGGTCCGACATGGACGCCTTCGGGCACGTCAACAACGTGGTCTTCCTGCGCTACCTGGAGGAGGCCCGGATCGACTTCATGTTCACCCAGGCCGCCGAGGCCGGCGCCGGCGAGTTCGCGGGCGGTTCGGTGGTGGCCCGCCACGAGATCGACTACAAGCGTCCGCTGGTGCACCGGCCCGAGCCGGTCACGATCGAGACCTGGGTGACCCGGATCGGCGGTGCCTCGCTGACGGTCTCCTACGAGATCAAGGACACCGCCGCCGACGGCACCGAGACGGTCTACGTCCGGGCCTCGACCGTGGTCGTCCCCTACGACCTGGCCGAGGGCCGACCGCGCCGGATAAGCCCGGTGGAGCGGGAGTTCCTGACCCGGTTCGTGGACGAGGCGCCGGCCGTCGCGGTCTGACCGGACCCGGTCCCCGCGCCCGCCGGCACCCGCCGACCGACCGACCGTTCCACCCCCGATACCCCGGATGTGAGCCGCAGCGTTGAACAGCACCGCCACC
Source organism: Kitasatospora sp. NPDC094019 (assembly GCF_044764505.1). Taxonomy (NCBI): domain Bacteria; kingdom Bacillati; phylum Actinomycetota; class Actinomycetes; order Kitasatosporales; family Streptomycetaceae; genus Kitasatospora; species Kitasatospora sp. NPDC094019. Next base: position 25,862 of record NZ_JBIWIF010000010.1, read on the forward strand.
CTCGCCCTCGCCGACGCCGGGGAGGCTTCCGATCTGGCCGCCTTCCTGGTCCGACTGCTGCGCTTCGACCGCGCGGCGGCGGTCCGGTCGCAGGGCGTGCCGCAGCCCGACGGCAGCGGCGTGCTGGCCGTCTTCGGACGGCTGCCGCTGGGTGGCTCGGGCGTGCTGGCGGTGCGCACCGCCCGGCTGGCCGGGCTCGACGGGCCGGTCGACCTGACCGTCTCGGCCGGGCAGCTTCTGGACGGTGTCGACACCGGGGCGAACACCCTCGCCCTGCCCGGCCCGGTCACCGGCCCGGCCTGGGCCGGACTGCTGCCCCCGCGCACCGGCTGGCGGCCGGTCGGCGAACCGCCCGCCGCCCAGGTGTACGGCGAAGTGATGGCCGCCGTACGGGAGTTCCGCGAGCGCAGCGAGGCCGTCCCGGAGCACCACCGGACCAGGCCGGTGCTCGACGCGCTGGCCGACGAGATCTGGTCCCGCCCGGTCGCCGCACTGCCCGAACTGCCGCTGCGCGCCGCCCACGCGGCCCGGGTGATCGGTTTCCTCGACCCGCGGGTCCCGCTCGGCGTGCACCGGGCCGGCGGCTGGCTGCGGCTCTCCGCCCCGGCGGGTTCGGTGGCCCTGCGCACCGCGGCGGCGCTCGGCGCGGGCCTGGGCCTCAGCCCGGTCCGCCCCTAGGGGAGCCCGGGCGCGGCCCCAGCGTCCTGGTCAGCCCTCGGTGTTGACCATCGACGCGGCGGCGTAGGTGAGGTAGTCCCAGAGCTGCCGCTCGGCCTCCGCCGGCAGTCCCAGCTCGTCCACGGCCACCCGCATGTGCTTCAGCCAGGCGTCGTGCGCCGCGCGGTCCACCGTGAACGGCACGTGCCGCATCCGCAGCCGGGGGTGACCGCGCTGCTCGCTGTACGTGCGGGGGCCGCCCCAGTACTGCATGAGGAAGAGCGTGAACCGCTCCTCGGCCGGCCCGAGGTCCTCCTCCGGGTACATCGGCCGGAGCAACTCGTCCTCGGCGACGCCCTGGTAGAACCGGTGGACCAGCCGCCGGAAGGTCGGTTCGCCACCGACCTGTTCGAAGAAGGTCTCCTCGCTGGGCGTGCCACGCCGGATCTCGTTCACCCGACCATGGTCGCAGACGGCGGCGGGGCCGTACACCGGGACCTGGGGACCAGGACCTCGGGTGTACGACCCCGCCGGGGCCTGCCGGAGGGAGGGGCGGGCGGTCAGTCCTCCCAGCGGAAGAGCTTCCAGGAGATGCCGGTCAGCACGGCCGCGAACAGCAGCAGTCCGCCCATGGTCGGCAGCGCGTCCATCACGCCGCCGCCCCGGGACAGCACCGACTGCGAGGCGGTGACCAGGTGGCGCAGCGGCAGCGCCTGGGAGATCGCCTCCAGCCAGCCCGGCATGCCGTCGGTGGGGAAGAACGAGCCGGACAGGAACGACATCGGCAGCACGATGATCTGCGAGATGCCGTTCGCCGCCTCCTCGGTCTTGGCGACCGAACCGGCCAGCAGGCCGATCGACATGAAGGCGATGGTCGCGCAGACGACCAGCGGGACGATCAGCCACCAGTCGCCGGTGAGCTTCAGCCCGAAGAACGGCAGGGTGGCGACCGCCAGGAAGACGGCCGTCTGGACCAGGGCGGTCAGGACCGAGACCGCGATCCGGGAGGAGATGATCGCCCCGGCGCTCACCGGGGCGAGCCGCAGCCGGCGCAGGACCATCTTCTTCCGCCAGCCGACCAGGGTCAGCGCGGCGCCGAACACCGCGCCGGTGGCCACCGCCCAGCCGAGCAGGCCGGGGGTGAGGAACTGGATCGGCTTGAGCGAGCCGTCCTCGACCGGGCTGCTCTCCATGACGAAGGCCGGGGGTTTGCCGGTGGCGGCCTGGTTGGCCTGCTGGACCACGGAGTTGACGATGCCCTGGACGGAGCCGGAGCGGACCTGGTCGGCGGCGCTGTAGCGGACCACCACCTTGCCGTCCGGGCCCTCCTTGATCATGGCGTCGAGGTCGCCCTTGCGGACCTTCTCCAGGGCGGCGGCCTCGTCGTCGCCCTTGGTGATGGTCAGCACCTGGTCCAGGCCGGTCCGGGCGTCGCCCTGGACCGAGTCCAGCAGCCGGACGGCGCCGACCTGTTCGACCTTGGCGTGGGGGCTGGAGGCGCCCTTGAGCAGGGTGCCGAACAGCATCAGGAACATCAGCGGGAACAGCAGCACGAAGAACATCGCGGCGCGGTCGCGGACGAAGGCGACCACCATCACCCGGGACAGGCTGGCGAAGGCGGAGACCCGCTCGCGCTCGGCCGGGGCCGGGGGAGTGCCGCCGGGGGCGGGGGCCGGCGCGGGCGCGGCCGTGGTGGACTCGGCGGTCATGCGCGGTACTCCCGTCCGGTGAGCTGGAGGAAGACGTCCTCCAGGGTGGCGCCGCGGACTTCCAGGCCGCGGAGGGCGCCCCGTTCGGCCAGCACGGAGAGCACCGGCGCGGGCAGCCGGGTGGAGAGCGAGAGCGAGACGCTGTCGTCCTCCAGCGAGGCGATCTCCGCCCCGGCGGCGGTGAGCAGCTCGCGCGCGGTGTCGATGGACAGTTGCCCCGACTCCACGCTGATCCGGACGGTGTCGTCGATCTCGCGGACGAGCGCGGCGGGTGCCCCGGTCCGCAGGATCCGGCCGTGGTCCATCACCGAGACGCGGTCGCAGAGCACCTCGGCCTCGTCCAGGTAGTGGGTGGTCAGGACGACGGTGCGGCCCTCGGCGTTGATGTCGCGCAGCAGGTCCCAGAGGTTGCGGCGGGCCTGCGGGTCGAGGCCGGTGGTGGGCTCGTCGAGGAAGACCAGCTCCGGTCCGTGGACCAGGGCGCAGGCGATCGAGAGCCGCTGGGCCTGGCCGCCGGACATCTTGTCGGTCATCACCCCGGCCGACTCGGTCAGGCCGACCCGCTCCAGCATCGCGTCGGCGCGCTTGGGGCCGACGCCGTAGAAGGAGCCGAAGGTGCGGATGGTCTCCCGGGCGGTGAGGCGGTTGAAGAAGGCGGATGCCTGGAACTGGACGCCGATGCGCGGCAGCAGTTGGGGGTTGCGCGGCCAGGGCGCCAGGCCCAGCAGCTCGACCCGGCCCTCGTCGGGCTTGCGGATCCCCTCCAGGATCTCCAGCGTGGTGGTCTTCCCGGCGCCGTTCGGGCCCAGGATTCCGTAGAATTCGCCGGCTTCGACGGTGAGTGACACTCCGTCGACGGCTTGTACGTCCCCGTACCGCTGACGGATTCCGTCGGCGGATATTGCAGCAGTCATAGTGGCTGAGAGTAGGGGTGCGGGGCCGCTACGGGGAGATGCAGAAGCATCATTTGATGATCATTTTTATAAAGTGTCCACCGGCCGGGGCCGATGGGACGGCCGGTGCGGCCCGGGAAGCCCCGGGGCCGCACCGGCCCACCGTCGCCGGTACCCGCTCAGGCGCGGTGCAGGGTGATCGTGGTCCAGGCGCCGATGTGGACGCGGTCGCCGTCGCCCAGCGGGATCGCGGTGTGCGGGGAGATCGGCTCCGCGCCGCCGTTCACCGTGGTGCCGTTGGTGGAGTCCTGGTCGACCAGCACCCAGCTGCCGTCCGGCTGTTCGGCCAGCAGGGCGTGCTGGTGCGAGGCGCCCGGATCCTCCGGCGCGACCGAGAGGTCGATCTCCGGCACGGTGCCGCGGTGCTGGCTGCGCCGCCCGATCCGCAGCTGGCCGCGACCGGTCAGCGGGATCCGCCGCTCGGGGCAGTACGGCGGGAAGAACAGCCCGGCCGCCTCCGGACCGCTGCGGGCCATCATGTCGGTGAAGTACTGGCGGTCCGCCGCGATCACCGCGAACCAGGTGGTCCGCACCGGCTCGGCGGGCGGCGCCTGCGGCGGCTCGGGCTGCGCGGACACCGGCGGGGCCAGATGGAACGAGGTGCCGAACTCGTCGCCGCGCCGGGCCGGTCCGGGCTGGGCGTAGACCGGGCCGGAGTCCTCGCGGGGGGCCGGGGGCTGCTGCGGGTACCCGTAGGGCGCCTCGGCCGGCTGCGCGTACGGGGCCTCGGCCGGAGGTCCGTAGGGCGCCTCGGCCGGCTGCCCGTACGGCGGCGCCTCGGCCGGGCCGGGCGCGGCGGCCTGCTGCCCGTGGGCGGGCGGCGGGTAGCCGTAGCCGGGGGGCGCGCCGTGCTGCTGCTGCGGCGGCAGCGGCGGGGCCTCGGCGAGCTGCGGCGCGGCCTGCGCCGCCGGGGCGCCCCCGTACGCGGCCGGGATGTTCAGCGGGGCGGGAGCGGGCGGCGGCGCGGGCGCCGGGAACGGCGGCTGCGGCGCGCGCTGCGGGGAGGACAGGTCGTAGTCGTACCCGCACTCCTCGCAGAACCGCCCGGTCTGCGGGCTGCGGCAGATCGGGCAGATCACCAGGCCCTCGGTGAGGTCGGGGAAACCCTGCGGGGCCTGCGGCGGGGGCGGCGGACCCGGTGCCGGCACCGCGCCGGGCGGCGGCGGAGGCATGGCGCCCGGGGGGAGAGTGGCACCGTACGGCGCGCCGGGTGCCCCGTGCGCCCCCGGGGCGCCGTGGAGCGCGCCGGGCGGCGGCGGCAGCGGCTGCGGCGGCGTCATCGGGAAGCCGCAGAAGTCGCACCAGTCCTCGGCCTGCGACTCGTGGCCCCTAGGGCAGATCGGCATCAGGTCCCCCCTCAATTCCAGCTCGGCCGGGGCTGGGCCCGGCCGGTTCGCGGCCCGGTCGGCGCTTCGGCGGTCACTTCTTCACGCGGACGGTCTTGGTCGACCGGGTCTCGACGATCATCGAGTCGGCCTCGCTCACGTTCTTACGGAACCGAACGGTACCCTCCTTCGGGTCCACCACGTCCACCACCTTCTGCAGCAGCTTGAAGGTGCCGTCGTTCCCGGTCGCGTGGGCGATCCGGACGGCGGCGCCCAGCTTGGCGGTGGCGAGGTCGACGTTCCCCGCGCGGTGCGCCTCCATGCCTTCCTGGACCGCCGCGGCCAGTTCCGCCTGCCCGGTGTAGTGGGCGACCTGCGGGCTGATCCGGGTGGAGGAGGCGAGGTCGTCGGTCCAGACCGCCTTGACCAGCCCCTGGGACAGCACCTCGGGCGTCCCCCCGGCGACCGAGGGCGGCAGCACCAGGCTGATCCGGGCGGCCAGCATCTCGTTGCCGACGGTCGCGGCCGGGACCTCCACGCAGACGTGGTAGTCGCGGCTCTCGTCGCCCCACGAGCCGGTCGGGTAGTCGCCGGCCCGCGGCCCGCTGTCGGCCCGGCGGCCGCTGAGGTCCTCCAGCGCGGGGGCGACCTGCTTGACGAACTTCACCACCGCGTTGGCGGGCGTCCAGATCCGCAGGGCGACATCGGCGACCTGCTTGCCCATCGCGCCGGCCATCATCGAGCGGAAGTCCTCGGCCAGGCCGGACGGCTCGGGGACGATGTCGACGGTGCCGAGCAGCGCGGAGGCGATCTTGCGCAGCTCCTCGACCTTCCAGTCGGTGCCGACGCCCCGGCAGTCGGCGGTGAAGTGGCCGGTGACCCGGCCGATCGCGCGCTCCAGCTCGGCGGCGGTCTCGTGCTCGTTGTTGCCGTCGGTGAGCAGGATGGCGTGCCGGATCGGGATGTCCCGGCGGGTGAGGAAGAGCTGGTCGGCCTTGGTCAGCCAGCTGCCCATGGCGGTGCCGCCGGCCGCGGTGAGGCGGCGCAGCGACTCCCGGGCCCGGGCCCGGGTCTCCGGCGAGGCGATGGCGAGGGTGCCGTCGCCGGGGAAGACCTCGCGGGCCTCGTGGGTGCCGGCCACCACGGCGAACGCCACGCCGTCGCGGACGGTGTCGACGGCGGCGGCGGTGGCCTCGCGGGCGCCGCGCATCTTGCTCGACGGGTAGTCCATCGAGCCGGAGCAGTCCACCAGGATCACCACGGCGGCGGACTGCCCGTCGCCGCCCGCCGAGGCGTCGGCGATGCCGAGCGGGCGGCCGCCGGAGGTGCCGCCGCCGGTCGCGGTGACGGTGACGATGGCGTTCACCTCGCGGGCGCCGTCCGCGAGGTACTCGTTCTGGAAGATCTCCACGTCGAACTTGGGCAGGTTCGGCTTCGCCAGTGTTGCCATGGGCCGGTGGCTCCCGTCGGATCGTCGGATGGTGCGCGGGTGGTGGCCGCGCCGGTGGGACGGGGCGCGGGTGGTCGCTCGGTGCGGTGGCTCGGTGCGGGGTGTGGCTCCGGGCGGGTCGCCCGGTGGTCGGGGCCCGGTACTCGCGGCTCGGGGTGTGCGGCTCGGGCGTGCGGCTCAAGGTGTGCGGCCCCGCCGCCGCCCGTGCGCCGGGGCCCGCACCGGGCAGTGCGGGCCCCGGCGGTGCGGGCGGAACGGCGGACGCGCGGGCCCGGTCGGTCGGGTCAGCGGGCCGGTGGCACCGGCGGTGCGGGCGGTGCGGGAGGCACGGGCGGAAGGGGCGGCACCGCGGGCGGCGGCGGGACCGGGGGCAGCGGGGCGGCGGCCGAGCCGATCACCGGGATGTCCGGCAGGGTCGGCGCGTGGTCCTCCTCCTCGTCCGCCGGTCCGGTCCCGGGGGCCGCCCCGGTGGCGGTGATCACCGGCAGGTCGAGCGCGGTCGCGGTCCGGGCGTCCTCCCCGGCCGCCGCGGCCGCCGGGGGCGGGTCGATCGGCAGCACGGCGACGGTGATGTTGTCGTGCCCGCCGGCCGCCACGGCGAACTTCACCAGCGACTGCGCGGCGGCCAGCGGTTCGGTCCGGGCGTCCGGCCGGACGTAGTACGCCAGGTCGGTGGCGGCCTCGGCGTAGTTCCACAGGCCGTCGGTGCAGACCAGCAGCACCCCCGGCACGTGCGGGGTGAAGTCGAGGGTGTGCGGCACGACCTCCTCGGCGTCCGCGCCGAGCCAGCCGGTGATGGCGTGGGCGCGCGGGTCCGCGTACGCCTCGGCCTCGCCCATCAGTCCCGCCTCGACCATCCGGGCCGCCCAGGAGTCGTCCTGGGTGAGCCGGAACGGCTCGGCGGCGACCCGGTCGTCGGGGATCCAGTAGGCCCTGGTGTCGCCGACCCAGCCGATGGTGATCCGGCCGCCGGACGCGATCGCGCTGACGTAGGTGCAGGCCGGCGCGTTGAGGTCGGGCCGGGGCGGCCGGGTGCCGTCGGTGGCGAGGGCGGCCACCGCGTCGGCGGCGTCGGCGATCGCCCGGCGCATGGCCAGAGTCGGGTCGGTGCCCGCCTCCAGCGAGCTGAGCAGCGATTCGGAGGCGGCGTCGACGGCGGTCTCGGAAGCCTGGTCGGGCCGGTCGGAGGAGGAGACGCCGTCGCAGACCACGGCCACCACGACCGGCTCGCCGCCGGGCAGCGAGGAGGCGGCGATGGTGAAGGAGTCCTCGTTGCGGTGGTGCCGCAGGCCGCGGTCGCTGACACCGGCGACGCCGGCCAGCGCCTTCTCCATGTGGTCGCGGGGGCGCGGCTGGGCGCGGCCGCAGGCTTCGCAGTAGCCGTCGGGGGTCACCTGGCGGAGCCCGCAGTGGGCGCAGGCGACCGCGCTCCGGTCGCCCTGGGCGAGCACGGAGGGGGTGTTGGGCAGGGTCGGCGGGTGGTCCTCCCCGCCGGCCCGGGCGGCGGACCAGCCGGCCGGCATCGCGCCGGGGGCGGGACGGCCGTCCCGGCCGGCCCCGCAGGACCCGCAGAAGACGTCCTCCGGGTCCATCGGCTCGGCACAGCTCTGGCACACGGTCTGCTGCGGCATCAGTTACACCCACGTCCTGGGACGGGCCCGGTTGGCCCGTTCCACCATCTCGATCCTGGTCTCGGCCCGGTCGGCCAACCGGGCGAGTACCCGGTAGGACTGCTCCAGGGCGAACCGCAGTTCCCTTTCCACCGCGGGCCGTCCCAGCACGCTGACCTCGCCCGGTGCCGGGTCGGGGCCGGTCCCCCGGGGGGATCCGGCGGTGACCCAGCCGAGCGCCGCGCCGAGCACCTCGACGGCGAGTTCCTCGCGGCGGCGGTCGTCCAGGCGCAGCGCGGTCAGCTGCTCGGAGCTCGCGCCGAGGTCGGCGTCGAGCGGGTCGGTGGTGGGCCGCTCGCGCAGCCGGGCCCGGACGGCGGCGATCCGGGCGGCGGTGTACTGGCTGGAGGTGGCCGGGACGGTCTCCAGGGCGGCGACGGCGCCGGCCCGGTCGTTCTCGGCGAGCCGGACCCGGGCCAGCCCGAAGGCGGCGCTCAGGTAGCTCTGGTCGGTGCTCCACACCAGCCGGTAGAACTCGGCCGCGTCGCCGCCGTCGCCGAGGAGTTCGGCGCAGACGGCGAGGGCCAGCTTGGGGGCGGCCTCGCCGGGGAAGGCGTCGTACACGGCGTCGAAAGCCTCGGCGGCGGCGCGCAGGGCCCGTTCGCGGGCCGAGGCCGGCTCCTCGGTGCCGGTGCCGGTGCCGGTGCGAGTGGCGGTGCCGGCGGGGGTCGCGGTGTCGGCCTCGGCGGCGGTGACCAGGGAGGCCAGGCCCCGGTACCAGACCACCCGCCAGTCGTCCGGGTGGTCCTGCTCCAGCGCGGCCAGCGCCTCGGCGGACTGGTGCTTCCGGCCGAGTTCGAGCAGGGCCCGCAGGGCGCGCAGCCGGCGTTCGACCGAGTCGGCCGGGGCGCCGTCCAGCGCGGTGAGCGCCTCCGCCGGGTCGGCGGCCAGCAGGGTGGCGAGGAAGCCGGCGTTGGGGTCGGCCGGGTCGACCCGGGGGACGGGCAGCGCGAGCGCGGCGGCGGCGGGGTCGACGGCGGTCAGCCGCAGTTCGCCGGGACGGACCGTGGCGGCCACCAGCTCGGTGTCGACGACCCGGAGCTCGGGGCCGAACAGGGTGGACTGGGCGGGCCGGGCCCGGCCGTCCTGGAGCGCGAGCACCTCGCGCAGGACGCCGGTGAGCTGGTCGGCCATCTCCTCGGCGGAGCCGAACCGGCGGGCCGGGTCCGGGTCGGTGGCGCGGACCAGCAGGCGGTAGTAGGACTCGTAGGAGGCGAAGACCGGGACCGACTCGGGGCCGGGCAGGGTCTCCCGGTAGGTGGTGGAGTAGCCCTGGAAGTCGAAGCTGAGGACGGCCAGGGTGCGGGCCACCGTGTAGAGGTCGGAGGCGGGGGAGGGGCCGTCGGTGGCGATCTCGGGCGCCTGGTAGCCGATGGTGCCGTAGATCGGGCCGTCGTCGTCGAGGCGGCGCACGGCGCCCATGTCGATGATCTTGAGCGCGTCGCCGGTCTGCAGCACGTTGTCGATCTTGAAGTCGCAGTACACCAGGCCCCGGGAGTGCAGGTAGCCCAGCGCGGGCAGCGCCTCCAGACCGTAGGCGATCGCCTGCTCGACCGGCAGCGGGTCGCGCCGGCCGTCCGGGGTGCGGCGCTCGTTGGCGATGTCCTTCAGGGACTTGCCGCCGACGTACTCCATCACGATGTAGCCGTCGGTGGCGCCGGTCCGCAGGTCCGGATGCTCGACGAAGTTGATGATGCGGACGATGTTCGGGTGGTCCACCTCGGCGAGGAAGCGGCGCTCGGCGACGGCCACCGCCAGGGCGTCCTCGTCGCCGGTGTCCAGCAGGCCCTTGAGTACCACCCACTTGTCGTTGACCCGCCGGTCGACGGCCAGGTAGATCCAGCCGAGCCCGCCGTGCGCGAGACAGCCGACCACCTCGTACTGCCCGCCGACCAGGTCACCGCGGCGCAGCTTGGGGGTGAACGAGTACGGGGTGCCGCACTTGGTGCAGAAGCCGTCCGGGCGGCCGGGTCGCCCGTTCCGGTCCCGGCCCACCGGGGTGTCGCACTTGGAGCAGTAGCGCTTGCGCTCCGGGACCTCGGGGTTCTCCAGGACCGCCAGCGACGGATCGGCGGTCGGGACGGTCGGCACCGTCACCAGGCCGGCGCCCAGCCGGTGCCGGTTGGCGGAGCTGCTGCCGCGGCTGCTGCGCACGGAGACGGAGCGGCCGCTGCCGGTGCGGGTGGAGCGGTGCGAGCGGGAACGGCCGGACAGCGAACGGGCCGAACCGCTGCGGACCGAGGTGCTGCGGACGGAGGTGCTGCGGGCCGCGCCGGTGTCCCGGTCACCGGCGGCCGGTGGGGCGGAGGCGGCGCCGAGGCCGCACTCGTCGCAGTAGCCGTCGGGGTCGACCGTCCCGGCGCAGTCGCGCGGGCAGGGGTCGCCCGGTCCGGCGACGGACCTCCGGCCGGTGGCCGTTCCGCCACGGGTCCCGGTCGCGGTGCCGGTGCCGGAGCCGGAGCCGGTGCGGCTCGGCCCGGTGCCCGTGGGCGTCGACCCGGTGCCCGCGCGCGTCGAGGTGGTGCTCGCCGGGGCGAGGCCGCACTCGTCGCAGTAGCCGTCCGCGTCGATCGTCCCGGTGCCGCACTCCGGTCGTACGCACGTCTCGCCCATCACCGTCAGCCCCCCTGTACCCGTCCGTCGACAGCCTGTCCGTCGGCCGGCTCCCCGCCGGCCGCCGCCCCGCCCCACCCGGTCCCGTCCTGTCCGGTCCCGTACGGCCCGATCCCGTCCCGTTCGATCCGGTCCTGCACGGCGCCGCCGGGCCCGGTTCCGGCGGGCGCGGAGCCCGCCCCGGGCTCGCCCGGCGCCGGGCGCAGCGCCTGCTGGAACCGGGCCACCGCGCCGGCCGCCGCCCGCAGGTCGCACGGCGCGCTCCACAGCAGCCAGCGCGCCTTCTCGTAGCGTTCCAGCACCACCGGGTCCTCGGCCACCCGGAGCCGGGCCGCCATCGCCTTGTACGCGTCCAGGCGCCCGCGCAGTTCTGCCCGGACGGCCAGCGGCTGGGTCACCTCGGTGAGCGACTGCCGGGCTCGCGCCAGCTCCTTGGCGGCGGCGTCCTCCAGCGCGTCGAGCAGCGGTGCCAGCCGGTACCACTGCCCGTTCTGCCGCAACTCCAGTGCCAGCACGATCCGTTCCCGCAGCGCCGAGGCCGGTCCGGGCACGGCCGGCACCTCGGTGGCGGCGATCTTCGCCAGCACCTCGCCGCGGGCCCGGCGGGCCTCGGCGAGGGTGGCGTCGGCCCGCTGGAGCAGGTCACCGACGCCCTGCAGCCGCTCCTCGGCGTCGTCGCGCAGCCGCAGCAGGTTCTCCAGTTCCAGCCGGACGCCGTCCAGCGCCCGCCCGGCCCGGTCGAAGCGCTCGGTGTCCACCACGCCGGAGGGGAGGGCCGTGGCGCCGCCGTCCGGCACCGTGCCGCGCTGGGCCGGGACCCGGGCGGGCCGCCAGAGCGCGAGCGGGTCGGTGCGGACCTCGGTCCGCAGCCCTTCCAGGTCGGCGTCCAGCGCCTCCAGGTCGTCGCCGAGCGGGTGGGTGCCGGAGCGCACGCCGAGCGAGGCCGCCAGGGTCTGCACCCGGCGCAGTTCGGCGATCAGCAGATCGATCCGGGCCGGCAGCGCCGTCCAGACCGCGTCCGCCGCCGAGACCACCTCCAGTACGGTGGCGTACCAGGCGTTCATCCGCTCCATGAGCTCGTCCAGGCTGACCCGCTCGACCAGCCGGGCGGGCGCGCCGAGCCGCTGCGGGCCGTCGGGCGCGCCGCCGGGCACGGTGACCGCGTCGCCGGTCAGCAGCTCGCTGAGCTCGGCGAGTTCGGGTCCGCCCGGCCTGGCCCGGCGGGCCCGGACCGCGCGGGCCGAGGCCAGCGCCTCCGAGTAGCGGTCGAACAGCGCCCACAGCAGCGGCAGGCCCTGTCCGACGACGGACCAGCGCTCCTGGGTCCGCCCGGTCAGTCCGGCGCCGTCGAGCAGGCGCAGGCCGGGGTGGTCCTGGAGCGAGAGCAGCGCGGACTCGACCGCGTCGCGTTCCGCGCCGAGGCGCGCCAGCGCGCGGTCCACCTCCTCCCGGCTCAGTGCCGGGCCGGCCGAAGCCGCCATCGTCCCCTCCCCTCCTCCACCTGCTGCGAGCCGTGGGCCGTCCTGCCGTGTGCCGTCGCGCGGTGTGCTGCCGCGCCGTGCTCCGTCGTGCCGTGCTCCGTCGTGCCGTGCTCCGTCGTGCCGTGCCGCGTCGTTCCGGGTTCCGCCGTTCCGGTTCCCGGGGAATCCGCCCCGACCCTAGCGCGCGCCCCGACCGCCGGGCCGGGCCCGGTCACCGGGGAGCCGTCGGTCGGGCGTCCGGTCGGATGCCCGGCCGGACGCCCGGTCCCGCCCCGAGGCCCCGTCACCGGGGTGTCGGCCAGTGCCGGTCGGCGTCGTCCAGCAGGTAGGGCTTCAGCCAGGTGTCGTACGCCCGCCGCCAGCTGCCGCCGGTGTAGTAGTCGTTGAGCACCTGGTTCACCCGGGCGGTCAGATCGGTGCTGGTCTTCAGCATCGCGACGCCCATCACGCCCGGCCGGACCTCGCCGTCGAGGACCCGGACGGTCTGGTCCTGCGCGGCCTGGCTGGCCGCGAGTCCGTCGTCGGTCATGGTGGCGTCGACCTTGCCCAGCTGCATCAGCACCAGGCAGTCGAGGTGGTTCTCCACCGTGATCAGCTGCTTGAGCGGACGGGTCTTCAACTCCTCCTGGGCGGAGGAGCCGGACGCGGCGCAGGCGGTGGTGCCGTTCAGTGCCTCGTCCATGGTCTTCGCGGTCGAGGAGCGCGGCACCAGGACCCGCTGACTGGTGGTGAAGTAGGGGCGGGAGAAGGCCACCTGCTCCATCCGCTCGCAGGTGATCGACATGGTCCGGACGATGATGTCGACCCGGCCCTCCTGGATGAACTTGATCCGGTCGGCGGTCGGTACCGCCTTGAGGACCACCTTGTCCGGGTCGCCCATGATGGCGGTGCCGATCGCCTTGGCGAGGTCGATGTCGAAGCCCTCGACCTGCCCGGTGTTGGGGTTGCGCGAACCCCACCGGTAGCTGTTCAGGTCGACGCCGACGACCAGGCTGCGCTTGGCCTTGACGGCCTTCACCGCCGGGCCGTCCTCGGTGCTCGGCGGGACGCTCCGGTACAGGTCGCAGTCGGCCTGTCCGGTCTGCTCCGACTGCCCGGACCGCTCCTGCTGCGCCGCCAGCGGCACCTGGCGCGGTGTGCCGACGGTGGGGGAGGAGCCCGCGCCCAGGACCAGGGCGCCGCTCGCCAGCAGTGTCAGCGCCACCGCCGTCCGGGCCCCGCGCAGCGCGGCCGCCCGGCGCCGGTTCCGATCCCTGCCAGTGCCAGTGCCGGTGCTCGTGCCAGTGCCAGTGCTCGTGACCATGCTTCCGTCCCCTCTACCGGTACTCGGCCAGTCGGCGGCCGAGGCCGCCCAGCGCGGCGGCGGCGGCCACCAGGCCCAGGACCGCGACCGCCGCGGCGGCGGTGCGCAGGTCCCCGTCGACGCCCAGCGCGGAGTCCCGGAACACGCCTTCCTCCAGGACGGCCGCGTGGGCGAGTTGCTGATCGGCGGCGCTGAACGAAGCCTCGGCCGTGTTCGGCGCGTCGGCCGCCCGGGCCGTCACGGTGGCGTCCAGCGCGGCCTGGTAGTCACCGTCGTTCTCCAGCTTGGTCGCGGCGGTGTGCCGCTCGCGCCACTGCTGGTAGTCGGCCAGGGCCTGGGCGAGCGGTTGTTGGGCGGTCGGCGGTGCCAGCGACTGGGCCTGCACCAGGGTGCCGGGCCCGGTGTCGCGCCCGGGATCGGACGTGAACAGGTGCTCCGTGGTCTTCGCCCACAGGTCGGCGTAGGTGCCGCTGGACCCCCGGGCCACGTAGTGCAGGTTCTCCGCCAGCCGGGCCGTCAGCACGTCCACCCGGGCCGCGTTGAGCGCCCGCAGCGGTGCGCCGCCCTCGCGCTCGCCGCGGGCGAGGGCCGAGGCGGCCCCGGTCGCGGCCACGGTCAGCCAGAGCACCGCGGCGAGCACGGCGCCGGTGGCGGCCAGCAGCCCGATGTTGAAGACCCGGTTGGTCCGGCGGAACAGCGTCATCTGCACCCACACCAGCGCCGTCAGCGCCACCAGCCCCAGCGCGTACCCGGCCCACGGGGTGGTCCGGGCGTCGGCCAGGTCGTCGGCCAGGACGGCGTTCTCGGAGGCCGACAGCTGCTGGGCGGCCGGCAGCAGCACCTTGCGCATCTGCTCGGAGGCGTAGCGCTGGTAGGCACCACCGAGCGGGTAGCCCTGCCGGTTGTTGGCCCGGGCGGTCTCCACCAGCCCCGCGTAGACCGGCACCTGCTGATTGAGGGTGGAGAGCAGCTCCTGGAGCGGCGAGGACGCGGTGGTGCGGGCGGCGGCCTCGGAGATCAGCCGGGAGGCCGTCCTGAGGTCCTGCTCGTAGCGGTCGCGGACGGCCCGGGGCTCGGAGCCCGCGAGCAGGAAGCCGGTGGCGGCGGTGGCGTCGGCGTCGGCCAGCGAGCGGCTGATGTCGGCGGCGGCCTGGCTGAGCGGCTGGCTGTGGTCCACCACCCGCTGCGCCGCGGCCGCCCGGGAGTTGATCTGGACGGCGGTCAGCGCGCCGAACGCGAGGGTCAGGACCGCGAGCAGCGCCCCGGCCAGCCGCAGCCGCCCCGGCGCCGTCCGGGTGGCCCGGCCCAGCCGTGCGGCCACGCCCCTGGGGAGCACCACCGCCCCCGTGCCACCGGCCCCGCGCTGGGCCGGCACCGTACCCGCGGGCCGTTCCGGCGCGTGCGCGCCCGGCCCCTCCGTGCGTACCGGTGTCGCCACCAGCCACCCCCTCCCCTGTGGCCCGCCCCCCGTCTCCGGGGCCCGGCCGTTGCCAGCAGTATGGCCGTCACTCCCCGCGGCCACACCCGAGTTGCGCGGATCTTGAGCTGTCCCGTCGCTGCTTCGCCCGCCGGGCCCCGTCCCCCCTCGGGCCGTGCGGCGAACGGGTCGACGCGGCACGCACCCTACGCGGTTCCCGAGTTGACCGGAGGATCGGGGTCCGTTTGTGCGGAGGTCGGGTCCGGGCGGCGCGACGGCCGACACGTTCCGGTGGGGCGCGCGCCCCGGGCGCGGGTGGTGCGTGTCCGCTCCGGCGGCCCGGCCCTTCGTACGATGGCGGTATGCGCCTTCTGGGAACGATCTCCGCCGACCGCCCGCTGCTCGTCGTCGCCGTCCGGGAGGAGGCCGCCCACCTCGGCGACCGTCTCCCGGTGCTGCTCACCGGCATCGGCAAGGTCAACGCCGCGGCCGCGCTGGCGACCGTCCTCGCCGGGGGCCGCCACCCCTCCGAGGTGGTGAACCTCGGCACCGCCGGCGCCCTGCGCCCCGGCTGGGAGGGCACCCACACCGTCACCCAGGTGATCCAGCACGACCTGGACACCCCCGCCCTGTACGCCCTCACCGGCCGTACCTACGGCGCGCCGCTGGTCGTCGGCAAGGGCGGCGACGGGCCGGTCCTGGCCACCGGCGACCTCTTCGTCTCCGACCCGGCCGCCCGCGACCGCCTCGCCGAGCACGCGGACCTGGTGGACATGGAGGGCTACGCCGTCGCCGCCGTCGCCCACCGGGCCGGGCTGCCGGTCCGCCTGGTCAAGCACGTCAGCGACGAGGCGGGCGACGACGCCGCCCGCGCCTGGCAGGACTCGGTCGACGACTGCGCCCGCCACCTGGCCGACTGGCTGCACGCCCAGGGCTGGTGACGCGCCCACGCCCTAGGGTGGGTGGGGTGACCGATGACACCGACGCCCCCGCCCGGGCCGACCTCCGGCCGCCGGGGCTGAACGCCGACGAGCACACCACGCTGCTCGCCTTCCTCGACTACTTGCGCACCTGCGTGATCGCCAAGACCGACGGACTGTCCGACGAGGACGCCCGCCGGCCCGGCGTCGGCTCCGGGACGAGCCTGCTCTGGCTGGTGCGCCACCTCACCGCCGTCGAACTCAACTGGTTCCTCTGGGCCTACCGGGGCGACGACGTCGGGCTGTGGGACGACGACGCGCCCTCGCCCGGCGACGAGACGGTGGCCGGGTCGGTGGCCGCGTACCGGGAGGCGATCGCCCGGGCCAACGAGGTGATCGCCGCGGCGGCGGACCGGCCGGACCTCCCCGGGGTGCGCTCGCTGCGGCCCAACGCGGAGGCGCCGTCGATGCGTTGGCTGCTGGTGCACATGATCGAGGAGACCGGTCGGCACGCCGGTCACGCCGACATCCTGCGGGAGTTGCTGGACGGTTCGGTCGGCCGCTGACGGGGGCGGGTGGCCGCCCTCCTGACGGTGAGTGGAATACTCCCCCGCGCAGTACCCGGCGCCGCTCCGGCGGCGCCGGGTGTTTTTCACACAGGGGGAACACAAGTTCATGTCATTCTCTGACCGTAGCGGTCGGCGCCTTCGCACCGCGCACGCCGCCAGGACGGCTCTCGGTGCCTCGGCGCTCGCGCTGACGCTGCTCACCACCGCGGCCTGCGGCCCGGACAACAGCTCGGCCGACACCGCCGTCACCGCGGCCGCGGGTGCCGGGGCGGCGCCGAACATCGGGCTGCCGGCCAACCTCGAAGACCTGAAGAAGTGGAAGTTCGACGACTGGGAGAAGTGGGCGAAGGACTACGCCCTCCCGGCCGCCGCCAAGGGCTTCTGGACGCTGGACAAGCTGCTCAAGGCCAAGCCCAACGAGCCGCTCCCGCCGCCCGCGGCCCCGCCCGCGGCCCCGGCGCAGCCCGCGCAGCCCACCCAGGCCCCGGCGCAGCCGACGCAGGCTCCGCCCAAGCCCGCGCAGCCGACGCCGCCCGGTGCGCCGACGACCCCGGCCACGGCGTCCGCCAAGCCGCCGGCCGGCCAGCCCACCCAGCCGGGGCACCCGACCCCGCCGCCCGCGGTGCCGAAGCCGTCGAACACCCAGCAGCCGGCCTCGCAGGCCCCGGCCCCGCCGGCCGCCCCGGCCCAGCCGACCCAGGCGCCGGCGCAGCCCGCCCAGCCGACCCAGGCCCCGGCGCAGCCCGCCCAGCCCACCCAGGCCCCGGCGCAGCCCGCCCAGCCGGCCGACAACGGCAACGACCCGCTGCCGAAGACCGTCAACGCCCAACCGCTCCCGCACCCGTACACCAAGCTCGCCGTGCACGGGAAGCTGTTCGCGGACGCGCCGGGCAGCGGTGCCGAGGCGGCCGCCGGGCTGAGCCACTACCAGTGCTCCGCCACGGTGGTCGCGGACCCGGCCCACCCCGGCAGGAGCAACCTGGTCTGGACGGCCGGGCACTGCATCCACCAGGGCAAGGGCGGCAAGTACTTCAGCAACATCTCCTTCATCCCGGCGTTCAACAGCACCGGCGCGCTGAGCGGCGGCAAGCAGGCCGAGGAGGCGCAGTACGCGCCGCTCGGCATCTGGAACGCCACCCAGGCGGTCACCTCGCCGCAGTGGAAGGCCGAGGGCGGGGACGGCGGTTCGCCGGCCACCCAGTACGACTTCGCGATCATCCGGGTGCAGCCCGCCGAGGGCGGCAAGTCGCTGGAGGAGACGGTCGGCGACGCCGTGCCGGTCTGGTTCAACGCCCCGCGCGAGCAGCTCAACGTCACCGAGTACGGCTACCCGGCGGCCCCGCCGTTCGACGGCATGGAGCTCAACCGCTGCGAGAGCGGCCGGCCGAGCCGGCTCTCCTACGACCCGGCCCGCCCGCCGATGCACGCCATCGGCTGCACCATGACCGGCGGTTCCAGCGGCGGTGGCTGGCTGGCGGTCAAGGACGGCAAGCCGGCCCTGGTCAGCAATGTCTCGGTCGGCCAGCACGTCGGGGACCCGAAGTACCAGGCCGGTCCGTACCTGGACGACGTCGCCGCCGGTGCGTACGACTTCATCTCCAAGAAGGGCTGACGCCCGCCGGACGCAGGACGGCCGCCCCCGCGCACTCCGGTGCGTGGGGGCGGCCGCGTTCCCGCCCGTCATGGTGGCCCGGTCGGGGAACGGGCCCGGTCGGGGAACGGGCTCAGTCGGCGAACGCCGTGAGGTCCAGCGCGGCCAGCCGGTCCGGGTCGGTGAGCACGTCGATCGCCACGATCACGCCGCCCACCACGGTGAACGCCATGATCGACATCGGCCGGCCGTTCGCCCCGATCACCACGACGCCCGCCGCGCCGTTGACCAGCGCCGGGCGCGCGTACGGGGACAGGCCGCGGAACATGACCGCCTGGCCCGCGACCGTCCGGGCCCCGTTGAGCACCACCGGACGCCGCTGCTCCCGCCCGGCGGCGGCCCCGTCGGCGCGCAGCACCACGTCCGGGTCCAGCACCGCGAGCAGCGCGTCGAGGTCCCCGGTGCGGGTGGCGGCGAAGAACGCGTCGACGGCCACCCGCTGCCGGGCCAGGTCCCGGTCCGGCGCGGGCGCCCGGCCCTGCACCTTGCGCCGGGCGCGGCTGGCGAGCTGCCGGGTGGCCGCCGCCGTCTTCTCGACCAGCGGGGCGATCTCCTCGAACGGCACCGCGAACATGTCGTGCAGCACGAAGGACACCCGCTCGGCCGGCGCGAGCGACTCCAGGACCACCATCAGCGCCAGCCCGACCGAGTCGGCCAGCAGCACCTCCTGCTCCGGGTCCGGCGCGTCCGTCCGCCTGAGCAGCGGGTCCGGTATCCGCGACGGCTCGATGTCGCCGCCCCCGCCGCCGGCCGCGACCCGGGACTCGAAGGACTCCTCGCGCCGCTGGGCCCGCGAGCGCAGCTGGTTGAGGCAGATCCGCCCGATCACCGTGGTCAGCCAGCCGCCGAGGTTCTCCACCCCGGAGGTGTCGGTGCGGTCGTAGCGCAGCCAGGTGTCCTGGACGGCGTCCTCCGCCTCGGCGATCGAGCCGAGCATCCGGTAGGCGACGGCCCGCAGGTGCGGCCGGTGCGTCTCGAACGAGTCCACGTCCCCCGACCCGGCGCCCCTCGCGGTACCGGCGTCCTCCGCCGTGTCCGCCGCCGGAAAATTCTCGTCCACCCGTGTCACATTCCTCTGTCGCCGTGGGTCAAAGCTCCGGAAGCACGAAACCTAGCGGGTCCGCCGGAAGCGCGGCCTCCGTTCGCCCAAGGAGTGACGATCATGACTCTCCCGACCAGCGCCCCCGTTCTCGTGACCGGCGGCACCGGCACCCTCGGCCGCCACGTCGTACCGCTGCTGCGGGCGGCCGGCCGCGACGTCCGGGTGCTCACCCGCAACCCCCGCCCGGCCGCCGACGGCGTCGAGTACGTGGTCGGAGACCTGCTCACCGGCGCCGACGGGAAGGGCGGCGGCGGGAAGGACGTGGACGCGGCCCTGGCCGGGGTCGAGGTGGTCCTGCACCTGGCCGGCGACGCAAAGAACGACGAGGCCACCACCCGCAACCTGGTCGCCGCCGCCCGCGCGGCCGGGGTGAAGCACCTGGTGCACATCTCGGTGATCGGCGCCGACCGGGTGCCGCTCGGCTACTTCCGGGCCAAGCACGCCGCCGAGCGGGCCGTCCTCGGCTCGGGCATCCCGTGCACCGTGCTGCGCGCCGCCCAGTTCCACGACCTGACCCTGAAGACCGCGGCGGCGATGGCCAGGCTGCCGCTCGTCCCGAAGCTGGGCGGCATCCGCTGGGAGCCGGTGGACTCGCGCGACGTCGCCGAGCGTCTGGTCGAACTCGCCCTGGCCGCGCCCGCCGGGCTCGTCCCGGACCTCGCCGGTCCGGCCGTCCGCACGCTGGGCGACCTCACCCGCGACCACCTGCTGGCCAGCGGGAAGCGCCGCCCGATGCTGCCGCTGCGCGCGCCCGGCAAGGTCGGCCGCTGCTACCGGGAGGGCGTCAACCTGGCCCGGCCCGGGGCCGCGCGGGGCACCCGCACCTGGGAGGCGTTCCTGGCCGAGACCTTCCCGGCGGGTGCGGCTGCGGGTGCGGCTGCTCCGGCGGCGGCCACCGGCAAGGTCAGGACCCGCTGACGGCGGTGGGCTCGCCGGTCTTCGCCGCCGAGACCACCGCGGCGGTCGGCACCACCTTCGCGAACCGCATCGCGTGCAGCACCGTCGCGGTGGCCCGGGCGAGTTCGGCGGCCGGGAGGGTCACGCCGTCCGGGCCGGTCATGTCGAAGGCGTGCATGGCGTCGATCGGGAAGACCGCGTCGTACCCGAGGTTGCCCGCCATCCGGGCGGTGGTCTCGTTGCACACGTTGGTGATGATCCCGGTGACCACCACCTGCCGGGCGCCCCGCTCCTGGAGCCAGGCGTGCAGGTCCGGGGTGCCGTAGAAGGCGCTGTTCACCGTCTTGGTGATGTGCAGCGCGGGCTCGACCGCCGCCACGAAGTCCTTCAACTCGTAGCCGGGGGTACCGGGATCGAGCGGGCCGCCGGTGGAGGCGTGCTGGACCACGACGATCGGCCGCCCGGTGGCCTGCCACACGTCGATCAGTTCGCCGATCCGCTGCTCGGCGTCGGGGTTGTCGCGCCCGCCCCAGAACGCGGTGTCCTCGAAGCCCTTCTGGACGTCGATGACGACCAGGACGGCGTCGGTGTCGATGGTGAGCGGGGCGTCGAAGGCGCTGGTGTTCGTCATGCGTCCATGCTGCGGCGGGCCCCGACGCACCCGTGAGCGGCGGTGGAGCCACCCGTCGATACGATCCTGCCACTACGCTTCCCCCATGCGCACGGTGGGGTGTCTGGTCTTCGACGGGGTGCGGCCGTTCGACTACGCGGTGATCGGCGAGGTCTGGGCCGACCGGGCGGGCCTTCCCGGCGTCCCCGACTTCGAGCTGCGGGTCTGCGGCCCGGACGGTGCCCGGGTGCGGCTCGGCGGCGGGCTGGAGCGCGTTCCGGACTTCGGGCTGGACGCGCTGGCCGCCTGCGACCTGGTCGTGGTGCCGGGTGTGGAACGGCCGGACGAGCCGCGCGATCCGGCCGTGCACGCCGCGCTGCGGGTCGCCCACGGGCGCGGCGTCACCATCGCCTCGCTCTGCGCGGGCGCCTTCGTCCTCGCCGAGGCGGGCCTGCTGGACGGCCGCACCGCCACCACTCACTGGGCCCTCGCCGACCGCCTGGCGGAGCGCTTCCCGGCGGTGGACGTGCGGCCCGAGGTGCTGTTCACCGGCGAGGGCCGCTTGTGGACCTCCGCCGGGGTGGCGGCCGGGATCGACCTCTGCCTGCACCTGGTCCGCGCGGCGCACGGCGAACGGGCGGCCGCGTCGATCGCCCGCGCGAT
Organism: Kitasatospora sp. NPDC094019; assembly: GCF_044764505.1. Taxonomy (NCBI): domain Bacteria; kingdom Bacillati; phylum Actinomycetota; class Actinomycetes; order Kitasatosporales; family Streptomycetaceae; genus Kitasatospora; species Kitasatospora sp. NPDC094019. The sequence goes on from NZ_JBIWIF010000010.1 coordinate 46,852, forward strand.
GGTCACCGCGCCCTTCCGCTCCGGCGGCCAGGCCCAGTTCATCCCCTCGCCCGTCCCGGAGCCCGCGCCGGCCGACGACGACCCGCTCGCCCGCGTCCGCACCGAGGTCCTCGCCGCCCTCGACACCCCCTGGACCGTCCGCCGGATGGCCGCCCTGGCCCTGATGTCCGAACGCACCTTCGCCCGCCGCTTCGCCGCCGCGACCGGCACCACCCCGCTGCGCTGGCTGCTGGACCAGCGCATCCTCACCGCCCAGCGCCTCCTGGAGGACACCGACCTCCCGGTGGACGTGGTAGCCGTCCGCTGCGGCTTCGGCTCGGCCGTCTCCCTCCGCCCGCCCTTCACCACCCGCCTCGGCGTCCCGCCCCGCGAGTACCGCCGCACCTTCCGCGGCCGGGACGCGGGCTGATGTCCGGAGTGCGGGTCGACGTCCGAGGCGCGGGCGCCGTCACCGTCGCCGTGCGGAATCCGCTGGCGGAGGACAGCGCCGCTGTGTGACCGTTCGGTCCATGGGCAATTCCACGGCGTATCCCGTCCTCCGGACCACCGACCCGGCCGAGGCGTACGCGTGGGCCGAGCGGCTGCGCGCGCTGCTGGCCCACGGCGAGGACGAGGTCGGGCTCTACGCCGAGCTGATGACGGCAGCCGACGTCCGGCGGATGGCCGAGGTCCTGCCCGGCGCCCGCTTCCACCACATGGAGATGCGGACCGGTCCGGCGGGGGAGTACCTCCCGTTCGAGCTCGACCCGCGTACGGCGGACGATGCCGCGCTGGAGCCGCACCTTCCCCTGGACGTCCAGCTGGACGTCCCGACGGGGAGTGCTGAGCGGCGTTTCGCGGCGGCCGTCGGCCGGGGCACGGCCGCCGTCGACTGGCACGGCCGGTGGCCGGACGACCCGGAGACCGGCAGCGTCGGTTCGCCGAAGTACGACGGGGTCCAGATCGTGTTCCACAGCGACTCGGCCCAGTTGGCCCCCTGGGCGGGCCACCACACCGTCTTCGTCCACGTGGGCAGGTTCGGCGACGAGGAGGAGCGGGCCCGCAAGCTCGCCGAGGCTGTCGGTGGCGAGGTGCTGGGCGAGGCGCAGCTCGGCTGGTGACACCGCCCCGTCGGGGCAGGCCGTCGGGGCAGGGGCCTCACCCCCGGCCCGCGCCCTCGATCCGGGCGGTGAGGCCGTCGAGGAGGGTGGTGAGGCCGGACTCGAAGAGGGTGTCGAGGTCGAGGTCGTAGCCGCTGTCGCCGAGTTCGGTCATCAGGCGGGTGAAGACCGGGTAGCGGGCGGCGGCGGTGCGGGGGTCGAGGGTGGCGAAGCGGGTGTCGGTCCACTGGTCGCCGGTGAGGCCGGTGGCGGCCTGGGCGCGGGCCTCGCGTTCGAGGTTGGCGGCGAGGCCCTCGATGTAGCTGTAGAGCAGGACGTGGATGTCGAGGACGCCGGCGGCCGGGAGCCCGTGGCCGTCAAGGGCGGAGAGTGCCCATTCGGCGTGGGTGAGCAGGTTCGGCAGCAGCAACGGCCGGGTGACGGAGCCGAGTTCGGCGAGCCAGGGGTGGCGGCGGAACAGCCCCCAGAGGGTGCGGGCGCCGAGTTCGAGGCGGGGCCGCCAGCCGTCCGGCGGGTCGGCCGGGTAGCGGGCCTCGCCGAAGGCGGCGTCGGCGGCGAGCAGGACGAGCTCGTCCTTGCTGGTGACGTGCCGGTAGGCGGACATCGGGGCGGTCCCGAGCCGGGCCGCGACGGCGCGCATGGACAGGGCGGCGAGCCCTTCCGTGTCGGCGATGTCGAGGGCGGCCGCGATCAGCCGCTCGCGGCTCAACTCGCCCTCGGCGGCGGCCGGTCGGGGTGCGGCGGCGGTAGCGGCAGCGGCGACCACGGTGCCGACCCGGGGCCGGGCCTCGATCAGTCCCTCCGAGCGGAGCACGGTGAGCGCCTTGGTCGCGGTGGCGAGGGCGACGCCCCAGTCCTGGGCGAGCCGCCGGGTCGAGGGGACGCGCGCGCCCGGGCCGAGTTCGCCGGTGGCGATCCGGCGGCGGAGGTCGGCGGCGATGCGGCGGAACGGCGGGTCCGTCTCGGGTGCCACGGCGGCGCCCTCCTGTTCGAGATCTTCTTCGGCGGCCGGGCCGGCCTGTACTAGCGCAGACGCTACCAGGGGAATCGGCCCCGAATCGGCCTCTGTCCTAGCTCAGAAACGGCTCTGACCTGCGAGTTCGAGCCTTGCGAGGCTCTGCGCGTACAGCGTACATTCAGAGTGTTCGCGGCGGACGACGCCGCACCGGCACAGCGAACCAGGGGAGCACCCGATGCAGAACGTCCTCGTCTCCGGCGGCGGTATCGCCGGCACCGCCGTCGCCCACTGGCTGGCCCGCCGGGGCTTCGCCCCCACCGTCGTCGAGCTGGCCCCCGCCCCGCGCTCCGGCGGCCAGGCCGTCGACATCCGGGGCGTCGCCCTCGACGTGATCGAGCGGACGGGCGTCACCGAACCGGTCCACGCCGCCCGCACCCGGATGCGCGGCATGTCCGTGCTCGACGCCGACGGCACCGAGCTGCACCGCTCGGAGGAGGCCACCTACAGCAGCGGTCGACTCGACAACGGGGACGTCGAACTGCTGCGCGGCGACCTGATGGAGATCCTCCACGACCGCACCCCGGCGGGCGTCGAGTTCGTCCACGGCGACAGCGTCACTTCGCTGTACGAGGACACGCGCGGGGTGCACGTCACTTTCGCGCACGGACAGCCGCGCACCTTCGACCTGGTGGTGGGCGCCGACGGCCTCCACTCCCGGGTGCGGCGGCTGGCCTTCGGCCCGGAGGTGGAGTTCCTGCACCCGCTCGGCACCCATGTGGCGATCTTCGCCGCCGACAACTTCCTCGGCCTGGAGGACTGGCAGCTCTGGCAGCGCGACGGCGACGCCGGTTACGGCATCTACCCGGTGCGCGGCAACACCGAGTTGAGGATCGTCTTCGGCTGGGGGAGCGACGCGCCCGCCGAGCGCGACCCCGAGGCGGCCCGCACGATCGTCGCCGAGCGGATGGCCGCGCTGAGCTGGGAGACCCCCCGGCTGCTGGACGCCCTGCACCGCTCGACCGACTTCTACGCGGACGTGATGGCGCAGATCCACCTGGACTCCTGGTCCGTCGGCCGCACCGTCCTGCTCGGCGACGCGGGCTACTGCGCCTCGCCGCTCTCCGGTCAGGGCACCAGCCTCGCCCTGGTCGGCGCCTACGTGCTCGCCCAGGAACTGGAGCGGGCCCGGGAGGCCGGAGCCGACCACCGGGCCGCGCTCGGGAGCTACGAGCGCCGGATGCGCCCGTTCGTCACCCTCAACCAGGCCCTCGCCACCGAGAACCCGGGCGGCCCGGCGGCCGAGGAGTCGGTCGAGCGGGCGAAGAACGCGATCGACCTGGACGCCGCGTAGCCGGGTGCGCGCGACGTCCGTGGCGGGACGCGCGCGCCTCGGGGACGGGACGCGCGCGGCTCCGGGGCGGGGTGCGTGTGACGGGGACGGCCTCCCGGCCCGATACCCTTTGGTTCCATGACCGAGGTTTCCCGTCCCGTCCGCGTCCGTTTCGCTCCGAGCCCCACCGGCATGTTCCACGTCGGCGGCGCCCGCTCGGCGCTGTACAACTGGGCGACGGCACGACAGCAGGGCGGTGTCTTCGTCCTGCGGATCGAGGACACCGACGCCGCCCGCAACAAGCCCGAGTGGACCGACGGCATCATCAGTGCCCTCGCCGCGATCGGCATCCACGAGGGCGACCCGTCCTTCGAGGGCCCGTACTTCCAGTCCGCCAACGCGGGCATCCACCGTGCCGCCTCCGAGAAGCTGTACGCGGCCGGCCGCGCCTACTACTGCGACTGCACCCGCGAGCAGACCGCCGAGCGCACCGGCTCCGCCCAGACCGGCTACGACGGCTTCTGCCGCGAGCGTGGCCTGGAGTACGCCGAGGGCCGGGCCATGCGCTTCCGCACCCCGGACGAGGGCGCCACCGTCGTGGTCGACCTCATCCGCGGCGAGCCGGCCTTCCCGAACTCCGCGATCGAGGACTTCGTGATCGCCCGCGGCGACGGCAGCCCGGTGTTCCTGCTCGCCAACGTGGTCGACGACCTGGAGCAGGGCGTCACGGAGGTCATCCGCGGCGAGGAGCACCTCTCCAACACGCCGAAGCAGCAGCTGCTGTGGGAGGCCCTCGGCGCCACCCCGCCGGTCTGGGCGCACCTGCCGGTGATCGTCAACGAGAAGCGGCAGAAGCTCTCCAAGCGCCGCGACAAGGTGGCGCTGGAGGACTACCTCGCCGAGGGCTACCTGCCCGAGGCGATGGTCAACTACCTGATGCTGCTGGGCTGGGGCCCCAAGGACGACGTCGAGATCCGTCCGTACGCCGAGCTGGAGCAGCTGTTCAGCATCTCCGAGGTGAACGCCGCCTCGGCGTTCTTCGACGTGGCGAAGCTGCGCTCGTTCAACGGCGAGTACATCCGCGCCCTGACGGTGGACGCGTTCGTCGCGGCCTGCGCGCCGTTCCTGGCCGCCGACCGCGCGCCGTGGGCGGCCGAGGACTTCGACGCCGCCGCGTTCGCCGAGCTGGCCCCGCTGGCGCAGTCCCGGATCGCGGTGCTGGGCGAGATCGTCGAGCAGGTCGACTTCCTGTTCCTGCCGCAGCCGGTGGAGCACGAGCAGTCCTGGGCGAAGGCCATGAAGGACAAGGACGGCGCGCTGGCCCTGCTGCGCACCGCGCGCGAGAAGCTCACCGCCCTCGCGGACTGGAAGGCCGAGCCGCTGAAGGCCGAGCTGGAGGCCGTCGCGGCCGAGCACGGGCTGAAGCTGGGCAAGGCGCAGGCGCCGATCCGGGTCGCGGTCACCGGCCGCACCGTGGGCCTGCCGCTGTTCGAGTCGATCGAGGTGCTGGGCCGCGAGCGGACCCTGGCGCGTCTGGACGCGGCGGCGGAGCGCCTGGCCGCCGCCTGACGCGAGCGCTGTTCCGAGGGCCGTACCCCGCATCGGCGGGGTGCGGCCCTCGGGCGTTCCCGGGGCTGGTCGCGCGGCCGAATTGACCCATGATTCTGCCGCCTGAATGAACCCCTCGGCCGGTCGATCACACTCATAGAGTGATCATCACAAGGCGACGGCAGGGGAGCCGGAGCCGCCCGAGACGGGGAGAACCACCATGAACGCCAGCCCGACCAAGCCGATCCTGACCCGCGCCGCCACCGCCGAGACCACCAGCGACCCCAGCAGCGTGATGACCCTGCTCGCCGACCACGGCACCGACGGCAGCCCGGTCACCAGCTACCGGTCCACCTTCGCCAAGGGCGCGGTCGGTGCCCCGGCCCACTTCCACACACGGGCCTCCGAGCTGTTCTTCGTCATCGGCGGCCAGCTCCGGGTCCTGCTGGACGAGAAGGTCGAGACCCTGGAGAGCGGCGACTTCCTGCTCGTCCCGCCGCGCACCCCGCACGCCTTCGCCGCCGCCCCCGGTTCGGAGGCCGACGTGCTGTTCGTCTTCACCCCGGGCATGCCGCGCTTCGACTACCTTCGGCTGCTCGGCCGGGTGATGCGGGGCGAGGCGAGCCCGCAGGAGATCAAGGACTCGTCCGAGCTGTACGACAACCACTACGTCGACAGCCCGCTGTGGCGCGCCACCCTGGAGGCCGCGGCCGGGAAGTGACGCCCGGCCCGTCACCCTCAGACCGTGACGAGTCTCGGTGAGCGGCCGAAGACGAGATCGGTGAACCCGGACGCGGGGGAGACCAGCACCCAGACGAACTTGCCGATCCCCCCGGCACGGGGGCAGCAGCCCCAGCGCTCGGCGAGTTCGTCGACGAGGAGGAGGCCGCGTCCGCACTCCTCCTCGGGGTCGACGTCGGGCCGCAGGACGGGGCGGCCGCCGCCGGCGTCGTGCACCTCCAGCCGGAGGCGGTCGGCGGGGGCGACGGCGAACCGGACTTCGATCAGGCGGTCCGGCGGGGCGTCGGAGTGCCGGACGGCATTGGTGACGAGCTCGCCGAGCAGCAACTCCGCGACGTCGGAATAGCGTTCACCGCGGGGGAGCCCGGCGAGGTAGGCGCGGAGGAAAGAGCGGGCGAGGGGGGCGGAGTCGGCCCGGGAGGGGAACCGGGCGGCGAACTCGCGGGGCCGGCGGGGGAGGCGGAGACAGGGCATGGCGAAGCCTTCCGGTGGGAGGGGGGAGTGGAACAGGCTCGCGAGTGGGGCGCGGAATTCACACTGTGCGAGCGAATAACTGCGTTCCGCCATCAATCATCGCGGGTTCCCGGGTACGGTGACTGCCGATTCGTGGTGTATGAGGCCAAGGCACAAGAGGGGGACCGAGGTGGCACATCGGAAGGTGAGCGCCGCACCCACAGCGAGTCCGGCGGAACTCTTCGGGGAGGCAGTGCGGTTCGCTCGGGAACGGGCGGGGCTCACGCAGGAGGCGCTGGCGAAGCTTCTGCACTGTGACCGGACCGTGGTCACGCGTATCGAGGGTGGTCGCCGGACGATGCACCTCGACACGGTGATCGCCTGTGACGACATCCTCGGAACGGGCGGGCTGCTGCGAACGCTGTGGGAACGCGTGGATTGGCAAGCCGATATCGAGCACCCCGACTGGTTCCACAAGTACGTCGAACTGGAGGAGGAAGCCGAAGCTGTCCGTGTGCTCCAGTACTGCCGACTCAATGGCCTGTTGCAGTGCGCGGACTATGCCCATGCGATCTTCAGTCTCGGCGATGCCCGCAACAACCCGCGAATGGTGGCCGAGCGGGTCGCCACCCGGTTGAGCCGGCAGCGCCGGTTCCTGGCCGCCGGTGGTCCGACACTGCTGGTGACTCTCCATGAGAGCGCTATTCGTACCGTCGTCGGTGGACCGGGTGTGATGAGGCGACAGATGGAGCACCTCCTCTCCGTCGGCGAGCGGTACAACATCTTCATCCAAGTGGCGCCGTTCGCCCGCCCGGTGACGAAGATGCCCGCCACCTCCCTGTCCCTGCTCCTGCTGCCGGACGGGCGGGAGTGGGTCTACTCGGAGAGCCTGTACCGCGGGCACATGAGTGACGCCCCGGCCGTGGTGGCCGAGGCTCGGCGGGACTTCGACCTCGTGCGGGGAGATGTACTCTCGGTCGGTGAATCCAGTGCCCTGATCGCCGATGCGATGGAGGAGTACCGCTATGAGGAACGTCAATCTCGTGACTGCCGGCTGGCGCAAGAGCAGCTACAGCGGGGACGACGGGGGCGAGTGCGTCGAGGTGGCCCTCACATCCCCTACCCCCGCCCTCGTCCCGGTGCGTGACTCCAAGGACCCCTCCGGTCCGGTCCTCCTCTTCCCCGCCGCAGCCTGGGACTCCTTCGTCTCCGCCCTCCGGGACGGCACCCTCCCGGTTGGTTAAGACCACCCCGGGAGATGGGCTACTATTTACCCATCACCCAGTTGCGCGGGTGGCGGAATAGGCAGACGCGCTGGATTCAGGTTCCAGTGCCCGAAAGGGCGTGGGGGTTCAACTCCCCCCTCGCGCACACAGAGAACGGCCGGTCGGACCCTCGGGTCCGACCGGCCGTTCCAGTTTCCGGACCTGTGGATCACCCCTCGCGGCGGCGTGCGGGGCGATCCGCGTTCGCGCTTGTTAGCGGATTCGGTCACCCCTGCGAAGCAGACCTGGGTGGCGGCAGCTGCGTCCTGGCTCGTGTAAGGCTCGGCAGCCCAGCGGTCCGGGTCGGCGTGCAGGTCGACGGCCGCGAAGGCGTCTGGGACGGTCCCAATGGGCTCTCCAAGCAGGGGCTAGCGTGGACTGGACGACGTCCGCGAACAGAGGAAGCACCCCGTGACGCAGCACAGCAGCGAGCCGTTCCGGCTGATCGTGACCGGAGGCGGGACCGGCGGCCACACGTACCCGGCCCTGACCGCGGTCCGGACCCTCCAGACTCGGCTCGCCGCGGCGGGTCGCGCGCTGGAGGTGCTGTGGGTCGGCGTCGACGGTGGCCTGGAGAACCGAGTCGCCGCCAGCGAGGGCATCCCCTTTCGCGCGGTCGCTACGGGCAAGGTCCGGCGCTCGTCCAACCCCCTCAAGCTCGTGTCGCCCGCGAACGTGCGCGACATGAGCCGCGTTCCGCTCGGCGTGGCCCAGGCCCGCGCGATCGTCGCCGGCTTCCGGCCGGACGTCGTCCTCGCCACCGGCGGGTACGTGGCGGTGCCGGTCGGTCTGGCGGCGAAGATGTGCCGCAGGCCGCTGGTCGTTCACGAGCAGACTGTGCGACTCGGGCTGGCGAACCGGTCGCTCGCGCGCGCGGCCACCAGGTTCGCGGTCTCCTCGGAGGCCACCCTCGAACTTCTGCCGGAGTCGGTGCGCGGCACCACGGTGGTGACGGGCAATCCGGTCCGGCCCGAGGTGCTGGCCGGCCACGCCCGGAAGGCAGTCGACGCGCTCGGCTTGCACTCCTTCACCTCCGGACTGCCGACCGTGTACGTGACCGGCGGCGCCCAGGGCTCGCAGCAGATCAACGAACTGGTGCGAGACTCCCTTCCGTGGCTCCTCTCGCGGGCGAACGTGATCCATCAGTGCGGGCCCGCGAACCTCGGCGCCCTCAGCGCGACGGTGAACGCCCTGCAGCCGGACCTGGCCGCCCGCTACCACCTGACCGGATACGTCGGCCCCGAGCTCCCCGACGTGCTGGCGCTGGCCGACGTCGTCCTGTCCCGCAGCGGCGCCGGAACGATCGCCGAGCTCACCGCCCTGGGCAAGGCCGCTGTGTTTGTGCCGCTCGCGACGTCGGCCGGCAACGAACAGGCCCAGAACGCGATGCACCTGCAGCGGCGACGCGCAGCGGTGGCGCTGACCGGAGAGGTCAACGCCACCTTGCTGCAAGACGCGATCGAGCCGCTCCTCACCGACCCCGGGCTCCGGGGACAGATCGCTTACCAGGCTCGGCAGATGGGCCGCCCCGACGCTGCCGAGCGACTGGTCGACGTGCTGCTTTCCGCCGCCTCCGCCTGATCAGCAGGTCTGGGGCCTCGACCTCCGATGGGCAGGGCTGTCGCCAAGGCATACGGCCAGGGTCGTGCGCATCACGGTCCTCCTGCCGATGTGAGGGCCTGTTCGAGTGAGTTCACCACGCGGTCGATGTCGGTTTGGGTGAGGTGCTGGTGGAACGGCAGGCTCAGGATCTCCTTGCTGATCTTCTCGGTGACCGGCAGTGGCCGGTGCCAGGGCTTGAAGGCTGACTGGAGGTGGTTGGGCGGGTAGTGGACGCCCACCGCGATGCCCTGGGTTTTCATCAGCCGGAACACGTTCTCGCGGTGCGGCACCCGGACCACGCACAGGTGCGGCACCGTGCGGGTCACGTCCACGTCAACCAGCTCCACCGCCGGGATGTCGCGCAGCGCGTCGCGGTAGGCGACCCACAGCTCCCGCCGGGTCGTCTCCGTCTCGGTGAAGCGGCGCAGCTGCGCGAGGCCGATGGCGGCGTTGATGGAGGACATCTGGTAGCGCAGGCCGAAGCCTTCCACGCTGTAACTGGTGATGGCCTGGCGTTCGGCCTGGGACTGCACTACACCGAGCATCCGCACGCCGCGTAGGAAGTCGGCCTCGCCGGGGTTGCGCGGGATGATCATGCCGCCCTGACCGCAGGTGAGGTTCTTGATGGGGCCGAACGAGAAGCACGTCAGGGCTCCGGTCGCGCCGACGCGTCGGTGGTTCAGGTGCGAGCCGAAGGCGTGCGCCGCGTCCTCGATGACGGCGATGCCGCGCTCGTGGAGGGTGTCGTAGGCCGTGCCCAGGTCCACGGCCCGGCCGCCGTACAGCACCGGCAGGACCGCTTGAGTGCGGTCGGTCACGGCGGTCATGACCGTGGCGGCCTCCACGCACAGGGTGTCGGGGTCGACCTCGACGAAGCGGGGGACCGCGTCCACGGCGCGGATGGCCTGGATGGTGGCGCAGAACGTCATGGACGGAACGATCACCTCGTTGCCCGCGCGGACGCCGGCGGCCAGCAGAGCGCAGTGCAGGGCGGCCGTGCCGGAGGCGGTGGCGACGGCGTCCGGGGCACCGAGGAAGCGGGCGACCTCCTGCTCGAACTGCTCGGTGACGGTGGTGTGCCCGTACTGGCCGTCAGCCAGGACGCGTCCCACGGCCTCCAGTTCCGTCCCGTACAGGTACGGGCTGGCGTTGTGCGCGGCGTCGGGCCGCGGTGGGGTGGTCACGATGCCTCCCGGGTCGGTCGGACGATCGGTCGGAGCAGTGAGGTGGCCTTGTCCAGGGCCTCGGACACATCTGCGGGCGTCGGTCCGGCGGCGGTGATCATGCCGATCTTGTGGCCGGACCGGTCGTGCGGGTGCACGGGGTCTCCGGGCCGGGCGTAAAGCTCGATGTCTGTGACACCGGGGACGTTGCGGGCTTGGTCGACACCCTCCCAGGTGGCGAGCTCGCCTTCCACGTTGAGGGGGGAGCCGAGCAGTTCCACCCCGGCGTGCGCGTTTCGTGTCGGCTTCAGGTAGGCGTCGAACGGTTCACCGAGCGCGAGTGCGATGAGTGCGCCCACGACGTTGACGCCGTAGGCGGCCTCGTGCAGGCGCGGGATGCTGTCCCCGCTCAGGCGCGGGTTGGCTTCGACGATGCGGCCCTTGCCGTCCTCACCAAGGACGAGGTCGAAGTTCGCGGGCCCGTCGACGATGCCCAGCGCGCTGCACAGCCCGACGGCGATGTCCTCAAGGTGACGGTGCTCCTGGTGGGAGAGTCGCGCCGTGCCGATGCGCCGGACGACGCTCCTGCCGGCCACAAGGTGCTGGTCCTTGATGAAGGTCATGACCGGCGTGCTGTCGCGGAGGAAGAGGTCGATGGTCAGCTGGCGGCCGTGGACGTACTCCTCGACGAGGACGGTGCCGGAGGCGGAGCAGGCGCGCGCACGGGCGATGGCGGCGGAGAGGCTGTCCGGGTGAGTGATACGGGTGACACCCTTGCTGCCCGATCCGTCCACCGGCTTGACCATGAGCGGGAAACGCAACTCTGTCGCCTTCGCAGTGACCTCGCCCGGGTCGTCCGACGCGGCCCATCCGTAGCCGGCGACACCGCAGGACGCGACGACCCTGTGAAAGGCGGCCTTGTCGAGACCCGCCAAGGCCGCCTCCGGGTACACGTAGGTCATGCCGTAGCGCAGGCCCAGGACACGCCAGGTGAGCAGCGCGGCGTCGCTCGCACCGGCCACGATCCCGACGGGCCGAGTGTCGCCCAGTGCTTCGGCGATGGCATCCGCGTCCCGGGTGGAGACCTTCATGGCCGCATCGGCGAAGGGGAACGCGGGGGCGTCCGACCGCATGTCGACAGCGATGGTCGGGATTCCTCGGCGTCCTGCCTCCCGGTAGAGAGGGATGTGCTCCTCCGACGCGCCGAGCACGAGCAGCGCGTTCTGTGGCAACTGGTCAGCGGACACGGTCGCGCTCCGGGCTCGGGGCCGTGATGTGGACGGTGGGTACCGGGGGGTGTGGGTAGCGGGCCTGCGGGGCCCAGCGGTCCGGGTGGTGCTGGTACCAGGCGACGGTCTCGGCGATACCGTCATCGAGAGAGCGGCGCGGCCGGTAGCCGAGCTTCTCGGCCTTGGAGCAGTCCATCGCGTACCGAAGGTCGTTCGCGGTCCGATCCGGGACGTAGACCACGCGGCTCCAGTCCGCTTCGCAGGCGCGCAGCAGTAGCCCCGTGAGCTCTCGGTTCGTCAGGTCCGTCCCGAGGCCCAGGTTGTATGCCTCGCCGGGTATGCCGTCGCGCAGAACGAGCTCGACGCCGGCGCAGTTGTCCTCGACGTGCAGCCAGTTCCGCACGTGCTGTCCCTGTCCGTGAACGGTGACCTTGTCGTTCCGCATCAGGGCGGAGACGAACCGGGGGACGACCTTCTCCGGGTGCTGGCCGGGCCCGTAGTTGTTCGAGGAGCGGGTGAGGCACACCGGCAGCCCGAACGTGACCGCGTACGACAGGGCGAGCAGGTCCGACGCGGCTTTGCTCGCGGCATAGGGGACCGTCGGGCGCAGCGGCGCGTCCTCGGTCGCGGCACCGTCCAGGAGCGGCCCGTAGACCTCGTCGGTGGACACGTGGACGAACTTGGACACCTCGGCCTTGGCCGCGGCCTCCAGGAGCCGCTGGGTGCCCAGCACGTTCGTCGCCGCGAACGCCCCGGCGTCGGCGAAACTGTGGTCGACGTGGGACTCGGCGGCGAAGTGCACGACCGCGGTGTGCCGGGCCATCAGGTTGGTGACGAGCGCGGTGTCGAGGATGTTGCCGTGGACGAACGTGAGCTTCGGCGAGTCGAGCGCCGCGCCCAGGTTGTCCAGGTTGCCCGCGTACGTGAGGGCGTCGAGGACGGTGATCCGCTCGACATCGTCGGCGGCAAGCATCCGCTTGACGAAGTGGGATCCGATGAAACCGGCGCCGCCGGTGACGAGCAACTGGCGCATGTGCGCCTCCAATCCGGGGGACGGCCGCCCTGCCCCGTCGCGAGGCGCGGTCCGACCGGCTTCCAGAACACTCCTGGAAGGGTGGTGCCCGGCAGGCACACAGAGGGGGCCCACACATCACAGAAGCGTTAACGGTGTTGCTGCCTGCGGCTCTACCCTCGAAGCCCGGCCACCGGCAGGCAGGAGAGCCCTCATGGCGCCGGCACCACGCAGGACCCGCGAACCGAACCACCGCCTCGGCGCGCTCCTGGCCGCGAGCGGCCGCAGCCGCAAGGGCCTCGCGCAGCGGGTGAACGAGCTCTCCGCGCAGCGCGGTCAGCCGCGCGCATACACCCATACGAGTGTCGGCAACTGGGTGGCCAAGGGCATGATCCCCGATGCCCCGGCGCCCGAGCTCATCGCCGTTGCGTTGGGAGAACGGCTCGGACGGCCTGTCACCCTCAGGGAGATAGGCATGGCCGGCCTCCCCGCCGACCCGGCCGCGGTGGGGTTGGATTTCCCCAGAGACCCCGGCGACGCCGTGCGCAACGCCGCGAACTTCTGGAGCACCGTGCACCGACGCGACTTCATCGGCGGCGCGTTCGCCGTCGCTGCCTACACCACCCCGGTCACCCGCTGGCTGGTCCAGCCCTCCGCGCCGCTCCCTGGGCACCGCGGCAGCCTCCAGGTCGGCCGCGCGGACCTGGAGGAGCTGTGGCAGGCCGCGAGCGAGGCGCGTTCCTGGGACTCGAAGTACGGCGGCGGCAGCTGGCGCTCCAGCAGCGTCGCGGACTGCCTCCAGCACCGCGCGAGCCCCTTGCTGGTGGGCACCTACCCGGAGAAGATCGGCGCCGAGCTGTACTGCGTGACCGCCGAGCTCGCCCGGGTCGTCGGCTGGGCCGCGCTGGACATGGGCCAGCACGATGCCGCGCAGCGGCACTTCATCCAGGCCCTCGCGCTCGCCCGCGCGGCCGGCGACACCGAGGTCGGCAGCCACGTGATGTCCACGATGGCGCTGCAGGCCATGCTGCGCGGCTACCCGAGCGAGGCCATCGACATGGTCCAGGGCGGCTACGAGCGCGCGAAGGGGTCGGCGAGCCCGCGGGTGCTGGCGTTCGCGAAGATGGTCGAGGCCCGGGCACACGGCCGGTCACGGGACCCGCGGGCGGCGTCGCGGGCCCTGTCGGAGGCGGAGACGCTCCTCGGCCGCGCACGGCCCGGCAACGATCCGGAGTGGATCAGTCACATGAGCCACACCCGGCTCGCATCGGATGCGGTCGAGGTGTGGCGGGACCTCGGCAACCCCAAGGCGGCGTTCACGTGGAACCGGCACGCCGATGCGATGCCCGAGGGCTCGTTCGCCCGCTCGGTCGGGCTGCGCCTCACGGTGCTCGGGACGGTGCACCTGCAGGGCGGCAGCCTTGAGGAAGGCGTCGCGATGGGGCACCGGGCGGTCGACATCCTCGCGCGGGTGCAGTCGACGCGGGCGCGGGACTACGTGCGGGACTACACGACGGAGTTGCGGCGCTGGCCGAAGGAGTCGACGGTTCGGAGCCTGCTGCAGCGGGCACGCACGGAGCTGGCCATGGCCAGCTGAGCGGCCAGCTACGCCGACCTGAGGTCAGCCGGTCCAGATGGTGTCGTTGGCCGGACTCCAGCAGCTGTCGCGAGCGATGGCCCAAGTCGTGTGCCTGATCCCCGACTTCGTCCGTCACGGAAATTTCAACCTCCAGGAATCGCTGTACAAGAAGATCGAGGATGCCGATCTCACCCACTCCGTGAGGCTCAAGACCGGGGAGGCCAAGGAGATCCCCTTGCGGGCAGCCTCCTCACCGGCGTCGAGAGGACCAGCCACGACAATCCCCTCGATGCCGAGGGCAGGCTCCGGGCCAAGAGGAACGACGGAGGACGGTACGACGGGTCGGCGGCCCGGGCCTGACCCGGTCGGCCCCCTTGCGCCCGACTCCTGGGCGTACGCGGCGACCGGGCGCCGGCGGTGCGGACGGAGCCGAATGCGTACAGGAGGACCAACCGTCCCGGGCTGCGAAAAGGCCGGCCGAGCTGGTGCATCCGGCTCACACCTGTTGCCATCCTGGCGGCTCGTCCGGTTTCCGGACCTGCGGGTCGCCCCTCACGGCACGGTGAGGGGCGACCCGATGCGGTGCCGGTCAGCCCAGGAAGTCGACCCGGTCGATCAGGCCGTTGCGCACGCGGTAGGCCACCAGGACGCGGACCGGGTCGGCGGCCAGGCCGTGGGCGATCTCGTGGTCGACCACCCAGTCGCCCTCCGCGAGCCGCCCCGTGATCTCCGCCCGGCACCGGCCCTCGGCGAACTGCCCGGCGTACCGGTCCCGCAAGGCGGGCCTGCCTTGCAGCAGGCTGCCGTCGGCCCGGCGGACCGTGACGTCCTCGGCGTAGGTGGCGATGAAGGCGTCGATGTCGTGGCTGTTGTAGGCGGCGAGCTGCCGCTCGACCACCTCGCGCGGTGCGGTCATGTGCTTGATCGTTCCTTCTTCGGCGTACAGGGTTCAGGCCGCGAGGCGGCGGGCGGCGAGTTCGGCGTAGAGCGCGGCTCCGTCGGGGAGCACCGCGTCGTCGAACTCCGCGTGGGGCGAGTGGTTGGACGGCAGGACGTCGGGGTCGCTGCCCTTCGGGGCGGCGCCGAGCCAGGCGAACGAGCCCGGCACCGCTTGGAGCACCCGGGAGAAGTCCTCCGACCCGGGGATCGGGTTCGGCAGCGTCCGGAAGCGCTCCTCGCCGAAGACCTCCCGGACGGTGTCCGCCAGGAAGTCGGTCTCGGAGTCGTCGGTCACGGTCACCGGGTACTCGGGGAGGTACTCGATCTCCGCCCGCAGGCCGTGGGCGGCCGCGATGGCCCTGACCAGCTCCACCGAGGCGTCGGCTACCTTGGCCTGCGCCTCGGCGGAAAAGGTGCGTACGGTGGCCTCGAAGCGGGCGGTGTCGGGGATGATGTTGCGCCGGGTACCGGCCTGGAGGATCCCGACGGTGATCACCACCGGATCGAAGATGTCGAAGCGGCGGGTCACCATGGTCTGCAGGGCGGTGACGATCTCGCAGGCCGCCGGTACGGGGTCCTTGGCCCGGTGCGGCACCGCGCCGTGGCCGCCCGCACCGTGCAGGGTGACGTGCAGAGCGGCGGACGCGGCGAGGATCGGCCCGCGCCGGGAGCTGAACTCCTTGTGCGGCATGGTCGACGACACGTGCAGGGCGTACGCGGCGACCGGGTGCCGGCCCGCCGCGTCGAGCACGCCCTCGGCGAGCATGGCGCCGGCACCGTCCCAACCCTCCTCGCCGGGCTGGAACATGAAGACCACGTCGCCGTGGAGCTCCTCCCGCCGTGCGGCCAGCAACTGCGCGGCGCCCGCGAGCATGGTGGTGTGCAGATCGTGGCCGCAGGCGTGCATCGCGCCGTTCTCGGCCGCGAACGGCACCGGGGTCTTCTCCACGACCGGCAGGCCGTCCATGTCGCCGCGCAGCAGCACGGCGGGGCCCGGCCGACCTCCGCGCAGGACCGCGGTGACCGAGCTCAGGCCGGTGCCCAGGCTCACCTCCAGCGGCAGCCCGTCCAGGGCCCGCAGCACCCGCTCCTGGGTGCGCGGGAGGTCGAGGCCCACCTCGGGGAAGCGGTGCAGGTCCTGGCGGAGCCGGACCAGGTCCGGGGCCAGCGCGAGGGCGTCGTCGTGCAGGGACACAGGTACCTCCATCGGACCCGCGTGCGGCGGGATTTGTGCGGAGCGGTCTCGTACCGGGATTCTGGGTCCCGGGGCGGGAGTCTCCCGCGATTTCGCAGGATCACGCCACGAAGGGGCCCTTCGATGAACGAATCGTCCGGAAGCCGACGGTGACCGGCGTGGAGGTGACCGGCACTGGGGCAGCCGCCACGGAGACGACCGGCACGCGGGTGACGGTCGACGAGCTGGACCTCGCCCTGGTGAACGCCCTGCAGTTGCGGCCCCGGGCGCCCTGGGCACTGCTCGGCCAGACCCTCGGGATCAGCCCGGTCACCGCGGCCCGCCGCTGGCAACGGCTCTCGGAGGCCGGGATCGCCTGGGTGACCGCCTACGGTCTGCCGCACCCCGAGGACCCCGGGTGCGTCGCCCACCTCGACCTCGACTGCGCCCCCGACCGGATCGGGCGGATCGCCGACGAACTGGCCGAGGACGCGCACGTGATGAGCGTCGAGCACTTCTCCCAGGGCTGCGACCTCGCCCTCACCGCGGCCTTCACCGACCTGGCGGCGGCCTCCCGGTACACCGCCGAACGGCTCGGCCGGATCCCCGGGGTCGACGCCGTCCGGGTCCACCTGACGACCGGCTACTACGCCGAGGGGGTCCGCTGGCGCCTGGACTCGCTGGACCCGGCCCAACGCGTGGAACTGCACGACGAGCAGTCGGCGGCGAGCCCGAAGCCGTCCGGAGCGCGAGCCGAAATCCGCGAGGAGGACCGGGAGTTGCTCATCAGGCTGGGCGTCGACGGCCGCCTCGACCAGGCCGGGCTGGCCGCCGCGACCGGGCTGAGCCCGTCCACGCTGCGCCGCCGCCTCGACCGGCTGGCCGGCTCCGACGCGATCCGCTTCCGCTGCGAGATCGCGGCCCGCGACGCCGGCCGGCCGGTCCTGACGACCTTCCGGGCCGACCTGCCTCCGGACCGGCTCGACGAGGTCGGCCCCCAGCTCGCCAGGCTCCCCGAAGTCCGGCTGTGCGTGTCCGTCACGGGCGCGCACAACCTCGTCCTCTCCGTCTGGCAGCGCTCCCTCGCCGACGTCCAGCGGCTGGAGGCGGCGCTCGCCCGCAGGTTCCCCGACCTGCGGGTGGCCGAGCGCCGGGTGGCGCTGCGCACGGTGAAGCGGATGGGCCGGATCCTCGGCGCGGACGGACGCGCCGTCCGCGCCGTTCCGATGGACATCTGGCGGGATCCGGTCCCGGATCCCTGACGCCGGGGTGCCCGACGGCGGGCACGTGGACCGCCCGGAGCGGTTCAGCAGACGGCGGGCACCGTGACCGTGGCGGTGACCGGCGGGCGTCCCGCCCGGGTGGTGGTGAAGGTGGCGGTGAGGCCGGTGCCGCACGGGACGGTGCTCGCCACCGGCCCGACCGTGATTCCGGCGGGCGGCACCACGGCGCCGAGGTCCTCGCGCTCCAGGCTCGCGCCGGCGGTGGTGCGGAGTTCCAGCTCGAACGAGGCGAACTGCGCGGACCCTCCGGCCGACGAGGCCCAGCCGGTGGCGGACGCGAGCCGGCCCTCGATCGTCAGGCAGACCTTGGCCCCGACGCCGTAGCCGCAGGTGGTCGTACCCGTGGGCCGGGCGGCGGCCTGGGTGGCCCCCGTGATGCCGAGCCCGGACAGCGCGGCACCGGCCGCGAGGATCGCGACGAAACGCTTCATCGGAGTTCTCTCCTTCGAGGAGGACGACGGGAGGAGCCACGGCCCCCTTGTGGTATGTCACGCTGCACATGGCACATGCTGCCACGAGCTCGGGATCTCGCCCCCGATCGGCTCCAACTCCCGCCCAGGACTACCGGATTCGGTCCCCCGATGGCGCGATTCCGAGGCCGGTCCCGAGGCCGGTCCCGAGGCCGATCCCGAAGCCGTCCCGGGGCCGATCGGCCACGCGCGTTCCCGCACGGGCTCCTGGCCGCCTTCCGGGCGCGCCGGGCCTCGGGCCTCGCGGCCGTTCACCCGGTCGGCCCAGGTCTGCTCGTGGCCGCCGCCGCGGGCCGGGAAGGTGACAGGGGCAACCCCTGGCCGACGCCGCTGCCCGAGGAGTCCGAGATGACCCAGCGCACCGAGCCCCTGCCCGCGCAGCCGGGTATCGCCGCCGCCAACGCGGCGGTGCTCGGCCGGTTCCCGTTCGAGGACACCCGGGACCTGGAGGACGCCCGCAGGGGGTTCGTCGCGACGGCGTCCGAGACGCTGGTGAAGGACGGCCGGCGGGTGGTGTGGGACCTGGAGGCGTACGGCTTCCTGGCCGCCGACTGCCCCGACACCGTCAACCCCAGCCTGTGGCGGCAGAGCCGGCTGGCCGCCGACCACGGCCTGTTCGAGGTGACCGAGGGCATCTACCAGGTGCGCGGGTTCGACCTGTCGAACATGACGATCGTCGAGGGCGAGCGCGGTGTCCTGGTCATCGATCCGCTGATCTCCTCCGAGACGGCCGCCGCCGCGCTCGCCCTCTACCGCGCCCACCGGGGGGAGCGGCCGGTTTCCGCCGTGCTGTACACCCACAGCCACATCGACCACTTCGGCGGCGTCCGCGGCGTGCTGGGCGAGGAGGACATCGCGGCCGGCGTGCCGGTGATCGCCCCAGAGGGCTTCCTGGAGCACGCCGTCAGCGAGAACGTCTACGCCGGCACCGCGATGGCCCGCCGGGCGGCCTACATGTACGGGGCGGCCCTGCCGAAGGGCGAGCGCGGGCAGGTCGGCGCGGGTCTCGGCCAGACCACCTCGACCGGCACCGTCGCCCTCGTGCCGCCGACCCTGCACATCACCGCCACCGGGCAGAGCGAGACCGTCGACGGCATCCGGATGGTCTTCCAACTCACTCCCGGCACCGAGGCGCCGGCCGAGCTGAACATCTTCTTCCCCGGTCACGCCGCGCTGTGCATGGCCGAGAACGCCACCCACAACCTGCACAACCTGCTGACCCTGCGCGGCGCCCAGGTCCGCGACCCGCACGTGTGGTCGCGCTACCTCACCGAGGCGATCACCCTGTTCGGCGGAGCCACCGACGTGGCGTTCGCCTCCCACCACTGGCCGGCCTGGGGCCGGGAGCGCGTCATCACGTTCCTGACCGAGCAGCGCGACCTGTACGGCTACCTGCACGACCAGACCGTGCGGATGCTCAACCAGGGCCTGACCGGCGCGGAGATCGCCGAGCGGATGGAGATGCCGCCGGCCCTGGAGCGGGCCTGGCACACCCACGGCTACTACGGCTCGGTCAGCCACAACACCAAGGCCGTCTACCAGCGCTACCTCGGCTGGTTCGACGGCAACCCCGCCCACCTGTGGGAGCATCCGCCGACCGAGGCCGCGACCCGCTACGTCGAGTTCATGGGCGGCGCGGAGCAGGTGCTCCGCCGGGCCCGGCAGTCCTTCGCCGACGGCGACTACCGCTGGGTCGCCCAGGTGGTCAACCACGTCGTGTTCGCCGACCCCGACAACGCCGAGGCCCGCGCGCTCCAGGCCGACGCGCTGGAGCAGCTCGGCTACGGCAGCGAGAACGGCACCTGGCGCAACTTCTACCTGATGGGCGCGCTCGAACTGCGCGACGGCGTCCTCGGCACCCCGACCGACACCAGCTCGCCCGACTTCCTCGCCGCGCTGACCCTCGACCAGCTCTTCGGCGCCCTCGCGATCCGGGTCGACGGCCCGGGCAGCTGGGACGCCGACCTCGCCGTCCGCTGGAACCTGCGCGACGGCGAACCGGTCACCCAGCGCCTGCACAACGGAGTCCTCACCCACACCACCGGCGACGGCCCGGCCGTCGCCGCCCCCGACGTCACGATCACCCTCGACGAGGCGGACCTGCGCGCCGTCCTGCTCGGCGCCCCGGACCCCGCCGCCCTGCTCGCCCGGGCGGGCGCCACCGTCGACGGCGACCTCGCCGTCCTCGGCGAACTGCTGGGCCACCTCACCGCCCCGGACCCGGACTTCGCCATCGTCACGCCCTGACGCGCACCCACCGACGGGGGCCGGATCCGCGTTCGGCGTCCACCCCCGGCGCTCGCCCTGACGTACTGTCATCCTGCGATCACGTACGGGCATCGGGTGCAGGAGGACGTATGAGCATCACCTTCGTCGTGGGAACCGGCCGCTGCGGGTCGACCTTGCTGTCACGGGCCCTCCAGGCCCATCCCGACGTGCTGAGCATGAACGAGTTCTTCACCTCCGTGGCCTGCCGGGGCACCCTCGGCTTCGGCGACCGGGAGGTCGACGGGCGGGAGTTCTGGTCGATCCTGGGCGGGCCCGTCCGCCCGCTCGACGCCATCGCGGCCTCCGCGCACCCCATGCCGGAGCTGCTCTACCCCTACGCGAGCGGGCGCTTCCGGCCCGGGACCGGCGTGCCCACCGTCTCCCACATGACCCTGCCCGCCCTCACCGACACCCCCGACGCGCTGCACGACGAACTCGCCGACGCGGTGCCCGCCTGGCCGGTCCGGACCCTGCCCGACCAGTACCGGGCGCTCTTCGCCGACCTCCAACGGCGCTGGAACACCCAGGTGGTGGTGGAGCGCTCGGGCGCCTCCCTCGCGTTCCTCCCCACGCTGCGCGCCATGTTCCCCGAGGCCCGCTTCGTGCACCTGAGCCGCTCCGGGCCGGACGTCGCCCTGTCGATGAGCCGGCACATCGGCTTCCGCACCCTCCTGCTGCGCACGGAGGCGATGACCCTGCTGGGTCTGACCTCACCCTTCGAACTCGGGCCCGAGCACATCCCGCTGCTGCCCGACCACCTCGCCCACCTGGCCGGGGACGTGGACTGCGACCTCGTGATGCGCGCGCCGATCCCACTGGCCGCGTTCGGAGCGTTCTGGTCGCACCTCGTGGTCCAGGGCGTGGCGGAGCTGGCGCAGTTGCCGGCCGACCGACGGATGGCCCTCTCCTACGAGGAGATCCTCGACGACCCCGAGCACCACTTCGCCCGGCTGGCCGCCTTCGCCGGTGCCGATCCCCACCCCGCCTGGCTGCGCGGTGCCGCCGCCTCCGTCGTCCGCACCGAGCGCCCGCCCGTCACCGACCCGGACACCCTCGACGCCTGTGCCGCCGGGGCCCGTGCCCTGGCCCGCCAGGCGAGCCTCCTCGCGGGCACCCCCGCGCCGGTGCCCGCGAGCACCGGCTGACCCCGGCCGCCCGTACCGCGTGGCGTCCGCCGGCGGCTCAGTGGGCCCGGCGGGCCTGCCTGAGCTGCTGGTGGACGGCCCAGGCGTCGGCGACCGGGCCGAGGTGGGCGAGCTTGTCGGGATTGGTCACCGAGCGCACGCCCTGGACCCGTCCGTCGAGGACGTCGAGGACCAGGACGGTCAGCACCCGGCCGTCGTGGTCGCGGAAGACGGCGCCGGGCTGGCCGTTGACCTCACGGGTCTCGAAGGTGACGTCGATCCGCTCCATCAGCGGGACGATCGCGGCGAGCAGCCGGGCGACGTTGACCGCGCCGGCCACGGCCCGGGCGAGCTGCGGGGTCTTGCCGCCGCCGTCGCCGACCATCGAGACGTCGGCGGCGAGGAGGTCCTGGAGTCCGGCCATGTCGCCCTCCCGGAGGGCGTCGAAGAAGCGCGCCGCGAGTTCGTCCCGCTCCTTGCGCTCGGCCTCGAAGCGCGGCCGGCCGTCCCGCATGTGCTGCCGTGCCCGGACCGCCAGTTGCCGGCAGGCGGCCTCGGAGCGGCCGACCGCCGGGGCGACCTCGTCGTAGCCGAAGCCGAAGACCTCCCGCAGCACGAACACCGCCCGCTCCAGCGGGCTGAGGCGCTCCAGCAGCAGCAGTGCCGCCATCGACACCGAGTCGGCCAGCTCGGCGGACCGGGCCGGGTCCTGGTACGGGTCGGTGAGCAGCGGTTCGGGGAACCACGGGCCGACGTACGCCTCGCGTCGGACCCGGGCCAGCCGCAGCACGTCGATGGAGATCCGGGTGACCGTGGTGGAAAGGAACGCCTTGGTGTTGTCCGGCCTGGTCGGCGAGGCGTCGAAGCGCAGCCACGCCTCCTGCACGGCGTCCTCGGCCTCGCCCACGCTGCCGAGGATCCGGTAGGCGATCGAGAACAGCAGCGACCGCAGCTCCTCGAACTCCTCGACCTTGCTCACGACGGTTTCCCTTCCCTCGGACGGACTGTTGCCGGTCGATCGTCCCGGGGGCGGCCGGGCCGGGCAAACCCCGGCCGTGCCCGGTCCGGCGGCACCCCCGTGGTGACGGTCAGTGGAACTGGCCGGCCACGTAGTCGCCGGCCGGCTGGCGGGTGATGATGTTCGCCCGGTTGGCCATGTTCATGAACGAGATCAGGGTGACCAGGGCGACCAACTGCTCGTCGTCGTAGTGCTCGGCGGCCTTCGCCCACACCTCGTCACTGACGCCGCCCGCCCCGTCCGCGACCCGGGTGCCCTCCTCGGCCAGGGCGAGCGCCGCCCGCTCGGCCTCGGTGAAGACGGTGGCCTCCCGCCAGGCCGCGACCAGGTTCACCCGCAGGGCGCTCTCGCCGGCCGCCGCGGCCTCCTTGGTGTGCATGTCGAGGCAGACGGCGCAGCCGTTGATCTGGCTGACCCGCAGCGAGACCAGTTCCTGGGTGGCGACGGGCAGCGGCATGCCCTTGAGGTCCTTGCCGAGGGCCATCAGGCTCCTGATGACCTGGGTGCCGGTCCGGGTGGCGAAGAAGTTCAGTCGCTTGTCCATGGGGTGCTCCCTGGTGTCCTTCGTGGTGGTCGGTGCTTCACCCCTTGAGACGGAACGGCCCGGCGTCCTGTGACACGCTCCGCTGTGACCCGCGTCACCTGCCGGTCTCCCCCGCGTTTTGCAAAACCTTTGCGAAGTCCGTTGACAGGTATGGACCTTGCCGTGGAGAGTCGTCGCCGCCCGGTACGGGCACACCCTGCGAACTCCCTGCGGACTCCCTGCGCCGTCCACCGTTCCCACGATCGTGCGGCTCACCGCACAAGGGGTGATCTCGTCCATGCGTCACCGACTCTCGACCGGCAAGACCTTCGCCGTCGCCACCGCGGCCGTCCTGGGGCTGCTGGTCCCGCTCGCCCCGGCCGCCGCGGCGGCCGACCTCGACGGGTCCGCCGACTCCGCGCGCCACGGCGGCACCGACTTCAAGCGGGTCGGGTACTTCATCCAGTGGGGCATCTACGCCCGCAACTTCCACGTCAAGGACCTGGAGACCAGCGGCACGGCCGGCAAGCTCAGCCACATCAACTACGCCTTCGGCAACGTCGGTCCGGCCGGCACCTGCCAGATCGGCGGCCCGGGCTCCGACGGGTGGGCCGACTACGTCCGGCCGGTCGGCGCGGAGGAGGCCGTGAACGGTGTCGCCGACACCGACGGGCAGGCCCTGGCGGGCAACTTCAACCAGCTGCGCGAGCTCAAGGCGAAGCACCCCGACCTCAAGGTCATGATCTCGCTGGGCGGTTGGAGCGGCTCGGCGTACTTCTCGGACGCCGTGCGCACCGAGGCCGGCCGCAAGGCGCTGGTCTCCTCCTGCGTCGACCTCTACCTCAAGGGCAACCTGCCCAAGGACGGCGTCCGGGGCGGCGCGGGCGCGGCGGCCGGGATCTTCGACGGCATCGACCTCGACTGGGAGTGGCCGGGTTCCGAGGGCAACCCCGGCAACGGGGTCCGCCCGGAGGACAAGCAGAACTTCACCAAGCTGGTCCACGAGTTCCGCACCCAGGTGGACGCCTACGCCCGGACGCTCAAGGGGCGCAAGCACTTCGAGCTGAGCGCGTACGCGCCCACCGCTCCCGCCAAGATCGACGCGGGCTTCGAGGTCCGGAAGATCATGAAGGACTTCGACTTCGTCAACCTCCAGGGCTACGACTTCCACGTCTCCGGCGAGAAGACCACCGCCCAGCAGTCGGCGCTGTACGCGCGCAACGACTTCAGCGTGGACCAGACCGTCGACGCCTGGCTGCGGCGCGGCGCCCCGGCCCGCAAGCTGGTCACCGGCATGCCGTTCTACGGCCAGGGCTGGACGGGCGTCACCGGTGGCGGCAACGGTCTCGGGCAGCCGGCCGCCGGGCCCGCCCCGGCGACCTGGACGGCCGGCACCGAGGACTACAAGGCGCTGAAGAAGCTCGCCGACTCCGGCTCGTACAAGCTGTACCGGGGTCAGCGCAACGGCCACGCCTGGCTGTTCGACGGCACCACGCTCTGGACGTACGACGACGCCACCGTGCTGCGCACCAAGGCCGAGTACGTGCGCCGCGAGGGCCTCGGCGGGGCCATGGTCTGGTCGCTGGACGGGGACACCCCGAACGGTGAGCTGATCTCGGCGATCGACAAGGGTCTGAGCCGCCGGTAACGGCACCGGCCGCGTCCCGGCACGCGGACGCGGGCCCGTCCCCCGGAGGGACGGACCCGCGCCGTGCCGCGTGCCCGCGGCGGGTGGGTCAGGCGTTGATGCAGGTGTTCCCGAACGCCGGGTTCAGGGCGCCGACCAGGTTGATCGAGTTGCCGCAGATGTTGATCGGGATGTGGACCGGGATCTGGATCTGGTTGCCGGACAGCACGCCCGGGGAGCCGAAGGCCAGGCCGTTGGCGGAGGCGTCGGCGGCGGCGGTGCCGGCGCCGGCCAGCAGGGCGGCCACGGCCAGGACGCCGGCGGCGAGGGCGGTGCGAGTACGCATGTCTCTCCTTGGTGGATGAGTCGGCAGATCAGAGCACCAATCACACCGGTGGACGGCCGGGATCCCCCCGGATTGGTCGGAACACGGGCGTGTCCCGGGTCCTCACCCGAGTGGCCCAACGGCCGGGCGGGGCCGGTGGGCGCGGCGTACGGTCGGAGCCAGTCCCGGCGTCCGCGCGCTCACGCTGATGGAGGTCCCCGTGCCGAGGTTCACCACCACCGACGACGTGGGTCTGCACTACTACGACGAGGGTGACGGCAGGCCGGTGGTGCTGATCCCCGGCTACGGGGCCTCGGCCGACGACTGGGCCCTGCAGTGGGGGGCGCTCCGCGCGTCCGGGTACCGGGTGGTGTCGCTGGACCGCCGGTGGGCGGGCAGTTCGGACCGTCCGCCCTACGGGCTGCGGATGGCCAGGGGCGGCAAGGACGTCCAGGAACTGCTGGGCCACCTCGACCTGACGGACGTGCTGCTGGTCGGGCAGTCGATGGGCGCCGGCCACATCTGGGCGTACGCCGGTCTGTTCGGCTGCGAGCGGCTGGCCGGGATCGTCACCGTCGACCAGAGCCCCTGCATGGTCAACCGCCCGGACTGGGAGTACGGCTTCTACGGCCTGACCATGGCGAACCTCGGCACCTTCTTCCTCGACCCGGCGAACGTGCTGGGCACCGGTCACGGCCGTGCCTGGCCCGACCCGGCGGAGCTGGACGCGCGGATCCGGGCGGCGGGCGGCAAGGGCGCGGGGTCGGACATCACCCCGGACACCTATCCGCTGATGTTCGACCACGCCTGCCAGGACTGGCGGGACGTGGTCGCCAGGATCACCGTGCCCGCGCTGATCCTGGCCGGGGCCGAGAGCCAGTTCTGGCCCGCCGAACACGCGGCCGCGACAGCCGGGTTGAGCCCGCTGGCCTCGTCGGCGGTGGTGCCCGGCGCCGGGCACCCGGCGCACACCGACGCACCGGACGAGGTCAACGGGCTGCTGCTCGGCTTCGCCTCCTCGCTGCGCTGACCGGAGGCGGCCGCCCCCGGTGGGCCGACCGGCACACGATCGGCGGCGGCCCCCACCCGGAGCCGTCGGGTCGGGGGCCGCCGCCGTGGCCCGGCGCTCCGGGTCGGGGATGGCGCCGGGCCGGCCCTCCCGGTGCGGAAGGGCGGTCCGTGGCGCGGGTCAGCGCGCGGTCTGCTGGTCGAACTGCTGGATCACGCCCTCGGCGATCTGGGTGGTGAGATTGCCCCGGGTGAGGTCGAACAGGTGGCTGGCCCAGGGGAGTTCGACGCTCCGGTGCGGGACGCCCGCGTCGGCCAGGGCCCGGTCGAGCAGACGCGACTGGGACGGGGAGATCAGCCGGTCGTCCGCTCCGTGCACGCTGAGCGTGGCGGGCAGTCCGGGGCGGACGTGGTTGAGCGGCGAGGAGGCGGTCCAGGCGTCCGGGCGCTGCTCCGGGGTGCCGCCGACGTACTCCCGGCTCGCGGACCGGATCAGTCCGGGAGCGGTCGAGTGGGCGGTGACGTCGTCGAGGTCGGTGGTGCCGTAGAAGCTGATCACCCGGCGCACCGAGGTGTCGGCGTGCGGCGCGGTCGGCGGGAACATCGGGTCGCCCTCGGTGTACCCGGCCATCATCGCGAGGTGTCCGCCGGCGGACTCGCCGAACAGGGTGATGTCGGAGGGGTCGACGCCGAAGCGGGCGGCGTTGTCGCGGATGTAGCCGACGGCGGCCTTCACATCGCCCGGACCGGTCTGCCAGTCGGCGTGGGGCAGCAGGCGGTAGTCGATGGTGAAGGCGGCGTAGCCGCGCTCGGCGAACCACTTGCTCCACGCGTAGCCGTCGGAGCGCTCGCCGATCTTCCAGCCGCCGCCGTGCACGTAGACCATCGCGGGGCGGGTGCCGCCCGGGTCGCGGGCCGGGCCCCGACCGGGGACGTGGTCGAGCTTGAGTTCGGTGGAACCGGCGGTGGCGTAGGTGAGCGTCTCGGTGCCCGCCGGCCGGCCGTTGCCCTGGACCAGGCCGTGGGTGAGGAAGCGCCCGATCGACACGTCCACGTGCTGCCGGTCGGCCTCCCGCACCAGGGCCACGGCCGGGACCGCCGTCATGACCGCCATCAGGACGGCGCTCGCACCGGCGATCAGCGTCGCCGCCCGGGCCCGGCGGCGGCGGGCGATCACGGCGAGCACGACGGCGACCAGGACGGCGATCAGGGTGCCCTCGTGCAGGGCGTCGGCGGCCAGGGTGGCCAGGGCGGTGGCGGTGGTCGGGACGGGCACCGTCATCAGGACGGTCACCAGGACCGCGAGCACCCCGACGACCGAGGCCAGGGCGGTGAGCACCCAGGGGCGCCTGCGGCGCTTGCCGGTGGCGGCCGCCCCGGCCGCCCTGGTCGTGGCGGCGGCGGTGCCCGCGGCAGTCGTGGCGGGAGCGGTGGTCGTTTCCGCGGCGAGGGTGTTGTCGGTTCCGACAACCGCGGTGCCGCCCTCGTCGTGGGCGCGGCTCGTGCTGGGGTCGGTCGTCATCGGTGCTCCTGGTCCTGCGAACGGCGGGGGCAGCACAGGGGACGCGGAGAATCCGGACACCGGGCGGGCCGCGGTCGAAGCCGCGCGCCGTCCCGGAAGAGCCGCAGTCGGGCTGCCGTTGAACTGCTTCCACCATGCCGCTCGGAGCACCCGCCCCACCATGGACGCCGGGACAGCGCTCACGCGGCCGAAACTGTCGTGCCCGACAATCCGTGCCGCCGCCGTCCGGCCGGTGCTCAGACCCGGCGCAGCGCCCCGTCGGCCCGCAGGTCGGCGAGCGTCGGGTAACCGTCCACGGCCATGATCAGATCGGCCTCGGCGAGCAGCGAGCGCAGCACGTGGACAATGCCGTCCGTGCCGCCGAGCGCGAGGCCGAAGGCGTACGGGCGGCCCACACCGACGGCGGTGGCGCCCAGCGACAGCGCCTTGATCACGTCGGCGCCGGTGCGCACGCCGGAGTCGAACAGGACGGGCAGGCCGTCCGCGGCCTCGACCACGCCGGGCAGGGCGTCCAGCGCGGCGAGGCCGCCGTTGGCCTGGCGGCCGCCGTGATTGGAGCAGTAGACGCCGTCCACGCCGCCGTCCCTGGCCCGGCGCACGTCCTCCGGGTGGCAGAGGCCCTTGAGGATCAGCGGCAGGTCGGTGATCGACCGGAGCCAGGCCAGGTCGTCCCAGGTCAGAGGGTTGCCGAAGATGTTCACCCACTCCCGGACGGCCGCCCTCGGGTCCGCTTCCGGCGCTGCGGCGAGCCGGGAGCGGAACACCGGGTCGGAGGTGTAGTTGGCGAGCGCGTGGCCACGCAGCTGGGGGAAGTTGCTGGTGGACAGGTCGCGCGGGCGCCAGCCGGTGATCCAGGTGTCCAGGGTGACCACGATGCCCTTGAACCCGGCCGCCTCGGCGCGGTGCACCAGGCTCTCGGCGAGGGCCCGGTCGGTCGGGGTGTAGAGCTGGAAGAAGCCGGGGGTGTCGCCGAACTCCGCGGCCACCTCCTCCAGCGGGTCGACGGTCAGCGTCGACGCGACCATCGGCACCCCGGACGCGGCGGCGGCGCGGGCGGTGGCGAGGTCGCCGTGACCGTCCTGCGCGCACAGACCGATGACCCCGACGGGTGCCATGAACAGCGGGGAGGGGAGGGCCAGGCCGAACATCTCGACGGACAGGTCGCGGTCGGTGGCGCCGACCATCATCCGCGGCACCAGGCCCCAGTTCCGGAAGGCCGCGACGTTGGCCCGCTGGGTGTGCTCGTCCCCGGCGCCGCCGGCGACGTAGGACCACACGGACGGCGGGAGCGCGGACTCGGCCTTCGCCTCCAACTCGGCGAAGGTCATCGGCAGCGTCGGCAGGACGCCGGAGAGGCCGTGGAAGTAGATCTCGTTCTGGTAGTCGCCGAACTGCTGGGTCATGGTGTCCGCGTCCTTCCGGAGGAGGTGGAAGTGGGGTGCGGGCCCGGGAGAGCCCGGGGGCCGCTCGTGTGTTCCACCCTGCCGACCGGGGGTCGGCGCGGCCATGGTGCGGCGGCCAGTACTCGGGCCGCCGAATCTGTCGGCCGCGACAGGATCGCCGCGAGGGGAGTCGCCGCGACGGGAAGGGGCGAGGACGGGAACGGGCGGTGCGGCGCCGGCGGCGGTCCCGGTCAGCCCGGCTCGCTCCCGCCCTCGGCCTCCAGGTGCCGCAGGGCCCACCAGACGGTCAGCGCGTCCTCCGTCCGCGCCGGGTCCAGCCCGGTCGCCGCACCGAAGGCCCGCAGCCGGTACCGCAGGGTGTTCGGGTGCACGAAGAGTTCCGCGCCCGCCTGCTCGGCGTTGCCGTCCGCGGCCAGATAGGCGTCCAGGGTGCGGGCGAGGGTGGAACGGCGGGCTCCCGAGGTGTGCCCGAAGCACCGCTCGACCAGCTGCGCACCCGTCTCGGGCAGGGCCAGCACCGCTCCGTGCAGCGGGAGTTCGCCGTCCGCGACACAGCGTTCCAGGCCGAAGGCGGTGGCCAGCCGGGCGGCCCGGCGGGCCGCGACCAGCGACTCGTGCAGCCGGGCCAGGGGCCGGGCCGGGCCCAGTCCGACCGGCAGTTCCAGCGAGGGCGGCGGACGGCGGGCGGCCAGCCCGACCACCCGGTCCGCGCCCGGCTCGGCCAGCAGAGCCGTCGCGTGGCCCCGCAGCACCCGCTCCACGTCGGCGACAGGCCGTCCCGTCGGCCGGGCGTACAGGACGAGGTACTCGCCGTTCCGGTCCAGTCCGAGCTCGGACGCCGCCGTGGCCAGCCACTCCGGCGGCAGCTCGCCCAGCAGCAGCTGGCGCAGCAGCAGGGTGCGGTGCTCCGTCTGCGCCTGCGCCCGCTCCAGCTCGTGCGCGCGGTGGCCGCGCACCACGGCGGTGGAGACCAGATCGCAGTACGCCCAGAAGTCGCGGGTCAGCTCCAGCGCCACCGTCGGGGGCGTGTCGGTGCGGGCGGCCGCGTACAGCGCGTCGAAGGCCCGGCGGGTGGTCAGCCGGAAGGCTTCCTGGAGCGGTTCGAGCCCGATGCCCTGCGCGGCCCGCAGCGCGCCGAACTCCTCGAAGGCGGCCAGTTCGCGCGGCGCGGGCTCGCGTCCTTCGCGCAGGGCCTCGGTGGCGGGGCCGAGCAGGGCGTTGAGCTCGGTGCGGACGGCGGCCTCCGTCCGGTCCCGGTACGCGGGGATGTCGCGTACCACGGCGGCGGCTGCCCCGGCGGCGACCTCGTCCAGGCGCATTCGGGTCAGCACGGGGTTCCGCTGGCCGGGGGAACCCTCGGCCGGTCCTTTGTCCACGTCCACAATTCTGGCCCTCGCGGCCGGATGCCGCTCCACGCCCCCGGGCCGGGCAGGCCCGGTCAGGCGGGCGGGATCTCCTGCTCCGCCCAGATGGTCTTCCCCCGGCGGGTGTAGCGGCTGCCCCACCGGGTGGTCAGCTGGGCGACCAGGTACAGCCCCCGGCCGCCCTCGTCGGTGAGCCGGGCCCGGCGCATCCGGGGTTGGGTGGAGCTGGGGTCGGACACCTCGCAGGTGAGGCGCTCGGCCCGGATCAGCCGGACCCCGACCGGGCCGCCCGCGTACCGGATGGCGTTGGTGACCAGCTCGCTGAGCACCAGCTCGGTGGTGAACTCCAGCTCCTCCAGGCCCCATTGCCGCAGTTGCGCGGTGGCGGCCCCGCGGACCCGGGCGACGCCCGACGGGTCCGTGTCCAGGGTCCAGCCGGCGGTGTCCGCGGCCGGCACAGTGCGGGTACGGGCCAGCAGCAGGGTGACGTCGTCGGTGAGGCGGTGGGCCGGGAGGTCGGCGACCAGGTCCCGGCCGAGCTGCCGCAGCGAGGCCCCGGCCGGGGTGACGGCGCCCTCCGGCGGGGAGGCCGCGGCGGCGAGCCGGTGGGACAGCGCGTCCATGCCCTCCTCCAGGTCGTCCGCGTACCCCAGCAGCAGCCCGTCGGTGTAGAGCGCGAGCAGGCTGCCGGGCTCCAGTTCGACCTCGGTCATCTCGAACGGCAGCCCCGTCACGCCTAGCGGCGGTCCCGGTCGCAGCGGCACATAGGTCACCCGGCCGTCCGGGGCCGCGACGGCGGGCGGCGGATGCCCGGCGGAGGCCATCGCGCAGCGCCGCGACACCGGGTCGTACACCGCGTACACGCAGGTGGCGCCGAACGGCACGGTCTGCTGCTCGTCCGCGCCCTCCCCGGTCCCGTCCGACCACACGCCGTGACCCACCGGGGGGCGTGAGGCGGCGCCGGGGCCGTCCACGTCGTCGGCCCCGGTCCCGACGCCGGTCCCGTTCCCCTCGTCGTCCTCGTCCGGCCGTTCCGCCTCCACCATCAGCTGGGCCACCAGGTCGTCCAGGTGGACGAGCAACTCGTCCGGCTCCAGGTCGAGGTCGGCCAGCGTCCGCACCGCCGTCCGCAGCCGCCCCATGGTGGCGCTGGCGGCGAGGCCGTGCCCGACCACGTCGCCCGCGACCAGCGCCACCCGGGCGGAGGACAGCGGGATCACGTCGAACCAGTCGCCGCCGATCCCGCTCGCCGTGTCCGTGGGCAGGTAGACGCTGGCGGTGGACACGGCCGTGGTCTCGGTCTGCGAGGGCGGCAGCAGGCTGCGCTGGAGGCCGACGGCGGCCCGGTGCTCGCGCGCGTAGCGGCGGGCGTTGTCCAGGGCCAGCGCCGCCCGGTCGGCGATCTCGCGCAGCAGCTCCAGATCGGCCGGCAGGTACGGCGGCCGGTGCGGGTCGCGGTGGACGGCCACCCGGCCGAGCAGCCTGCCGCCGGCCCGCAGCGGGACGGCCATCGAGGCGGGGAAGTCGGTGTGCACGCTCTGCTCGTCCGGGTGGGCGTGGACGGCGGCCCCGACCGGCGGGGGCGGCGGCGGGCCGACCGGGCCGCCCGGTCCCGCGGCCGGCTCGCCGGGCGGGCCCGCCACCGCGACGGCGGCGCGGCGCAGCAGCACCCGCCCGTCCCGCCCCGGCGCGGGCTCGCCACCGGTGAACACGGCCTCGGCGACGTCCACCACCGCGAGGTCGGCGAGGCCCGGGACGGGTTCGGCGTCCGGGGCGGACGTGCCCGGGGCGGTCCTGGCGGTGGCGGGCGGGGCGAGGACGGCGGCCAGCTCCTCCGCCGTCCCGCCGACCGACAGCGAGCCGCCGACGGCGGCCGTGGCCCGGTGCAGCAGGGCGAGCCGTTCGCCCGAGCGGTGCAGTTCGGTGACGTCGGTGAACAGGGCGGTGACCCCGATCACCTGCCCGTCCGGAGCCTGGAGCCGGAACGCCGAGATGGCCATGACCGCGCCGCCGGCCGGGTCCTCGATGGTGCGGACGGTCTCCTCCGCGCCGATCAGCGGGCGGCCGGTGCGCAGCACGTCGCGCAGTCCGCGCTCGACGGCGGCCGCGTCCTGCGGCTGGAGGAAGTCGCCGAGGCGGTGGCCGCGCAGGTCCGGTGGGAGGCCGCTGTAGGGGAGCAGATGGGTGTTGGTGCGGACGAGACGCAGCCGCTCGTCGAACACGGCCAGGCCGACCCGGTCCTGGAGGAACAGCTCGGCGGTGAACGCCTGGTCCTGGCGCCACCGGGCGATCTGCGTGGTGGGGGCGGCGAGCACGAAGTAACGGGCCGTGTCGGAGCCGCCGGGGGCCGCCGGGGCGTCCAGGGGGAGCACTTGGAAGGAGAGCGGGAGCAGCTCGCCCCGGCCGGAGCGGAACACCGCCTCGCCGGACCAGCCGGCGGCCCGCTGGCCCTCGGTGAGCTCGGACATCGCCGGCCATCCCGAGGGGTCGGCGAGCAGCTCGTGCACCGGCCGGCCGTGCACCTGCCCGGCGCCGAGGCCGAACAGCCGGGCCGCCTCCGGAGTCCAGCGGACGATGCGGCCGTCCGCGTCGAGCAGGGCTCCGACGGCGTTGTCGACGAAGGGGGATCGGCCACGCTGCAGGGGGTCCGCCGTGCTCATGTCCGGTCGGCTCCTCTCCGTCGGCGGGATCACGGCCGCGATCTCTCCATCATCCTCCGGCCCGCCGAGCCCGCCAGTCCCCGCCGGTTCCCATCGGCCGCCACCGTCGCGCAGGTGGCGGCGCACGGGGGGTTCTCGGGCGTCGGCTCTTATTGTAATCTCCGTCAATAAGCGGGGCCTACGCCGCGGTAACGAGTCCCCGCGCAGGCCACGCACCCGACGGAGGCAGCCATGGCTCACCCGGCGCAACGCACCCCCACCCCCACCCGCACTCCCACCCGAACCCTCACCCCGGACGGCCACGGGCGGACCCACACCGCCGCCGACGAGGAGGTGTCCGAGCGGCTGCTCGAATCCGCCGCGACCCTCTCCTACGACCCGGCCACCGAGATCGACTGGGACGCCCCGCTGGAGCCCGGGCACTACGGGCTCAACCCGGAGTGGAGCACCCTCTACGGCACCCCGCTCTGGTCGGAGATGACCGAGGAGCAGCGGGTCGTGCTCACCCGCCACGAGGTCGGCTCGATCATGACCACCGGCATCTGGTTCGAGATGATCCTCCAGCAGATGGTGCTGCGTGATCAGTACCTCAAGGACCCGGCCAGCGCCGAGTTCCGCTTCGCCCTGACCGAGATCGCCGACGAGTGCCGGCACTCGATCATGTTCGCTCGCGCCTGCGAGAAGATGGGCGTCCCCCAGTACCGGCCCCACCAGCTCGTGGCCCAGGCCGGGCGCGCCTACAAGGCCCTCGCCCGCGGCGAACTCGCCTACGGCGGCATCCTGGTCGCCGAAGAGGTGCTGGACGTCATGCAGCGCGACTGGATGCGCGGCGAGAACGTCCTCGACATCGTCCGCGGCACCTCCCGGATCCATGTGGTCGAGGAGTCCCGGCACATGAAGTTCGCCCGTCAGGAGATCCGCGAACGGCTGCGCGGGGCCGGCACCCTCCGCCGCCGCAACGCCGCCTTCGGCATCGCCGCCGGCGCCTACGTCATCGTCACCAGCATGGTGCACCCGTCCGTGTACAAGGCCGCCGGTCTGGACGTCGCCCGGGCCGTCGCCGAGGCCCGCGCCAGCGAGCACCGCCGCGCCATGATGCGCACCAGCAGCCGCCACCTGATGGCCTTCCTCGCCGAGAACGGTCTGCTCACCGGGCCCTCGACCAAGCTCTACCGCCGCATCCACATGCTCTGAGGCCCGCCCCCACCGCCGCCCCTCCCACCGAGCGAGGAACCCCGCCCCCGCCATGGCCTACGCGAT
Organism: Kitasatospora sp. NPDC094019; assembly: GCF_044764505.1. Taxonomy (NCBI): domain Bacteria; kingdom Bacillati; phylum Actinomycetota; class Actinomycetes; order Kitasatosporales; family Streptomycetaceae; genus Kitasatospora; species Kitasatospora sp. NPDC094019. The sequence continues at coordinate 80,800 of NZ_JBIWIF010000010.1, forward strand.
CACCCGGTCCTGCTGCAACGACGCCTCCTGCGTGTCCGTCTGCCCGGTCAACTGCATCCACCCCACCCCCGACGAGCCCGACTTCGGCCGCACCGACCTGCTCTTCATCGACCCGGCCGCCTGCATCGACTGCGGCGCCTGCGCCGACGCCTGCCCGGTCGACGCGATCTTCCCGGTCGACCGGCTCGTCGGCCCCGACGCCGTCTACGGCGACCTCAACCGCGACTGGTACCGCGACCACCCCACCGACCACGCCTGGGGCGCGCCCGCCTTCCCCCGCAGCCTGCCCACCGGCCTCGACCTCGGGACCGGCCCGCTGCGGGTCGCCGTCGTCGGCACCGGGCCGTCCGCGGGCTACACCGCGCAGGCCCTGCTGCGCACCACCGGCGCCGAGGTCACCATGCTCGACCGGCTGCCCGTCGCCGGCGGACTGCTGCGGCACGGCGTCGCCCCCGACCACCAGTCGACCAAGCGGATCGCCGAGAGCTTCGCCTCGGTCTTCCACGACCCCCGGCTGCGGGTCCACCTCAACGTCGAGGTCGGCACCGACCTCGACCACGCCGAACTCGCCGCCCACCACCACGCGGTGGTGTACGCGGTCGGCGCCGCCGCCGACCGCCGGCTCGGCATACCCGGCGAGGACCTCCCCGGCAGCCTGCCCGCCACCACCTTCGTCCGCTGGTACAACGCCGAACCCACCGTGCCCGGCGACGCGGTCGCCCTCGGCGCCGGCACCGGGCCCGGCGCCGAACGGGCCGTGGTCATCGGCAACGGCAACGTCGCGATCGACATCGCCCGGATCCTGCTCACCGACCCCGACCGGCTCGCCGCCACGGACATCGCCGACCACGCCCTCGCCGCCCTGCGCCGCAGCCCGGTCCGCGAGGTCGTCCTGACCGCCCGGCGCGGGCCCGAGCAGGCCGCCTGGACCACCCCCGAATTCCTCGCCCTCACCCGGCTCCCGGGTGTCGAGGTGGTCGTGGACGACCGGCCGGAGGTCCGCGCGGCCCTCGCCGCCGCGCCCGCGGGCTCGGTCGCGGCCCTGCTCGCCGGCCTCCCCCCGGTACACCTCGACGGCGCCGCTCCGCCCCGGCCGGGCCGGCGGATCGTGCTCCGCTTCCACGCCGCTCCGGTCGAACTCCTGGGCGGCGAACGGGTCGAGGCCGTCCGCCTGGCCGGCGAGGACGAACCCCTGCGTGCCGCCCTGGTGGTCCGCTCCATCGGCCACCGCGGCGTCCCGCTCCCCGGACTGCCCTTCGACGAGGTCACCGCGAGCGTCCCGCACCGGGGCGGCCGCGTCCTCGACCCGGCGACCGGCCGGCCGCTGCCCGGCACCTACCTGGTCGGCTGGGCCAAACGCGGCCCCTCCGGTGGCATCGGCGCCAACCGCGCCTGCGCCGAGGAGACCGTGCACGCCCTCCTGGACGACGCCGTCGCGGGCACCCTGCCCCACCCCTCCGGCGACCGCAGGGCCTTCGACCGACTGGTCCGCACCCGCCGCCCCGACGCCCTCGGCCTGCGTCAGCTCCGGGCCATCGACCGCGCCGAACGCGCCCGGGGCGAAGCCACCGGCCGCCCCCGCGTCAAACTCCCGACCGTCCCCGCCCTCCTGGCGGCGGCCCGCCGCTGACAGAGCAGTCGCCCACCGCTCGTTCAGGGGCCTACGAGCAGCAGTACGATCCGGAGTTCGTCCTCGCCGACCCGGTAGCCCAGTGTCATGCCGGGGGTCGCCTCGTCCCCCGGGACGACGACAATACGACCGGAGACGTCGTCTCCGGTGGTGTACGGCAGTCCCAGCTCCGGGTCGCGTCGGATGCTGCGCAGGGCGTCCAGGAATCGGCGCCGCTGGTCGTCGGTGAGACCGGCCGCAGCCGGCCGGACGGCGTCGTCGAGAAACACCGGCAGCAGGTCAGACATCGGACTCGGACCACTCGGGGAGGACATCGGCGAGCGGCGTTCCCGGCCGGTCGAATGCGGTACGCAGGGCGTGCTCGATCTCGGGGACGGTGCGTAGGTGCAGCAGGTGCTGCCAGCTCTTGAGATAGTCCCGGATTTCGTGCAGGGGGACGTCCTCGATCTCGGTGTTGAAGCGTGCGAGGTCGGAACCGGTCAGGGTGCCGCGGAACTCGCGGATCGTCCGCGGACCTGTGGACGGCAGCCGGGGCTGGACGGGTTGGGCGCTCATCTGCTGCCTCGCTGTGGCCGTGGGCTGGCGGGAAACGGCGGCCGCAGGGACGCCGCGCCCCGAACCTACCGCCTGTCCGGGATCCGCCGCGTTCGTACGGAACAAGTCGGACCATCCGTCGAATGTCCGTCAGCTGAAGAGGCTGCTCAGGTCCAGGAGGGTGATCAGGTAGGTGTCGGTGGCCGGGTCGTGGGCGTGGATCAGGGCGGTGCGGCCGGCCGGGACGGTGGGGTCGCCGGGTGGGGTGCGGACCGCGAGGAGGGCGGGCGAGCCGTCGTCCGTGGTGACCTCGGCCCAGCCGCCGGTGGCGGTGGCGTCGCCCGGGAGGACGAAGCAGGAGCGGCCGACCAGGGGGAAGGGTTCGGAAGCGAGCAGGTCGCCGGGGAGATCGTCGGGAAGAGGCCCGGGCACGGCGTCGACATGGGGATCGGCGCCGCACCCCCCGTTCCGGGTCCCGGTGGCGTGGCCGACGTCGTGTCCCCCGGACACGACGTCGGCGCCAAGGCCGCTGAGCAGGGCCAGCATCCAGTACTCAGCGGTCACCACCAGAGTCGGGAAGCCCGGCGCGGCCCTGAAATTCCCCCGCAACCGCCCCGCCCCCCAGACTCTTCCTGCAGCGCCGGATCCCCCGTGCGCCGCAGCGATCCTGTCAGTGCGGAGGCGTCCGCACACTGCCAGGATCCGGCAATCTTGATGGTGTTTTGACACCCTGAAAATATCCGGAAACCGCAGGCAACGCGGGGCCGTCCGAAACGTTCAGAACGTTCGGCGTGTTCGGAACCTTCGGACCGAAGGTCACAGCGGCTGGTCGGGCCAGTCGAGCAGCCGGGCGCCCATCACGGCGGTCTCCAGGGTGTAGCGGTGCAGGGCCTCGGCCGGGTCGTAGCCGGTGAGGTCGCGGATGCGCTCCAGCCGGTAGCCGAGGGCGCGCACGCTCAGCCCGAGCCGACGGGCGGTCTCCGCGTTCACGTACCCGGCCTCGGCCTGGACGGTGATGGTCTCCAGCAGCGGGCGGGCACCGCCGCGGGCGGCGGTGAGCGGGCCGAGCACGGTGCGCACCAGGTCGCCCATCGCCTCCCGGTCCCGCATCAGGACCGGGAAGACCAGCAGTTCCTCGGCCCGCAGCCGGGCCGCGGGCAGGCCGAGCCGCTCCGCGTACTCCAGCGTGGCGATCGCCTCCTCGTAGCTGCGGACGATGCCTCCGGTGCCGCCGTGGCGGCGGCCGGTGGCCACCCGCAGGGCCGGCCGGTAGCCGGGGCCGGGGCGCAGCGCGAGGTCGGTGAACGCGGCGAGGACGGCCTGCTCGCCGTCGGAGGCGATGCAGACGAGTTGTCCGTCGCGGACGGCGAGCAGCAGGGTGCGGTCGTCGTAGCGGCCGGTCAGTTCGCGCAGGATCCGGTGCGGGGTGGGCGAGCCCTCCAGGTAGGGCTCGGCACCGACGGCGACGGCGACGGTGTAGCCGGCGGCGAGCCGCAGGCCGAAGCGTTCGGCGCGTTCGGCGAGCCGGCCGAGGTCGGTACGGCCGTGCAGCAGGTCGTTGACGAGTTCCCGCCGGTTGGCCTCCTCCTGGCGGACGGCCATCCGCTGGGCGCGCTCGTGGCCCTCGGCGACGGCGCCCAGCGCGGCCTGGGTGGCGGCGAGTACGGCGTCGCCGGTGCGCCGGACCTCGGCGGTGGTGGTGGCGGTGGGGCCGGGGAAGGTCTGCCAGGAGGCGCGGGTGGCGCCGAGGCAGACGCCGACGAGGTCGCGCAGTCCGTGGCCGGCTTCGGCGGCGCGCTCGCCGAGGTCGCGCAGTCGTTCGAGTTCGGCGCGGCGGAGCAGGCGGCCGGTGCGGGAGACCTCGGTGAACAGGGCCAGGCAGTGGCCGGCCAGGTCGCCGGGGATGTCGGGGGTGCCCGGGGTGCCGGTTCCGTTGGCCGCCGTCATGGTGTGGTGTCCGCCCCCGGCCCGTGGGTGCGGTGCGGCCGTCCGGCGGGCCGACCGGGCGGCCGAGGGGCCTGTCCGCCGGCCAGCCGGCCCGGGCATGTTATCGGGTCGGCCGGACGGCGCCCCCGTCGTCGTGCGCGGCGGAGTCCGCCCCGGGGACCGGCAGCAGCGGGCGGTGGCAGGCGACGGTGCGCCCCGGTGAGACCTCGCGCAGCTCCGGCACCTCGCGCGCGCACCGCTCGTCGGCGAACGGGCAGCGGGTGCGGAACCGGCAGCCGGAGGGCGGATCGAGCGGCGAGGGCGGGTCGGCGGGGAGCAGCCCGGTGTCGCCGAGCGGCCGGCCGGGTTCGGGGACGGCGGCGAGCAGCGCGGCCGTGTAGGGGTGGGCGGGTGCGGCGAGCACCTCCTCGGTGGGGCCCTGCTCGCAGAGCCGGCCGAGTTGGAGCACCGCGACGTCGTCGCTGACCGCGCGGACCACGCCGAGGTCGTGCGAGATGAACAGGCTCGCCAGGCCGCGTTCCTCGGTGAGCCGGCGCAGCAGGTTGAGCACGGTGGCCTGGGCCGAGACGTCGAGCGCCGAGACGGCCTCGTCGGCGATCAGCACCCGGGGTCCGGCCGCCAGTGCCCGGGCGATGGCGACCCGTTGGGCCTGGCCGCCGGAGAGCTGGGCGGGCCGGCGGTCGCCGAACAGGGCGGGCGGCAGCCCGACCGCCTCCAGTTGGCGTTCGACCACGGCGGCGCGGTCCACCGCCGGGTCGGGGTGGGCGTCGAGCGGTTCGGCGACGAGGTCGCGGACGGTGCGACGCGGGTTGAGCGAGGAGACCGGGTCCTGGAACACCATCTGCAGCCGGGGCCGCAGGGCCCGCAGCGCGCGGGGGGTGAGGCCGGCCAGGTCGGTGCCGTCCACGGTGACGGTGCCGGCGGTGGGCGGGGGGAGGCGGAGCAGGGCCTTGGCGATGCTGCTCTTGCCGGAGCCGGATTCGCCGACCAGGGCGAGGGTGCGGCGTTCGCGCAGGGTCAGGTCGACCTCGCTGACGGCGTGCAGCGGGCCGGAGCGGGTGCGGTGGACCACGGAGAGCCCGGTGGCCCGCAGCACGACGGGGGAGGGGCCGGGGGTGGGGTCGACGGGGGTCATACGGTCTCCTGGGCCTTCGTCACGGACGCGGCCGACGAGGCGGACACGGCGGGTGGGGCCGACGGCGTGAGCGGGAAGTGGCAGGCGGCCGTGTGGCCGTCCCCGGCCCGGTGGACCGGGGGCGCGTCCGTCGAGCAGACCGCCTCGGCGCGCTCGCAGCGCGGCGCGAACGGGCAGCCGGCGGTCGGCCGGGAGAGGTCCGGCGGCGAGCCGGCCACGGCGGGCAGGACGCGGCGCAGCGGCCCGGTCACCCTGGGCACCGAGCGCAGCAGCGCGGCGGTGTACGGGTGGGCGGGTGCCTCGGTGACGGCCTCGGTGGGCCCGGTCTCGACGATCCGCCCGCCGTACATGACGGCGATCCGCCGGGCCCGGCCGTACAGCAGGCCGATGTCGTGGGTGATCAGCAGGGTGGCGAGGCCGCGGGTCCCCCGGTGCCGGTCGAGCAGGTCGAGGACGGTGCGCTGGACGGTGACGTCGAGCGCGGTGGTGGGCTCGTCGGCGAGCAGCAGGGCGGGCGAGCCGGCCAGGGCCGCGGCGATGCCGACCCGCTGCCGCAGCCCGCCGGACAGCTCGTGCGGATAGGCGCGGGCGCGCCGGGCCGGGTCGGGCACGTCGACGGCGGCGAGCAGTTCGGCGGCGGTGCGCAGCCGGTCCCGGCGCCGCATCCGGCGCCGGTTGGTGAGCGACTCGGTGACCTGGTCGGCGATCCGGACCACCGGGTTGAGCGAGGTCATCGGGTCCTGGTGGACCATCGCCACGCCGGTGCCGAGGAGTTCGGCGCGCCGGCGCGGGGCGGCGGTGAGCAGGTCCTCGCCGTTGAGCAGGATCCGCCCGGTGGCGGCGGCCCGGGTGGCGCGGGGGTGGACGCCGAGCACGGTGCGGGCCAGCACGGACTTGCCGGAGCCGGACTCGCCGACGACGCCGAGGCACTCCCCGGCGTCGATGCTGAGGTCGATGCCGTGCAGGACGTGCAGGGTCCGGCCGTCGGGGGTGTGCAGGGTGGTGTCCAGCGAGCGGACTTCCAGGACTGGGGCGGTCATCCCCGGCCTCCCTTCGAACGGAGCTGCTCACCCAGGTAGTTGAGGGCGAGGACGGTCAGGCAGAGCACCGCGGCGGGGGCGAGCGAGATCCACGGCGCGCTGCCGAGGGTGGTCCGGCCCTCGGCGATGATGCCGCCCCAGGACGGCTCCGGCGGGCGGAGGCCGAAGCCGAGGAAGCTGAGCGAACCCTCGGCGACGATCGCGACCGTGGTGGCGGTGAAGGCGAAGCCGAGCGCGGCGGGCGCGACGTGCGGGACCACTTCGCGGCGCAGGACGCGCAGCGGCGCGGTACCGATCATCCGGGCGGCCTGGACGAAGCCGCGTTCGCTGAGCGACAGGACGACGGCGCGCACCACCCGGGTGAAGTGCGGCACGGTGAACAGCCCGATCAGGCTGCCGATCACGGTCAGGCTCGGGCCGCGCAGCGCGACCGTGATCATCACCAGGATCAGCGAGGGCACCGACATCAGCAGGTCGGTGGCGAAGCCGATCACCTTGTCCGCCGGGCCCCGGAACCAGCCGGCCGCGAGGCCGAGCGCGCCGCCGCCGAGCAGGCCGACGGCGATGGTCAGTCCGGCGACGGCGAAGGAGGCGCGGGCGCCGGCCACGGTCCGCTGCAGGACGTCGCGCCCGGCGGCGTCGGTGCCCAGCCAGTGGCCGGGGCCGGGGGCGGCGGCGGGGTGGGCGAAGTCGCCGTGCAGCGGGTCGAACCCGGGCAGCAGCGGGAGCAGCAGGGCGGCGAGCGCGACCAGCGCCAGCCAGGCCCCGGCCACCAGGACCCCGGTGGCCGGGCGGCGGACCCGGACGGCGGGGGACGTGGTCGCCGCCGGGGAGGTCGGGGCGGTCTCAGCGACGCTCATCGGCGATCCTCGGGTCGATCGTGCGGTACAGCAGGTCCACGGCGAGGGTGGCCGCCACCACGGCGACGGCGCTGACCACCACCACGGCCTGCACCACCGGGAAGTCGCGGCCGGCGATGGCCGTGGCCGCCAGGGTGCCGACGCCCGGCACCGCGAACAGCGACTCGACCAGCACCGAGCCGCCGAGCGACATGCCGATGCCGATCCCGACCAGGGTGACCAGCGGCAGCGAGGAGGGCCGCAGGGTGCGCCGCAGCAGCAGCCGCACGGTGCCCATGCCGCGGCTGCGGGCGGCGGCGACGTAGGTCTGGTCGAGGGTGTCGATCAGCTGGCCGCGCAGGGTGCGGGTGAACACCGCCGCCTCGGTGAGCCCGAGGGTGAGAGCGGGCAGTACCAGGTGGCGCAGGTTGTCGAACGGGTCCTCGGTGAACGGCGTCCAGCCGGTGGCGGGCAGGATCCGCATCTGGACGGCGGCGAGCCAGATCAGCACCAGGCCGAGCACGAAGCCGGGCACGGCGAGCCAGACGAACGCGCCGGCGGTGGCGATCCGGTCGACCGCGCCGCCCGGTCGCCAGGCCGAGTACAGGGCCACCGGCAGGGCCAGGCCGAGCGCCACCAGCTGGGCGGCGACGAAGAGTTCGAGCGTGACCGGGATCCGGTCGGAGAGTTCGGCGGTGACGGCGGCGCCGGTGGACAGCGAGTGGCCGAGGTCGCCGTGCAGGGCGTCGCCGAGCCAGCGCCAGGCGGCGGCGAGCACGTTGTCGTCCAGGCCGAGCTTGGCCTCGTACGCGGCGATCTGTTCGGGTGTGGCGGTGGGACCGAGCGCGGCCAGGGCGGGCGAGCCGGGCATCAGGTGGGGCAGGGAGAGCGCCGAGACGGTGACGATCAGCAGCACCGAGGCGGCCCGCCCGGCCCGTCCGGCGGCGCGCCCCGCCGTCCGGAGGGCGGGCGCCAGTGGCGTGGAGGTCACTTCTTCACCCACAGCACGGCGGGGGAGACGCTGACGACGGTCCGCTTGGAGACGTCGGGCAGTCCGCCGACCTTGGCGGAGGAGAGGAGGCCGACCGGGTTCTCGGTCAGGAAGAGCATCGGGGCGTCGGCGACGATCTCCCGCGCGGCCTCCTGGTAGGACCGGGCCCGCTGGGCCGGGTCGACGGTGCCGTGCCCGGCGGTGATCGCCTTCGCGGCCCCCGGGTTGTTCCAGCCGGTGAAGTTGTAGGGGGAGTCGGGCAGGTAGAGGCTGGTCAGGGCGGTGTCGGTGTCGCCGAACATGCTGGTGACGAAGTCCATCACCTGGAACTGGCGCTGGTACATCGCGGTGCCGAGGGCCGCCGGGTCGAGCGGCTTGATGGTCATCCGGACGCCCGCCTCGGCGAACATCTGCTGGAGCACGGTGGCCCGCTGCTGGGCCTCGGGCCGGCTGTCGACCAGGTAGTCGAAGGCGAGGTCGGCGTGGCCGGCCTCGGCGAGCAGGGCCTTGGCCCTGGCGGCGTCGTGCGCGGGGTAGCCGGGGTCGGCGCCGCCCCGGTAGGGCGAGGCGGAGCCGATCGGGCCGTCCGAGACCTTGCCCTGGTCGAGGTGGACGACCCGCTCGACGGCGGCGCGGTCCACGGCGTACTGGAGCGCCTTGCGGACCTTCGGGTCGTCGAAGGGGGCGGCCTTGGTGTTGAACAGCACGGTGGAGGTCGAGCCGGGGCCGGTCGCGGCGCGCAGCCCGTCGCCGGCGGCCTGCTTGTACTGCGCGGGGGTCTCGGTCCAGGCGAGGTCGGCGTCGCCGGAGCGCAGCGACTGGTAGCGGCTGTCGGTGTCCGGCAGCACCTTGTAGACCAGCTTTTCGGCGTGGCCCTTGGGCCCCCGGTAGGCGGGGTTGCGCACCAGGGTCGCCGAGACGCCGGGCTGCACGCTCTCCACCGTGTACGGGCCGGAGCCGACGGCGGGGCTGTCGGCGGCGGCGGGCGCCTCGGAGATGTAGCCGAGGGAGCGGGTGAACAGGTTGGGGAAGGCGGCGTTGGCGGCCTTGAGGGCGAAGCCGACGGAGGTCGGGGAGTTCACCGTCATGGCGCCGATGGTGGCGGCGTCGACGGCGCAGCCGCACTTGGCCTCGGGCTTGGCGAGCCGGTTGACGTGGTCGACGACGGCCTGCGCGTCCAGCGGCTTGCCGTCGCTGAAGGTGACGCCCTCGGGCAGCTCCAGCGTCCAGGCGGTGGCGTCGGCGTTCGGGGTGAAGGACTTGGCCAGGTGGGGCTGGACGGCGCCGTTGTCGCCGTTGACCATCAGCGGGTCGTAGAGCGCGTTGGTCAGGATCATCAGCGGCATCGAGGCGAGTCCGCCGTCGGCCGGGTCGAGCTTGGCGAACGGCCGGTCGAGGCCGATTCTCAGGGTGCCGCCGTCGACGGCGGGCCCGTCGTCCTTGGGCGCGGAGCCGGTCGCGCCGCCGCCGGCCAGGGTGTCGTCGGAGGCGGAGCAGGCGACGGCGGTGAGGGCGAGGGCCGCCGTGCAGACCGCGGATGCCAGAACGTGCTTGTGCCGCTTCATGGTTCCTCGTGGGGTTCGGTGGGGGCGGGGGAGGGGGGAAGGCGGGGAGAGCGGGGGAGGAACGGGCGGTCCCGACCGGACCGGTCGCCGTCGAAGCCCAGCTTTTGGAAGTGGCACAACTGCCAATTGGCAGTTGTGCAAACTTCACATGACGAGCTGACGACGAGTTCGCGCTCGGCTTGAGCGGCCGCTCCGGGCGTGATTCGGTACGACTACGGCCGCGTGCGGCAGACCAGTTGACGAGGAGCGGGCAGGATGCAGGGGCAGGGGACGGACACCGCGGCGGAGCCCGGACTGCGCGACCGCAAGCGGGCGCGGACCAGACAGGCGATCCGGACGGCGGGGCTCGACCTCTTCGAGGAGCAGGGCTTCGAGAGCACCACGGTGGACCAGATCTGTCGGCGCGCGGACGTCGCCCACCGCACCTTCTTCCGGTACTACGAGTGCAAGGAGGCCCTGCTCTTCGGCATGGACTTCGGGCTCGCGATCCTGGACGCCTTCGCCGCCGCGCCGCCCGGGCTCGGGATCTGGGAGGCTTTCGAGCACGCCGGGGCCGTCACCGACGGGCAGTTGGAGGAGTCGGCCGAGCACACCGTGCGGCGGCGGGCGCTGCGGCGCCGGTTCATCGGGATCCGCAGCGTGCACGACTTCGCGCTGATCATGATCGACACGTTCGCGCAGCGCTCGGCGGCGATCGCGGCCGAGCGGCTGGGCGTGGACCCGGTCGCCGATCTGCGGCCGCAGGCCCTGGCGGCGCTGCTGGCGGGGCTGACCCGGCGGCACGTGGTCGACGGCGAGGAAGGGCGGCCGCTGCGGGACTGGGCGGTGGCGTTCCGACTGCTGCTGGGGTCGCTCTCGGAGCCGGACCAGGGGGCGGAGGCCGCCTCGGTGTCGGTGCCGGTACGGGTGCCGGGCCCTCTGTCGGGTGCGGAGCCGGAGCCCGGAGTGGAGCCGGTGTCGGAGCCGGAAGCCGCCCCCGCCCCGCCCGGGGCCGCCGGGTGAGCGCGCCCGGCTACCGCGCGGGCCCGGACCCGTCCGCGCCGTCCGTCCCGCCCGGCTCGCGGTAGTGCAGCACGAACCGCGCGCTGCTGCCGTCGATCCGCCGCCGCACGTACAGCGCGGGCGTGCCGTCCGGCGTGCAGCTGACGCCCTCGCGGACCAGCAGCGGGGTGCCCGGCGGCACCCCGAGCAGCTCCGCGTCCGCGAGGTCCGCGCCGATCGCGCCGAACGCCCGCCAGTCGTACTCCAGCTCCACCCCGGCCGCCCCGGCCAGGGCGGGCACCATGTTCCCCGGCCGCCCGGGCCGCAGCAGTTCGGCCGGCAGCGGCCGGGTCGGCACCCAATAGCTGTTCGCCACCCGGGGCCGGCCGCCGATCCGGATCACCGTGTCCACCCGGGACAGCTCCCCGGTGGCGCGGCCCAGCTGCCGGGCCGCCTCGTCGTCCTCGGCGGAGCCGCCGACGGTCGGCGCCGCCACCACGGTCTCGCCGTCGCCCTCGACGGTTCCCGCCACCCCGTTCGGCGGCTCGGTCCCGAGCGGCAGGGCGCGGTGCACGCTGCCGAGGTCGAACCGCTGGCTGCGCGGGTCGACGGCGATCGAGACCCGGACCGACGGCGGGCGGACGAAGGTCCCCACGCCCCGGCGGATCTCCAGCACCGCGGCCCGCTCCAGCTCCGCCACCGCCTGCCGGACGGTCAGCCGGTTGACGCCGAAGTCGGCGCTCAGCTCCGGCTCGCTGGGCAGCCGGGAGCCCGCCGGGTACGTTCCGGCGTCGATGCGCTCCTGGAGCTGCCGGGCCAGCCGGCGGTACAGCGGGGTGTCGCTTCGGTGCGTTGCCACGCGCCCGATCCTACGGAGCCGCAGGGCGGCTCCCGTCCGGGCTTGTCCGGAAGTTCACCCCGGCGTCGCTTGCCCCGGCCCCGATCCTCCAGGTAGACATCTAGACATCTAGACATCTAGATGTCCCGTTCTCCCCGATCGTTCCGTGCCTCCGGGACAGTCCCGCCCGGACCGTCCCGGCTCCCCAGCCCGCCCCCACCGAAAGGCCCCCACCATGACCCTGGTCAACTTCCGCGACCCCGCCACCCTCGCCGACCCCGCCGGCCGCTGGATCCGCCCCGGTGCCCTGTACCGCTCCGCCCAGCCGTTCCCCCGCGACACTGCCGACATCTCCGCCCAGCTGCGCACCGCCGGCGTCCGCACGATCGTCGACCTGCGCGGCGACGGCGAGGCGCAGGACGAGGACTGGGCGGTCTCGGCGGCCGACGGCGTCGAGGTGGTCGCCGCCCGCATCCAGCCCACCACCGCGGAACTGGAGGCGGCCATGCAGGCGATGGTCACCGACGCCGACCTCGGCGCCTTCTACCTGCTGATGGCCGAGTCCGCCCCGGAAGCCGTCAGGCTCGCGGTCGAGGCCGCCGCCCGCCCCGGCGGCGTGCTGCTGCACTGCGCCGCGGGCAAGGACCGCACCGGCTTCCTGACCGCCCTGCTGCTCGACCTGCTCGGCGTGCCCGCCGAGGAGATCGTCGCCGACTACGCCCGCACCGGCGCCGCGCTCACCCAGATCTTCGAGGGCCTGGCCGAGCGCAACCGGGCCGCGCTGAACGACTACACGACCGGCAACCTGGTCGTGCCCCGTCCGCTGCTGGAGGCCCCGGCCGGCGCGATGGCCACCTTCCTGGAGCTGATCGGCACCCGCTACGGCGGCACCGAGGGCTTCCTCGCCCACTGCGGCGTGGACGCCGGGACCGTCGCGGCCTTCCGCGCCAAGGCCGCCGCCGGGGTGACGGCGTGAGCACCGTGAGCCGCCCGCCGCTGCTGCGGCACGACGACGGCACGCCGTTCCGCGACCTCAACCACAACGGCACCATGGAGCCCTACGAGGACCCGCGGCTGCCCGTCGAGGAGCGCGTCGAGGACCTCCTGGCCCGGATGACGGTGGAGGAGAAGGCCGCCCAGATGCTCCACGGCCGGATGCTCCCCGGCAACCAGGGCCCCTTCCCCTCCGGCGAGCACCTCATCACCGAACACGGTCTCACCGCCTTCGGCATGATGGCCGTCCCCGACGCCCGGGCCATGGCCGAGTGGAACAACCACGTCCAGGACCTCGCCGCCGCCGCCCGCCTCGGCATCCCGGTCACCCTCGCCTCCGACCCCCGGCACGGCTTCACCGCCAACCCGGCCACCGCCTTCACCGGCGGCGGCTTCTCCACCGGCCCCGAGCCGATCGGGCTGGCCGCCACCGACGACCCGGGACTCGTCGAGGAGTACGCCGCGCTGATCGGCCGCGAACTGCGGGCCGTCGGCATCCGGGTCGCCATCCACCCGATGGCCGACCTCGCGACCGAACCGCGCTGGGCCCGGATCAGCGGCACCTTCGGCGAGGACCCGGACCGCGCCTCCCGGATCATCGCCGCCTACATCCGCGGCCTCCAGGGCGGGCGGATCGGCCCGGACAGCGTCGCCTGCATGACCAAGCACTTCCCCGGCGGCGGACCGCAGTTCAAGGGCGAGGACTCGCACTTCGCGGCCGGCCGGCGGCTGGTCTACCCGGGTGGCGCCCTCGACCGGCACCTGCGCCCCTTCGAGGCCGCGTTCGAGGCCGGCACCGCGCAGATCATGCCCGCCTACGCGATCCCCTCCGGCAGCGGACTGGCCGAGGTCGGCGCCAACTTCAACCACGACGTCATCACCGGCCTGCTGCGCGGGAAGTACGGCTTCGACGGTGTGGTCTGCACCGACTTCAACGCCATCACCGGCATGGACGTCCCCGGCATCGTCAGCCTGCCGCCGCGCCACTGGGGCGTGGAGGAGCTGTCCGTGCCGGAGCAGGTGGCGCTGACCCTGCACGCCGGGGCCGACCAGCTCGGCGGCGAGACCGACCCGGAGCTGATCCTCGGCGTGGTCCGATCCGGCGCCGTCACCGAGGCCCGTCTCGACGAGTCCGTCCGCCGCATCCTGCGCGACAAGTTCCGCCTCGGCCTGTTCGACGACCCGTACGTGGACGTCGAGGCCGCCGTCGCCCTGGTCGGCGCGCCCGAGGGGCGGGTGCTGGGCCGCGAGGTCCAGGCCCGCTCGCTGGTCCACCTGGCCGGCCGCCCGCTCACCGGCACCCGCCTCTACGTCGAGGGCGTCGACCCGGCCGTGGCCGCCCGCTACGGCACCGTCGTCGACCGGCCCGAGGACGCCGAGCTCGCGGTGGTCCGCCTCGCCACGCCCTACGAGAAGCGCGAAGGGCTGCTGGAGCAGGCGTTCCACTCCGGCTCGCTGGAGTTCGAGCCGGCCGAGGCGGCCCGGCTGGCGGAGCTTGCCCGCGCGCTGCCCACGGCGCTGGTCGCGCAGCTGGAGCGCCCCGCCGTCCTCACTCCGCTGGCACCCCACGCGGCGCTGCTGGTGGGCGAGTTCGGCGCCGCCGACGACATCGTGCTGGACGCCGTGCTCGGCCGCGCGGCGATGACCGGCACCCTCCCCTTCGACCTCCCGCGCTCCGACGCGGCCGTCGACGCCGCCCGGGAGGACGTCCCGTTCGACACCGCGGACCCGCTGTTCCGCTTCGGCCACCCGACCGCCCCGCGCGGCAGCGCCGGCTGACCGGACGGGCGCCACGCGGCACCGCCGGACGGGACTCCTGTCCGGCGGTGCCGCCGTGTCAGACCCCGGCCGGGATAGGGGAGTCGAAGACCTCCGGCGGGCCGTAGTCGCTGAACGCCATCGTGACCACCATCACCGTGCCGTCGTGGGTCCAGCGCTTCTCGGCGTAGCGGGTCCGGCCGTCGACGTCGATCCACTGGTCGAGGTCGACGCCCGTGATGCCGTCGTACTCCGCGTCGGAGCGCGCCTCGGCGGAGACCTGGCCCAGCCGGTCGAGGTCCAGATGGCCGGCGAGGTGGTGGACCAGGACGCCGTCACGGGTCTCCACGCCCTTGCGTGCGTCCGGCCCCAGGGAGAGCAGCACCGGGGCGTAGCCCGCTAGGTCGTACTCCGAGGTGCCGTTGAAGCGCAGCGAGCTCCTGGTCCAGGTGCCCGCCGCTCCGCCGGTGCGGTGGTACTCGGCGTCGGTGGTGACGAGGATCTCCGACACGGTGATGCCGGTGCGGCGCTCCTGCCGGCCGCTGAAGGCGGAGTTGAGGTTCTGCCGTGCCGTGATCTCCATCAGCACCTCTGCGCCGATCCCGACCGTCGACCGGACCGAGACGGCATAGGGCTCCCTGCTCGCCCTCGCCGCGGCCGCGGCCGGGTCGACCTCGGGCCTCGCGGTGGAGGCGGCGGCCGGGGTGGTCGCGGCGGACGGGGCGGCCGGGTTCCCGGCGGTGCAGCCGGTGAGCAGCAGCACCGCGGCAGCGGCAGTACCGGCGGCACGGGCGGCCGTGGCGGCGCGGGTCCGGCGGGGGGATCGGTGCATGGCCCTGGTGGCTCCGGGAGTTGTCGACGGGTCGCCCGGCGCCGTGGTGTCCACGCGCCCCAAGGGCCCTCCGGCTACGAATGTTTCCGGCCATCCGGATCTTATACGGCTAACCACCTCTTCGGCCCTGCCTCCGACGAGCCGTCCGGTGAACGGCGGCGGTCCGCGCTGTCATGGCGCTGGGCATCCCACGCCCCATGGGAAGGCAGGAACATGAGGAGATTCAGGTACACCGTCACCGGACCGGCGCTGGCCCTCGCGGCCTCGGCGGTCCTCCTGGCCGCGGGCGGTACGGCCAGGGCGGAAGCCGGCTACGACCAGATCACCATGCTGAAGCAGGAGAAGACCCAGTGGTGCTGGTCGGCCTCCGGGCTCACCATCGCCAAGTTCCAGGGATACGGCAGCACCCAGGCGGACTTCTGCAAGCGCGCCTCGTCGTACGCCGGCGGCCCGAGCTGCGACAACCAGCCCGCCAGGCTGGAGGACATGGCCAACGCCTGGTACGACCTGGGCATGGCCAACCCCGGCACCGGTCTCGTCCGCGCGGCCTCGTTCGCCGAGGTCACCAGCGACGTCAAGGCCGCCCGGCCGATCGGCGCCCGGATCGGCTGGAAGTCCGGCGGCGGCCACATGAACGTCGTCTACGGCTTCGACACCTCGAACAACACCATCGCCGTCGGCGACCCGTGGCCGGACACCACCACCTACACCTGGTGGAACTACAACGACTACGTCAACAACAGCTCGTTCCGCTGGACCCACTCCCGTACCGGCATCTCCCGCTAGTCCGAGAAGACCGAGAAGACCGAGAAGGAGTGACGACACATGAGTGACCGAATCCAGCCCGTCGGCCGGAGGACCACCCGGTTCTCCCGGCTGTCCCTGGTCGCGGCGCTGGGCGCGTCCGTGCTGCTGTCCGCGGCCGGCCCGGCCCGGGCGGCCGACATCCCCGACTTCCAGGCCGCACTGGACCTGGTGCGGTCGGCCGGCGTCCACGACGCCGTCTGCCGTTTCCTCGCCACCCCGCTGCCCGCCGCCGGGCCCGACGGCGGGGCCGGCTCCGCGGTGACGATCCCCGACGCGCCGGACCCGTGCGCGGGCCTGCCCGCGTTCACCCTCAACGACCCGCTCGCGGTGCACGAGATCACCCCGGAGTTCGCCGCGGGCACGGCGCTGCCGGTGCCGACCTCGGCGGTCAGGCTGAGCAACCTGGTCTCCTCGCTCGGCGCCGCGGTCAACGACCGCACCGCCACCGTGCTGCTCGCCCCGACCGAGGGCGGCGGCTGGCACCTGGCGGGGGTGCGGGACGGCGACAGCGACGCCGGGTACGCGGGCAGCGCGACCCCGGGCTCCCTGGTCTTCACCGAGCCCCAGATCCGCGGCTGGTACCGGTTGACGCTCACCACCGTGGAGCCGCTCAACGACCAGGCCCGGGAAGGGCTCCGGGGCCGGTCGGCGATGTCGCTGGCCGACTACCAGAAGGTGGTCAAGGACCGCTACGCCGACAAGCTGCCCGGTTCCGACTACGACACCCGGGGCATGTCCAGCGGCTACGGGACCGGCGGCCCGGCGGCCGAACCGTCCTCCCGCACGCCCCTGCTCGCGGGCGGGTCGCTCGCGGCCCTCGCGCTCGCGGGCGGGGCCGCCGCGCTCGGCCGGCTCCGGCGCCGCCGCCGCGGCGCCGCCTGAGCACCGCACTGCCCGGGCACCGCACTGCCTGAGCACCGCACCGCCTCCCCGGCCCGCCCGGCCGGGGAGGCGGCCGTGGACGGACACGGACAGTCCTCAGCCGCCGAGCGCCTTGCCGTACATCGACGAGGTGCGCCGGACGGTCATCCCCAGCCGCTCGTACAGCGGCAGCGCGCCCGTCTCCGAGTGCGTCCACAGCGTGCACCGCTCCCGGCCGTGCCGGTGCAGGGCGCCGAACACCTCGCCGAGCAGCAACCGCGCGATCCCCCGGTGCCGGTGGTCGCGCCGCACGGCCAGCCGTTCGACGTTGCCCTCGCCGCAGTCCGGCACGTCGAGTGCCAGCGCCGCGCCCACCATCTCCCCGCCGGCGAAGGCCACCCGCGACAGCGCGGGCGCGAACGACTCCAGCCCGACCGTCCGCAGTGCCCACTCCTGGTAGGGACTGCGCCGTACCTGCCACTCGTCGAACGCGTCCTCGGTCACCCGGTACGCCGCCCGCTCGTCGCCCGGACGGAACGGCCGCACGGAGACCCCCGGCGGCGCGGCCGCCACCGGGGCGGCGGGCAGCGCGATCCCCAGCTGCCACTGGGAGACGAACGGCAGGTAGCCGCGCGAGCGCAGCAGCCCCACGGCGCCCCGGTCGCCGTCCTCCACCGCCTGGGCGAGCCGCTCCCCGCCCGCCCGCCGGGCCCGCGCCTCGGTCCAGTCGAGCAGCCACCCGCCCAGGCCGGCACCCCGGTGCCCCGGGTGGACGTCGACCCGGCTCCGCCGCCCGCCGCGCACCCACGCCCAGCCGGCCACCTCGCCGCGGCCGTCCCGCACCAGCACGGAGTCCCGGGCGGGGTCGAGGCCGGGGTGCGCGAGGTCGGCGGCGACCTCGCCCGGCGCGCTCTCGGCGCGGCCGAGCAGGTCGCGCTCGCAGGCGGCGACCAGCCGGGCGAGGGCGGGGGCGTCGGCGACGGCCGCCGGTCCGGACCGGTAACGGGCGGGGAGCGGCGGGAGTCCGGCGAGATCGGTCATGCGTCCTGACTCTGCGCCACCCGCGCCGCTCCTGTCGACCGCTTCCGGCACACCGGTCGCGCCGGCCCGGCCCGGACCGGCCAGGGCGACGAAGGAAGACAGAGGCGACAAGGACGGCAGAGGCGACAAGGACGACAAGGAGGACAAGGGGAACCGGGGGCCGCCTCCTGGCACGATCGCAGGATCGGAGCCGGCCCCCGGGAGCCGGCCCGGACCACGCCGCTGACTGGGCATCGACCACGTGGTTCCGACCGGCCGCGATCCGTCACCCGCCGGTCGGGAGACCGGGTGTCCGGGTGTCCGGGTCACGTCCCCCATCCGACAACCTCAACCGCACCTGAGGTCAAGCCCCGTCTTCCGGGGGCTCAGGAGGACGCCCGCAGCTCCCGGATCCGGGTGATCCGGCCGCGCGCGTCCACGACCAGGTCGTAGGTGTCGCCGTAGCAGGCGTAGGGGAGTTCGGGCTCGCCGCCGGACAGACAGGTGTCGAGGTGGTCGAGGAGGACGGGCAGCTGCACCTCCTTGGCCGGCTCGTCGTGCGGGAGGTCGATCAGGGTGGCGGTGGCGTGCGCGGCCAGGGCGAGCTCGGCCGGTTCGGCGGCGGAGTCGCAGCCGGGCGCCACCGGGCGGACGCTCAGCCGGCCCTCCCGGACCTCCAGGACCCGGACCACCCGGTGCCCGGCCGCGGTCGCGCACGCGGCGGGGGAGGACGCGGGGGCGGCCAGGTCGAGGTCGGCCCCGGGGGCCGACCAGTACTCCTCGGTGTCGGCGTACCCGTCCTCCCCGGCGTCCTCGATGTCGTCGGCGTCCTCGGTGTAGCCGGGGTCGCCGACCTCGTCCGAGGACATCGCCAGGGTCGGGTCCTCGTCGATCGGGGTGCAGGCGGTGAGGCCGGTGGTGACGGCGCAACAGAGCAGCACGGCGAGGAGGAGACGACGGGGCGCGGTCATGGGGATGAGTCTTCCAGGAACGTGGCCTGACGAGACACCCGCGTACACGTGGAATCCGTTCGACCGGTTCCGCTCCGGGGCGCCCGCCACCCACCGTTCCCGCGCCGGACGCACGACCGGCCCGAGGTCCCGGACGCACGACCGCCCGGCCCCGGGTGTGCGACCGCCCCCGCCGGGCGTGCGGGCCCGGCGGGGGCGGAGGACAGGGGGCGGAGGCGGCCGGGAGGCTACGCGGCCACCGGGTGCGCCGGGTCGTAGGCCCGCCGCGCGCGCTCCTGCGCCTGCGGCCCGGCCTTCAGGTGGTCCAGGCCGAGCAGGACCGCGCCCAGCACCGGCGGCGCGACGACGACCCGCGGCTCGGCCAGCGGCGCGGCCCGGGCCAGGCGGGCCGTGATGTTGTCCAGCAGCAGCGACTGCCGGGAGGCCAGCACCCCGCCGCCGAGCACCACCGGGGTCGGCGCGTCCAGCAGGTCGAGGCGGCGCAGGGCGACCACCGCCAGCCGGGTGATCTCGTCGGCCTGCCGGTCGATCAGCTCCAGCGCCGTCCGGTCGCCCTCGCCGGCGACCGCGAACAGGACCCGCGCGATCTCGTGCAGCCGGGCGTACGGCAGGTGCCCGAGGTGGACGGCTTCGGCGACGGCGCCGGCGCTGGGCAGGCCGAAGTGCTCGGCGATCGCGGGCGCGAGCGCGGTCGGCCCGCCGCGCCCGTCCTCCGCGCGGACGGCGTGCCACATGCTGCTGAGGGCCAGGCCGGAGCCGCCGCCCCAGTCGCCGGTGAGCTCGCCGAGGGCGGGGAAGCGGGCGGTGCGGCCGTCCGGCAGCAGTCCGACGCAGTTGATGCCGGCGCCGCAGACGACGGCGACGCCGCGCGGACCGTCGGTGCCGGCCCGCAGCAGGCCGAAGGTGTCGTTGACCACGGTGTTGCTGACGCCCCAGGGGTGGGACTCCAGCGCCACCCGCAGGGCCTCCTCCTCGACCGGGAGGTCGGCGTTGGCCAGGCAGGCGCTGACGTGGCTGGTCAGCGGGCCGGTCCAGCCGCTCAGCCCGGCGGCCGCGGCGGCCTCCTCGACCAGCGGGGCGAGGCCGGCCACGGCGGCGGCGCCACCGGTCTTCTGCGGTGTGAAGCCGCCGCCCCGGGCGGAGCCGAGGACACTGCCGTCGGCGCCGACGAGGGCGACGTCGGTCTTGGAGTTGCCGGCGTCGATGGCGAGGACGCCGGACAGGTGTGGTTCGGGTTGGTGGGTCATCGGGTCCCCGCGGCTCGTCGTACGTGGCCCGGCCGGGGGTCTTTCCCGGCCGGGGGTGGCTTCTCCTTCCGGCGTCCGCCGGGCGTCGGCGTGCGGGCCGCCGGTGGCCCGGCCCGCACTCCCCCCACGGAGTGCGGGCCGGGGGCCGGTGGCCCGGTCCGGCGCCGGGGCGGGACCGGGGCGGAGGCCGGGCGGGTCAGGCCCAGGCGAGGTGCTCGCGGTTGTGGGCGAGCAGCCGGTCCGTGAGCCGGTCGGCGAGTTCGATCTGGCCGACCAGCGGGTGGGCGAGCAGTGCGTCGAAGACCCGGTCGCGACCGCCGCGCAGGGCGGCGTCCAGCGCCAGGTGCTCGTACGAGGTGACGGCGGCGACCAGGCCGGCGTAGAGCGGCTCCAGCGGGCGCTGCGGCAGCGGGCGCACGCCCGCCGCGTCGACCTCGGCCGGCACCTCGATCACGGCGTCGTCGGGCAGGAACGGCAGCACCCCGTCGTTGCGGGTGTTCACCACCTGCACCGAGGTCCCGCCGCCGGTGCCCAGCAGCGCGGCGATGAGCTGCACCGCCGCCTCCGAGTAGAACGCGCCGCCGCGCCGGTCGAGCAGCTCCGGCTTGGTGTCGAGGGCCGGGTCGGCGTACAGCTCCAGCAGTTGCCGCTCGATCTCGGCGACCTCGGCGGCCCGGGAGCCCTTGACCTTCAGCTCCTCCACCACCAGGTCGTGCTGGTAGAAGTAGCGCAGGTAGTAGGACGGCACGACGCCGAGGCGCTCGACCACCCGCTGCGGCAGCCGGATGTCGTCGGCGATCTCCTTGCCGAAGCCGGCCAGCAGCTCCGGCAGCACCTCCCGGCCGCCGGCCGCGCCGGGCGCGTCGAGCAGGGTGACGCCGCGCTCCCAGCTGAGGTGGTTGAGGCCGACGTGGTCGAGCCGGACCAGCTCCGGGTCGACGCCGAGGTGCTTGGCGAAGCGGCGCTGGAAGCCGATCGCCACGTTGCACAGGCCGACGGCCTTGTGACCGGCCTCCCGCAGCGCGCGGGTGACGATGCCGACCGGGTTGGTGAAGTCGACGATCCAGGCGTCCGGGTTGGCGCGCCGGACCTTCTCGGCGATGTCGAGCACCACCGGGACGGTGCGCAGCGCCTTGGCGAGGCCGCCCGCGCCGGTGGTCTCCTGGCCGACGCAGCCGCACTCCAGCGGCCAGGTCTCGTCCTTGTCGCGGGCGGCCTGTCCGCCGACTCGCAGCTGGAGCAGCACCGCGTCGGCGTCGGCGACGCCGGCCTCGATGTCGGTGGTCGTGGTGACGACCGCGCCGTGGCCCTGCTTGGCGAAGATCCGCCGGGCGAGTCCGCCGATCAGCTCCAGCCGGTCGGCGGCCGGGTCGACGAGGACGAGTTCGCCGATCGGCAGGGTGTCGCGGAGCCGGGCGAAGCCGTCGATCAGCTCCGGGGTGTACGTCGAACCGCCGCCGATGATGGCCAGCTTGAGTGCGGACATCAGCCCTTGACCCCTGTCAGTGTCACGCCTTCGATGAAGGCTTTCTGTGCGAAGAAGAAGAGGACGATCACCGGGGCCATCACCAGCAGCGTGGCGGCCATGGTGAGGTTCCAGTTGGTGTGGTGGGCGCCCTTGAAGGACTCCAGCCCGTAGGAGAGGGTCCAGGCGTCGTGGTTGCTGCTGGCGTAGATCTGCGGGCCGAAGTAGTCGTTCCAGCAGTAGAAGAACTGGAACAGCGCGACGGCGGCGATGGCGGGCTTGGCCATCGGCAGCACCACCCGCAGCAGGGTGCGCACTTCGCCGCAGCCGTCGATCCGGGCCGCCTCGATGTACTCGTTCGGGATGGTCAGCAGGA
Organism: Kitasatospora sp. NPDC094019; assembly: GCF_044764505.1. Taxonomy (NCBI): domain Bacteria; kingdom Bacillati; phylum Actinomycetota; class Actinomycetes; order Kitasatosporales; family Streptomycetaceae; genus Kitasatospora; species Kitasatospora sp. NPDC094019. Next base: position 102,630 of record NZ_JBIWIF010000010.1, read on the forward strand.
ACTGGCGCAGCAGGAAGATCGAGAAGGCGTCGCCGAAGGCCATCGGGATGATCAGCGGCCAGAGCGAGCCGCCGAGGCCCAGCTGCTTCGCCCAGAACAGGTACATCGGGATGATGGTGACCTGCGGCGGCAGCATCATCATCGAGATGACCGCCATCAGCGCCAGGTTGCGGCCGCGGAAGCGGAACTTCGCGAGGGCGTAGGCGACCGGCAGGCTGGAGACGATGGTCAGCAGGGTGCCGCCGAGCGCGTAGAGCAGGGTGTTGCGCCACCAGGTGAGGAAGCCGGGGGTGTTCCAGACCTTGCCATAGTTGCCCCAGTTCCACGAGGTGGGCCAGTAGTCGGTGGTGAGCGCCTGGCTGTCGGTCATCACCGAGGTCAGGAAGACGAAGACGAACGGCAGCAGGAAGAAGAGGCCGGCGGCTATCGCCAGCGAGTGGACGGCCACCCAGTTGAGCAGCGCGCGCCGGCGGGCGGTCCGCTCGGCGGCGGTGACGGGGCCGCGGGTCGCGCCCCGGCCGGCCGGCTTCCCGGGTGCTTCGGAGGGGAGGGTCGTGCTGAGAGTCATGATCGTGTCCTCACTGGGCCGCTAGTCGTCGCTGGCCATGAAGCCGGACTTGCGACGCATCAGCACCGAGGTCACGGCCATCGAGATGACGAACAGCACCAGGGCCACGACGCAGGCCGCGCCGTAGTTGAAGCGCTGGAAGCCGAGGTTGTAGACCATCTGCGGCAGGGTCCAGGTGGAGCCGTTCGGGTAGCCCGGCTCGAACTGCTGGCCGGAGTTGCCCGCGTTGCCCGCGGCGACCCTCCCGGCGACGAATGCCTGCGTGTAGTACTGCATGGTCTGGATGACGCCGGTGACCACCGCGAACATGATGATCGGCGAGATGTTCGGCAGGGTGACGAAGCGGAACCGCTGGAACGGGCCGGCCCCGTCGAGCTCGGCGGCCTCGTACTGCTCCTTCGGGACGTCCAGCAGGGAGGCCATGAAGATGACCATCAGGTCCCCGATGCCCCACATGGCGAGCAGGGTGAGCGCGGGCTTCGACCAGTTCGGGTCGGCGAACCAGCCGGGCTGCGGCAGCCCGATCTCGCCGAGGAAGTGGTTCACCGGGCCGGTGCCGGGGTTGAGCAGGAAGGCGAAGGCGACGGTGGCGGCCACCGGCGGGGCCAGGTACGGCAGGTAGAAGACGGTACGGAAGAAGCCGACCCCGGACTTGATCTTGGTGATCAGCAGCCCGATGCCGAGACCGAACGCCACTCGCAGGCTCACCATGACGACGACCAGCCACAGGGTGTTGCGCATGCCCTGCCAGAACGCCGGGAGGTCGTTGAAGACGTAGTCCCAGTTCTTCAGGCCGGTGAAGGTGGGCGAGCCGAAGCCGTTGTACTTGGTGAACGAGAAGTAGATCGTCGAGATCAGCGGGTACAGGAAGAAGACGCTGAAGCCGATCAGCCAGGGGGAGAGGAAGGCGAGGGTGCGGGCCGCTGCCCGGCGGCGCTTCCGGCGCAGCAGTTGCTGCACGGGAGACGCCGCCGGGGCGGTCGCTCCGGCCCCCTTGCGGGTGGCGGACGCGAGTGACATGGGAGCTCCGAGGACGGGCCGGGCGCGAGGGGGTGCGCTACTTGGCCTGGGCGATGGCGGCGTCGATCTCCTTGGCGGTGGCGGCGAGGCCGGCCGTGAGGTCGGTCTGCTTGCCGGACTCGTAGTCGTAGCCGAGGTTCTGCACGGAGACCAGGTAGCCGCCGCCGTTGACCACGGCCGGCGTGGTGCCGGAGCTGGCGTGCTTGGCGATGTTCACGAAGGTCTTGAAGTTCTCGTCGGCGACCAGCTTCGGCGACTCCAGCGCGGCGAAGGTGCTCGGCACGTTGTGGATCGCGTTGGCGAAGGAGACGACCGCGTCGGTGTCGGTGGTCAGGAACTTCACGAACTCCCAGGCGGCGGCCTGCTTCTTGCTGGTGCTGGCGATGCCGACGATGGTGCCGGTCTGGTAGCCGCGGCCGTAGGTGTCCTGCTGGTCGTCCGGCACCGGGAACGGCGCGGTCGCCCAGTCGAAGTCCGGCTTGTCGGTGGCGAGCGAGGCGGTGCGCCACTCACCGTCGATGGCCATCGCGACCTGACCGGTGTGGAACGGGTTCTTGGCGCTGAACTCCTCGCCGAAGGTGGCGCGGTACTTCTCCAGCTTGTCGTAGCCGCCGAGCTTGTCGACCATGCTCTTCTGCCACTTCATCATCGCGGCGACCTTCGGGTCGGTGGCGACGGTGGACTTGCCGGCCGGGTCGAAGTACGTGGGGCCGTACTGGCCGAGGAAGTGCTCGGTGGTCGACTCGTAGCCGTGGTAGAGCGGCATGAAGCCGAGCTGCTTGTAACCGTCGCCGTCGGGGACGGTGAGCTTGTTGGCGACCTCGGCGAACTCGGTGAAGGTCTTCGGCGGGTTGGTGATGCCCGCGTCGGCGAATGCCTTCTTGTTGTAGTACAGGCCGAAGGCGTCGCCCAGCAGCGGCAGCGAGCACTGGTTGCCCTGGAACTGCGTGTAGTTGAGCATCGCGGCCGGGAAGGTCTTGGCGGCGTCGATGCCGTCCTTGGCCAGCAGCGGCTTGAGGTCGACGAATGCCTTGGTCGAACAGAACATGCCGACGTTGTTGGTGGTGAAGGAGGACACCACGTCGGGGGCGTCGTCGCCGCCGGCCCGCAGCGCCTGGTTGACCTTGTCGTCGGCGATGTTGCCGACGGCCTTGACGTGGATGTTGGGGTGGGCCTTCTCGAAGGCGGCGATGTTGTCGTTGATCGCCTTCACCTCGGAGTCCTGGCTCCAGCCGTGCCAGAAGGTGATCGTGACGTCCTTGCCACTGGCGGAGTCGTCGCCGCCACCGCCGTCGCTGCTGCCGGTGCAGGCGGTGGCGAGCAGGGTGAGGACGGCGCTGCCGGTGACGGCGGCGAGCGTCCGGCGGCTTCTGCGGGCGGGGGAGCTGGTGGATTGCACTTCGAGGTCCTCCTGGGGGTGCCGCGGGCAGGCGTCATTGCCTCGGGTCCCGCGTTCGGGATGGGGAGAGGTGGGTGCAGGGTCGAGCGGTGCGGGCCGTGCGTCGGTTCGTCGGGGGTCGGGGTCAGTGGGTCGAGAAGACCGCCTCGCGGGCGGCGGCGAGCGCGCGGGCGAGTGCGCCGATCAGGACGGGGGAGCCGGTCAGCGTGCTGCCGCGGACCTCGGGCCGGGCGGGCGAGACCCGGGCCAGCTCCTCCTCGACCAGGGCCCGCAGCCGTTCGCCGCCGGCGGTCGGGACCCCGCCGGAGAGCACCACCAGCCGGGGGTCCACGACGGCGACGATCACGGCCAGGCCGACGGCCAGCCGGGCGGCCAGCGCGGTGAGGAAGGCGTCCCCCGGGTCGGGGGTGGTGAGGGCCCGGGCGACCGCCTCCTCGGCGGTCGGCGCGGTGATCCCGTGCTCCTTGGCCAGGGCCCGGACGGCGGGGGCGCCGACCAGTTCCTGGAACCCGCCCGAGTTGCGCCGACGGACGTCGCGGACCGGCGAGCCGGGCACCGGCATGTAGCCGACCTCCCCGGCGCCGCCGGTGAAGCCGCGGTGCAGCCGGCCGGCGATCACGATCGCGGCGCCGGTGCCCTCGCCCGCCCACAGCAGGACGAAGTCCTCGAAGCCCTCGGCCGCGCCGGCGGACTGCTCCGCGACGGCGGCGAGGTTCACGTCGTTCTCGATCGTCACCGGCGCGCCGATCGCCTCGGCCAGCCCTTCGACCAGCCGGGGCGCGTGCCAGCCGGGCAGGTGCGAGGCGTACCGCAGCTTCCCGGTGACGGGGTCGGGCGCGCCGCCGACGCCGATCACCACGGTGTGCAGGGCGTCCTCGGCCAGCCCGGCCGCGCGGACCGCCCCGGCGACCGCGTCGGCCACCCGGGGCACGGTCGCGGCGGCCTGCCAGCCCTTGGTGGGGACGACGTGCTCGGCGAGGGTGGCGCCGCTGATGTCGGCGACCGCGACCCGGACCTGGCTGTTGGTGACGTCCAGTCCGGCGACGTACCCGGCCGCGGGATTCACCTGGTACAGCTGCGCGTTGGGGCCGGGGCCACCGGCCGTGGTGCCCACCGGCAGCACCAGCCCGGCCGTCTCCAGCCGGGCCAGCAGCTGGGAGGCGGTGGGCTTGGAGAGCCCGGTCAGGGTGCCGATCTGGGTGCGGGACAGCGGTCCGTTCGCCAGCAGCAGTTCGAGCGCGGCGCGGTCGTTGATGGCCCGCAGCAGGCTGGGGGTGCCCGCGAGGGGGGTCTTGGTGCGGCTTCTGGTCACGCGAAGATCCTCCTCCTCGGGGCGGCCGGGATTCCGGTCGGGCCAGGGGCGAACTGTTAGGAAACTTTCCAGTCGCTTGGGACAGGACCGTACGGGCCCCGTCAGCGGAGTGTCAATGGCCCTTCGCACGGAGGATGCCGACTCGTTACCGGACGGCCTCCGGACCCCGGCCCCACCCACCTCCACAGCCCGCCGCACCCCAGGAACCCGGAGCCGCCGGCCCCACCCTCCCGCCCCCGCCCGAACCCGCGGCGAACCCCGCGGGACGTCGGTCCGACCGATGTCCCGCGCGGACGGCGGGGAGGCGGGGAGGCGGCCCGAAGGGCGGCCCCATGGCGAAGGCCCCGTCTCCGCGTGGCGGGGAGACGGGGCCCGGGCGGGTGGTGGCCGGCGGTCAGGGGGCCTTGGTGCCGTCCTCGGGCGGGCGGACGGGAGCCGGTATCGGCGTCGCCGCCTTGTAGCCCGCGGAGGACGGGTCGGCCAGCGCGGACGGCGGGGCCGGGTCGGTCCCCGGGGCCGGCGCGGCGGCCGCGCCCAGGACCATGGCGGCGGCCGTGCCCGCGGCCGCGCCCGCGGCGACGGCCGGCGCGACCTCCTCCTTGACCTTGATCCCGGCCTCGTCGAAGACCGCCTTCAGCCGCTGGCGCAGCGCCCGGGCGACGCTCAGCGACTTGCCGGGGGCGGTCCGCGCCTCGATCCGCAGGACCACCGAGTCCGCCGCGACCGACTCCACGCCCAGCACCGAGAACGGGGCCCAGACCAGCTCGTCGAACGGCGCCTCCTTGGCCAGCGCCTCCGCGGTGTCCTTGATCAGCGCCTCGACCCGCTCCAGGTCCTCCTTGTAGCCGACCTGGACGTCCACCGAGGCGGTCGACCAGCCCTGGCTCATATTGGCGATGCGCTTCACCTCGCCGTTGCGGATGTACCAGATCTCGCCACCCGCGCCGCGCAGCTTGGTGACCCGCAGGCCGACCTCCAGCACGGTGCCGGTGGCCACCCCGGTGTCGATCTCGTCGCCGACGCCGTACTGGTCCTCCATGATCATGAAGACCCCGGAGAGGAAGTCGGTGACCAGGTTGCGGGCGCCGAAACCGATCGCCACACCGGCCACACCGGCGCTCGCCAGCAGCGGCGCCAGGTTCACCCCGAGCGCGGACAGCACCATCAGCGCCGCCGTGCCCAGGATCGAGAACGACGCGACGCTGCGCATCACCGAGCCGATCGCCTCGGCGCGCTGCTGGCGCCGCTCGGGGTTGACCACGCCGGTGTTGGCCAGCAGCCCGCCCAGCCGGCTGGGCTCGTCCTCGTTCTCGCCCGGCCGGATCATCCGCGTTATCAGCTGGGTGATCACCTTGCGCACCATCGCCCGCAGCACCAGGGCCAGCACGATGATGAAGACGATCCGGACGCCGCTCGCCAGCCAGTCCTGCCAGTGCGAGTCGAACCAGCTGGCGGCCTGTCGGGTGGTGTCGGAGACCTCCTGCGCGCTGGTCGGGATTCTGAGGTCCGGCAACTCCGGGGCCGTGGGAGTCGGGGACGGCGCGGGCGTCAAGGCCGGCGTCGTGATGGACGCGTCGGCGAGGAGGCCGGCGACACCGGAGCGGAACACGTGCGGGACCTTCCTGCAGGGGTCGTGACCCGGTCCGCCGCCGCGGCGCCCCACACGGGTTGGCACGCCCCTGGCCTGCGGACCGTCCGCCTACCCTAGCCGCCGCCCGGCCGACGGCTTGACACGCCGGACGGGCCGGACGGGTCCGCCACAGGGCGCGCACAACCGCCCGGACGCCCTGTCAACGCCCCCGCGCGCCGGGATTCGCGCTGCTCCGCTCGGCCCAGCGGCACCCCGGAGCGGCACCGGAGTGCAACCCGCGCTTCGCCCGGGCATACCGGGTATGACAGAACCCACACCCGGAGTTCACATCAGGTCCGTTACACAGGAGTGGTGGCGCCGTACAAAGGCGTAAGGCGACACTGGGGTGGATCACGCACCCGTTGCGTGATCGAACCGCTCGTCCCGGCGCGAGCCACGCGCCGCAGGCGTCCAAGGAGGCATCCGTGCCGCATGTCCTGGTCCTCAACGCGTCCTACGAGCCACTCGGCGTCGTATCGATGCGCCGCGCACTCATCCTCGTCCTCAATCACAAGGCGGTCAGCCTGGAGGACTCGGGGGTCACTCTGCACAGCGCCACCAGCGCCCTTCCGGCGCCGTCCGTCGTCCGTCTGACCCGCTTCGTCCGGGTCCCGTTCTGCGGGCCGGTCCCGCTCACCCGCCGGGCGCTGTTCGCCCGCGACCACGGTCGTTGTGTCTACTGCGGGGCCGCCGCCACCAGCGTCGACCACGTCATCCCGCGCAGCCGGGGAGGCCAGCACCGCTGGGACAACGTGGTGGCGGCCTGTCGCCGCTGCAACCACACCAAGGCCGACCGCCACCTCACCGAGCTCGGCTGGCGGATGAAACGACCACCCGCGCCGCCCAGCGGCCTGGCCTGGCGGATCATCGGCACCGGGATCAAGGACCCGCGCTGGCGGCCCTATCTGGAGCCGTACGGCGGGAACGACCAGCTGCGCGCCCCGCAGTGGGGCGAGTACGAACACCACGACCATATCGACCCGGCCCACCCGGTCCCGCTCGGCCGGGCCCACGCCGGTCACCCCGCCCCCGTCCGCCGCGGTGAGCAGCCGGAACCGCTCTCCGCCTGACCGTCCGTTCCACAAGGGCTTGCCCGTCAGAATTCCGGTACGCCTCATGGGCCGCCGCGCACCCCGCACCGGGGAGCGCGGCGGCCCGCCGTCTGCCCCCCGTGTGCCCCGCCCTAGGGCTTCGGCCGGGAGCCGGTCGGGCTGCCGCTCGGGGTACCGCCGCCGGAGGCCGTCGGGGCGGGGGTCGGGCCGGTCGGGGAGGTCGACGGCGTGGGCACGGCCGGCGGCGTGGTCGCCGTCCCGCCGCCGGGGCCCCCGGCCTGGCCGCCCGACTGCTGGCCGCCGCCCGGCTGCCCGGTCGGCGGCGTCACGGGCGGTGTCACCGGCGGGGTGACCGGAGGCGTCACCGGCGGCACCTGGCCGTCCACCGGGGCGGCGGCGTACAGCTCGACGCCCCAGAGCGAGTAGCCGTACTTGGTCGCCCTGGCCACGCCCTGGATCCGCAGGAACTTCGCGTCCGGCGCGTCGAAGCGCACCGTCTCGTTGCCGCCCCGGCCGTCCCCCACGGTCGCCACCGTGGTCCAGGAGCGACCGTCCGCCGAGGACTGGACCTTGTACGCGGCGGCGTACGCGGCCTGCCAGTGCAGCACCGCCGAGCCCAGGTGGGTCGCCTTCGGCAGCTCCAGCTGCACCCAGGCGTCGTCGGCCGCCGCCGAGGACCAGCGGCTCTTCGGGTCCTGGTCGGCCACCGCCGAGGCCGGGAAGTTCGGGGTCTCGTCGCCCGAGGAGGTGGCCTGCGCGGTGATCGCCAGATCGGGGCCGCCGGTCGGCGGCACGACATGCACCCGGAGCACCTGGCGGACCGTGGTCTGGCCGGCCACGAACACCACCGGCACCTGGTAGGTCCCGGACGGCGTCTCCGGCCCGGCGGTGACCAGCAGCGGCACGCCGACCTTGCCGCCACGCGGCACGCTCACCCCGGTCACCGGCGCGACGGTCAGCCCCTTGGCGACGGCCGGCACCTCGGTGCGCAGCTCGCCGGTGACGCCCTCCGGCCGGCCGGCCTCGACGGTGACCCGGGCCTGTACCGGCACGGCGTCCCCGGTCACCGCGTCCACCGAGGCGTCGGCCAGGCTCAGCCGGGCCGCCGGGGCGTCCGCGTACCAGGGGATCACTTGGTTGACCACCGGCGGCTCCCCGCCCGGCTTCCAGGCCAGCCGGAACGCGTCGGCGGGCAGACCGCCGGCCGCGAGCTCGTTCCACCCCGGCTGCACGGTGCCGATCTCGGTCCAGGTGCCGTCCGGGTGCCGCACCGCGACGGCGGCCGAGGCCCGCACCCCCGGGTCGGTGAGCACGGTCAGCCGGTCCAGCGGCCGGGCGGCGCCCAGCTCGACCGTCAGCGGCTCGTCCTCCGCGGTCGGCGCGGTGGCCGCCCGGTAGGCGGTGTCCGGGTTGCCGTCCAGCACGGCGGCGGCCGAGGAGCCGGGCAGCGCGGCCGGGCCGCCGGAGACGCTGGCCGGCAACTCGTCCGGCGCGGCCACCGAGAACTCGCGCACCGCGACCGCGGTCTTCTGCGCGGCGGTCGCCCGCAGCCGTACCGCCCGGACCACCGTCCCGGCCGGCACCTGGGCGGAGACGGACTTCTGGTTCTTCACCGCGGCCAGCTTCTTCCAGCCGCCCTCTCCGGTGGAGTACTCCAGCACGCCGTCCCGGATGTAGTCGTCCAGCGCGCTCTGCCCGTCCGGGCCGTTGCCCCAGGAGCCCATCAGCACGGTGACGCTGCCGACCGGGCGCCCGCCGCCGAGGTCCAGGCCGACCGAGTCGCCCTGCTGCGGCGGCGCCGAGCTCCAGTAGAAGGTGTCGGCGACGCCGTCGGCCATCAGCGCCGGCAGGTGGTCGTGCGCGGTGCCCAGGGTGGTGGTCGCGGTGATGCCGCCGCCCTGCACCCCGGCCCAGGTGTCGGCCGCCTGCAGCGCGCGTTCCAGGAACGGGCCGAGCACGCCCGCGCCGACCGTCGCCGGGCTCTGACCGAGCTGCTCGCGCAGCTTGGTCAGCTCGACCCGGGCCTTCCAGGCGGCCCCGCCGTCGCCGCCGCGCTGGGCCACCAGCATGTCGAGGGCGGACTGCCCGGCCAGCCCGAAGTCGCGCAGCGGCGCCAGCCAGGGCGCGGCCTCGGCGGCCAGCGGAGCGGTGGCCGGGGAGGCGGCCAGGGTCTGCTGGGCGACGGCCATCGCGGTGAACGCCTCCCGCAGCGGAGCGGCCGACTCGATCAGCCGCGTCAGGTCCGGGGCCGCCCCCGAGGTCGGCTCGGCGGTCGCCCAGAACCGGTCCAGCAGCGGCAGCAGATAGCCGGACTCCTGCTTGGCCAGTGGCGACGACACGCTGTTCCCGGCCAGCGCGGTGACCGCGGCCAGGGTCTCCCCGGTCGGTGTGGCCGTCGCGCCGGTCGGCCCGGCCAGCGAGCGCAGCGCCGCCCGCCAGGAGTCCTCCGGCTTGTACGCGGACGGGTTCCAGGCGAAGTCGCCGGCCGTGGAGAGCGCGATCCGGGACGCCACCGGCTGCTGCATCGCCCCGGTCAGCATGACGGCCGACCGGGTCGCCACCTCGCTGTCCCGGCCGGTGTAGGCGCCGAGGAAGAGCCGGTCCGGGGTGGCGTCGTTGACGGGGTAGTTGTCCATGGTGACCAACGGGTGCCCGTACAGGCCGGAGGTGTCCACGAGCTGGGTGCCGGTGATCCGCTCCGGGATCACCCCGACGCCGCTCCAGGCCACCTGCACACCGGACGGAAGCGCGGTGGCCAGCGCCGTCCGGTACGGGCTGGAGCCCTGCTGGTGGTACTCGGTCGGGACGACCGACAGCGGCGCCAGGCCCGGGTTCCGCGCGATCAGCCGGTCCTGCACCCTGGTGACCAGCTCCGCCTGCGCCTTCGCGGCCGCGATCGGGCCGGTGCCGTACCTGGACCGGTCCTCGGAGCAGTGCCACTCCTCGTAGGACACGTCCAGGAACTGCAGCTGGAACGCGGTGAAGCCGAGCCGGCGCAGCCCGTCCAGCTTGGCGACCAGCGCGTCCGTGTCCTTCGCGGAACTGAAGCAGAAGGACTGCCCGGGGTCGAGCGAGTACCCGAGGGTGACGTGGTCCAGCGCGGCCCGGGCGGCCAGCGCGCGCAGGTCCTCGGCCCGCTCCCGCGGGTAGGCGTCCCGCCAGCGGGCCAGCCGGTACTGGTCGTCGCCCGGTGCGTAGAGGTAGAAGTTCTGCTTCGACCGGCCGAGGAAGTCCAGCTGGGCGAGCCGCTGCTGCTGCGTCCACGGGGTGCCGTAGAACGCCTCGGCGGTGCCGCGCACCGGCGCGCCGGACGGCCAGTCGCGCAGCACGATCCCGGGCAGGCCGAGGCCGGCCGCGCCGGGCACCTGGCCCTGGTCGGCGGGGACGGCCGCCAGCAGCTGGCGCAGCGACTGCGCGGCGTAGAAGGTGCCGGCCGCGTCGGCGCCGGCCAGCACGACCGCGCCGTAGCTGCCGCCGCCGGCCACCGGCAGCTGACCGGCCGCCAGCACATGTCCGCCGGAGGGCAGTCCGGCGGTGGTGGGCGCGGCGGTGTCCTTGCCGCCGGCCGCCGCGGTGAGCTCGCGCAGGATCCGGTCCGTGTCACCGCCCGCGCCCTCGGCGGGGCCGCCGACGTACACCACCAGCGAACCGGCCTTCGGCGGCTCCGGCTCCGGCAGCGCGGTCACGTCGGTCGCGCCGGCGATGCCGAGGACCTCCCGCGCCGCGGTCACCGCGCCGGGATCCGCGTCCGGCGCGGTGACCAGGGTGACGGCGCCCGGTACGGTCACCGGCTTCCCGGTCACGCGCTGCTCCTGCGGACGCGGGAACACCTGGGGGTCGCTCAGACTGCCGAGCGGGGTCTGCGGAGCACTGCTCGCCGTGCTCACCACGTCCGGACCCGGCGCGTACCCGGGGGCCAGCGCGTACGCGGCCGGACCGCTCACCAGCAGGCCGCCGACCACGGCCGCCGCCGACAGGGTGGCCGCCACCTGGAGGGTCCGCCGGCTCGGCGCCCCGGGGCGGGCGGCGATGGCCCGCTCGGCCCGGACCGAGGGCAGCAGCGGCGAGGTGCCCTTGAGGTCGGCGATCAGCCGGTCGGCCGTCCGGGGAGCCAGTTGACGGCACGTCCGGGCCGTGGCCCGGCGGGCCGCGAGCGCCGTCGGGTGCTGGAGCACCTCGCGCAGCGCCGCGCTCTGCTCCAGCTGCTGACGGAGTCGCCGGCCTGCCACCTCGGACACTCGGGCTTGCACAGGAGCCTCCTAGCCAGGCCGGAACCACATCGCGGCACAGCCCACCAGCTCTGTTTGACGGTGTCAACGTCGTAGGCGGGTATGCCGACTTTGTCCGATTTACCCGCGACTGCAACCCTTCGTTCACCCCCCTTTATCGGGGCTCGGCTCGCCTCCGGGGCGCTCCGGTCCGGCGCCGACGGTCGTTGCTCCGATGCCGCTCGTACCTCGCGGCCTCCTCGCGCCTCCCTTTCGGCACCGGCGCGCCCCTTCGGCTCGCTCGCGGTCCGTGCGGGGCCGGGGTCGAGGACCCGGGTGGTCCCGGTCCGGGAGGGCAGTGAAGGTCGGTGTGCTCCCGGTCCGGGGCCGGGGTCGAAGGCCCGTGTCGCTCGGGCTGACCCGCTCGTGGTGCCCCGAGACCCGTGCGGGCGGGCCCCTGTTGGTTCCCGGTTCCGGTCCCCTTCGTGTCGCGCCGGGTCACCGGGCCGTCACCCGGGTAGGACTGTGGCTGTCCTGACTGGGCGTTGCCGAGACATCGCAGGAGCCGCGAGTGGCCGCTTATCTCGACCGTGACGGAGCCGACGCACTGGAGGTGCCGGCCCAGGACGCGCCTCCGCCGCCGCCCGAGCTGGTGGCACTGGCGCAGGCCCACGGGGTGGACACCCGCCACGGCCCCGGCGGGGCGCCGGTCGGCGCCCGCACCCTGGTCGCCGTCCTCGCCGCGCTCGGCGTGGCCGCGGCCGGCGCCGACGCCGCCCGTGAGGCGCTCGCCCACCACCGGGCGGAGCAGCGGGCCCGGCTGCTGCCCCCGACCGTGGTCGCCCGGGCCGGCCGCCGCACCGCCCTCGACCTGCCCGCCGACACCCGGCTCACCGTCGTCCTGGAGCACGGCGAGCGGTGGCGGCTCCCGAACGGCCACGCCCACTGGCTGCCCGCCGACCTCCCGCCCGGCCGGCACACCCTGTACGCCGAGGCCGCGGACCGCACCGCCACCGCGCACCTGATCGTCGCCCCCGACCGTCTCCCGGCCCTCCCCGGCCGGGCCTGGGGCTTCCTCGCCCAGCTGTACTCCGTCCTCTCCGACCGCTCCTGGGGCATGGGTGACCTCGCCGACCTCGCCGACCTCGCCACCTGGGCGGGCTCGCTCGGCGCGGGCTTCGTCCAGATCAACCCGCTGCACGCGGCCCTGCCCTCGACACCCTCCGACCCGTCCCCCTACCGCCCCTCCTCCCGGCGCTTCGCCGACCCGGTCCACCTGCGGATCGAGGAGGTGTCCGAGTACGCCTACCTGGCGGGCGCGGAGCGGGCCGAGGCCGACGAGCTGCTCGCCCGCGCCGCCCGGCTGCGCGCCGAGGTGCTGGTCCACGACGGCCTGATCGACCGCGACGAGGTCTGGGCCCTCAAGCGCCGCGCGCTGGAGCTCCTGCACACCGCCCATCGCCGGTACGCGGACGGGCACGGCGCCGTCCGCACGGCCGCGTTCGACGCCTACCGGGCCCGCGAGGGCGAGTGGCTGGAGCGGTACGCGATCTGGAACGCCCTGGCCGAGCGCCACGGCGCGGACCACCACCACTGGCCGAAGGGCCTGCGCCACCCCGACTCCCCGCACGTCCGGCACGAGGCCGCCGAACTCGCCGACCGGGTCGCCTTCCACCGCTGGCTCGCCTGGCAGGTCGACCGCCAGCTCGGCCGCGCCCAGCAGGCGGCCCGTACCGCCGGCATGACGGTCGGCCTGGTGCACGACCTCGCGGTCGGCGTCCACCCGGACGGCGCCGACGCCTGGGCGCTCCAGGACGTCCTGGCCGCCGGGATCTCGGTCGGCGCGCCCCCGGACGCCTTCAACGCGCACGGCCAGGACTGGGGCCTGCCGCCCTGGCGCCCGGACGCGTTGGCCGCCGCCGGATACGCGCCCTTCGCCGAGCTGATCCGCTCCGCCGCCCGGCACGCCGGCGCGGTGCGGATCGACCATGTGATGGGTCTGTTCCGGCTCTGGTGGGTGCCGGCCGGCCACGCCCCGACCGAGGGCGTCTACGTCCGCTACGACGCGGAGGCGATGCTCGCGGTGCTCGCCCTGGAGGCCCACCGGGCCGGCGCCGCCGTGGTCGGCGAGGACCTCGGCACCGTCGAGCCGGGTGTGCGCGAGCAACTGGCGGAGCGCGGCGTACTGGGCACGTCGGTGCTCTGGTTCGAGCGGGACTGGCAGGCCGGGGGCGGGATCCTGCCCCCCGGGCGCTGGCGCCCGGGCAGCCTGGCCACCCTGACCACGCACGACCTGCCGTCCACCGCCGCCCGGCTCTCCGGGGAGCACGTCGAGCTGCGCCACCGGCTCGGCCTGCTCTCCCGCGCGCTGGGCGAGGAGCAGGCGGAGGCGGCCGCCGAGCTGGCCGACTGGCGGGCCGAGCTGGTCCGGCTGGGCCTGCTGACCGGGGACGAACCGCTGTCGGCGGCCGCGCTCTACCGGTTCCTGGCCGACACCCCGGCCGGGCTGGTCGGCGTCTGGCTGCCGGACGTGGTCGGTGACCCGCGCCCGCAGAACCTGCCCGGCACCTGGGACCAGTACCCGAACTGGCGGCTGCCGGTCGCGGACGGCTCCGGGCGCCCGGTCACCCTGGACGGCCTGGCGGCGGCGCCGGACACGCGGACCCTCGCCGACCTGCTGCGCTCCGTGGGCGCCCGACCGGCGGCGGGGCCCGGACCGGCTCCCGAAAGGCCGACCCCGCCGAGCGGCTCGGCGTAAGTCACGGGTAAGTTGGCACCGTGGACAAGAGGAACGCTTTGCGAGCCGGCGCGGTCACCGCCACGGTCACGCTGATGATGCTGCTGTCGTCGCCCGCCATGGCCCTCACCCGGGACGACGGCGACGACCCGGGTAGCGGCCTGAGTGTCGCCCAGACCCTCGGCCTGTACGTGCTGCTCCCGATCGCGGCCTTCGTGATCATCGGTGGCCTGGCCGCGATGCCGTTCGGCGACAAGGACAAGAAGAAGTAGCCGAGGGCCCTCCGCCACGGAGCCCAGCACAGACCCCGAGGGGGCGCCGGACGATGTCCGGCGCCCCCTCGGGCGTTCCCGTTCCGTGCGAGGAGCGACCCCGTGTTCCCCCCTCCCGCGCGGGAGGGGGGAACACGGGGTCGCCGGTGTCAGCGCCCCCCGGCGGCCCGGTCGACGGCCTGCGCCTTCAGCGCCCGCTCCACCCCGGCCCGCGACTCGACGATCTGACGGCGCAGCGCCGGCGCCGGCTCCGCGGCGGTCAGCCAGGCGTCGGTGGCGTCCAGCGTGCCCTGCTCGACCAGCAGCGCCGGGTACAGGCCGACGATGATCTGCTGCGAGATCTCGTGGCTGCGGCTCTCCCAGACGCCCTTCACCGCGGCGAAGTACTTCTCCGCGTACGGGGCCAGCAGCTCGCGCTGGTCGGCCTGCTGGAAGCCGCCGATCACCGCCGCCTGCACGTAGTTGGTGAGCTCGTCCGAGTCGACCACGGAGGCCCAGGCCGCCGCCTTGGCCTCGGCCGTCGGGCGGGCCGCCCGGCAGCTGGCCGCGTGCTCCTGGCCGGCCGCGGTGTTGTCACGGGCGAGTTCGGCCGCGATCGCGGCCTCGTCGGCCCGGCCGGTCGCGGCGAGCCGGCCCAGCAGGGTCCAGCGCAGCTCGGTGTCCACGGCCAGGCCGGGGATCGCGGTGCCGCCGTCCAGCAGTCCGGCCAGCAGGTCGAGCTGACCGTCGGTCCGGGCGACGGAGCCGAGCACCCGGGCCCAGGCGAGCTGGTGGTCGCTGCCCGCCTCGGCGTCGCGCAGCGCCCGCTCGGCGGCCTCGGCCCAGCGGGTGAGGCCCTGCTCGCGCCAGTCCGGGTCGGCGTAGACGTCCAGCGCGAGCTTGACCTGGCGCTGCACCGACTGGACGACACCGATGTCGCTCTCCCGGGGCAGGCCGGCGAGGGCGAGGGTCAGGTAGTCGCGGGCCGCGAGCTCGCCGTCGCGGGTCATGTCCCAGGCGGAGGCCCAGCACAGCGCGCGCGGCAGCGCCTCGGTGAAGCCGCCGAGGTTCTCGGTGACGACGGCCAGCGAGTCCTCGTCGAGGCGGACCTTGGCGTAGGTGAGGTCGTCGTCGTTGAGCAGGATCACCGCGGGGCGGTGGCGGCCGACCAGCTCCGGCACCTCGGTGCGCGGGCCGTTGACGTCCAGCTCGATCCGGTCGGTGCGCACCAGCGTGCCGTCGTTGAGCTCGTACAGGCCGACGGCGATCCGGTGCGGGCGCAGCACGGCCTCGCCCTTGGCGCCGGCCGGGAGCGCCGGGGCCTCCTGGAGCACGGCGAAGGACTCGATCTCGCCGTCGGCGTTGAGGGTGAGCGCGGGGCGCAGCACGTTGATGCCGGCGGTCTCCAGCCAGGCGGCGGACCAGGCGCGGAGGTCGCGGCCGCTGGCCTTCTCCAGGGCGCCGAGCAGGTCGCCGAGCCGGGTGTTGCCCCAGGCGTGCTGCTTGAAGTAGGCGCGCACGCCCTCGAAGAAGGCGTCCTGGCCGACGTAGGCCACCAGCTGCTTGAGCACCGAGGCGCCCTTGGCGTAGGTGATGCCGTCGAAGTTGACCTGGACGTCCTCCAGGTCGTTGATCTCGGCCATGATCGGGTGGGTGGACGGCAGCTGGTCCTGCCGGTACGCCCAGGTCTTCATCTGGTTGGCGAAGGTGGTCCAGGAGTTCGGCCACCGGGAGCCGGGCGCCTCGGCCTGGCAGACCGCCTCGGCGTAGGTGGCGAAGGACTCGTTCAGCCAGAGGTCGTTCCACCACTCCATGGTGACGAGGTCGCCGAACCACATGTGGGCGAGCTCGTGCAGGATCGTCGCGGCGCGGGCCTCGTACGCGGCGTCGGTCACCTTGGACCGGAACACGTACTGGTCGCGCAGGGTGACGGCGCCCGCGTTCTCCATCGCGCCGGCGTTGAACTCCGGCACGAACAGCTGGTCGTACTTGGCGAACGGGTAGGGGAAGTCGAACTTCTCCTGGAAGTAGTCGAAGCCCTGCTTGGTGACCTCGAAGATCGCCTCCGGGTCCAGGAACTCGCGCAGCGAGGGCCGGCAGTAGATGCCGAGCGGCACCTTCTGCTCGCCGTTCTCGTAGCTGTCGAAGACCCCGACGTAGGGCCCGGCGACGAGGGCGGTGATGTACGAGGAGATCCGGCCGGTCGGCGCGAACCGCCAGATCCGGGTGTCGCCCTCGCCCTCCGGCTCCGGGGTCGGCGAGTTGGAGACCACGACCCAGCTGGCGGGCGCGGTCACGGTGAAGGCGAACGCGGCCTTGAGGTCGGGCTGCTCGAAGGAGGCGAAGACCCGGCGGGCGTCCGGCACCTCGAACTGGGTGTAGAGGTAGGTCTCGCCGTCGACCGGGTCGACGAACAGGTGCAGACCCTCACCGGTGTTGGTGTAGGCGCAGTCGGCGACGACCCGCAGCTCGTTCTCGGCGGCGAGGTCCGTCAGCGCGATCCGGCTGTCGGCGAAGGCGCTGCTGTCGAGCCGTTCGCCGTTGAGGACGATCTCCTCGACGCTCGGGGCGACCAGGTCGATGAAGGTGGCCGCGCCGGGGGTGGTGGCGGTGAACCGGACCACGGTCGTGGACCGGAACGTGCCCCCCTCTCGGGCCGAGCTCAGGTCGAGCTCGATCTCGTACGCGTCCACGTGCAGGAGGTCGGCCCGGGTGCGGGCCTCGTCACGGGTCAGGTTGGTGCCGGGCACTCGCAGGACTCCTTCGTCGGGCTGATGCCTGGCATCCTGCCACGTCCGCCCGCGCGGTCCGCCGGAATACCTCCCGGGTACGCCGCGGGGGGGGGGGGGGGGGGGGGGGGGGGGGCGCCCCCCCCCCCCCCCCGGGGGGGGGGGGGGGGGCGGGGGGGGGTGGGCCACCCAAACCCCCAGGGTTGGCACACCGCTAACACAACAAACACAACGGAGTGGGGGTTGAGGGG
>NZ_JBIWIF010000010.1:119796-368457 GCF_044764505.1 Kitasatospora sp. NPDC094019
CCGGGCCCCCCCCCCGCGCGGGGGGGGGGGGCCCGCGGCCCCCCGGGGGGGGCCGGGGGGGGGGGGGGGGGGGGGGGGGGGCCCCCCCCCCCCCCCCCCGCCCGGGGGTGCGGCTGCTTGCCGTTACTTCTTGACGAACTTGAACACCGGCGGGTCGATGCTGCTGCGGGAGAACCCGTACAGCGCGCCGTCCGAGTTCAGCACGAACTCGTTGCTGCTCAGGCTGATGCTGAAGGACGAGGAGTCCTTGCCGAGCGCGATGGTGCCGAGCTCGGTCACGGCGCCGTCGGCGGGGGCGAGCGACGCCAGCTTGGCGTCGGTGCCGTAGCCCATGTCCATGACGACCCGGACCTTGCCCTCCTTGTCCGTGCCGGAGACCAGCCGCAGGCCGTCCTTGGCCTTGCCGTCGGTCGACCAGATCCGCTTGCCCGTGTTGAGGTCGTAGGCGTTGACCGCGGGCTTGGTCGGGTTGGTCTGCACGTACAGGGTGGTGCCGCTGACCACGCTCTGGGTGATGGCGTCGCCCAGGCCGCTGAGCCGCAGGCTGTCGTAGCCGGGCTCCTTGACCGGCATCTGGTTGCCCGGCTTGTTGGTCTTGTCGAACGGCAGCACGTAGTCGCCGTTGGGGCCGCTGGACATCGAGACCACTAGCGGCTGCTCGGAGAGCACCTTGTCGACCCGCTCGATGGTGCCGCCGAGCGTGATCGGCGCGGGCGAGGCGACCTTGCCGGTGTCCGTCTCGACGACGACCAGCTGCGACTTGACGGTGGTGTTGAGGCCGTAGCAGCGGTCGGTGACCACGATCTGGGCGCCGGCGACGGTGCCGTAGACGCTGCAGTCCTTCTCGCGCGGCTGGAACGACCAGGCGGCCGAGCCGTCGGCGATGTTGACGGCGGCGGCCGTGTTGGCGCCGATGCCGACCACCTTGTCGGTGACGGTCAGGGTGGGGGAGGACATCCGGGCCTGCCCGACCTTGACGGTCCAGCTCAGCTTGCCCGTGGTGAGGTCGACCGCGGCGATGGTGGAACAGTCGCTGTCACCGGTGTTCAGCGCGATCGCGGCGATGTGCTTGGAATTGGCGCTGTACGAGGCGGAGCAGAACTCCTTGGCGCCGGAGGGCACCGGGATGTTCCACGCCTCCTTGCCGTCCGAGGTGTTGACGGCGCGGATGCCGGTGGTGTCGGCGCGCACCGCGACCTTCTCGGCGCCCCAGATGGCGAGCATCCGGGTCGAGCCGCTGACCGAGCTGGCCGGCTTGTCGGCCGCCCAGGCCGGGTTGTAGGCGCCGGCCTTGCCGCCGCCCCCGCCGCCGGTGCCGCCCCCGGTCGCGCCGCCGGTGGCCGGCGCGGTGACCGTCCCGCCGGTGGCGTCCCCGGTGGGTCCGCCGGTGACCTGGCCGGTGGTGCCGCCGGACGCGCTCGGCTCGTCGGTCTTCTTCTTGGTGTCGTCGGTGAACAGCACGATCAGCGCGGCGACGATGGCGATCGCCAGCACACCGCCGATGATGCCGCCCCAGACCATCACCGGGTTGCGCTTCGGCGGGGCGACCGGCGCCGGGGCGCCCGGGTAGCCGTAGCCGCCGCCCTGCTGCGGGTAGCCGTAGCCGGCCGCGCCGCCGTCGGCGGGCGGGGCGGTGTAGCCGTACTGCTGGCCCGCGGCCGGGGCGCCGAACTGCGGCTGGCCGGGGGAGGGGTCGTACGGGCCCATCGGCGGGGCCTGCGGCGGGGCGCCCGCCGGGCCCTGCGCGGGGAAGGCGGGGGCGGTGGCCGCGTAGGCGTACGCCCCGGCCCCCGGCGCCCCGGCCGGCGGCGCGGGCGGTGCGGCCGGGGCCGGCGGTGCGGCCTGGCCGGGGACCGCGGCCCCGTCGAGCTGTGTCTGCTGGTCGGCCACGGCCGCCGGGTCGACGCCGCCCGCCGGTCGTCCGAGTGAGACGCCCCGGTTGTCCGGACCGCTACCGGGAGCTTCGCCAGCCCCCGGTGTAGGGTGATCCCCTGCCATCTGATGCCCCGTCATGTCTGGAATCGCCCCGGGCGCGGCGCGCGTGTGCGGCCTCCGGGACGGGTGAGATTGGGCACCATCGTACGGGGGACCGGTTTTCGGACCGGCGTCGGAACCTCGGGTCCCGGCCGACCCCGCGTCGACCTGCGGCGCTGTCAGCCCGCAGCCCGCCCCGCCGACCTGGGCCGGGGCCGGTCCGCCACCCTCCGCCCGCCCCCGTCGCACCCCCGGCGGACCCCCCGCCCTCACCACCTCCGCTCCTACTCTCCCCCGTGCCTTCACCCCGACACAGGCCCTAGGCTTCAGGAGTTGAAAGGGGACACCCGGCGGAGGGGTCCCCGGCCCCCTTGGGAGGGTGGATCATGTCGACGGACACGCCGGGCTCGCAGTCCTCACTGCACCGGGCCAACCTGGAGCGGGTGCTCCGCGCGGTACGGATGGCCGGCTCGCTGACCCAGGCCGAGATCGCCCGCGGGACCGGACTCTCGGCGGCCACGGTGTCCAACATCGTGCGAGAACTGAAGGAGAGCGGCACCGTCGTGGTGGCCGACACCTCCTCCGGCGGACGGCGCGCCCGCAGCGTCTCGCTCAGCGGTGACGCCGGCATCGTGGTGGGGATCGATTTCGGCCACACCCATCTGCGGGTCGCGGTCGGCAACCTCGCCCACCGGATCCTCGCCGAGGAGAGCGCGCCGATGGACGTCGACGTCTCGGCCGCGCAGGGCTTCGACCGGGCCGAGGCCCTGGTCGAGCGGCTGCTCGCGGAGGCCGGCTTCCGAGCGGACAAGGTGATCGGCGTGGGCCTGGGCGTACCGGGCCCGATCGACGTGGAGACCGGGGCGCTGGGCTCCACCGCGATCCTGCCCGGCTGGACCGGCATCGCCCCCGGCCGCGAGCTGGCCGAACGCCTCGGCATGCCGGTGCACGTCGACAACGACGCCAACCTCGGCGCCCTCGGCGAGCTGGTCTGGGGCGCCGGCCGCGGCCTGAGCGACCTCGCCTACATCAAGGTGGCCAGCGGCGTCGGCGCGGGCCTGGTGGTCAACGGGCAGATCTACCGGGGCCCGGGCGGCACCGCGGGCGAGATCGGCCACATCACCCTGGACGAGGCCGGTCCGGTCTGCCGCTGCGGCAACCGGGGCTGCCTGGAGACCTTCGTCGGCTCCCGCTACCTGCTGAACCTGCTCACCCCGACCCTCGGCGCCGAGCTCAGCCTGCCCCGGGTGGTCGAGCTGGCCCACCAGGGCGACCTCGGCTGCCGCCGGGTGATCGCCGACGCGGGCCGGCAGATCGGCACCGGCGTGGCCACCCTCTGCAACCTGCTCAACCCGCGCCGGGTGATCCTCGGCGGCGACCTCGCGGACGCCGGTGAGCTGGTGCTCGCGCCGATCCGCGACTCGGTGGCCCGCTACGCGATTCCCAGCGCCGCCCGCCAGCTGTCGGTGGTCCCCGGTACCCTGGGCGGCCGGGCCGAGGTCCTGGGCGCGCTCGCGCTCGTCATGAGCGAGGCGGGGGACTCCAGCGCGCTCGCCGTCGCCCGTCCCTGAGCCCCGGGGCCGCCCCGGCCCGGGTGCAACGACACGCCGGTTTTCCACGTTCACCCGAAAGAGTGACCGCCGAGGTGGTTGGCGCGTACCGGCCGTCGAGACCGGACGCCCCGCCCGGCGTCCGGTGGGCGGACATTAGACTCGACCGGTCGACACCGGGCAGCGACGCCCGTCGGACCTCCGGTCCGCGAACACGAACGAGGAGGAACGGGTGGCCCTGCTGACCCGCATTCGGGGACCGCGCGATCTCGACCGGCTCACGCCCGGACAGCTGGCCGCACTGGCCCAGGAGATCCGGACCTTCCTGGTGACCGAGGTCTCCAAGACGGGCGGCCACCTGGGCCCGAACCTCGGCGTGGTGGAGCTCACCATCGCGCTGCACAAGGTGTTCGACTCCCCGCGCGACCGCATCCTCTTCGACACCGGCCACCAGAGCTACGTCCACAAGCTGCTCACCGGCCGCCAGGACTTCTCGGGGCTGCGGACCAAGGGCGGCCTGTCCGGCTACCCCTCGCGCGCCGAGTCCGAGCACGACGTGATCGAGAACTCGCACGCCTCCACCGTGCTCTCCTACGCCGACGGCCTGGCCAAGGCCAACCAGCTGCTGGGCAAGCACGACCCGGTGGTCGCCGTGATCGGCGACGGCGCGCTCACCGGCGGCATGGCCTGGGAGGCGCTCAACAACATCGCCGACGCCACGGACCGTCCGGTCGTCATCGTCGTCAACGACAACGAGCGCTCCTACTCCCCGACCATCGGCGGCCTCGCCAACCACCTCGCCACCCTGCGCACGACCCAGGGCTACGAGCGGTTCCTCTCCTGGGGCAAGGACGCGCTGCAGCGCACCCCGGTGGTCGGCCAGCAGCTGTTCGAGACCCTGCACGGCGCCAAGAAGGGCCTGAAGGACTTCATCGCCCCGCAGGGCATGTTCGAGGACCTCGGCCTCAAGTACATCGGCCCGATCGACGGCCACGACCTCACCGCCCTGGAGTCCGCGCTCACCAAGGCGCGCGGCTTCGGCGGCCCGGTGATCGTGCACTGCCTCACCGAGAAGGGCCGCGGCTACCACGCCGCCGAGAACAACGACGAGGACCGCTTCCACGCGGTCGGCGTCATCCACCCGGAGACCGGTCTGCCGATCAAGAGCTCCGGCAAGGACTGGACCTCGGTCTTCGCCGAGGAGATGGTGGCGCTCGGCCACGAGCGCGAGGACATCGTCGGCATCACCGCCGCGATGCTCCACCCGGTGGGCCTGGCCCCGTTCGCGGAGGCGTTCCCGGACCGGATCTTCGACGTGGGCATCGCCGAGCAGCACGCCGTCACCAGCGCGGCCGGCCTGGCCACCGGCGGACTGCACCCGGTCTTCGCGGTCTACGCGACCTTCCTCAACCGGGCCTTCGACCAGGTGCTGATGGACGTCGCCCTGCACAAGCTGGGCGTCACCTTCGTGCTGGACCGCTCCGGCGTCACCGGCACCGACGGCGCCTCGCACAACGGCATGTGGGACATGTCGATCCTCCAGGTCGTCCCCGGTCTGCGGCTCGCCGCTCCGCGCGACGCCGACCAGGTCCGCGCCCAGCTGCGTGAGGCGGTCGAGGTCGAGGACGCCCCCACGGTGGTCCGCTACTCCAAGGGCTCGGTCGGCGAGGTCATCCCGGCGGTCGCCACGATCGGCGGCATGGACGTCCTGCGCGCCGCCGTGCCCGACTCCCTCGGTGAGGCCGAGGACGGCCGCCGGGCCGATGTGCTGATCGTCTCGGTCGGCGCGCTCGCCCCGATGTGCCTGGAGGTGGCCGACCTGCTGGCCGCCCAGGGCATCAGCTCCACCGTGGTGGACCCGCGCTGGGTCAAGCCGGTCGACCCGGCGCTGCCCGGCCTGGCGGCCGAGCACCGGGTGGTCGTCACGGTCGAGGACAACGGCCGGGTCGGCGGTGTCGGCGCCGCGATCGCCCAGGCGCTGCGGGACGCGGACGTGGACCTGCCGCTGCGTGACTTCGGCATCCCGCAGGCGTTCCTGGACCACGCCTCGCGCCCGGAGATCCTCGCCGAGATCGGCCTGACCGCCCCGGACATCGCCCGGCAGGTGACCGCCCTGGTCTCGCGCCTGGACGTCGCCACCGTCGAAGCCTGACCGCTCGCCCGCGGCGGCACCGCCGCGGGCCTACCGCCGTCCGGGGGAGCCCCCCGGACGGCGGCGGTGCGGCCCGGCTCTGCGACAGCTCTGCAACAGTGAGGCCGATAATCGCACCAAAGGCGGGACCGGCGCTGCCCGTGCCGATTCCGCCCGGTAGGTTGTCATCCGTGCCGACCCCCATCCGATCCCGCTTGAGCGCGCTCACCGAGCGCCTGCCCTTGGGGGTACCCCCGGCCGACGGCTGGGAGCGGGTGAGGACCGGCTACTGGACGCGGCTCGTGCCGCTGCTGGCCCTGGTCGCCCTGCTCACCCACCTGCCGTCCTTCGTCCGCCCGGTCTGGAGCCCCGACGAGGGCTTCCTGGCCACCCAGGCCCGGATGCTCGCCGACGGCGGCGTGCTCTACGACACCGTGGTGGACCGCAAGCCCCCGCTGCTCCCCTGGCTCTACCAGGCGTGCTTCACGGTCTTCGGCTCCGCCTCGCTCTGGCCGCTGCGCACCCTCGCGGTGGCCGCCCACCTGGTCACCGCGATCCTGCTGGCCTCGATCGCCCGCGGCCGCTGGGGCAACCGGGCCGGCGTGGGCGCCGGACTGCTCTACCTGCTGGTCTCGATCGGGCTCTCCCCGGAGGACACCCAGGCGGCGACCTTCGAGGTCTTCATGCTGCCCGCGATGGTGGCCGCCTTCCGCTACGCCGAGCGTCGCCGCTGGCTGGCCGCCGGCATCGCGGTGGCGCTCTGCTCGCTGACCAAGCAGACCGGCGGCGCGGTGCTGCTGCCGGTCCTCTGGATGCTCTTCCAGGACGCCCGGCAGCGCGGCGTCCGCTGGATCCCGGCCCTGTTCAAGATCGGCTTCGGCTTCACCCTGCCGATAGCGCTGGTCGCGGTGATCCTGACCAAACCCAAGGGCTTCCTGTTCTGGGTGGTCACCGGCAGCGGCGACTACGCCACCTCCGGCGGCGCCTGGCTGCAGATGGTCGGCCGGGCGCTGGGCAACTCGGCGATCCTGGTCGGCGCCGGGCTCGGTTTCCTGCTGCCGGTCGGCCGAAGACTGTGGCTGAAGCACCGGCACCGGCCGTTGCCGGTCGCCGGGGAGGAGCACGGCTCCACCGCCGACCTGTGGATGTGGCTGCTCTCCTCGGTCGTCGCGGTCAGCGTCGGCTTCCACTTCTTCGGCCACTACTACCTCCAGCTGATGCCCCCGCTGGTGCTGCTGGGCACCGGCGCGGTCGCCACCTCGGCGGTCCGCTGGAAACCGGTGCTGGTGTACACCACGGCCGCCGCCACCGTCTTCTGGGGCCTGGCGCTGGCCTGGCCGGGGGAGCGGCTGGACCGCACCACCGAGGTCGCCACCGCCGTCGCCGCGCAGACCACGTCCAAGGACACCGTGCTGGTCTGGGGCATGCACCCGGAGCTGTACTGGCTCGCCGACCGCAAGCCCGCCACCCGGTACCTGACGGCCGGCTTCCTGACCAACTACAGCGGCGGCAAGGACGGCAGCCCCAACGTCGGCGAGCAGTTCTCGATGGCCAACGCCTGGCAGACCTTCGACCAGGAGATCGCCAAGGGCCTGCCCGAGGTGGTCGTCGACGACTCCGGCCTCGCGCCGTACCAGCCGGGCATGATCCCGAAGATCGAGAACCTGCTGGACACCCACTACGAGATGGTCGGCGTCTTCGCCGACACCGTCGTCTACCGCCTCAAGCGCTGACGGCACCGCGCCGCCTCCCGGGCTCTCCCCGGGGCGTGGCGGAACGACAGAGGGCCCCGGTGACCGTCAAGGTCACCGGGGCCCTCCACGTCATCCTCAGGCGGGCACGGAGGCCAGGCCCGGGGCGAGGAAGCGCTTGCCGTTCACCCGCTCCGAGATGCCCTCACGGTCCAGGTACGGGGTGATCCCGCCCAGGTGGAAGGGCCAGCCGGCACCGGTGATCATGCAGAGGTCGATGTCCTGCGCCTCGGCGACGACACCCTCCTCCAGCATCAGACCGATCTCCTGGGCGACGGCGTCCAGGGCGCGGCCCAGCACCTGCTCCTCGGTCAGCACGGTGTCGCCGAAGGTCAGCAGCTCCAGCACCTCGGGGTCGAGGACCTGCTTGCCGTCCACCCAGGTGTAGAAGCCGCGCTTGCCGGCCTTGACCACCCGGCCGAGGTTCTCGGAGACGGTGAACCGCTCCGGGAACGCGCCGTGCAGGGTCTCCGAGACGTGCAGGGCGATGGCCGGGCCGACCAGCTCCAGCAGCACGATCGGGGACATCGGCAGGCCGAGCGGCTCGACGCCCTTCTCGACGGTGGCGATCGGGGTGCCCTCGTCGATGATGCCCTGGATCTCGCCCATGAAGCGGGTCAGGATCCGGTTCACCACGAACGCCGGGGCGTCCTTGCAGAGCACCGCGGTCTTCTTCAGCTTCTTCGAGACGCCGAAGGCGGTGGCCAGCGAGGCGTCGTCGGTCTGCTCGCCGCGGACGATCTCCAGCAGCGGCAGGATCGCGACCGGGTTGAAGAAGTGGAAGCCGACGACCCGCTCGGGGTGCTTCAGCTTCGAGGCCATCTCGGTGACCGAGAGCGAGGAGGTGTTGGTCGCCAGCACACAGGTCGGCGAGACCACGTCCTCCAGGTCCGCGAAGACGGTCTGCTTGACGCCCATCTCCTCGAACACGGCCTCGATCACGAAGTCCGCGTCACCGAAGGCGGCGGCCTTGTCGAGCGAGCCGGAGACCAGGCCCTTGAGGCGGTTGGCCTTGTCCTTGCCGATGCGGCCCTTGTCGAGCAGCTTGTCGATCTCGGCGTGGACGTAGCCGACGCCCTTGTCCACGCGCTCCTGGTCGATGTCGGTGAGGACCACCGGCACCTCCAGACGGCGGGCGAACAGCAGCGCCAGCTGCGAGGCCATCAGACCGGCGCCGACGACGCCGACCTTGGAGACCGGGCGGGCCAGCGACTTGTCCGGCGCGCCGACCGGGCGCTTGGCCCGGCGCTGCACCAGGTTGAAGGCGTAGATGCCGCTGCGCAGCTCGCCGCCCATGATGAGGTCGGCCAGGGCCGCGTCCTCGGCGTCGAAGCCGGCCTGGAGGTCCGCGCTGTCGAGTGTCGCGGTCTTGACCTGGGCGATGATGTCCAGCGCGCGGTACGCGGCCGGGGCCGCCCCGTGCACCTTGGCGTCGGCGACCAGCCGGCCCCAGGCGACGGCGTCGTCCCAGCTCTTGCCGCGGTCGATCTCCTCGCGCTCGACGGTCACGTCGCCCGTGAGGACCTTGGCGGCCCAGAGCAGCGACTGCTCCAGGAAGTCGGCCGGCTCGAAGATCGCGTCGGCGATCCCCAGCTCGAACACGTCCTTGCCCTTGAGCTGCTTGTTCTGCGCCATCGAGTTCTCGATGATCACCTTGACGGCCTTGGCCGGGCCGATCAGGTTCGGCAGGATGCTGCAGCCGCCCCAGCCGGGGACGAGGCCGAGGAAGACCTCGGGCAGCGAGAACGCCGGGACGCCGGCCGAGACCGTGCGGTAGTCGCAGTGCAGGCCGACCTCGACGCCGCCGCCCATGGCCGCGCCGTTGTAGAAGGCGAAGGTCGGGACGGGCAGCGCGGCGATCCGCTTGAAGACCTCGTGGCCGCCCTTGCCGATGGCGAGCGCGTCCGCGTGCTCCTTGAGCAGCTCGACGCCCTTGAGGTCGGCGCCGACCGCGAAGATGAACGGCTTGCCGGTGATCGCGGCACCGACGACGGTACCGGCGGCGGCCTCCGCCTCGACCTGGTCCAGCGCCTCGTTCAGCTTGAGCAGCGAGCCCGGGCCGAAGGTGGTCGGCTTGGTGTGGTCGAAGCCGTTGTCCAGGGTGATCAGGGCCAGCCGGCCCGCCTGCAGCGGCAGGTCCAGGTGGCGGACGTGCGCGGTCGTGACGACCTCGCCGGGGAAGAGCTCGGCGCCGCGGGTCAGCAGCTCGGTCGTGGTGCTCATGATCACTTACCACCCTCGAAGTGGGGGTTCTCCCAGACGACGGTGGCACCCATGCCGAAGCCGATGCACATCGTGGTGAGGCCGTAGCGGACGTCCGGACGCTGCTCGAAGCGGCGGGCGAGCTGGTTCATCAGGCGCACGCCGGAGGAGGCCAGCGGGTGGCCGAAGGCGATCGCGCCGCCGAACGGGTTGACGCGCTCGTCGTCGTCGGCGATGCCGTAGTGGTCCAGGAACGCCAGGACCTGCACGGCGAAGGCTTCGTTGACCTCGAAGGCGCCGATGTCCTCGATGGTCAGACCGGCCTTGGCCAGCGCCTTCTCGGTGGCCGGCACCGGGCCGATGCCCATGACCTCGGGCTCGACGCCGACGTAGGCGTAGGAGACCAGGCGCATCCGGACCGGGAGGCCGAGCTCCTCGGCGACGTCCTCGGCGGCCAGCAGCGAGGCGGTGGCGCCGTCGTTCAGACCGGCCGAGTTGCCCGCGGTGATGTTGCCGTGCGGACGGAACGGGGTCTTGAGACCGGCCAGGCTCTCCATCGTGGTGCCCGGGCGCATCGGCTCGTCCGCGGTGGCCAGGCCCCAGCCGGTCTCGCCGACCTCGGGGTTGGTGTTGCGGATCGAGATCGGCACCAGGTCGGGCTGGATGTCGCCGTTGGCGTACGCCTTGGCGGCCTTCTCCTGCGAGCGCACGGCGTAGGCGTCGCAGCGCTCCTTGGTGATGTGCGGGAACCGGTCGTGCAGGTTCTCCGCGGTCATCCCCATGAAGAGGGCGGACTCGTCGACGAGCTTCTCGGAGACGAAGCGCGGGTTCGGGTCGACGCCCTCGCCCATCGGGTGGCGGCCCATGTGCTCGACGCCGCCGGCCACGACCACGTCGTAGGCGCCGAAGGCGATGCCACCGGCGGTGGTGGTCACGGCGGTCAGCGCGCCGGCGCACATGCGGTCGATCGCGTAGCCGGGGACGGACTTCGGCAGGCCCGACAGCAGTGCTGCGGTGCGGCCGATCGTCAGACCCTGGTCACCGATCTGCGTGGTGGCCGCGATCGCGACCTCGTCGATGCGCTCGACGGGCAGGTTCGGGTTACGACGCACGAGCTCCCGGATGCACTTGACGACGAGGTCGTCGGCACGGGTCTCGTGGTAGATGCCCTTCGGGCCTGCCTTGCCGAACGGGGTGCGGACGCCATCGACGAAGACGACGTCCCTCGCGGTACGAGGCACGGGGGCTCTCCTCCCAGGGACCAACGGTTCAGGTGGGCAGGCTGCCGCGAGCCGTCGCACGAATGGACGTGGGCGGCGCCGCCCACGGCCATGCTACCCGTCGGTAACCAACCTGCCCAGGCCCGGAAGCCGCAACACCCGATGTGTTGTCGCCCACTCTGCATTTTCGCCCGCTCGCCTCCGGGGCGCTTTTGTCCGGTGCCGACGGTCGGCGCTCCCTCGCTCGCCCCCAGCCTCCGGCCGGGAGGTGCCCCCACCGTCGCTCCCTCGCTCCCCCAGCCTCCGGCCGGGAGGTGCCCCCACCCTTTCGGCACCGGCGCGCCCCTTCGGCTCGGGGCGGGTTCGGAGTCGGCCGGGGTCGAGGCGTGGTCGGCTCGGGGTGGTTGTGGTGCCGGGTACGACGGAGGGGATGCCGCCCGCTCCGGGCGACATCCCCTCCTCCTCGGCTCTTCCCGCTCAGCCCTGCTGCGCGGCCGTACCGGCCTTGGTGGCGGCCGCGACCTCGGCCGCGCCGGCGAAGGCGGCGACCAGGGCCGGGGCGACCAGGTCCACCTGCCACTGCCGGGCCCCGAGCCGCCGCAGCGCGGCCGCCACGTTCGCGGTCGAGGCGTCCGCCGGCGGCTCCCACGACACCCGGCGGACCAGGTCCGGGGTGATCAGGTTCTCGGCCGGCAGGTTGTGCCGCTCGGCCAGCTCACCGACCGCGGCGCGCGCCCCGCTCAGCCGGGCGGCAGCCACCGGGTCCTTCTCGGCCCAGGCGCGCGGCGGCGGCGGGCCGTCGTGCGGGGCGGCGGCCGGCGGCAGCTGGTTCTCCGGCACCTCCCGCCCGCGCTGGACGGCGGCCAGCCACTGCTCCAGCTGGCGCCGGTGCACCCGGGGTCCGAAGCCCTGGACGCCCTGCAGCGCGGCGATGTTCAGCGGCATGGCGATCGCGGCGTTGACGATCGCGGCGTCCGACAGCACCCGGCCCGGGGAGACGTCCCGCTCCTGCGCGGCCCGGTCGCGGGCGAGCCAGAGCTCGCGCACCACGGCCAGCTGGCGGCGCCGGCGGACCTTGTGCAGCTGCGAGGTGCGGCGCCACGGGTCGGTCCGCGGGGCCGGGCGGGGGGCGGCGGCGATCGCCGCGAACTCCTCCAGCGCCCAGTCGAGCTTGCCCTGGGCGTCCAGCTCCTGTTCGAGTGCGTCGCGCAGCTCGACCAGCACCTCGACGTCCAGAGCGGCGTAGCGCAGCCACGGCTCGGGCAGCGGGCGGGTGGACCAGTCCACCGCGGAGTGCTCCTTGGCCAGGCTGAGGCCGAGCACGTTCTCGGTCATCGGTCCGAGGCCGACCCGGGCGAAGCCGGCGATCCGGCCGGCCAGCTCGGTGTCGAACAGTCGCCGGGGTCTCATGCCGACCTCGGCCAGGCAGGGCAGGTCCTGGGTGGCGGCGTGCACCACCCATTCCGTGTCCGCGAGGGCCGCGCCCAGCCCGCTGAGGTCGGGGCAGGCGATCGGGTCGATCAGCGCGGTCCCGGCGCCCGCGCGGCGGAGCTGGATGAGGTACGCCCGCTGGCCGTAGCGGTAGCCGGAGGCTCGCTCGGCGTCGACGGCGACCGGTCCGGATCCCGCCGCGAAGGCGGCGACGGTGTCGGCCAGCGCCTGCTCGTCCGCCACGACCGGAGGGATCCCCTCCTTCGGTTCGAGGAGCGGGACCGGGGCTGCTTCTTCTGGGATGGCTGCTACGGCGTCGGTCACCTACCAAGGGTACGACGGACCCCGCGACCGGGAGTGTTGTCGGACTGGTCAGACCGATGAAGGGGCCCGCCCGGTGTTCTCCGGACGGGCCCCGGAGGGCGTTCCCGGCCGCGGTGCGCGGCGACCCGGGAGGAAACGTTCCTCCTGGGCCGCCGCGGCGGCGCCGGGGCTCAGTGGATGATGCCGGTCCGGAGCGCGACCGCGACCATGCCGGCGCGGTCCCCGGTGCCGAGCTTGCGGGCGATCCGGGCGAGGTGGCTCTTCACGGTGAGCGCCGAGAGGCCCATCGCCACGCCGATCGCCTTGTTGGACTGGCCCTCGGCCACCAGCCGCAGCACCTCGACCTCACGGCCGGACAGTTCGCGGTAGGCGGTCGGCTGGGCGCCCGGCGCGCCGTGGGCACCGGGCGCGCCGCCCGGCGCCCCGGTCGCACCCGGCATGCCCGGCATCCCGGGGCGCCGCATCCGGCCCGCGAGCCCGGCGGCGCCGAGCGGCATGCCCGGTCGGCCCGGCATGGCCACATTGGTGCGGGTGCCGGTCACGACATAGCCCTTGACGCCGCCGGCCAGGGCGCTGCGGACGGCGCCGATGTCGTCGGCGGCGGAGAGCGCCAGCCCGTTGGGCCAGCCGGCGGCGCGGGTCTCGGCCAGGATGGTCAGCCCGGAACCGTCGGGGAGGTGGACGTCGGCGACGCAGATGTCGCGCGGGGTCGAGACCCGGGGGCGGGCCTCGGCGATCGAGGACACCTCGATCACGTCCCGGACGCCGAGCGCCCAGAGGTGACGGGTGACGGTGTTTCGGACGCGGGGATCGGCGATGACCACCATGGCGGTGGGCTTGGTCGGGCGGTAGGCGACCACGTTTGCGGGGTGCTCAAGAAGGACCGACACCAGGCCTCCTGCGGGAGTGGCGGACGGAACCCCGAGGGGGCGGTCGGAGTGTTCCGCGTTCGGAAAGGGTCACAGTCTGCTTCGGCAGCTACCGTGCCCGGCTTTAGCGAAAGATCACGATCTAGTGAGTAACAATACGGACAAATCGCGCAGGTGACTGATTACGACATGCCTGGAAATCGCACAGAATCGATCAGACCTGACACGAACCGGTCGGATCCGACCGGTTTATTGACGGAGAGCCGCACCGAAGTCACACTCCGTCAGCCCTGGGGGTGGCATCGCGTCCGGTGATGACGACCCGGCGCCGCCACTCCTCAGTGCGAGCGCGGACGTCGCCTCGCGGGCATCGGGACCACTCCACCGAGTGACGTGACGTCGGCCGGCGCGTGCGGCGCCGCGGCCGCGGGCGGCAGGCCCGCGCCGATGCAGAGCAGATCCCCCCAGGCCGCCAGATGCCGCTCGAAGCGGCCGTCGGCCGGTGTCCAGGACGCCCTGATCTCGATCTCGGTGGTCGACGCGCGCTCCGACAGCCCGCCGAAGTACTGCGAGGCGCAGAGCGACACCGTGCCCGAGGGCTCCGTGTACCCGGCGCCGTGCGCCTGCAGCGCGTCCAGCAGCCAGGCCCAGCCGACCTCGGAGAGCATCGGGTCGCCGGCCATCTCCGGCTCCAGCTCCGCCCGGGTCATGGTGACCACACGGAAGTCCCCGTTCCAGGCTTCCTGCCCGTCCGGGTCGTGCAGCAGCACCAGCCGGCCGTCGGCCAGCTCCTCGCCGTCGACCTCGACGGTGGCGGTCAGCGCGAAGGAGTGCGGAGCCAGCCGGCGCGGGGCCGGGGCGGGGGAGAGGACGAGCTCGGGGCGCAGCCGGGCGCCGGAGAACGCCTCCACGGCGGCCCGGAACTCACTCGGCGCCGTCTCCCGACCCGCTCCGCCACCTGCTGCGCCACCCTGCGCGGGGTGCCCTCCGACCGCTGCCATGACCCGAAGACTAGGTCGAAAACACGGGTAATCGCCGTAACTTCCGCCCGCGCGGCGCGCCGGGGCGGCAAACCGGCCAGATCTCCGTCCGGATCCTCGTCCGAATTCCTGTGCGGATCCGCGGTGGGAGCCCCGGGCGGGTCCTGGTCGGGCTCTCCGTCGGGGTCTCCGTCCGGACCCCGGCCGCGGGTCCGGGCCGGATCCTGGAGGAAGCGACGGGACCGCAGGGACGGGCGGGGCCGGGGCGCGTGCGAAGATTTGGAGCGTGAGCGAGACGACGGCAGACACCACGGCAGCCACCCCGGCAGTCCCCCCGACCGGCGCCACCCCCGGTCACCGGCCCGACGCGCGCCGCGGCGCCGCGTACGACTCGGCGTTCCTGCGCGCCTGCCGGCACGAGCCGGTACCGCACACCCCGGTGTGGTTCATGCGCCAGGCCGGACGCTCGCTGCCCGAGTACCTGAAGGTCCGCGAGGGCATCCCCATGCTGGAGTCCTGCATGCGGCCCGAGCTGGTCAAGGAGATCACCCTCCAGCCGGTGCGCCGGCACAAGGTGGACGCGGCGATCTTCTTCAGCGACATCGTGGTGCCGCTCCGGGCCATCGGCATCGACGTCGACATCAAGCCCGGCATCGGCCCGGTCATCGCCGACCCGATCCGTACCTTCGCCGACCTGGAGCGGCTGCGCCCGCTGGAGCCGGACGACGTCCCCTACATCACCGAGGCCGTCGGCCTGCTCGTCGACGAGCTCGGCCCGACCCCGCTGATCGGCTTCGCGGGCGCCCCCTACACGCTCGCCAGCTATCTGATCGAGGGCGGGCCGTCCAAGAACCACGAGAACACCAAGGCCATGATGTACGGCGCGCCCGACCTCTGGGCCGCCCTGCTCGACCGGCTGGCCGGGATCACCGCCGCCTTCCTCAAGGTGCAGATCGAGGCCGGCGCCTCCGCGATCCAGCTGTTCGACTCCTGGGTCGGCGCGCTCGCGCCGGACGACTACCGCCGCTCGGTGATGCCGGCCAGCACCAAGGTGTTCGACGCGGTGGCCGGGTACGGCGTGCCGCGGATCCACTTCGGCGTCGGCACCGGCGAGCTGCTGGGCCTCATGGGCCAGGCCGGCGCGGACGTGGTCGGCGTCGACTGGCGGGTGCCGCTCGACGTCGCCGCCGAGCGGGTCGGCCCCGGCAAGGGCCTTCAGGGCAACCTCGACCCGGCGGTGCTGTTCGCGCCCACCGCGGCCGTCGAGACCAAGGCCCGCGAGGTGCTGGACGCCGCCCGGGCGCTCGGCGGCAGCGGCCACATCTTCAACCTCGGCCACGGCGTCATGCCGAGCATGGACCCGGACGCGCTCAGCCGTCTGGTCGCCTTCGTGCACGAGGCCGGCGCCCGCTGACCCGCCGTCCGGTGGCGGCCCCCTCCGGTCCCTCCGGAGGGGGCCGCCACCGCCGGGTCCGGGCTCAGCTCGCGGGTTCCTTCTCCGCTTCCTCCTGCGCCGGCGCCACCGGGACCGGCTTCCGCCGCCGGCGCAGCACCCACACCGCCGCCGCCACCGGCGCGGCCACCAGCAGGAACGGCAGCGCCGCGGCCACCGCCACGGCGATCCCCCGCACGATCGCGGCCAGCAGGTGCCAGCCCCCGCCGAGCGCCGAGCCGACCGAGGCCCAGAACCCCTTGTCCTTCGGCGCGTCCGGCACGTCCTGGACCGGACCGGCCTTCTGCCGGACGTCCAGGGTGACGGTGGACAGCGAGGTCCGCGCCGACAGTTCCTTCACCTGCTTCTGCAGCGATTCCAGGTCCGACTCCCGCCGGCTCAGCTCGCTCTCCAGGCTGACGATCTCGGCCAGCGTCTTCGCCTGCGCCATCAGCGCGCGCACCCGGTCCACGCTCGCCTGCTGGCTCTGCGTCCGGCTGTTGACGTCCGCGACCTGCTGGGTCAGGTCCTCCGCCTGGCTGCGGCGGGACAGCACCTCGCCGAGCCCGGCCAACTGGTCCAGCGTCGGCTGGAACGCCGCCGAGGGCACCTTCACCGTGATCTGCCCGCTCCGCGGGCCGCCGTCCCCACCGGAGCTCCCGGTCTCGCTCGCCACATAGCCGCCCGCCGCGACGGCCAGGTCCCGGGCCTTCGCCAGCGCCAGGTCCACCTGCGCCGTCCGCACCGTCAGCTGCGCCGAGTACGCGATCTGCCGGGCGTCCGGCACCGTCACCGCGCCCGGCTGCCCCGTCGGCGGCGCCTTGGGCGCCACCGAGGCCACGCCCGGCGCGCCGACGGCGGCGTCCCCCTTGGCCGCCTCCCCGGCGGCGGCCCGCGCCGGGGCGGCCACCGACATGTCCTCGGCCCCGCCGTCCCCGCTCGCCGAGCAGCCCGCCGCCAGCACCGCGGCGACGGCCACCGCCGCCAGCGCCCCCGCTCTCCGCCGTCCTCGTCCTCGTCCTCGTCCTCGTCCCACGATCGAGCCCTCCCCGCCGTCCGATGGTTCCGGCGCCCCCTCCCGGGGCACCCACACCATTTCGACGGACCCCGCCCCACTCCGGACCCACCCGGGAGGTCGCGGCTCGATCACGTCTCGGCTGCGGAGCGGACAAGGCGTCAGACCGCCTCCACCGCGATCCCCGCCCGCCGCAGCAGTGCCGCCGTCACCCCGTCACCCGGACGCAGTTCCCCGCCGAACGTGCCGTCGTAGACCCGGCCGCACCCGCAGGAGGGGCTGCGTGCCGTCAGCAGCGCCCGCCGCGCCCCGGCGGTTCCGGCCGCGGCCAGCGCCTGCCGGGCCCCGTCCAGGAACGCCTCGGTGCGGTCCGCCCCGGTCGCGTCCACCACCCGGGCCCGCCCGTCCAGGACGTCCGCGCCGTCCCCGCCGACGATCTCGGCCGGCGGCCGCGGCGTCGGCAGTCCGCCCGCCCCCTCCGGGCAGACCACCACCGCCCGCCCGGTCGCGAGCAGCCCGAGCGCCCGCGGCGACTCCTTCGCCCGCCCGTCGTACCGACACGGCACACCAGCCGGGCACGCGCTCACCAGGATCTTCTCCACCCCCGGGAGCCTACGGCCGGGCGGTGGGCGGAAGCCCGTTGTCGCGAGGCCGTCGGGCGCGCCGGGGTGTTCGGCCCGACCGCCGCAAGGGGAGGCGGGAAGGAAGCGGCGCCCGGGCCGCGGTCGAGGTCCTCGGTCGGCCGGTGGTCCGTACCCGGAACCTGCTGTCGCCGACCGGGCCGGTGCGGTCGGGGGACTGGTCCGGCGATCGCGCGGGTGCCGGCGCCCCGCCGTCCGGGCCGCCGGCCCGGGCCGGTGCGCGGACGCCGGCCTCCCGCACGTCGCGGCCACCTGTACACCTGAACACCTGCGCGAACCCGCAGGGGGCCGAGCGGGTGCCGTCGGCCGGTGGCCGCCGGTGCCGCAGGGTGCCCCGGGCCGACGAGGCGGCGGCCGCACGGGTCGGCGCCGGGACGCCCGGTGCTCCGCGGCGCCGGGTCGGGGAGCGGGACGGCCTGCGGCGCGGGCCCGTCCCCGCCCGCGATCGGCACCGGCGGGCGGATTGAGGCAAAGGTGTAAGGACCTGCGAGACTGCGGGGCATGGCGCAAGCACATGTCGTGGTGATCGGCGGCGGGATCGCGGGGCTGACCGCCGCCGCTGTGGTCGGCGGGGGCACGGGGGAGCCGGCGCGGGCGCGGGTGACGCTGCTGGAGGCGTCGGAGCGGCTGGGCGGGAAGCTGCGGGGCGGCGAGGTCGGCGGGGTCCGGGTGGACCTCGGGGCGGAGTCGATGCTCGCCCGGCGGCCGGAGGCGGTCGAACTGGCGCGGGCCGTCGGGCTCGCGGAGCTGCTGGAGCCGCCGACCACCGCCAAGGCCGCGATCTGGACCAGGGGCGCGCTGCGGCCGCTGCCCGGCGGACAGGTGATGGGCGTCCCCGGGGACCTCGCCGCGCTGGCGGACTCCGGCGTGCTGAGCCCCGAGGGGCTGGAGCGGGCCCGGCACGAGGTGCTCGGGGAGCCGGTCGCGGACGATGTCGCGATCGGCCGCTACGTCGCCGACCGGCTCGGCCGCGAGGTCGTGGACCGGCTGGTGGAGCCGCTGCTCGGCGGCGTCTACGCCGGGCGCAGCGACGAGATCTCGCTCCGCGCCGCCGTGCCCGCGCTGCTGCCGGTCGCCCGCGGCGGCGGATCGCTGGTCGAGGGCGTGCACGCGCTGGCCACCCGGCCGACGACCGCCGGCACCCCCGTGTTCCAGGGCCTGCGCGGCGGTCTCGGCACCCTGCCGGAGGCGGTCGCCGCGGCCTGTGCCGGGGCCGGTGTCGAGCTGCGCACCCGGACCGCGGTGACGGAGCTGCGCCGCACCCCCGACGGCTGGCGGGTGACCACCGGTGACGGCGGGGTGCTCGCCGCGGACGCCGTCGTGCTGGCCGTGCCCGCTCCGGCCGCCGCCCGGCTGCTGCGCGCCGACGCGCCCGCCGCGGCCGCCGAACTCGACACCGTGGAGTACGCCGGGATGGCGCTGGTCACCCTGGCCTTCCGCCGCTCCGACCTGGCACGCACCCCCGCCGGCAGCGGCTTCCTCGTCCCGCCCGTGGACGGCCGCCGGATCAAGGCGTCCACCTTCTCCTCCAACAAGTGGGGCTGGCTGGAGCGGTCCGCGCCGGACGCCTTCGTGCTGCGCACCTCGCTGGGACGGCTGCGCGAGGAGGAGCCGCTGGAGCTGGCGGACGAGGAACTGGTCGCCCGCTCGCTGGGCGACCTCGGCGAGGCGATCGGTCTGACCGCCCGCCCGTACGACACCGCCGTCACCCGCTGGCGGGCCGGACTGCCGCAGTACCCGGTCGGCCACCTGGACCGGGTGGCCCGGATCCGGGCGGCGGCGGACCGGGTGGGAGCGCTGGCGCTGTGCGGAGCGGCGTACGACGGCGTGGGCATCCCGGCCTGCGTCGCGAGCGCCCGGACGGCCGTCGCCGCGCTCGACCGAGTACTGACCCCGCTGGCCGGGGCGAACGTCACCGAGAGGACAATGGGCGCATGACTGAGACCGCTGAGCAGCAGGCCGCCGAGCAGCCCGCCAAGTTGAAGGCGCGGGACCTGAACCAGGTCATCCGCTACACCATGTGGTCGGTGTTCAAGCTCAAGGGCGCGCTGCCCGAGGACCGCACCGGCCTGGTCACCGAGGTCGAGGAGCTGTTCGCCCAGCTGGACGCCAAGGACGTCACGGTGCGCGGCACCTACGACGTGTCCGGTCTGCGCGCGGACGCCGACATCCTGGTGTGGTGGCACGCCGCCGACTCGGACGACCTCCAGGAGGCGTACAACCGCTTCCGCCGCACCGGCCTGGGCCGGCACCTGGAGCCGGTCTGGTCGAACATGGCGCTGCACCGCCCGGCGGAGTTCAACAAGTCGCACATCCCGGCCTTCCTCGCCGACGAGCGCCCGCGCGACTACGTCTGCGTGTACCCGTTCGTGCGCTCCTACGAGTGGTACCTGCTGCCGGACGCCGAGCGGCGGGCGATGCTCGCCGAGCACGGCCAGATGGCGCGCGGCTACCCCGACGTGCGGGCCAACACCGTCGCCTCGTTCGCGCTGGGCGACTACGAGTGGCTGCTCGCCTTCGAGGCGGACGAGCTGCACCGGATCGTGGACCTGATGCGCGACCTGCGCCCGTCCCGGGCCCGGCTGCACGTCCGCGAGGAGGTGCCGTTCTACACCGGTCGCCGGAAGCCGGTCGCCGAGCTGCTGAACGGCCTGGTCTGACGGCACCCGCGTCGCCCGCGCGCCGAAGGGCCCGTCCGCGCCGGACGGGCCCTTCGGCGTGTCAGTGGCGGCGCAGGGCGGCGCGCAGCCGGGCGTCCGGGAGGACGGCGGGGCCGTTCATCGCGACGGCGGTGAGCAGTTCGCGCTCGTCGTCGTCGGTGAGGCCGTGCTGGCGCGGCGGGCGCACCTCGCGGAGCACCTCCTGGCCGATCGGCGAGGCCCAGCGGGTGTAGGGGTAGACGTCGACCCGGGCCATCAGCAGGGTGCCCGAGGTGAGCACCAGCGGCAGCGAGAACCAGGCCAGCGGGGTCACCACCGCACCGCCGCCCAGGCCGCCGACGACCAGCGCCACGGCCAGCAGCACCAGGGAGAGCAGCAGCGCCTGCCGGACCTGCCGGACCACCAGCACGGTGTGCCGCTGCACGGTGGCCGGGGTGGCCAGCCCGGCGAGCGAGAGCCGGCTGCCGATCTCCAGCACCGTGGGGTGCGCGGCCATCGCCACCCGCAGGTCGTCGGTGCGGCACTGGCCCTCGGGGCCGACGGTGGCGATCACCGCGCGCTCCAGCCGGCTGCGGCCGCGCGGGTCGACGACCGTGGTCCAGCCGGTGTGGGCGAGGTGCAGCCGGCCCCGGGAGGCCATCAGGACGAGGGCGAGTTCGACCACCCGGTCCGGACCGCCGGCCAGGTACGCCGTCTCGTACAGCCCGATTCCGACCGCCTCGGCCGGCCGGGGGCCCTCCTGACCGGCCCGTCCGTCGGCGGTGGCGGTCGTCCGGACGAGCCGGATGCAGGAGAGCACCGCGGCGACGCAGGCCGGGAGGAGGAAGAGCAACCACATGGGCTTGTTGTAGTCCCGGCCGCGCCGCAGGCGGAACGTCTTCCCGGAGCGCGATACCGAACTGTGACGTCCGGCGCGCCGGGATCCGCTCAGGATCCGCAGCCCCCGCCGCCCCCGCAGCTGGAGCCCCCGCCGCAGCTGGAACCCGAGGAGGAGCCGCAGCCGGAGGAGCCGGAGGAGCAGCTGGAACCGGAGGAGCAGCTGAAGGAACTGCCGCAGCCCGAACCGGAGGAGCCCGAGGAGTCCGAGGAGTCGGAGGAGGAGCCGCACCAGGCGGCGGGGCCGGTGGCGCAGGAGGAGCCGGAGGACGAGGAGCCGGCGGAGGCGGCCGCGGCCCGGGTCGACTGGTCGGCGGCCGCCGCGGCGAGCATCGCCTCGTGCAGTTCCGCGTCGCCGAGGCCGTCGGCGCCGATCACGGCCAGGCCGCCGAGGGCGACGGCGCCGAGCAGGACGGCGTCGGCGCCGGCCACGAACGCGCCGTGGTGCGGCTGCCAGGGCTTGCCGTTGTCCATCAGGCCGAGCTGGCGGCGCCCCGCCGGGGTGACCCGGCCCTTGGGCGGACGGGTGGCCGCCAGCGAGACCAGGCCGAGGACGAGCAGCACCGGCGGGATCCAGAGCGCGGGGCGGTCGCCGCCCGGCTCGCCGGAGTCCAGCAGCGGAGCGGCGACGGCGAACGCCACCGTGACCGCCAGGGCGAGCCAGATCGTCCGGCACGCGGTCCGGGCCCGGCGCAGCCGCTCCGGGTTGCGCAGCAGGCCCCGGGCGGCCAGGGCGTCGCCGATGGCCTGGACGGCGGGCGCGCGCATCACGGCGGCGCGCAGCGAGTCGAGGTCCCGGCCGCGGGACGGACCGATCGCGTCGACGATCGCGCCGTCGACCTCGTCGGCCGGCTCGTCGGCGGTCAGCGTGACCAGCCGGGAGCGGCTGACCACGACGTGGCCGCGCCGGTGCATCCGGACCAGGGCGGTGTCGAAGACCCGGCCGGGGCCACCGGCCAGGAAGGCGGCTTCGAGCAGGGCGATACCGCGGCCGGGCAGGCCCTTGGGGTCGCTGACGCGCCGCGCGGCCTGCTTGGCCCGCGCGGCGAGGAGCACGGTGACGGCCAGCAGGAGGCCGGGTACGAGGTAGTAGGCGTTGTGCCACATGAGTGGTTCCCCCGGGTGGTGAGACATGGTTCGGGCGCGCGCGTGGCGCCTTCGTGGGGCGGTGATGGGTCGCAGGGTGCGGTCCGGGCGGGCGCGGGGCCCGGGCGGGCGCGGCCTCGGCGCGGACGGCCACCGGTGCGGAGGGAGCGGCGCGGTGCGGTGCGGGGTTCAGCTCTCCCGGCCGGACCGCAGTGCGCCGCGCAGTCGGGCGAGTGGGCCGGGCCGGCGTCCGGGTCGGTCCTGTGGCCGGTCCGCGGGCGCCGGGCGGAGCCAGCGTTCCAGGGCCCGCCGCTGGTCCGCGGACGGTTGCGGGTGCCCGGTGAGCGCCCATTCGGCGAAGGCCCGGGCGTCGGCGCGGTAGCCGCCGGTCTGCGGACGGCTGCGGGCGTAGGCGAGGAACAGCGGCCCGTACGACGCGCCGAGCAGGCGGGGCAGGTCCGGGGCCACCTTGGCGGCGGTGTCGCGCCGCTTGGCGGCCAGACCGGCCGCCTGGGCGCGCACCTGTGCGGGGTCGAAGCCGGGCGGCACCGGGCCGCCGGCCACCAGGGCGGTGAGCAGTTCGGTCTGCCGGGCCGCCAGCCGGGCCCGCGCGGCGTCGGTGTCGGCGTCCGTGCCGGGGGCGTCGGTGGTGGCGGCGCGCTCCGCGCCGGGGGCGGTGGTCACCGGCCGCCCTCCAGCACCCGCCGGACGGCGTCGAGTTCGGCGGCCAGCTCGGCCGGCGGCGGGAACGCGGCGTCGCGCTCCAGCAGCACTCCGGGCGGCGCGACCCGGGCGCACAGCTCGGCCAGCACCTCCAGCACCGGTTCGGTGACCGGGTGGGCGTGGGTGTCGTGCCAGACACCGTCGATCATGGTGCCGCCCGCGACGTGCACGTAGGCGAGCGCCTCCAGCGGCAGCCGGTCCAGTTCGGCGGCCGGGTCGATACCGAGGTTGACCCGGTTGGTGTGCAGATTGGCGACGTCGATCAGCAGCCGGACACCGGTCCGCTCGACCAGCTCGGCCAGGAACTGCCCCTCGGTCAGCTCGTCGTCCGGCCACGCCAGCTGGGCGGCGATGTTCTCCAGGGCCAGTGGCACCGGCAGCTGGTCCTGGGCGATCCGCACGTTCTCGGCGACCACCCGCAGGGCGTCCCGCGAGCGCGGCACCGGCAGCAGGTGGCCGGCTTCCAGGCCGCCGGCCCGGACGAACGCCAGATGCTCGGTGACCACCGGGGAGCCGAGCAGTCCGGTCGTCGCGGCGAGCCGGGCCAGGCGGGCCGGGTCGGGCCGGTCGGCACCGCCGAGGCCGAGCCCGACCCCGTGCGGGACCACGGTGAGGCCCCGGTCGATCAGGATCCGCAGGGAGGCGGGGAGGTGGTCGTCGCAGATGTTCTCGGCGACGACCTCGACCCAGTCCAGGCCGGGCTGGCGCTCGACCACGGTGTCGATCTCGCTGCGCCAGCCGAGGCCGACGCCGAGCCGGCGCGCGGTGCCGGTGGTCGCGGTGCCGGCGGTGGTGGTGCCGGCGGTGGTGCCCGTCGTCGTCGCGGGCGGCTGCGGAGCGGTCCGCAGGGCGGGGGAGGTCATCGGGCGCCCCCTTCGGAGGGCTGGGTGGAAAGCCGTCGGTCGGCGCGGGCCTCGTCGCCAGGGCCACCGGGCTGTGGTGCTGAGCATGTCCCCGGTCGGCGCGGCTGCCAAGCCTCGACCGGTCATCTCAGAGCATTACTTGAGCTTGGCGTCGAGTCAATCCGCGACCTGGGCCGGGATTTCCCGCATCGCCGCAGGTGGGACCGGTTCCGGTGGAGAACAAACCCGGTGCGGGGAGAACCGTCGGCCGCTACGGTGAGGCGAATATGACAACGCTGAGAATTCGTGACTTCCGCCCCGAGGACGCCGAGGCCGTGGCGGCCGCCCACCGGGCCGGGCGTGAACACCTGGTGCAGACGCCCGAGATGTTCGTGTGGCTGGACGCCCGGCAGGCGAAGGGCCAGCACTACCGCACCTTCGTCGCGGAGCTGGACGGCCGGGTGGTCGGCTCGGTCCGCTGCGGGGTGGTGACCGGGACGACCGTCACCGGCATCGGCCACGCCAACGGCAGTGTCCTGCCCGAGTACCGGCGGCGCGGGGCCTTCACCGGGCTGCTGGCCGCCGCCGAGCGGCACCTGGCCGAACACGGCGTGACCGAGGTCCACAGCTGGGTGGACGAGGAGCCCGGCCCGCGTGCCTTCGCCCTGGCCCGGGGCTTCGCCGAGGGGCGGACCGCCCACTTCGGCGGCCGGGACCTCGCCCGCCCGCTGCCGGAGGGCCCGCCGCCGCCCGCCGGGGTCGAGCTGCGCCCGGTGAGCGACTGGGCGGCCGACCCGCACCCGGTGTTCCTGGTCGAGGCGGACGCGATCCGGGACGAGCCGGGCGAGGTGCCGATGGACGCGGCCGACTACGAGGAGTGGCTCGCGGGGGAGTGGCACCGCCCGGCCCTGGACACCGCGCTGAGCATCGTGGCCGTGGTCGACGGCCGGCCGGCCGCGTTCACCGCCGTCCACACCGACGGCGCGGACCGGTACTGGTCGGCGTTCACCGCCTGCCGCCGGGAGTTCCGCGGCCGGGGGCTGGCCAAGCTCGCCAAGCTGGAGTCGCTGCGGCTGGCCCGGGCGGCCGGTCTGCGGCACGCGTACACCTCCAACGACGCGACCAACGCGCCGATGCTGGCGATCAACGCGTGGCTGGGCTACGAACGCTGCGCGAGCGAGCGGAAGTTCATCAAGCGACTGGGCGGCTGACGCGATCCCTCGGGGCGGGAGGGGGTGACGGAGCGTGACGCCCGGTGGACGGGCGGACTGAGCCGGACGGGTGAACCAGGTGTGCGGGCGGCCGCGAACGCCGGGTCTCCGCCCGGCTCGGGAGTTCCCGGGCCTCCACGGGGCATCACATCGACGCAGACTGTTCGTGCCCGAGTCATCGCGGGGGTGCCATGGAGATCCTGCTCCAGATCCTGGTGGGGTTCGTCCCGGCCGTGATCGGCTTTCTCGCGGCGCGGTCGCTCGCCCGGACCCGCCTCTTCCTGCGCTACGGCTTCCTGCGCGCGCTGCTCGGCCCGTACGGCCGGGTGCAGATCGTCACCCCGAGTATCGAGGTGGGCGAGTTCGCCTACGCCAAGGACGGCTGCCCGCTCACCAGCCGGGGGCCGCGGAACGTGCTGTTCATGCCGATGGCCGAGGCCCGGGCGATCGCCGAACTCACCGACCTGCTGCGGAAGATCAACCGCAAGGCGACCATCGAGCTGGTCACCGCGGGCGCGCAGGACCCGCGGATGCCGACCTTCTCCGTCGGCGGACCGAGCGTCAACGCCTACTCGGCGGGTGTGCTGGCCACCGCCTTCCCGGACTTCCGGCTGGAGCACCCGCAGGCGGCCCGGGCCCGCTGGGGCGGGATGGCCTTCGAGGCGCAGTACAACGCGGCCGACGAACTCGTCCGCGACCACGGCTTCGTGTTCGTCACCCGCACCTCCCGGCAGGCGCCCTGCGTGGTGCTCTGCGGGGTCTTCGCGTTCGGCTCGGCGATGGCGGTGGAGGCGCTCGCGGCGGCCGGCCGGCAGTCCCCGCTGGCCGGGCTGTTCCGCTCGGGGGAGAAAGGATTCGTCGCCGTCGAGGGCCGGGTGATCGGTCTGGACACCGTGGACGTGACGGTCGAGGTCTGCCGGGTCCTGCCGTCGGCCTGACCGCGCCTCGGACGTCCGCCCGGGTGTGCCGCCCCGGGCGTGCCGCCCCGATGCCCCGGGGCGGGCCGACCGGATGCCGAACACCCGCCTGACCGGATGTCGGAACGGTGGTGGGCGACGAAAGGGGAGGAAAGGGACGGGGCGGGAGAGTCCGGGGCAGGAAGTGGCTGAAAACGCCAGGGTTTGGCTCCACTGCTGTCACATCATCGGCATAATCGCGCCCATGACGATCAACCGTGCGAACGTGAGCGCGATTGCCGAGGACCTGTACGTCTGGCTCCCGCCGAAGCGGGGCTGGGGACTGGCCAACTGCGGACTGCTCGCCGGGCGACGGACAGCGTTGTGGATCGACACCCCCTACGACCCCTCGCTGGCCTCCGAGTTCCTCGCCGAGAGCCGCGAGCGGCTGGCCGACGGCGTCGACGTCGACCGGATCGTCGTCACCCACGCCAACGGCGACCACCTCTGGGGCGCGGGCGTGCTGCCCGACGCCGAGGTGATCGCCACCCGCGAGGCACTGGAGCACATCCACTGGGAGCCGACGCCCCGGCAGACCCACGGACTGGTCACCGGGAGCGACCCGGAGTCGCCGCTCGGCGACTACCTCCGGCGCCACTTCGGGCAGTTCGACTGGTCCGGGACCGACCCCGTGCACCCGGACACCGTCTTCCGGGGCGAACTGGAACTCCGGGTGGGCGAGTACCCGGTGCAGATCACCGGCCTGCCCGCCGCCCACACCGGCGGCGACCTCATCGTCCACCTCCCGCACCAGAGCGCGGTGTTCGCCGGC
Source organism: Kitasatospora sp. NPDC094019 (assembly GCF_044764505.1). NCBI lineage: Bacteria > Bacillati > Actinomycetota > Actinomycetes > Kitasatosporales > Streptomycetaceae > Kitasatospora > Kitasatospora sp. NPDC094019. The sequence continues at coordinate 146,443 of NZ_JBIWIF010000010.1, forward strand.
GACGTGATCTTCGGCTCGACCGCCGAGCAGCCCGGCGACCACCCCTCGCACTGGGCCGGCCCGCTGGAGAACGTCATCGCCGCCTGCGAGCGGATCCTGGCGACCGGCGCCCGGATCATCGTGCCCGGCCATGGACCGGTCCTCGACCGGCCGGGCGTCCACGAGCACATCGCCTACCTGAGCCACGTCCGCGAGCGCGCCCACGCCCTGCACACCGCCGGGCTCACCGCCCTGGACGCGGCCCGCCGGATCATCGCCGAGCGGCGCCACCCCGAACTCGGCCTGCCCGAGCGGCTGGTGCTCACCGTCGCCGCCGAGTACCGGCACCTGGACGGCAGCGGGCTGCCGGACATCCTGGCGGCGATGAGCCAGGTGGCGCTGGTGGCCCGCGAGATCGACGAGGACGCCGCCCGCCGGGCGCCCCGCCGGAGCGTGGACGGCCGCGCCACGGCCTGAGGCCCGCCGCGCCCGCCCCGCACCACCCGGCACCGCCCCGCACCACCCGGCACCGCCCCGCACCACCCGGTACCCGGTCCACGGCACCGCGCCGGCCGACCGCCGGTCGGCGCGGCCCGCCGCCGGGGCCCTCCCGACCGAGCCCGCTCTTCGTACAAGGAAACTCCGAGGACGTCGATGACGCAGTTCCTGGTACCGGCCCTGGTGCTGGTCGCGCTCGCCGCGCTCGTGGCGGCCGCGCTCCTGGCGCGCGGCCGCTCGCGCGCGGCGGCCCGGGCCGAGGCCGCCGAGACCGCCTCGGGCCTGGCCGCCGAACGCGCCCGCGCCGCCGAGGGGCAGACCGCCCGGGCCGAGCAGCAGGCACGCGAGGCCGGGACCGAGGCCCGGCAGGCGGCGGTGGAGGCCAGCGGCGCGGCCGACCGCGCGGCCGCGGCCGAGGACCGCGCCCACCGGGCGGAGAACCGGGCCGCCGAGGCCGGACAGCGCACGGCCGAGGCCGACCACCGGGCGGCCGCCGCCGAACAGCGGGCCGACGCCGCCGAGCAGCGGACCGCGGCCGCCGAGGCCGGGACCGCCGCCCTGCTGGCGGAGATCGCCCACCTCGCCACCGAGCGGGTGGCCGCCGCCGCCCTGCGGCTGAGCCACCCCAACGCGCCGATCGCCGGCCCGCTCGACGCCGCCGCCGTCGGCCCGGACGCCGCCCGGGCGCTCCAGGCCGTGCTGGACGCGGCCGCCGCCGCCGTCACCGAGGAGCGGGAGCGCGTCGACGCCGCCGCCCGCTCCGCGATGCGCGGCGCCACCTCCAAGATCCAGACCCTGCTCTACCAGATCCAGAGCCTGGTCCAGCAGCTCCAGCACGACAACGACGACCCCCGGCTGCTGGAGGTCGACTTCCGCAACGAGGTCGCGCTGCGCCGGATCCAGACCGTCGCCGTGCTCTGCGAGGCGTGGCCGGGCCTGGCCCGTACCGACTCGCCGCTCGCCGAGGTGGTGGTCGGCGCGCTCTCCCGGGTGCCCGGCTACGCCCGCATCAAGGTCGCCAACCACCTGCGCGAGGGCCGCCTGGCCGTGGTGGCCCGGGCCGCCGAGCCGGTGGCCATCGCGGTCGCCGAACTGCTCGCCAACGCCACCGCCTACTCGCACCCCGAGACGGATGTCCCGGTCACCCTCCAGCAGGGCGGCCGGGGCGCCCTGGTGATCGTCGACGACAGCGGCATCGGGATGGAGGAGGACCAGCTCCGCCGGGCCCGGCGCCTGCTGGCGGGTCCGTCCGACGTGCTGCTCACCGAGCTGGGCAACCCGCCGCGGACCGGGTTCGCGGTGGTCGGCAAGCTGGCCCGGCAGTACGGCTTCTCCTGCCACGTCGAGCCCTCCCCGTACGGGGGCATGCGCGCCCTGGTCCGGATCCCGGCCGGGCTGCTGACGGTGGTGGACGCGGAGCAGCCGTTGTCGGTGCTCACCCCGCTGCCGCTGCGGGCGGGTGCCGCCCCGGCCGGTCCGGCGCCCGCCGCGGGCGGACGCGCCCGCGAGGGAGCCCCGGCGATCCACGTCGTCCCCCCGGTGCCGGACCTGCCGGACCCGGCCGACCCGCCGCGCCCGTCCGACGCACCGGCGGTGCACGCCGTCCCGCCGGTGCGGGCGGTGCCGGACGAGCCCGCCGCGCCGGACGACGGCAGCGGACTGCCCAGCCGCCGCCGGCGCCGCCCGGTGCCCGCGCAGCCCTCGCCCGACGGCGCGGCCGCGGAGGCCGGGCCCGGCTCCGCCCGCCCGGTGCGGACGCCCGAGCAGGCGGCCGCCCGCTGGCAGGCACTCCAGCACGGCACCGGCTCCGGTCGCGCCGCCGTCGCGGAGGCCGAAGCCGGAGCCGGAGCCGGAGCCGGAGCCGAGGCGGTGGCGGACCCCGACCCCGCCACCGAGCACCCGGCCGTCGGTTCCGCCACCGAGGCCGTCGCCACCGAGGCCGTCGCCACCGAGGCCGTCGCCGCCGAGCCGGCCGACGCCACCCCGATCCCCCACTCCCCGTCCCCCGAGGCGACCGGCCCCGCCGCCGCCGACCGGGCGGCCCCGCCCCGCCCCGACGCCGCCCACACCGGCGCCGGTCCCGCGGCGGCGTCCGGCCGCCGGAGCACCGAGACCTCCTGAGGAGCCGCGCCGTGAGCAGCACGTCCAGCCCCAGCACCGCCAGCGCCACCGCCACCGCCGCACCCGCCACCGCCGAAGGGATCGGCTGGGTACTGAGCCCGCTCCTGGAGCTGCCGGGCGTCGTCCACGCGGTGATCGCCACCGGTGACGGCCTGGTCGAGGCCGCCTCGGCCGGCCTCGGCCGCGCCTCCGCCGAGCGGGTCGCCGCGATGACCGCCACCGTCCACGCGGCCGCCCGCGCGTTCACCACCGCCTTCACCGACACCGAGCAGCCCCGGCTGGCGCAGACCGTGGTCGAGTCGGAGCTGGGCTTCGCCGTCGTCGTCCCGGCCGGGGAGAACACCTCGCTCGCGGTGTTCACCACGCCCGAGGCCCAACTCGGCAACGTCGCCTACCAGATGCAGGTCCAGGTGGCCGCCCTCGGCCGCGCCCTGGCCAGCCCGGCCAGGCGGCAGGACGCCCCGCGGTCATGACCGCCGCCCCCCGCAGGCGGATGGTGCCCGCCTACCTGGCCACCGGCGGCCGGGCCCGCCCCGGCGCCGACGGGTTCGAACGGCTGACCGTGCTGTTCGCGACCGGTGCCGAGCAGCCGGAGGCGCTCACCGGGCTGGAGGCCGAGCACCGGCGGCTCTGGGAGCTGCTGCGGCCCGGCGCGCTCACCGTGGTGGAGGCCGCCGCGCACCTGCGGCTCCCGGTCAGCGCGACCGTCTTCCTCGCGGCCGACCTGGTCGAGGCGGGCTGCCTGCACGCCCGCGCGCCGATTCCCCGCGCCCAGCAGACCGACCGCTCCCTCGTCGAGAGGCTCCTCGTTGGACTCCGCACTCTCCGGTAGGCCGCCCGGTCCGGGGCGCCCGGACCGGGTGGGCTATCTGCCCGACCCCGAACAGACGCTGATGAAGCTGGTGGTCGCCGGTCCCTTCGGCGTCGGCAAGACCACCTTCATCCGCACCCTCTCGGAGATCCCCACCCTGCACACCGAGGAGGCGATGACCGAGACCGGCGCCCCCGTCGACGACCTGGCCGGCACTCCCGGCAAGGTCACCACGACGGTGGCGGTCGACTTCGGCCGGCTCACCCTGCCCGGCGAAGTGGTGCTCTACATGTTCGGCACCCCCGGCCAGCGGCGGTTCTTCCCGCTCTGGCAGGACATCGCGCGCGGTGCCCTCGGTGCCCTGGTCCTGGCGGACACCCGCCGGCTCGCCGACTCCTTCGAGATCATGGACATGGTCGAGGAGCAGGGCCTGCCGTACGCGGTCGCCGTCAACCGCTTCCCCGAATCGCCGGCGCACCCGCCCGAGGTGCTCCGCGCCCACCTCGACCTCCACCCGGCGACCCCGCTGGTGCTCTGCGACGCCCGTGAGCGCGGCTCCAGCCTGGACGCCCTGATCGCCCTCGCCGAACACGTCCTGCGCGGCCTGCCGCCCTCCGCCCCGGAGCAGTCATGACCACCCCCACCGCGCAGCCCCCCGACGCCCAGCACCCGACCGCCCTCCACGGCCCGGCCTTCGCCGCCGACCCGCAGACCGTCTACGAGCGGCTGCGGCGGCAGGGCCCGGTCGCCCCGGTGGAGATCGCGCCCGGCGTCGAGGCCCTGCTGGTCACCGACTACCAGGCCGCGCTGGACCTGCTGCGCGACACCGACACCTACTCCAAGGACTCCCGGGCCTGGCAGCAGACCGTCCCCCCGGACTCCCCGCTGCTGCCGGTGCTCGGCTACCGGCCGACCGCGCTGTTCAGCGACGGCGAGACGCACGCCCGCTACCGGCAGGTGATCACCGACGGCCTCGCGCTGCTGGAACCGCACCTGCTGCAGCGCCGGGTCGCCGAGGTCGCCCACCGGCTGATCGGCGTGTTCGGGGCCACCGGCTCGGCCGACCTCATCGCCGACTACGCCCGCCGGCTGCCCGTCCACGTGGTCACCACCTGGTTCGGCGTGCCCGAGGAGCACCGGGAGCGGCTGGTGGCCGGCATCGTCGGCATGATCGAGTCCACCCGGCAGGCGGTGACCGCGTACGCGGACCTCGTCGCCGTGGTCACCGCGATGGTCGCCGAGCGCCGCGAGCGCCCCCGGCACGACCTGACCTCGTGGTTCCTCACCCACCCGGCGGGGCTCGACAACGACGAGGTGGTCCGGCAGATCACGCTGACCATGATCGCGGGGAACGAGCCGACCACCAACCTCATCGGCAACGCCCTGCGCCGGCTGCTCACCGACGCCCGCTACGCCGGCTCGCTGTTCGGCGGCGCGATGACGGCGCACCAGGCGATCGACGAGGTGCTGTGGCACGAGCCGCCGCTGGCCAACCTCTCCGCCCACTACCCGCGCTGCGACACCGTCCTGCACGGCCGGGCGATCCCGGCCGGCTCGCTCGTCCTGGTCTCCTACGCCGCCGCCAACTCCGAGGCCGCCCCACCGGCCGGCGGCGCCGACACCGACGGGCTGCGCAGCGGCGAGTCGGCCCACCTGGCCTGGGCGGCCGGCCCGCACGCCTGCCCGGCCCGCGACCCGGCGCTGCTGATCGCGATCACCGCCGTCGAGCAGCTGACCAGCCGGATCGGCGACCTCGAACTCGCCGAGCCCGCCGATTCCCTGCGCTGGCGCCCGGGCCCCTTCCACCGCGCCCTGGTCCGCCTCCCGGTCCGCTTCACCCCGCTGGCCGGGTAGCGGCCGGAAAGAGCCGCCCGGACAGCAGTGGGCCCGGCACCCCGACGGGGTACCGGGCCCACCCGGCCGTCCGCCGTTACTCGGCCGGCTTCAGCGTCAGCGAGACGCTGTTGATGCAGTACCTCTGATCGGTCGGCGTGCCGTAGCCCTCGCCCTCGAAGACGTGGCCCAGATGGCCGCCGCAGCGGGCGCAGCGGACCTCGACCCGGCGCATGCCGAGCGTGGTGTCCTCGATGTACTGGACGCTGTCGCCGGCCAGCGGCGCGTAGTAGGACGGCCAGCCGCAGTGGCTGTCGAACTTGGTCTCCGAGCTGAACAGCTCGGCCCCGCAGGCCCGGCAGCCGTACACGCCGACGGTCCTGGTGTCGGTGTACTCGCCGGTGAACGGGCGCTCGGTGCCGGCCTCCCGGAGCACGTGGTACTCCTCCGGGGAGAGCTGGTCACGCCACTCGGCGTCGGTCTTCTCGATCTCGTAGCTCATGACGGCTCCAGGTCGGGGGACTCAGACGTTGGTGGAAACGTTCGCGAGGTGCCGCAGGATTTCCGGACCGAGGTCGGTGACGTCGCCGGCGCCCATGGTGAGCAGCAGGTCGCCCGGGCGGGCCAGTCCGGCCAGCAGGGCCGGGGCGGCCGCGAAGTCGTGCTCGGCGGTGACCTCGGCACCGGCCCGGCGGGCGGCGTCGAGGATCAGCTCGCTGGTGACGCCGGGGATCGGGTCCTCGCGGGCCGGGTAGATGTCCAGCACCACGGAGGCGTCGGCGAGCGCCAGCGCGGCGCCCATCTCCTCGGCGAGCTGCTGGGTGCGGCTGAACAGGTGCGGCTGGAAGACCACCAGCACCCGGCCCTCGGCGGCCTCCCGGATCGCCTCCAGGTCGGCGGTCATCTCGGTCGGGTGGTGGGCGTAGGAGTCGATCACCTGGACGCCGCCCGCCTCGCCCTTGAGCTGGAGCCGGCGGCGCACGCCGGTGTAGGCGCCGAGGGCCTTGGCGAGGTCCGCGGCCGGGACGCCCAGGGCGACACCGGCGGCCAGCGCGGAGACCGCGTTGTGGGCGTAGTGCCGGCCGGGCACGGAGACGGTGAAGCCCAGCTCCTCGCCGTTCAGCAGCACCGTGACCTCGCTGGTCATGCCGCGCGCGACGACCGACAGCACCCGCAGGTCGGCGTCCTCGGCGGCGCCGACGGTGACGACGTTCAGGTCCTCGCGGCCGGCCACCCGGGCGGTCAGCTCGCGGGCGCCGTCGTGGTCGGCGGAGACCACCAGGGTGCCGCCGGGGGTGATCCGGGCGACGAAGGTCTCGAAGGACTCGTGGATCTCGTCGATCGAGGCGTAGTTGGCGTGGTGGTCCAGCTCCACGTTGAGCACGATCGCCACCTCGGGCGCGTACTTGTGGAAGCTGCGGTCGCTCTCGTCGGCCTCGGCGACGAAGATCTCGCCGGTGCCGTGGTGGGCGTTGGAGCCGGGGGCGTCGAGGTCGCCGCCGATCGCGTAGGACGGGTCCAGTCCCAGCTCGCCGAGGGCGACGGCGAGCATGCTGGTCGTGGTGGTCTTGCCGTGGGTGCCGGCCACCGCCAGCGCCCGGCGGCCGCCCATCAGCGCGGCGAGCGCGTCGGAGCGGTGCACCACCGGGATGCCGCGCTCGCGGGCCGCGGCCAGCTCCGGGTTGTCGGCGCGGATCGCGCTGGAGACCACGATGCTGCTCGCGCCGTCCGGCACGTGTTCGGCGGCGTGGCCGATGTGGACGGCGGCACCGAGGGCGCGCAGCGCGAGAACGGTCTCGGACTCCTTGGAGTCGCTGCCGGAGACGCTGGCCCCGCGCACCGCGAGGATCTTCGCCAGGCCGGACATGCCGGCGCCGCCGATGCCGATGAAGTGCGGGGCGTGCAGGTCGTGCGCGGCGTCGTTCAAGGCGGGGCTCCGTACGGGGCGGGGACGGGGGAGGTGCGGACGACGGTCGTATCGTCCTCGCGGCCGGGGCACACCGGACCGCAAGGACGATTCTGCACCACGACGGCGTCCGGACCCCGCCCCGCCCGGCGCGGGGAGGGCCCGGGTCAGGAGTCGCTGGCGAACAGCCGCAGCACCGGGACACCCACCTTGTGGCGGGCCTGGGAGGCCCAGTCGCGGTGGAAGAACTCCTCCACGAAGTGCGGGGACGTGAGCACCACCACCTCGTCGGCCCGGTGCTCCTCCACCACCGCGCGCAGCCGGTCCAGCGGCTTCTCCTCGACCAGCTCGCCGACCGCCTCGGCGCCGGCCTCGCGCAGGTGGCGCAGGCTGTGCTCCAGCGACTCGGTGGCGACCGTGGGCCCGCTCTCGGACTCGTCGTGCTCGTGCACCACCTTGTCGAGGTGGCCGAGGGCGACGTCGTCCAGCGCCCGCAGCAGCTCGTCCTGCTTGCCGCGCGGCTGCATCAGGACGACGAACGACACCTTCTCCTCGCTGTGCAGCGTGGTGACGAGCTCCACGTCGGCGTCGGAGAGCGCCTTTTCGATCATCAGTACCGTCTTGAACACGTGAGTCCCTTCCAGTCACCGGCCCCCGGGCCCCGGCTTCGCATCCCATACTGCCCGGCGGAAGCTTTCCGCACGCTGCTCACCCGGCACACGGGCCACGCGGAGGGGCTCCCGGGCGGGAGCGGGATCACGGTCCGGAGGTCACGGGGTCGGCGGAACGCAGGTAACGGGTGAAGAGGAATCCTTTCTGCTCGATCAATGAGACCAGCCGCATCCGCCGCACGTCAGGCATTTCCGCATCGTGGATGATGCGCGGCGCGTCGCCGCCGGTGATCAGCGGCGCCAGCGAGAGGCACAGCTCGTCCAGCAGGTCCGCGGCGGCCAGCTGCCCCAGCAGCCGGGGGCCGCCCTCGGTCAGGATCCGGGTCCAGCCCCGGTCGGCCAGCGCCGCGACCGCCGCCCGCAGGTCCACCGAACCCCGCCCGACCGCGATCACGTCGGCCACCTCGGCCACCTCGGCCAGAGCGCGGGCCGACGCGTCCTCGGTGGTGACCACCACCGTGCGCACCAGCGGCTCGGTGAACAGGGGCGCCGTGAGGTCCAGGCCCAGTGAGCGGCTGACGACGGCGATCGCCGGGGCCGGCGCCTGCCCGGCCGCCCGGCGCGCTGCGGCGAACCCGGCCGGGGCCCCGGCCGGCCCGTACCCCTCCGCCCGCACCGTCTCGGCGCCCACCAGCACCACGTCCGACAGCGCCCGCAGCACCCCGAAGATCCGCTTGTCGGCCGGGCTGGACAGGCCCTCCGAGAGCCCGTCGAGCCGCGCCCCGCCGTCCAGCCCGGCCACCATGTTGGCGCGCAGCCACGGGCGGCCCCGACTCACCTGCCCGGGGTACGCGTACACGGCGGCGAGCGCCTCGGGCGACCCCGGGTCCTCGAACACGCGGTCCGTCGGACCGATCAGCTGCTGCATGCTCCCAGTCTCGCAGCGGCCGGGGTCGGAGTCCGCGCCGAGCGGGCGTACCCTTGTCCACCGTGCCCGCAGCTTCCCGCCCCGCCACCGCGACCGAGCCGATAGCCGGCGCCACCGCTCCGCCGACCGCGCTCACCGACCGCCGTCCGGTCGTGCCCGCCGAGCGCCTGGTCGCCGAGATGGTGCCGCCGCCGCGCTTCTCCGACGTGAGCTTCGGGACCTACCTCCCGGACCCGGGCCAGCCCAGCCAGTACGAGGCCGTGCAGGTGCTGGAGCAGTTCGCGGCCGCGCTCAACGGCGGGAACGGCGCCGCGCCGAAGCGCGGCTGGTTCCGCCGCGCCGCCCCGGCCCCGGCCGGCCCGGCCGGCATCTACCTCGACGGCGGCTACGGCGTCGGCAAGACCCACCTGCTGGCCTCGCTCTGGCACGCCGTGCCCGGCCCCAAGGCGTTCGGCACCTTCGTCGAGCTGACCAACCTGGTCGGCGCGCTCGGCTTCCAGCAGGCCGTGCGGACCCTGTCCGACCACCGGCTGCTGTGCATCGACGAATTCGAACTGGACGACCCGGGCGACACCGTCCTGGTCTCCACCCTGCTCGGCCGCCTGGTCGAGAACGGCGTCAAGCTGTGCGCCACCTCGAACACCCTGCCGGAGAAGCTGGGCGAGGGCCGGTTCGCCGCCGCCGACTTCCTGCGCGAGATCCAGGGCCTGTCGGCGCACTTCCGCCCGATGCGGATCGACGGCCAGGACTACCGCCACCGCGGCCTGCCCGACGCCCCGCCGCCCTACCCGGACACCGAGGTCGACGCCGTCGCCGCCCGCACCCCCGGTGCCTCCCTGGACGACTTCGACGCCCTGCTCGCCCACCTCCCCGCCGTCCACCCCAGCCGCTACGGCGCCCTGCTGGACGACGTGACCGCCGTCTGCCTGCGCGGCGTCCGCCAGGTCGAGGACCAGTCCACCGCCCTGCGCCTGGTCGTCCTCGCCGACCGGATGTACGACCGCGAACTCCCCATCACCGCCTCCGGCATCCCCTTCGACCAGGTCTTCCCCGAGGAGATGCTCCGCGGCGGCTACCGGAAGAAGTACCTCCGCGCCGTCTCCCGCCTGGTCGCCCTCGCCCGGGACAGCGCCGGGTAGTCCCGCCGACGGGCCCCGGGTGTCGGTGGGGGGTCGTACCGTGGTGGCGTGCGACCCATCACGAGTATTGAGCGGTCAGTGGCGCCCTTCGAGGTCGTCAGTCCCTACCAGCCCAACGGTGACCAGCCGGCGGCGATCGCCGAGCTGGAGCGGCGGATCCGGGGCGGGGAGAAGGACGTCGTCCTGCTCGGCGCCACCGGTACCGGCAAGTCGGCCACCACGGCCTGGATGATCGAGAAGCTGCAGCGGCCCACCCTGGTGATGGCGCCGAACAAGACGCTGGCGGCGCAGCTGGCGAACGAGTTCCGCGAACTGCTGCCCAACAACGCGGTCGAGTACTTCGTCTCGTACTACGACTACTACCAGCCCGAGGCGTACGTCCCGCAGACGGACACCTACATCGAGAAGGACTCCTCGATCAACGAGGAGGTCGAGCGGCTGCGCCACTCGGCCACCAACTCGCTGCTCACCCGCCGGGACGTGGTCGTGGTCGCGTCGGTGTCCTGCATCTACGGCCTCGGGACCCCGCAGGAGTACGTGGACCGGATGGTGCGGCTGAAGGTCGGCGAGGAGGTCGACCGGGACGTGCTGCTGCGCCGCTTCGTCGACATCCAGTACACCCGCAACGACCTGGCCTTCACCCGCGGCACCTTCCGGGTCCGCGGCGACACCATCGAGATCTTCCCGGTCTACGAGGAGCTCGCCGTCCGGATCGAGATGTTCGGCGACGAGATCGAGGCGCTGTACACGCTGCACCCGCTCACCGGCGAGATCATCAGCCAGGACGACTCCATGTACGTCTTCCCGGCCTCGCACTACGTGGCCGGCCCGGAGCGGATGGAGCGCGCGGTCACCGACATCGAGAAGGAGCTGGAGCAGACCCTCGCCAGGATGGAGAAGCAGGGCAAGCTGCTGGAGGCCCAGCGGCTGCGCATGCGCACCACCTACGACATCGAGATGCTGCGCCAGATCGGCACCTGCTCCGGCGTCGAGAACTACTCGATGCACTTCGACGGCCGCGAGCCCGGCTCCCCGCCGAACACCCTGCTGGACTACTTCCCGGAGGACTTCCTCCTGGTCATCGACGAGTCGCACGTCACCGTGCCGCAGATCGGCGCCATGTACGAGGGCGACGCCTCGCGCAAGCGGACCCTGGTCGAGCACGGCTTCCGGCTGCCCTCGGCGATGGACAACCGCCCGCTGAAGTGGGAGGAGTTCCTGGAGCGGATCGGCCAGACCGTCTACCTGTCGGCGACCCCGGGCAAGTTCGAGCTGTCCCGGGGCGACGGCCAGGTCGAGCAGATCATCCGCCCGACCGGTCTGATCGACCCCGAGGTGATCGTCAAGCCGACCGAGGGCCAGATCGACGACCTGGTGCACGAGGTCCGCAAGCGGGTGGAGAAGGACGAGCGCGTCCTGGTCACCACTCTCACCAAGAAGATGTCCGAGGACCTCACCGACTACATGCTCGGCCTGGACATCCGGGTCCGGTACCTGCACAGCGACATCGACACGCTGCGCCGGGTCGAGCTGCTGCGCGAGCTGCGGGCCGGCGAGTACGACGTGCTGGTGGGCATCAACCTGCTCCGGGAGGGCCTGGACCTGCCCGAGGTGTCGCTGGTGGCGATCCTGGACGCGGACAAGGAGGGCTTCCTGCGCTCCGGCACCTCGCTGATCCAGACCATCGGCCGCGCGGCCCGCAACGTCTCCGGCCAGGTCCACATGTACGCGGACCGGATCACCCCGGCGATGGAGAAGGCCATCGACGAGACCAATCGCCGCCGGGAGGTCCAGCAGGCGTACAACAAGAAGCACGGGATCGACCCGCAGCCGCTGCGCAAGAAGATCGGCGACATCCTGGCCACCCTCGCCCGCGAGGAGGTGGACACCGACGAGCTGCTGTCGACCGGCTACCGCGCGCCCGGTGGCAAGGGGGCCAAGGGCAAGGCACCGGTGCCGGCCCTGGGCTCCGACCGCAAGCCGGCGAAGTCGATGCCGGCCGCCGAGCTGGCCGAGCTGATCCAGTCGATGACCGAGCGGATGCACGCCGCGGCGACCGACCTCCAGTTCGAGGTGGCGGCCCGGCTGCGCGACGAGGTCAAGGAGCTGAAGCGGGAGCTGCGGCAGATGCGGGAGGCCGGGATCGCGTAGCACCCGACCGCGGGGTGTGGCCGGTTCTCCGCCCGCCCGCACCCCGCGGTGCGTCGGCGCCGCCCGGAGGGGGTACACGGCGGGAAAGGCGTTGGACGGCAGGGCCTAGGCTGGCCTGCGGTGCCGTCCTTGTCGGGCGGCCGGTAAAGAGGGGGCCTCAGCCGGGGGACGGCAACGGGGTGTTCCACCGTGGAGCCGGCGCGGGGATCCCGTGCGGCCGGGCAGAGAGGACAACCGCCGTGTCGGTGAACCTGGCCAAGGGGCAGCGGGTCAGCCTGCAGAAGGGCCCGGGGGAGACGCTGACCGTGGTCCGGATGGGCCTGGGCTGGCGGGCGGCGCCCCGGCGGGGCCTGTTCGGCAGCCGGACGCAGCAGATCGACCTGGACGCCTCGGCACTGCTGTACGCCGAGCGGACCCCGTCCGACGTGGTCTTCTTCCAGCACCTGGAGAGCTCCGACGGCTCGGTCCGGCACACCGGGGACAACCTGGTGGGCGGTTCCGGGGCGGGGGAGGACGACGAGGCGATCCTGGTGGACCTCGCGCACGTGCCGCCGCACATCACCCAGGTGGTGTTCACGGTCAGCTCCTACACCGGGCAGAGCTTCGCCGAGGTGCAGAACGCGCACTGCCGGCTGGTGGACGAGTCGACCGGGCTGGAGCTGGCCCGCTACGACCTGACCGGCGGCGGCCCGCACACCGGGCAGGTCATGGCGAAGGTGTTCCGGGACGGCGCGGGGGGCTGGGAGATGCAGGCGATCGGCGCCCCGGCGAAGGGCCGGTCGTTCCAGGACCTGCTGCCGGCGATCGAGCCGTTCCTCTGACGGTTCTTTACCTTCTTTACCTTTCCTTGGGAGTGCTGTTACCCTTCTTGCAGCGGAGGGGAGTATTCCCACGCAGTCGTCCCCGTCATCACGGATGCCCGTCGCGGCATCCCGGGGCGCTGGTCCGCGGGTGCGCGACCGCGCGCCCGGCGGGCGGAAGAGACCTCCGGCAGTGACGATGACTGTCTCGCCTACCTGCCGGAGGAGCAGTAGTGGACGTTTCCGTAAGTTTGTGGGTCGGCACGATCGTGGTGCTGTTGGCGCTGGTCGTGGCCGATTTCTTCATCGGCGGCCGCAAGCCGCACGAGGTCTCGATCAAGGAAGCCGGCATCTGGACCACGGTCTGGGTCGTGCTGGCGGTGATCTTCGGCGGTTTCCTCTGGTGGCACTCCGGCGCGACGCCGGCCGGTGAGTTCTTCGCCGGTTACATCACCGAGAAGTCGCTCAGTGTCGACAACCTGTTCGTGTTCATCCTGATCATGGGCAAGTTCGCGGTGCCGCGGATCTACCAGCAGCGCGTGCTGATGTTCGGTGTGATCATCGCCCTGGTGCTGCGCGCGGTCTTCATCGCCGGCGGGGCCGCGCTGGTGGCCCAGTTCTCCTGGGTGTTCTTCATCTTCGGCGGCTTCCTGATCTGGACGGCCTGGAAGCTGATCAAGGAGGCGCGGGCCGACGAGGAGGAGGAGGAGTTCGAGGAGAACCGTCTGCTCAAGTCGATCGAGCAGCGCTTCCCGTCGACCGACAAGTACCACGGCACCAAGCTCTTCGTCCGGGAGAACGGCCGCCGGCTGATGACCCCGATGCTGATCGTCATGATCGCGATCGGCACCACCGACGTCCTGTTCGCGCTGGACTCGATCCCGGCGATCTTCGGCCTGACCCAGGACCCGTACATCGTCTTCACCGCCAACGCCTTCGCCCTGATGGGTCTGCGCCAGCTGTACTTCCTCATCGGCGGACTGCTGAAGAAGCTGGTCCACCTGTCGTACGGCCTGTCGGTGATCCTGGGCTTCATCGGGGTGAAGCTGGTGCTGCACGCGCTGCACGAGCAGGGTGTGCACGTGCCCGAGATCGGCATCCCGTTCTCGCTGGGCTTCATCGTGGTGGTGCTCGCCGTCACCACCGTGACCAGCCTGATGGCCTCCAAGAAGGCCGCCCTCGCCGAGCAGGCGGAGCAGGGCGGCCGGGGCGAGCCGGAGAAGCTGGACGCCTGACGCGTCCCCACCGCCGAACGGGCGGGCCCGTGACCGGATCGCTCGGTCACGGGCCCGCCCGTCCGCGTGTCCGGGGCGTTCTACCAGCCGCGCTCGCGCCACTCGGCGAGGTGCGGGCGCTCGGCGCCGAGGGTGGTGTCGTCGCCGTGGCCGGGGTAGACCCACGCCTCGTCCGGCAGCACGTCGAAGACCTTCCCGGTGACGTCCCGGAGGAGGCTCGCGAAGGCGTCCTTGTCGCCCCAGGTGTTCCCGATCCCGCCGGGGAAGAGGCAGTCGCCGGTGAACACGTGCGGGTGGCCCACCGGGTCGTCGTAGACCAGCACGATCGCGCCCGGGGTGTGGCCGACCAGGTGCCGCACGGTGAGCTCGCAGCGGCCCACCGCGAGCGTGTCGCCGTCCGCGAGCGGCAGCGCGGTGGGCACGTCGATGCCCTCGGCGTCGTGCTCGCCGGCGGCGGTGCGCGCGCCGGTGGCGGCGACCACCTCGGCCAGCGCCCCCCAGTGGTCGTGGTGCCGGTGGGTGGTGACCACGGTCGCCAGCCGCTCGCCGACCGTCTCCAGCAGCACCGGCGCGTCCGCCGCCGCGTCGATCAGCAACTGCTCGTCGGTGTCGCGGCAGCGCAGCAGGTAGGCGTTGTTGTCGTGGGGGCCGACCGCCACCTTGGTGATGATCAGGTGCGCCAGCTCGCGCACGTCCGGCGGCCCGCCGACCTTGACCGCTCCGTGGTACGTCATCCGTCCGCTCCTTGTCGCGTCTACAGGGTCAGGGCCATCCTCGCGCCTGCGCGGGGCTCAGCCCAACGGGGGGAGGACCGGCAGGGCGGTGCCGGGGGTGCGGCGCAGGCCGGCGCCGTCGGACCGGCCGGAGAGCCAGGCGAGCAGGGCGCGGACGGGGCCCTCGACGGTCAGCGCGGGGGTGCCAGCGCCGATCACGGCGCGTCCGCCGGTGTCCTCGGCCAGCAGCGCGACGGCGGGCAGCCCGGCGCCGGCCGGCCCGGCCAGCTTCTCGGCGAGCTGCCGGAACTCGACGGTGGCGAACTCCTCCGGCCAGTGCGCGGGGGTGTAGCCGGCGTCCAGGTCGACGTGGTGGTACTCGACCTCCGCCAGCCGCCGCCAGGGGATCTCCGCGGCCGGGAGGACGACGCCGCTGCGGTGCTTGACCTCCGCGGCCCAGGCCCCGTCCGGCAGCAGGGCCGCCGCCGCTCCGAAGCGGGCGTGGGAGGCGCGCAGGTCGGCGAGCTGCTCGTCCACGGGGCGGGGCGCGCCCTCCTCGATGTCCCGGTCACGGGCCTCCTGGCTCGGGTACTGCGGGATGTCGGTGCCGGTGCGGGCGCCGTTCAGCAGGTTGACCAGCGAGTCGGCGTTGCGGGCGAGGTGGGTGAGCACGTGGCCGCGGGTCCAGCCGGGCAGTGCGGAGGGCCCGCCGGCGGCCTCCGCCCCGATCCCGGCGACGGTCCGCAGCAGCAGGCGGGTGCTCTCCTCGACCTCGGCCAGGCGCCGGGCGGCGACGGAGGGCAGGGAGGCGGTGGCGGGCTCGGTCTGCGGGTCGGTCTGCGCGTCGGTCTGCGGGTCGGTCATCGATTCGGCCTTCGGTGGGAGAGGGTGCGTTGCCCCGGTGGGGCTTCGCTCGTTGACCAGGCGACGCTACCGCCGTCGCCCGCCGCCGAGCAGGGGCTTTTCGGTCCGCGCGTCAAGGCTCCGCGCGTCGTCCTCACTCGTTCGGGTGGACCCGGCTGGACGAGCTCGATAATCGAACGCGTGAGCTAGTAGGCTGGCTGCCGCATCCTGGTAGAAGTACACCCCTCGTTCACCAGCCCTCTCGTCCCGGAGAAAGGCGCCAGAAGCAGTGGCCGACCGCCTCATCGTGCGCGGTGCTCGCGAGCACAACCTCAAGAACGTCTCGCTCGACCTGCCCCGCGACTCCCTCATCGTCTTCACGGGCCTCTCCGGCTCCGGTAAGTCCTCGCTGGCCTTCGACACCATCTTCGCGGAGGGCCAGCGCCGCTACGTCGAGTCGCTGTCCTCCTACGCCCGGCAGTTCCTGGGCCAGATGGACAAGCCCGACGTCGACTTCATCGAGGGCCTCTCCCCGGCCGTCTCGATCGACCAGAAGTCCACCAACCGCAACCCGCGGTCGACCGTCGGCACCATCACCGAGGTCTACGACTACCTGCGGCTGCTGTTCGCGCGGATCGGCAAGCCGCACTGCCCGCACTGCGCCCGCCCGATCGCCAAGCAGTCCCCGCAGGCCATCGTCGACAAGGTGCTGGAGCTCGCGGAGGGCACCCGCTTCCAGGTCCTCAGCCCGGTCGTGCGCGAGCGCAAGGGCGAGTTCGCCGACCTCTTCGCCGACCTCCAGTCCAAGGGCTACGCCCGGGCCCGGGTCGACGGCGAGACGATCCAGCTCGCCGAGCCGCCCAAGCTGAAGAAGCAGGAGAAGCACACCGTCGAGGTGGTCGTCGACCGCCTCACCGTCAAGGGCGGCGCCAAGCGCCGGCTGACCGACTCGGTGGAGACGGCCCTGCGGCTCGGCGGCGGCATGGTCGTGCTGGACTTCGTCGACCTCCCGGACGACGACCCCGAGCGCGAGCGGATGTACTCCGAGCACCTCTACTGCCCCTACGACGACGTGTCGTTCGAGGAGCTGGAGCCGCGCTCGTTCTCCTTCAACTCGCCGTTCGGCGCCTGCCCGGACTGCTCCGGCCTCGGCAACCGGATGGAGGTGGACCCGGAGCTGGTGGTGCCCGACGAGGAGCGCTCGCTGGACGAGGGCGCCATCCACCCCTGGTCCGGCGGCCACACCAAGGAGTACTTCCAGCGGCTGATCGACGCCCTCGGCGGCGAGCTGGGCTTCCGCACCGACATCCCCTGGGCCGGACTCCCGGCCCGCGCCAAGAAGGCGCTGCTGTACGGCCACAAGCACCAGGTCGAGGTCCGCTACCGCAACCGCTACGGGCGCGACCGCTCCTACACCACCGGCTTCGAGGGCGCGGTGCCGTTCATCCAGCGCCGCCACCAGGAGGCCGAGAGCGACTCCAGCCGCGAGCGCTTCGAGGGCTACATGCGCGAGGTGCCCTGCCCGACCTGCCGGGGCAGCCGGCTCAAGCCGGTGGTGCTCGCGGTCACCGTCGAGGGCCGCTCGATCGCGGACGTCTCCTCGATGTCGATCAGCGACTGCTCCGACTTCCTCGGCGCGATGAAGCTGAACGCCCGGGACAAGCAGATCGCCGAGCGGGTCCTCAAGGAGGTCAACGAGCGGCTGCGGTTCCTGGTCGACGTCGGCCTGGACTACCTCTCGCTGGACCGCGCGGCAGGCACCCTCTCCGGCGGCGAGGCCCAGCGGATCCGGCTCGCCACCCAGATCGGCTCCGGCCTGGTCGGCGTGCTCTACGTGCTGGACGAGCCGTCCATCGGCCTGCACCAGCGCGACAACCACCGGCTGATCGAGACCCTGGTCCGGCTGCGCGACATCGGGAACACCCTGATCGTCGTCGAGCACGACGAGGACACCATCAAGATGGCCGACTGGGTGGTCGACATCGGCCCCGGCGCCGGCGAGCACGGCGGCAAGGTGGTGCACTCCGGCTCGCTGAAGCAGCTGCTCACCAACAAGGAGTCCCTCACCGGCCAGTACCTGTCCGGCAAGCGGAGCATCCCGATCCCGGCCACCCGCCGCGCCCGGGACAAGAAGCGCCAGCTCACCGTGCACGGCGCCCGCGAGCACAACCTCAAGGACGTCACGGTCGGCTTCCCGCTCGGCACCTTCACCGCGATCACCGGTGTCTCCGGCTCGGGCAAGTCCACCCTGGTCAACGACATCCTCTACACCCACCTCGCCCGGGAGCTGAACGGCGCCCGCACGGTGCCCGGCCGGCACACCCGGATCACCGGCACCGACCAGGTGGACAAGGTGGTGCACGTCGACCAGTCGCCGATCGGCCGCACCCCGCGCTCCAACCCGGCCACCTACACCGGCGTCTTCGACCACGTCCGGCGGCTGTTCGCGGAGACCCAGGAGGCCAAGGTCCGCGGCTACCTGCCCGGCCGCTTCTCGTTCAACGTCAAGGGCGGCCGCTGCGAGAACTGCTCCGGCGACGGCACCATCAAGATCGAGATGAACTTCCTGCCGGACGTCTACGTGCCGTGCGAGGTCTGCCACGGCGCCCGCTACAACCGGGAGACGCTGGAGGTCCACTACAAGGGCCGGTCCATCGCCGAGGTGCTGGACATGCCGATCGAGGAGGCCCTCGGCTTCTTCGAGGCCGTCCCGGCGATCGCGAGGCACCTGCGCACGCTCAACGACGTCGGCCTCGGCTACGTCCGACTCGGCCAGTCCGCGCCGACCCTCTCCGGCGGCGAGGCCCAGCGGGTGAAGCTCGCCTCCGAGCTGCAGAAGCGGTCCACCGGCCGGACGGTCTACGTGCTCGACGAGCCCACCACCGGCCTCCACTTCGAGGACATCAGCAAGCTGATCAAGGTGCTCTCCGGTCTGGTGGACAAGGGCAACACGGTCATCGTCATCGAGCACAACCTCGACGTCATCAAGACCGCGGACTGGATCGTCGACATGGGCCCCGAGGGCGGCTCCGGCGGCGGCAGCGTGGTCGCCGAGGGCACCCCCGAGGAGATCGCGGCCGTCTCCGAGAGCCACACCGGCAAGTTCCTCCGGGACATCCTGCCGGGCGGCTTCGAGGAGGCCCCGGCCGCGCCGGCCAAGGCCAAGGCCCCCCGCAAGCGCGCCGCGGCGGCGCGCAAGTAGCGGACCGGCCTCGCCGCCCGCCCCCGCCCGCCCCCGGCACCCCGGGGGCGGGCGGAGGCGCGACGCATAGAATTCCGGGCGGCCCGCAGCCGCGAAGCCGCCGCCGAACGCCGCCGCCGAACCCAGGAGCACCCTCATGTCCGAGGCACCCGAGAGTCCCGCCCCCTCCCGCCGCACCCTGCTCTGCGGAGCCGCGGCCGTCCTCGCCGCCGGCGGCACCGTCGCCGTCACCGGCTGCTCCTCGGCCTCCTCCGGCTCCGACTCCGCCGCGAAGACCCCGGTCGACCTCGGTCCGGCCTCCGGCGTCCCGGTCGGCGGCGGCACCGTCTTCCGCGAGAAGAAGATCGTCGTCACCCAGCCCGCCGAGGGCCAGTACAAGGCGTTCAGCGCCAAGTGCACCCACGCCGGCTGCGTCGTCGACCAGGTCAAGAACCAGAAGATCCAATGCCCCTGTCACGGCAGCATGTTCGGCATCACCGACGGCGCCGTCCTGGACGGCCCGGCCCCGACCCCGCTGCCCGCGTACGACGTGGCGGTCGAGGGCGGCAACCTCAAGGTGACCCCGCGCTGAAGCAGTTGATCTCCCGCACGCGCCCCCGGTCCGAGTCGGTACGGTGGACCCATGGCTGACCCGTCCACCTACCGTCCGGCGCCGGGTGCGATCCCGACCTCGCCCGGTGTCTACAAGTTCCGCGACGCCCACGGGCGGGTCATCTACGTCGGCAAGGCCAAAAGCCTGCGCCCCCGGCTGTCCTCCTACTTCCAGGACCTCGCCGGACTGCACCCGCGCACCGCGACCATGGTCACCACCGCCGCCTCGGTGGAGTGGACCGTCGTCGCCACCGAGGTCGAGGCGCTCCAGCTGGAGTACTCCTGGATCAAGGAGTTCGACCCCCGGTTCAACGTCAAGTACCGGGACGACAAGAGCTACCCGGAACTCGCGGTCACCCTCAACGAGGAGTTCCCCCGGGTCCAGGTGATGCGCGGCGCGCACCGGAAGGGCGTGCGCTACTTCGGCCCCTACGGCCACGCCTGGGCGATCCGCGAGACCGTCGACCTGCTGCTGCGCGTCTTCCCCGTCCGCACCTGCTCCAACGGCGTCTTCAAGCGCGCCGCCCAGGTCGGCCGCCCCTGCCTGCTCGGCTACATCGGCAAGTGCGCCGCGCCCTGCGTGGGCCGGATCACGCCGGAGGACCACCGGGCGCTGGCCGAGGACTTCTGCGACTTCATGGCCGGCCGCACCGGCAACTACCTGCGCCGGCTGGAGACCGAGATGCAGGAGGCCGCCGCCGACCTGGAGTACGAGAAGGCCGCCCGGCTGCGCGACGACATCGGCGCCCTCAAGCGCGCGATGGAGAAGAACGCCATCGTCCTCGCCGACGCCACCGACGCCGACCTGCTGGCCGTCGCCGAGGACGAACTGGAGGCCGCCGTCCAGATCTTCCACGTCCGCGGCGGCCGGGTCCGGGGCCAGCGCGGCTGGATCACCGACAAGGTCGAGGACGTCGACACCGCCGGCCTGGTCGAGCACGCCCTCCAGCAGCTCTACGGGGGCGCCGGCGCCGGGAACCCCGGCGAGGGCGTCCCCCGCGAGGTGCTCGTCCCCGCGCTGCCCGACCCGGCCGAGCCGGTGCGGGAGTGGCTGGGCGGGCTGCGCGGCGCCCAGGTCGACCTGCGCATCCCGCAGCGCGGCGACAAGAAGGACCTCATGGCCACCGTGCAGCGCAACGCCCAGCAGGCGCTGGCGCTGCACAGGACCAAGCGCGCCTCCGACCTCACCACCCGCAGCCGCGCCCTGCAGGAGATCACCGACGCGCTGGAGCTGGACAGCGTCCCGCTGCGGATCGAGTGCTTCGACATCTCCCACCTCCAGGGCGAGGACGTGGTCGCCTCGATGGTGGTCTTCGAGGACGGTCTGGCCCGCAAGAGCGAGTACCGCCGCTTCGAGATCAAGGGCTTCGAGGGCCAGGACGACGTCCGCTCGATGCACGAGGTGATCAGCCGCCGGTTCCGCCGCTACCTCCAGGAACGCGAGCGCACCGGTGAGTGGGCTGTCCCCGAGGAGGGCCCCGAGAACGCCGTGGACGCCGCCGCGGTCGTGGACGGCACCGACCTCGACGGCGCCGGCGCCCGCGCCGAGGACGGCCGGCCCCGGCGCTTCGCCTACCCGCCGCAACTGCTGGTCGTCGACGGCGGGCAGCCGCAGGTCGCCGCCGCCCAGCGGGCCCTGGACGAACTCGGCATCGACGACATCGCGCTGTGCGGCCTGGCCAAGCGACTGGAGGAGGTCTGGCTGCCCGGCGAGGACGACCCGGTGGTGCTCCCGCGCAGCAGCGAGGGCCTCTACCTGCTCCAGCGGGTCCGCGACGAGGCCCACCGCTTCGCCATCGGCTACCAGCGCGGCAAGCGTTCCAAGCGACTCACCGCCGGAGAACTGGACTCCGTCCCCGGCCTCGGCGAGACTCGCCGTCAGGCGCTGCTCAAGCACTTCGGCTCGCTGAAGAAGCTCCGGGCGGCCACCGTCGACGAACTCTGCGCCGTCCCCGGCATCGGCCGGCGGACGGCGGAGACCGTTGCGGCGGCGTTGTCGTCCCGTACACCTGCCGCACCAGCCGTGAACACCGCCACGGGCGAGATCATCGAGGACGGTGCCGACGAGCCGGCGCCCGCGGCGCCCGAGACCGCACCCATCCAGGAGACGCCATGACGGCCGACGCCGCCCGTCAGCCGGCGTGCCCCGCGCCCACTCGTCCGAGTGACACCGGGAAGCATGCCCGCGCGACGCGCGTTCTCCACAGCAGAACCACCGAGAGCGGGGAACCGAAGTGACCGTGTCCGATTACGGGGGCACCGCCCGGCCGGAGGCCGGCGGCGAGAACACCCCGGAGCTGGTGATCATCTCCGGCATGTCCGGGGCGGGCCGCTCCACCGCCGCCAAGTGCCTGGAGGACCTGGGCTGGTTCGTCGTCGACAACCTGCCCCCGGCCCTCATCCCCACCATGGTCGACCTCGGAGCCCGCTCCCAGGGCAACGTCGCCCGGATCGGCGCCGTGGTGGACGTCCGCGGCCGGCAGTTCTTCGACGACCTGCTGACCTCCCTCGACGAGCTGGAGAAGCGCGGCGTGCGGCTGCGCGTCGTCTTCCTCGACTCCTCCGACGACGCCCTGGTCCGCCGCTTCGAGAGCGTGCGCCGCCCGCACCCGCTGCAGGGGGACGGCCGGATCGTCGACGGCATCGCCCAGGAGCGCGAGCTGCTGCGCGAGCTCCGGGGCGAGGCCGACCTGGTGATCGACACCTCCAACCTCAACGTCCACCAGCTGCGGGCCAAGCTCGACGCCCAGTTCGCCGACCACGACGAGCCCGAGCTGCGCGCCACCGTGATGTCCTTCGGCTTCAAGTACGGCCTGCCGGTCGACGCCGACCTCGTGGTGGACTGCCGCTTCCTGCCGAACCCGCACTGGGTGCCCGAGCTGCGGGCCAGGACGGGCACCGACGCGGACGTCGCCGACTACGTGTTCCAGCAGCCCGGGGCCAACGAGTTCCTCAACGGCTACGCCGAACTGCTGCGCATTGTCACCGAGGGCTATCGCCGCGAGGGGAAGCGTTACATGACCCTTGCCGTAGGCTGCACCGGTGGCAAGCACCGCAGCGTCGCGATGTCCGAGCGGCTGACGAAGCGTCTGATCGCGGACGGCGTGGAAACGGTGCTCGTCCACCGTGACATGGGACGGGAGTAGCCGCCGCACCCCCTGCCGGGCCGCCGGCGGAGGTCGGCGGCCCGGCAAGAGGAACGCGAGGTAGGTGTGACGGGATACGTGCCCGGGCGGCAGCTGCAGAACAAGACCGCCGACCGGAGCGGGAGCACGGTCAGGTCGATCCTGACCGGCCGGTCCCGCACCGGGGCGGCCCGCACCGGCCCGGCCCGTCCCCATCAGGCGCCCAGGAGCAGTCAGGCCCCGCGGATCACCGCGCTCGGCGGCGGCCAGGGCCTGTCGGCCTCGCTCTCCGCGCTGCGCCGGCTCACCACCGACCTCACCGCGGTGGTGACCGTCGCCGACGACGGCGGCTCCAGCGGCCGGCTCCGCGAGGAGCTCGGGGTCCTGCCCCCCGGCGATCTCCGCAAGGCGCTGGCCGCGCTGTGCGGCGACGACGACTGGGGCCGCACCTGGTCCGAGGTGATCCAGCAGCGCTTCACCGGCACCGGCGAGCTGGGCGGCCACGCGGTCGGCAACCTGCTGATCGTCGCGCTCTGGGAGAAGCTCGGCGACCCGGTGGCGGCCCTGGACTGGGTCGGCCGGCTGCTCAACGTCCAGGGCCGGGTGCTGCCGATGTCGGCGGTCCCGCTGGACATCGAGGCGATAGTCCGGGGGCACGACCCGGCCTTCCCCGCCGAGCTGGGCGCGGTCCGCGGCCAGGCCAGCGTGGCGGTCACTCCCGGCACCGTGCAGTCCGTCCGGCTCGTCCCGGACGAGCCGCCCGCCGTGCCGGAGGCGGTCGCCGCGGTCCGGGAGGCGGACTGGGTCGTGCTCGGCCCCGGATCCTGGTTCACCAGCGTGCTGCCGCACCTGCTGGTGCCCGAGCTGGTGAAGGCGCTGGTGGAGACCCGTGCCCGCCGCCTGCTCACCCTGAACCTCGCCCCGCAGCCCGGCGAGACCGAGGGCTTCACCCCGCAGCGCCACCTCGACGTCATCGCCGACCACGCCCCCGCCCTCGCGGTGGATGCGATCCTGGTGGACGAGCGCGCCGTCACCGGCGGCGCCTTCGGCCAGGCCGACCTGGCCGGACTGGAGAAGGCCGCCGAGCGGATGGGCGCCGCACTGGTGCTCGGACGGGTCGCCCGCACCGACGGCACGCCGCGACACGACCCGGAGCTCTTGGCCGCCGCGTACGACCGGATTTTCCGGACACATGGAAGGATCGGGCCATGGCGATGACTCCAGCGGTGAAGGACGAAATCAGCCGGCTCCCGGTCACCCGGGCCTGCTGCCGCAAGGCGGAGGTGTCGGCGATCCTGCGTTTCGCGGGCGGGCTGCACATCGTGAGCGGCCGCATCGTGATCGAGGCGGAGCTCGACACCGGAGCCGCCGCCCGGCGTCTGCGCAAGGACCTGCTGGAGATCTTCGGACACTCCTCGGACCTGGTCGTGATGGCCCCCGGCGGCCTGCGGCGCGGCAGTCGCTACGTGGTCCGGGTGGTCAAGGACGGCGAACTGCTCGCCCGCCAGACCGGGCTCGTGGACGGCCGGGGCCGCCCGATCCGGGGTCTGCCCCCGGCCGTGGTCTCCGGAGCCACCTGCGACGCCGAGGCGGCCTGGCGCGGCGCCTTCCTGGCCCACGGCTCGCTCACCGAGCCCGGCCGCTCGTCCTCGCTGGAGATCACCTGCCCCGGTTCGGAGGCAGCCCTCGCCCTGGTCGGCGCCGCCCGCCGGCTCGGCATCCCCGCCAAGGCCCGCGAGGTGCGCGGCGTGGACCGGGTGGTGATCCGCGACGGCGACGCCATCGGCGCGCTGCTCACCCGGCTCGGCGCGCACGAGTCGGTGCTGGCCTGGGAGGAGCGCCGGATGCGGCGCGAGGTGCGGGCCACCGCCAACCGGCTGGCCAACTTCGACGACGCCAACCTGCGCCGCTCGGCCCGGGCCGCGGTGGCGGCCGGCGCCCGGGTGGCCCGCGCGCTGGAGATCCTCGGCGAGGAGGTGCCCGAGCACCTTGCCGCCGCCGGCCAGCTGCGGATGCAGCACAAGCAGGCGTCGCTGGAGGAGCTGGGCGCGCTCGCCGACCCCCCGCTGACCAAGGACGCGGTGGCCGGCCGGATCCGCCGGCTGCTGGCGATGGCCGACAAGCGCGCCTCCGAGCTCGGACTCCCGAGCACCGAGGCCAACCTCACCGACGAGATGGCGCTCAGCTGACGCCTCCCGTCGATCCGGTCCGTCCGGGGTCTTGACGATCGCGCCCGCTGGTGATCCACGCGCCGGTGCCCGCCAACGCGGGCACCGGCGCTGTCGTGTCCGGGGGCTGGGACGGGCGGCCGCCGGGCGCCTCGCCCGGGTCGGGACCAACTGCCCGGACGGGCAAGGCCGGACGACCCGAAAACGGTGGGAACACGCGCCACGCCAGGGGTTGCGCGGTCGCCTGATGTGCTCCGCGCGGCCTCGGAGGGGTAGGGTCATAGGCGGTCGGGGACATCCCAAAATTCCACCCCGTCGGCATAGCGTCCGGCGTACCTAACGAGGAGATCGGTTCGTGACGATCCGGGTAGGCATCAACGGATTCGGCCGCATCGGCCGCAACTTCTTCCGTGCGGTTAAGTCCCAGGGCGCGGACATCGAGATCGTCGGCGTCAATGACCTGACCGACACCAAGACCCTGGCGCACCTGCTCAAGTACGACTCGATCCTGGGCACCTTCCCGGGCGAGGTGTCCCACACCGCGGACAGCATCACCGTCGACGGCACGACCTTCAAGGTCATCGCCGAGCGCGACCCGGCCAACCTCCCCTGGGGCGAGCTGGGTGTCGACATCGTCATCGAGTCGACCGGCATCTTCACCAAGGCCGAGGCTGCGAAGAAGCACGTCACGGCCGGCGCGAAGAAGGTCATCATCTCGGCGCCCGCCACCGACGAGGACATCACCATCGTCATGGGCGTCAACGACGAGAAGTACGACGGCGCCAAGCACACCGTCATCTCCAACGCCTCCTGCACCACCAACTGTGTGGCGCCGCTGGCCAAGGTGCTGAACGAGAACTTCGGCATCGTCAAGGGTCTGATGACCACGGTGCACGCGTACACCAACGACCAGGTCACCCTGGACTTCCCGCACAAGGACCTGCGTCGCGCCCGCGCCGCGGCCCTCAACATCATCCCGACCTCGACCGGTGCCGCCAAGGCCACCGCTCTGGTCCTGCCCGAGCTCAAGGGCAAGCTGGACGGCACCTCGCTGCGCGTCCCGGTCCCGACCGGCTCGATCACCGACCTGGTCGTCACCCTGGAGCGCGACGTCACCGTCGCGGAGGTCAACGAGGCTTTCCAGAAGGCTTCCGAGACCACCCTCAAGGGCATCCTGCAGTACACCGAGGACCCGATCGTCTCCTCCGACATCGTGAACTCGCCGTTCTCCACGATCTTCGACTCGCTGATGACCATGGTCCAGGGCAACCAGGTCAAGGTCTTCGGCTGGTACGACAACGAGTGGGGCTACTCGAACCGCCTCGTCAACCTGACCACCCTCGTGGGTGCCGGGCTCTGACGCTGCGGGAGCTGACGTGAAGTAGGGGGGAGGGCCCGGAAGGCATGTGCGAAGCCGACCGGGCCCTCCGTCTGCGCACCCTCAACTCCCCTTTGACGGCCCGCTGTCGTGCCGTCGCCTGCTCCACCATCTCGCCAGGAGACCGAAGACCGTGAAGACCATCGAAGACCTGGACGTCGCGGGACGGCGCGTGTTCGTCCGCGCGGACCTGAACGTCCCGCTGTCCGGCGGCACGATCACCGACGACGGCCGGATCCGCGCCGTCGCCCCGACCATCGCCAAGCTCGTCGAGCGCGGTGCGAAGGTCGTCGTCGCCTCCCACCTCGGCCGCCCCAAGGGCGAGCCGGACCCGCAGTTCTCCCTCGCGCCGGTGGCCGTCCGCCTCGGCGAGGTCCTCGGCAGGCCGGTCGCGTTCGCGACCGACACCGTGGGCGAGAGCGCGAAGGCCACCGTCGCCGCCCTGGCCGACGGCGAGGTCACGCTGCTCGAGAACCTGCGCTTCAACGCCGGTGAGACCAGTAAGGACGACGCCGAGCGCGGCGCCTTCGCCGACCGGCTGGCCGGCCTCGCCGACCTCTACGTCGGCGACGGCTTCGGCGCCGTGCACCGCAAGCACGCCTCGGTGTTCGACCTGCCGGCCCGCCTGCCGCACGCGGTCGGCGACCTGATCGCCACCGAGGTGGGCGTCCTCCAGCGCCTCACCGAGGAGGTCGAGCGCCCGTACGTGGTGGTGCTCGGCGGCTCCAAGGTCTCCGACAAGGTCGGTGTGATCGACAACCTGCTCGGCAAGGCCGACCGCATCCTGATCGGCGGCGGCATGGCGTTCACCTTCCTCAAGGCCAAGGGCCACGAGGTCGGCAACTCGCTGCTGCAGGAGGACCAGATCCCGACCGTGCTGGAGTACCTCAAGCGCGCCGAGGAGAGCGGCGTCGAGTTCGTGCTGCCGGTGGACGTCGCGGTCTCCGCGTCGTTCCCGGACGTCAGGTCGCAGGCTCCGGTCGAGGACTTCGCGGTGGTCGGCGCCGACGCCATCCCGGCGGGCACGCTGGGCCTGGACATCGGTCCCGCCTCCGGCGCGCTGTTCGCGGAGAAGCTGGCCGACGCGAAGACGGTGTTCTGGAACGGCCCGATGGGCGTCTTCGAGCACCCGGCCTTCGCCGACGGCACCCGCGCCGTCACCCAGGCCCTGATCGACAGCGACGGCTTCACCGTGGTCGGCGGCGGCGACTCCGCCGCGGCCGTCCGCATCCTGGGCTTCGACGAGACGAAGTTCGGGCACATCTCGACCGGCGGTGGCGCGAGCCTCGAATACCTGGAGGGCAAGACCCTCCCCGGTCTCGCCGCACTGGAAGGCTGAATCACGCATGACTGAGCGTCTCCCGCTGATGGCGGGCAACTGGAAGATGAACCTCAACCACCTCGAGGCCATCCAGCACACCCAGAAGCTGGCCTTCGCGCTGGCCGACAAGGACTACGAGTCGGTCGAGGTGGCCGTCCTGGTGCCGTTCACCGATCTGCGCTCGGTGCAGACCCTGGTCGACGGCGACAAGCTGAAGATCAAGTTCGGCTCGCAGGACATCTCGCAGCACGACGGCGGCGCCTACACCGGCGAGATCTCCGGCCCGATGCTGTCCAAGCTGAAGTGCACCTACGCGGTGATCGGGCACTCGGAGCGCCGCGAGTACCACAACGAGACCGACGAGCTGGTCAACGCCAAGGTGAAGGCCGCCTACCGGAACGGGATCACCCCGATCCTGTGCATCGGCGAGCCGCTGGAGATCCGCAAGGCCGGCACCCACGTCGAGCACACCCTGGCCCAGCTCGACGGCGGCCTGAAGGACGTCCCGGCCGACCAGGCCGAGTCCGTCGTGGTCGCCTACGAGCCGGTCTGGGCGATCGGCACCGGCGAGGTGGCGACCCCCGAGGACGCCCAGGAGGTCTGCGCCGCCATCCGCGCGCGGATCGCCGAGCTGTACTCCGCCGAGCTCGCGGACAAGGTCCGGGTGCTGTACGGCGGTTCGGTCAAGTCGTCGAGCGCGGCCGGCCTGATGGCGAAGCCGGACATCGACGGCGGGCTGGTCGGCGGTGCCTCGCTGGACGCCGAGGAGTTCGTCAAGATCGTGCGGTACCGTGACCAGGCAGTAGGCTAACGCCGCCGCAGCAACGTAGGCTTTGGGGCCGGACCACCTGGCGTGGTCCGGCCCCTTCGCCGAAGATACGAGAGAGTTGGTCCCGTCGTGGTTCTCGGGTTCTCTATTGCCCTGATCGTCTTCAGCCTGCTGATGATCCTCCTGGTGCTGCTGCACAAGGGGAAGGGCGGCGGCCTGTCGGACATGTTCGGCGGTGGCGCGATGTCCACCGGCGGTGGCTCGGCGGTGGCCGAGCGCAACCTGGACCGCATCACGATCGTCGTCGGTCTGGGCTGGTTCGCCTCGCTGTTCGTGCTCAGCATGGTCCTCAAGTACAAGAGCTGACATACCTCTGACGCCCCGTCGCCCCGCGGCCTATCCTGGAAGGGTCCGGGGCGGAGCCGGTGGTGGCGCATCCTTAACTCCTGCTTACACTAGGACGACTTTCGCCACCGACGCGCATCGCGGCTCGTCGGCGCACCAGCACGCAGGGAGTCAGACCGTGGCAAGTGGCAACGCCATCCGTGGCAGCAGGGTCGGAGCCGGCCCGATGGGTGAGGCGGAGCGCGGCGAATCCGCCCCCCGCAACCGGATCTCCTTCTGGTGTGCCAACAAGCACGAGACCCGGCCGAGCTTCGCGGCCGAGGCGGTCATCCCGGACACCTGGGACTGCCCGCGCTGCGGCTTCCCGGCCGGGCAGGACGAGCACAACCCGCCCGCGCCGTCCCGCAACGAGCCGTACAAGACGCACCTGGCCTACGTCCGCGAGCGGCGCACCGACGCCGACGGCGAGGCGATCCTCGCCGAGGCGCTGGCCAAGCTCCGCGGCGAGATCTGAGCAGGCGGAACACCGAAGGGCGCCACCCGTGACGGGTGGCGCCCTTCGGTGTTCCCGGGCCTCAGGCCGAGGCCGGGGGGTACAGCTGGGGCGGCAGCCGGTCCGCGGCGGCGCGGTCCAGCAGCCACAGGGTGCGGCCGGTGCCGTGCGCGCCGGAGGCGGGCGCCTGGAGTTCGCCGGCGCCGGACAGGGCCAGCGCGACCGCGTCCGCCTTGTCCTCGCCGGCCGCCAGCAGCCAGACCTCGCGGGCGGCCCGGATCGCCGGCAGGGTGAGCGAGACCCGGGTCGGCGGGGGCTTCGGCGCGCCGCGCACGCCGACCACCGTCAGCTCGGTCTCCCGCACCCCGGGGTGCTCCGGGAACAGCGAGGCGACGTGGGTGTCCGGTCCGACGCCGAGCAGCAGCACGTCGAAGGCGGGCACCCGGAGCCGGTCGGCGGGACCGGCCGCCCCGGCGAGCTCCTCCGCGTAGCGGGCGGCCGCGGCGTCCACGTCCGAGCCGTCGACGCCGTCCGAGGCGGGCATCTCGTGCACCCGCGCCGGGTCGAGCGGGACGGCGTCCAGCAGCTCGGCGCGGGCCTGGACGGCGTTGCGCTCCGGGTCGCCGGAGGGCAGGAACCGCTCGTCGCCCCACCAGAGGTCCAGCCGCGCCCAGTCGATCGCGTCGCGTGCCGGGGAGGCGGCGATCGCGGCCAGCAGGGCGTTGCCGTTGCGTCCGCCGGTGAGCACCACCGAGGCGGTGCCGCGGGTGGCCTGGGCGTCCACGATCCGGGTGATCAGCCGGGCCGCGGCCGCCTGGGCCATCAGCTCCTTGTCCCGGTGGACGACCAGCTGCGGGGTGGCCGCGGTCATGCGCCCGCCTTCTTGGCGGCGCGCTTGCCGGCGGCCTTGCGGGTCCCGCTCTCGGCCGCCGCGGCCGGGGCGGTGGCGGCGGCCGTCTCCTCGGCCACGGCCTCCTCGACGGCCCCGCCGGCGATCGCGGCGGCGGTCGCCACCTCGGCGGTGTCCCGCTCCTTGAGCCGCTCCACCGGGGTGCGCACGGCCGCCGCGTAGATGTCGTCCGGGTCGAGCCGGCGCAGCTCCTCGGCGATCAGCTCCGAGGTCTCGCGGCGCTTGAGCGCCACCTGGCGGTCCGGCGAGCCGGCCATGGAGAGCGTGCCCAGCAGACCGTCCGGGCGGTCCAGGGTGATGTCCCCCTCCGTGGTGCGCAGGTGCACCGCGGTGATGCCCGGGCCGCTGGTGACGGCCCGCTCGACCGGCACGTGCAGCCGGTTGTGCAGCCACAGACCGAGCAGTTCCACGCTGGGGTTGTACGACTCGCCCTCGACCACCGCGGAGGTGATCTCGGACGGCCGCTGGTCCAGCGCGGCGGCCAGCATCGAGCGCCAGCCGGTGATCCGGGTCCAGGCCAGGTCGGTGTCGCCCGGGGTGTAGCTCTGGGCCCGCTGGGCGAGCTGGCCGACCGGGGACTCGGCGGTGACCGCGTCGGTGATCCGGCGCTGGGCGAGCGCGCCGAGCGGGTCCTGCGCCGGGTGCAGCGGCGCGTTCTCGGGCCACCAGACCACGACCGGGGCGTCCGGCAGCAGCAGCGGCAGGACGACCGACTGGGCGTGCGCGGCGAGTTCGCCGTGCATGCGCAGGATGACCGTTTCGCCGGAGCCGGCGTCGGAGCCGACCAGGATCTCGGCGTCCAGGCGGGTCTCGGCGCGGGCCCGGGGCGAGCGCCCGGCGCGCTTGATGACCGCGAGGGTGCGCGAGGGGTGCTCGCGGGAGGCGTCGTTGGCGGCCCGGAGGGCGTCGTACGCGCTGCCCTCGTCGGTCACGATCACCAGGGTGAGCACCATGCCGGCGGCCGTCGAGCCGCTGGCCCGGCGCGCCTCCATGAGCGCTGCGTTGATCTTGCTGGACGTGGTGTCCGTGAGGTCGGTCTTCATGGCCGGCGCCAGCTCCTGCCGTCTCGTGCGAGCATCTCGTCCGCCTCGGCCGGGCCCCAGGTGCCGGCCGCGTAGTCCGCGGGCTTGCCGTGGGCGTCCCAGTACTTCTCGATCGGGTCGAGGATCTGCCAGGAGAGCTCGACCTCCTGGTGGCGCGGGAAGAGGTTGGCGTCGCCGAGCAGCACATCGAGGATGAGCCGCTCGTACGCCTCCGGGGAGGACTCGGTGAAGGACTCGCCGTAGGCGAAGTCCATCGTGACGTCCCGGACCTCGAAGGAGGTGCCCGGCACCTTGGAGCCGAACCGCACGGTGACGCCCTCGTCCGGCTGCACCCGGATGACCAGGGCGTTCTGCCCCAGCTCCTCGGTCGCGTAGGAGTCGAACGGCAGGTACGGGGCGCGCTGGAAGACCACCGCGATCTCGGTGACCCGGCGGCCCAGCCGCTTGCCGGTGCGCAGGTAGAACGGCACCCCGGCCCAGCGGCGGTTGTTGATCTCCAGCTTGATGGCCGCGTAGGTGTCGGTCTTGGAGTCCGGGTTGATGCCGTCCTCGTCGAGGTAGCCGCCGACCTCCTCGCCGCCCTGCCAGCCGGCCGTGTACTGGGCGCGCACGGTGTGGTCGCCCAGGTCGGCCGGGAGCTTGACGGCGCTGAGCACCTTGAGCTTCTCGGCCACCAGCGCCTTCGGGTGGAAGGACGCCGGCTCCTCGATGGCGGTGAGGGCCATCAGCTGGAGCAGGTGGTTCTGGATGACGTCACGGGCGGAGCCGATGCCGTCGTAGTAGCCGGCCCGGCCGCCGATGCCGATGTCCTCGGCCATCGTGATCTGCACGTGGTCGACGTACGACCGGTTCCAGATCGGCTCGAACATCTGGTTGGCGAACCGGAGCGCCAGGATGTTCTGGACGGTCTCCTTGCCCAGGTAGTGGTCGATCCGGAAGACCTCGTCCCGGGGGAAGACCTCGTGGACGATCCGGTTCAGCTCCTGGGCGGACTCCAGGTCGTGGCCGAAGGGCTTCTCGATCACGGCGCGGCGCCAGGAGCCCTTGGGCGGGTCGGCCAGCCCGTGCTTCTTGAGCTGCTGGACGACGGTCGGGAAGAACTTCGGCGGCACGGACAGGTAGAAGGCGAAGTTGCCGCCGGTGCCCTGCGCCTGGTCCAGCTCCTCGATGGTCTCGCGGAGCTTGTCGAAGGCGTCGTCGTCGTCGAAGGTTCCGTGGACGAAGCGCATGCCCTTGGCGAGCTGCTGCCAGACCTCCTCGCGGAAGGGGGTGCGGGCGTGCTCCTTGACCGCGTCGTGGACCTCCTGCGCGAAGTCCTCGTCCTTCCACTCGCGGCGGGCGAAGCCGACGAGCGAGAAGCCCGGCGGCAGCAGGCCGCGGTTGGCCAGGTCGTAGATGGCCGGCATGAGCTTCTTGCGGGACAGGTCGCCGGTGACCCCGAAGATGACCAGGCCGGACGGCCCCGCGATGCGCGGGAGCCGCCGGTCCGAGGGGTCGCGAAGCGGGTTGACGGGTGCCGACGGGAGGTCGTCCGCGTCCTGCACCGGGGTCAACTCGGGGAAATCAGTGCTCACGTGAGGGGCTCCGCTTTCGTGCGCCGTACGCGGGGGGTCACTTCTCGTCGGCGAAGGAGGCGAGCGAGGCGGTGACGGTGTCGAGCAGCTCGTTCCACGACTGCTCGAACTTCTCGACGCCCTCGTCCTCCAGCACCTGGACGACGTCGTCGTAGTCGACGCCCGCGGCGGCGATGGCGTCCATCACGGCCTTGGCGTCGGCGTAGTTGGGGACGATGGTTCCGCCGCTGACCACGCCGTGGTCGTCGGTGGCGTCCAGGGTGGCCTCGGGCATCGTGTTCACGGTGCCGGGGGCGACCAGCTCGGTGACGTAGAGGGTGTCCGGCAGGGCCGGGTCCTTGACGCCGGTGGAGGCCCAGAGCGGGCGCTGCGGCTTGGCGCCGGCGGCCTCCAGGGCGGCCCAGCGGGCGCTGCCGGCGCTCTTGCCGTCGACGCTGCCGAAGACCTCCTCGTACGCCTGGTAGGCGAGGCGGGCGTTGGCCAGCGCGGCCTTGGAGCGGAGGTCCTTGGCGTCGCCGCCGATCTTCTCCAGGCGCTTGTCGATCTCGGTGTCCACGCGGGACACGAAGAAGGAGGCGACCGACTCGATCTGGGAGAGGTCCAGGCCCTTGGCCTTGGCGGCCTCCAGACCGGTCAGGTAGGCGTCCATGACGGCCTTGTAGCGGTCCAGCGAGAAGATCAGCGTGACGTTGACGCTGATGCCCTTGCCGATGACCTCGGCGATCGCGGGCAGACCGGCCCGGGTGGCGGGGATCTTGATGAACACGTTCGGGCGGTCGACCAGCCACCACAGCTGCTTGGCCTCGGCCACCGTGGCGGCAGTCTCGTGGGCCAGGCGCGGGTCGACCTCGATCGACACCCGGCCGTCGCGGCCGTTGGAGGCGTCGTAGACCGGGCGCAGCACGTCGGCGGCGTCCCGGACGTCCGAGGTGGTGATCATGCGGACGGCCTCGTCCGTGGTGACCTTGCGGACGGCGAGGTCCTTCAGCTGGCCGTCGTAGGAGCTGTCGCCGCCGCCGATGGCCTTCTGGAAGATGGTCGGGTTGGTGGTCACGCCCACCACGTGCTTGTGCTGCACCAGCTCGGCGAGGTTGCCGCTGTTCAGCCGCTTGCGGCTGAGGTCGTCCAGCCAGATCGCCACGCCTTCGTCGCTGAGGCGCTTCAGTGCGTCGGTCATGGTGCTTCAGTCCTTACGTCTTTTGCTGTGGGGTGTGTGGGGCGGGCCGGGGCGCCGGTGTGCGGTCGGCGCCCCGGCCCGGGTACCGCTAGCGGTTGACGGCCTCGAGCGAGCGGAGGGCGTTGTGGGCCTCGGCGACGACGCGCTCGGCGGTGATGCCGAACTCCTCGAACAGCACCTGGTAGTCGGCGGAGGCGCCGAAGTGCTCCAGCGAGACGATCCGGCCGTGGTCGCCGACCAGCTCGCGCCAGCCCTGGGCGATGCCGGCCTCGACCGAGACCCGGGCCTTGACCGACGGCGGCAGCACGCTGTCGCGGTACGCCTGGTCCTGCTCCTGGAACCACTCGAAGGACGGGACCGAGACGACCCGGGTGGCGATGCCCTCGGCCTCCAGGACCTCGCGGGCCTTGACGGCCAGCTGGACCTCGGAGCCGGTGCCCAGCAGGATCACCTGCGGGGTGCCGGTGGACGCCTCGGCCAGGATGTAGCCGCCCTTGGCGGTGCCCTCGGCGGAGCCGTACACCGTGCGGTCGAAGGTCGGGACGTTCTGCCGGGTGAGGGCCAGGCCGACCGGGCCGGGGTGGGTGGTCTGGCGCTCCAGCACCGTGCGCCAGGCGACGGCGGTCTCGTTGGCGTCGGCCGGGCGGACCATGGCCAGGCCCGGGATGGCGCGCAGCGAGGCCATGTGCTCGACCGGCTGGTGGGTCGGGCCGTCCTCGCCGAGGCCGATGGAGTCGTGCGTCCACACGTAGGTGACCGGCAGCTTCATCAGGGCGGCCAGGCGGACGGCCGGGCGCATGTAGTCGGCGAAGACCAGGAAGGTGCCGCCGAAGACGCGGGTCCGCCCGTGCAGCGCGATGCCGTTCATGGTGGAGCCCATGGCGTGCTCGCGGATGCCGAAGTGGATGGTCCGGCCGTAGGGGCTGGCCGACTTCAGCGGGTTGCCCTCGGGGAGGAACGAGCTGTCCTCGTCGATGGTGGTGAGGTTGGACTCGGCGAGGTCGGCCGAGCCGCCCCACAGCTCCGGGATCACCGCGCCGAGGGCCTTCAGGGTCTCGCCGCTGGCCTTGCGGGTGGCGACGGCCTTGCCGGCCTCGAAGACCGGGACGGCCTTCTTCCAGCCCTCGGGCAGCTCGCCGGCCGTGATCCGCTCGAACTCGGCGGCGCGCTGCGGGTTGGCGGCGCGCCAGGCGTCGAAGGACTTCTCCCACTCGCCGCGGACGGCCTTGCCGCGCTTGACGACCAGTCGGGCGTGCTCGATGACGTGGTCGGAGACCTCGAAGGTCTTCTCCGGGTCGAAGCCGAGCACCTTCTTGGTGGCGGCGATCTCGGCGGCGCCGAGCGCGGAGCCGTGGGCCTTGGCGGTGTTCTGGGCGTCCGGGGCCGGCCAGGCGATGATCGTGCGCATAGCGATCATCGACGGGCGGGAGGTCTCGGCCTTGGCGGCGGTCAGGGCCTCGGCGAGCGCGGCGACGTCGATGTCGCCGTTGGACTTCGGCGCGACGCGCTGGACGTGCCAGCCGTACGCCTCGTACCGCTTGAGGACGTCCTCGGAGAAGGCCGTCTCGGTGTCGCCCTCGATCGAGATGTGGTTGTCGTCGTAGAGCGCGACCAGGTTGCCGAGCTTCTGGTGGCCGGCCAGCGAGGACGCCTCGGCGGAGATGCCCTCCTCCAGGTCGCCGTCGGAGACGATGGCCCAGACGGTGTGGTCGAACGGCGACTCGCCGGCCGGGGCCTCCGGGTCGAACAGGCCGCGTTCGAAGCGGGCCGCCATCGCCATGCCCACGGCGTTGGCGATGCCCTGGCCGAGCGGGCCGGTGGTGGTCTCGACGCCGGCGGTGTGGCCGTGCTCGGGGTGACCGGGAGTGCGGCTGCCGGCGACCCGGAACGCCTTCAGGTCGTCGAGCTCCAGGCCGTAGCCGGAGAAGTAGAGCTGGGTGTAGAGGGTCAGGCTGGTGTGCCCGGGGGAGAGGACGAACCGGTCACGGCCGGCCCAGGCCGGGTCCGTCGGGTCGTGGCGCAGGAAGCGCTGGAAGATCAGGTAGGCGGCGGGGGCCAGCGACATGGCCGTCCCCGGGTGCCCGTTGCCGACCTTCTGAACCGCGTCCATTGCCAGGACGCGGGCCGTGTCGACGGTCCGGTCGTCGAGGTCCGACCACTCGAATGCATTCGGCGTCGTGCTCACCCTGTCTCAGGGCTCCTTCCATTGTGAAGAGTGACCCCGTGAGGGACCGGGTCGGCCACGTCGCTGGGGCCGGACGCTGGGTGGTGCCGGTCACGGAGGGTAGATCCCGCTTCTGTGGGCGAGCCTACCGTCCGGCCCGGGGCTCACCCTCCGTGGTGGGACAACCCAGGCATGTTGACGGTCATTCCCCGGACATTTCGTGGACGACCGTGCGACCGGGGGTCCGGTCCCTTTGTCCACCCTCGCCCGGATCCGTCCGGTTCGCCTCTCCGGCGCGCGGGACGGGGGACCGGCGCTCCCGACCGGCCCGGCGGCGGCGTCGCGGACAACGTTCCAGGTCGGGACAGCGGGGGTTCACCCGGGGGTGTGCGTTCCGCCCCGCCGGGGCACCCCGGGGCCGGTGGGGAGATATGGAGCGTCTAAGGTGGCGTGGTACGCGCAGAGCGGACGATTCGGGAACAACGTTCCGGTGGCCGCCTGTGAGGATTCATCTTCAGTTGGGGTGTTAGTGACCGCCGTCGAATCCCGTCCCGCCGGGGTCACCGGGGCGACGCCTGCGCACCGGCCGTTCGGGGCCCGTGTCGGCGCCTTCGTCGCACTGACCAAACCGCGGATCATCGAGCTGCTGCTGATCACCACGGTGCCGGTGATGTTCCTGGCGGAGCGCGGGGTGCCGAACCTGCTGCTGGTGCTGAAGGTGGTCATCGGCGGGTACCTCTCGGCGGGCGGCGCCAACGCCCTCAACATGTACATCGACCGCGACATCGACGCGGTGATGACCCGCACCGAGCGCCGGCCGATCGTCACCGGCATGGTGTCGCCGCGCGAGGCGCTGGTGTTCGGCATCGCGCTCGGCGTCCTGTCGACGGTCTGGCTGGGCGTCCTGGTCAACTGGCTGTCCTCGGCGCTGGCGCTCGGCGCACTCCTCTTCTATGTGTTCGTCTACACGCTGGGGCTGAAGCGCCGCACCGCGCAGAACATCGTCTGGGGCGGGATCGCCGGCTGCATGCCGGTCTTCGTCGGCTGGGCGGCGATCACCGGCTCGCTCTCCTGGTCGGCGCTGGTGCTGTTCCTGGTGATCTTCTTCTGGACGCCGCCGCACTACTGGCCGCTGTCGATGAAGGTCCGTGAGGACTACGCCCGGGCCGGGGTGCCGATGCTGCCGGTGATCAAGGGCAACCTGGCCGTGGCCAAGCAGATCGTCGCCTACTCCTGGGTGATGGTGGCGGTCTCGCTGCTGCTGTGGCCGCTGGCCGACACCAGCTGGCTGTACCCGGCCGCCGCGGTGGTGCTGGGCGCGTTCTGGCTGAAGGAGGCGCACGCGCTGTACGGCCGGGCGAAGTCCGGCGTGGTCGGCGCCAAGCTGAAGGAGATGCGGCTCTTCCACTGGTCGATCACCTATCTGACGCTGCTGTTCGTGGTGATCGCGGTGGACCCGTTCGTGAAGTGACGACGACGGCGACGTGAACGAAGGGCCCCGGTCGATTCGACCGGGGCCCTTCGCGTTCTCCGCGTTCGTGGCGGCGTGCGGCGGGGCTACCGGGCGGGGAGCTCGGAGGGACCGACGTGGCCGTCCAGCCAGTCCTTGAGCGGCTGCGAGGCGCGCAGGAACCCGGTGATCCGCTCGTACGCGGCGCGGGTGCCCAGCCAGGGCTCGGGGGCCCACTCCTGCCAGGCGATCAGCCCCTTGTGGCGGAGCAGGTCGATCCGGGGGTGGTCCTTGGGGTAGCCGCGGGGGGCGGACTTCAGGGAGTCCCGGCCGACCACCTCGGGGCCGGCCCGGCGGACCCGGTCGGCCACCCGCTCCAGCTCGGCGCCGGAGACGTCCTCGGCGACCGCGGTCCGGTAGCGGTCCAGCTGGTCGGGGGCGAGCCGGTACAGCCCGTTGCCGCAGGCCAGACCGTCGGCGGAGAGCTGGACGTAGCCGCCGGCCGCCAGGTGGGCGCCGATGTGCGTCTTGTACGGGGACTTGTCGGCGCTGAACCGTACGTCGCGGTTGGGCCGGAAGATCCTGCCCGGCCCGAACTCGGGTTCGAGCTCGGCCAGCAGCTGTTCCATCGGCTCCCGCACGGTCTGCTCGTACCGGTCCTTGTGGGACTGCCAGAAGGTCTTGGAGTTGTCGGCCTCGAGGTGCTCGTAGAAGTCGAGCGCCTCGGCCGGCCAGCCGTCGAAGGTCACCTCACCAGTATGTGGCCCGGTGCACACGGCGCTCCCGTCGCCAGCTCTGCTACCGCTCGGTAGCATGCGGGCATGAGCAGCGCAGAGACCGCCACCCCCGCCGCGCCGGACGCCCGCGCCGAGCGCCGTGCCAAGCGCATCGCCAAGAACCTGACCGCCTTCGCCGCGGCGCACGGCGGCAGCGCCGACGGCGTCGTCGAGTATGTCGGCGCGGTCGCCACCCGGATCGTCGTGGTCGGTGCCGACGGCGCCTGGGGCGACCAGGTCGCGCCCAGCTACGCGGTCGGCCGCCGGGCCGCCGAACTGGCCGGGGTCACCCTGCACGAGAGCTTCGAGGGCGAGCTGGGCCTGAAGGTCCGCACCGGTGCCTACGAGTGGAAGCGGATGGCCGGGATCCAGATCGGCGGCTGACATTCCGCCCCACCGCACGCCGAAGGGCCCCGGTCGCGGAGACCGGGGCCCTTCGGCGTGCGCGCGCGGGGTGCCGGGGGTCAGACGGCCGCGGGCCGGGGGGTGCGGGGTGCGGGGGTGTCGGCGGGGGCCGGGATGTCCTCGCGGGCGCGCAGGGCGAGCGGGATGCGCAGGGCGGCGATCCAGATCAGGGTGGCGCCCAGCATGTGCAGGCCGACCAGCAGCTCCGGGACGTCGGTGAAGTACTGGACGAAGCCGATCACGCCCTGGAGCAGCAGGCCGACCACCAGCTCGCGGGCGCGGGCGCGGGCGGCCGGCGGGGCCTTGACGGCGGCGAACACGAAGATCACCGCGATCGAGAGGCCGATCGAGAGGAAGGCCAGGTCGGCGTGGGCCTGGGCGAGGCGGTCGTAGTCCAGCGGGATCCGCGGGACCATCTTGTTGTCCTTGGGCGTGCCGGGGTGGTGGCCGGCGCCGGTGACCAGGGTGCCGGCGGCCACCAGCAGGCCGATCACGCCGACCAGGGCGTAGGAGAGCCGCTTGATCGGCTCGGCCACCAGCGGTCGGGCCGGGCCGTCGCCCTCCTTGGACCGCTCCCACATCAGGGTCGCGACCCAGACCAGGGCCATCGCGGCGATCAGGTGCAGCGCCACCGTGTACGGGTTGAGGCCGGTCAGCACGGTGATGCCGCCGAGCACGGCGTTGCTCATCACCAGCCAGAACTGGGCCCAGCCGAGCTTGGTCAGGCCGCGTCGGCGGGGCCGGGCGCAGCGGGCGGCGACGATCGCCCAGCCGACGGCGGCGCTCAGGACGTAGGTGAGCATCCGGTTGGTGAACTCCACGACGCCGTGGAAGCCCATCTCGGCGGTCGGGGTCAGGCTCTCGTCGGTGCAGCGCGGCCAGGTGGTGCAGCCGAGGCCGGAGGCGGTGAGGCGGACGGCACCGCCGGTGACGACGATCACCACGCTCATCACCAGCGCGGCGAACGCGGCGCGCTTGACCATGGCGGCGGAGGGCTGCCAGCGCTCGGCGAGCAGGGAGAAGGGGGTGGTGTTAGGCACGGCGTCCATGCTATGCGGCCTTACAGCCGATCTTGGGGCGGGGGCGGGGCGGAGGCCGCGGGGCGTCGGTGTCGACTTGGCGGTAAAACCACCATGGGCATGACGGTGCAAAAGCGACCATTCGGTCAAGCGTCCCAGTGGTCTTGACCAATCGCAGGTCTGGCCGAAAGAGTGCGGTTTGGTCCATACCTTTTTCGGGACCTCTCCCACCCCCCGCACGCAAGCGGAGAACCTGCACATGCGCATATCCGTTCCCGCCGCAGCGCTCGCGCTCGGCGGATCCTTCGTTCTGGCCGGGCTCGTCGCCCCGGCCGCCGCCCACGCCGTCGCCGAGCCGGGCCAGTGCCTGAGCCTCGGGGTCGCCAACCTCTACGGGGAGTTCGTCGAGGGCGACGACACCCACACGCCGGACGCCGAGGGTGCGGTGGCGGTCGGCGGCAACGCCGACTTCACCGGCGGCTTCTCGGTCGGCCAGGAGCTGACCCCCGAGCAGGTGAAGGCACTCCCGGGCGGCAACGCCCTGGTGGTCGCCGGCAGGATCACCGGCCACAACACCCAGGTGATGAAGGGCAACGGCGTCTACGGCTCGAAGGCCGAGGGCGCCGTGGTCCAGGCCCATCAGGGCACGGTCGCCCAGGGCAGGTCCCCGATCGACTTCGCCGCCGAGTTCGCCCGGGTCCGTGCCGTCTCCACCGCCCTGGCCGGCACCCCGCAGACCGCCGGCGCCACGGTCGAGGCCAAGGGCAAGGAGCTCTACCTCACCAGCGGCGACGCCGCCTTCAACAGCTTCACCGTCTCCGCCGCCGCGCTCCAGGGCGCCACCGGGATCTTCGTGAAGGTGCCGGCCGGCTCGGTCACCGTGGTCACCGTCACCGGCGCCTCCTACGACATGGCCGCCGCGAAGACCACCGGCTTCTTCCTCTGGGACGAGGGCAAGAAGGCGTACGTCCTGGACGACAAGCTGCAGAGCGCGCACGGCGGGGCGATCCGCTCCAAGCTGCTCTGGAACTTCCCGACCGCCACCAAGGTGGTCAAGAACAGCCAGGCCGCCTGGTCCGGCACCGTGCTGGCGCCCAACGCGGCGTTCGACCTCGGTTCGGCGGCCCCGGTGAACGGCTCGGTCATCGTCAAGTCGCTGACCGGCAAGGGCGGTGCGGAGACGCACCACTACCCCTTCACCGGCTGCCTGCCGACGACGCCGCCCACCACGCCGCCGACGACGCCGCCGACCACCCCGGCCACCACGCCGCCGGTGGTGCCGCCGACCGGTACGCCGTCGGCGTCCGTCACCCCGAGCACGCCGGGCTCCACCGGGACCCCGAGCACGCCGCCGGCCACCCCCGGCACGACCGGCACCCCGTCGCCCTCGGTGACCCCGAGCGCCTCGGGCAGCCCGTCCGCCCCGGTCACCGGCAGGCCCTCCGCGAGCGGGTCGGCGAGCCCGTCCGCGAGCGGGTCCGCCTCGGCGGCCGTGCCGGGCGCCTCGGCGAGCCCGTCGGCCGGGGCCGTCACCGAGGGCGGTCTCGCCCACACCGGCTCCGGTCCGGTGGTGCCGCTGACGATCGCCGGTGGCCTGGCCCTCGCCGCCGGTGGCGCGCTGGTCCTGGTCGCGCGTCGGCGCAAGGCGGCCGGCCGGGTCTGACCCGCGACGGTCCGCTCCGTAGCGGTTGAAGGCGCATGACCCGTTCTGCTCCTTCAGGCACCCCTGGTGATCGAAAACGATCACCAGGGGTGCAGTCTTTCGGCCACCCTGACCGTGTCCATTCGGGTCGGCCGGAGCCGTGTTGCCCGAGCTGACGGGCCCGCGAGGCCGCCGAAGCACAACCAGATGTCACCGGAAAGTCGAAATCCGGACGTGCAGCGGGGTGTGGAGCGGTAGGGGGGTGCCGGTAGAGTCCCCCGGACAGTCGTAGCGGGCCCACCGCTGTTCCACTCAATGCGCCTGCTGCACAAGACCGTTCGGAGGGAACTACGAAATGGCGCGACAGCGGCGGCAGATAGGCATCGGCAGTGCGGCGATCGCGGGAACGGCCGTGGCGGCCGTCCTGCTGCCGGTGGCGCTGGCGACCAGTGCCTCGGCCCACGTACCGACCTGGCAGGTCACCTGCGACAAGATCGTGATCGACCTCGCCAACTACAGCGACAAGGAAGGCGTCAAGAACGCCGTCAGTCTGACCGTCGACGGTGAGAAGCTGCTGGACCAGAAGGTCTTCGGCAAGTCCTTCAAGCAGACCTTCCCGGTGAAGGCCCACAGTGCGCCGATCAAGGCCACGTTCGTGGTGACCACCACCGAGGACCCGAAGAACGCGGACTGGAACAAGACGGAGACGAAGACGATCGAGGTCTGCGCGACCCCGACGCCCACTCCGACTCCCACGCCGACCGTCACGCCGACGCCGACCCCCACCACGACGGTGACGCCCACCCCGTCGCCCACCGCGACGGTGACGCCGACGCCCACCGGCACGGTGACGCCGACCACGCCCCCGGTCACCCCGACCGTGACGCCCAGCCGGTCGGCCACGCCGACGGCCACCCCGTCGACCGCCGCGCCGGTCCCGCCCGCGACGTCCTCGCCGACCCCGGCCGGCCCGGCGCTGGCCGCGACCGGTAGCAGCGACGCGACCCCGGTCATCGCGGCCGTCGGCGGCGGTGTCGTGCTCCTCGGCGGCGCGCTCGTCCTGCTGGCCCGCCGCCGTCGCGGTGGCGCGGACAGCTGACCGCCGCGCGGTCGTACGACGACGGCCCCCGACCCGTGCACCGGGTCGGGGGCCGTCGTCATGAGCAACGGAGGGGAGAGCGCCGGGCCGCTCCCGGGGGCTACTCCCAGCGGAAGAAGCGCGCGGCGGCGGCGAGGCCGAGGACGGCCCAGCCGGCCAGCAGGCC
Organism: Kitasatospora sp. NPDC094019; assembly: GCF_044764505.1. Taxonomy (NCBI): domain Bacteria; kingdom Bacillati; phylum Actinomycetota; class Actinomycetes; order Kitasatosporales; family Streptomycetaceae; genus Kitasatospora; species Kitasatospora sp. NPDC094019. Next base: position 188,828 of record NZ_JBIWIF010000010.1, read on the forward strand.
GAGATCGGCCCACGGCACCCCGGCGCCGCTCTGGAGGACCGAGCGCAGACCGTCCGACAGCGCCGAGATCGGCAGCAGCTCCAGCACGGACCGCGCCGCCGCCGGGAACTTCGACAGCGGCACGACCACCCCGCCCGCCAGCAGCAGCAGGACGAAGACCAGGTTCGCGGCCGCCAGCGTCGCCTCCGCCTTCAGCGTGCCGGCCATCAGCAGGCCGAGCCCGGAGAAGGCGGCGGTGCCGAGGACGAGCAGGGCGGCCACGGTGAGGAGGTTGCCCTGCGGAGACCAGCCGAGGGCCAGCGCGATCACCGACAGCAGTGCCACCTGGAGCGCCTCGGTGACCAGGACGCAGCCGGTCTTCGCGGTCAGCAGCGCCCAGCGCGGCAGCGGACTGGCGCCCAGCCGCTTCAGCACGCCGTAGCGGCGCTCGAAGCCGGTGGCGATGGCCTGCCCGGTGAAGGCCGTCGACATCACGGCGAGCGCCAGCAGCCCCGGCGCGAGGAAGTCGACCCGCTCGCCGGGCCCCTCGACGGCGACGATGTCCACCGCGGAGAAGAGCACCAGCAGCACGGTCGGGATGACCACGGTGAGCAGCAGCTGCTCGCCGTTGCGCAGCAGCATCCGGGTCTCGAACGCCGTCTGGGCGAGCAGCATCCGGCCGACCGGCGCCGCTCCGGGACGGGGGGAGTAGTCGGTCACGAGCGCAGGTCCCGTCCGGTCAGGTCGAGGAAGACGTCTTCGAGGCTGCGGCGCTGCACCGCGAGCCGCTCCGGGAGGATGCCGGAGGCCGCGCACCAGGCGGTGACGGCGGCGAGCAGCTGCGGGTCGACCGGCGCCTCGACGCGGTAGCTCCCGGGGGAGGACTCGGCGGCGGTGGCGCCCTCGGGCAGCTCCTTGAGCAGGGTGGTGAGGTCGAGCCCGGGCGGGGCGTCGAAGCGCACGCTGGACTCGGCGCCGCCGCGGCACAGCTCCTCCGGGGTGCCCCCGGCGATCACCCGGCCCCGGTCGACGATCGCGACCCGGTCGGCGAGCTGCTCGGCCTCGTCCATGTGGTGGGTGGTGACGACCACGGTGACGCCGTCCCGGCGCAGGTCGCGGACCAGCTCCCAGGCGGCGCGGCGGGCCTGCGGGTCGAGGCCGGCGGTGGGCTCGTCCAGGAAGACCAGTTCCGGGCGGCCGACCACGGCCATCGCCAGCGCGAGCCGCTGCTGCTGGCCGCCGGAGAGCCGGCGGTAGGTGGTGCGGCCGCAGGAGCCCAGGCCGAGCCGTTCCACCAGCGCGTCGACGTCCAGCGGGTGGGCGTGCAGCTTCGCGGTGTGCCGGAGCATCTCGACGGCGCGGGCGCCCGCGTACACGCCGCCGGACTGGAGCATCACGCCGATCCGGGGTCGCAGCTCGGCGTTCTGCGCGACCGGGTCGAGGCCGAGCACCCGGACCGTGCCGGCGTCGGGGCGGCGGTAGCCCTCGCAGGTCTCGACGGTGGTGGTCTTGCCGGCGCCGTTGGGGCCGAGGACGGCGGTGACGGTGCCCCGGGAGATGCGCAGGTCCAGACCGTCCACCGCGGTCTTCTCGCCGTAGCGCTTGACCAGCCCGGTGATCTGGACCGCGGGTTCGGATTGCATGCCTGTGAGTCTAAGAGGGCCCAACGGATGGCCCCGACACCGGGTTTGGTGATCATTTCCGCAGGTCAGGTAAGGCTAACCTGCGTGACAGATGCCACGGGTGAGGTGTGGGTCACGGCTTGTCCTGCCGGAAGGAATTACGCAACACTGGTGTTGTGAAAAACATGCGCGAGCACTCCACGCACCAGGAGGCCGAGTCGGCCCCCGGCTGCGCCGTGCCCGCGACGGCGGCGGAAGTACTGCTGGAGGGCCACCGGGCCACCCGGGACCGGGTCGCCCGGTCGATCCTGGACCACGGCCCCTCCTCCGCCACCGACCTGGCGACCCGGCTCGGTCTCACCACCGCGGCCGTCCGCCGTCACCTGGACGGCCTCACCGCCGCCGGCCTGGTCGAGTCCCGCGAGCAGCGGGTCTACGGCAGCCGCGGCCGTGGTCGTCCGGCCAAGGTCTTCGCCCTGACCGACGGCGGCCGTGACGCCTTCTACCAGGCGTACGACCAGCTCGCCGCCGACGCCCTGCGCTGGATCTCCGACGCGGTGGGCGGCGGCAAGGCCGGTGAGGAGGCGGTCGCCGCCTTCGCCCGGGCCCGGTTCGGCCGACAGGCGGAGAAGTACCTGGAGGCCGTCAGCTCCGCCGGAGAGGGCGAGCGCACCGAGGCACTGGCCCAGGCGCTCAGTGCCGACGGGTACGCTGCCACGGTGCGGTGGGTCCCGTCGGCCGCGGCCCAGGCCCCGGCGGGCGCCCAGCTCTGCCAGCACCACTGCCCGGTCGCGCACATCGCCGAGCAGTTCCCGCAGCTCTGCGAGGCGGAGACCGAGGTCTTCTCCCGGCTGCTGGGCACCCACGTGCAAAGACTGGCCACCATCGCCCACGGCGACGGGGTCTGCACCACCTATGTGCCGGCACCCGGTGCCGCATCGTCGCCCGCCCTGCGCACCGCCGCGGGCCGGGACACCGATGTCGCGCCGACTGCCGGTACGTCCACCGAAGATTCAGCGTCCGCGCGTTAGGAAGCTCGCATGACTGACACCGTTTCGCACCCCGAGCTTGAGGGCCTGGGCACCTACGAGTACGGCTGGGCCGACCCGGACGTCGCCGGCGCCGAGGCCAAGCGCGGGCTCAGCGAGGACGTGGTCCGCGACATCTCGGCGAAGAAGAACGAGTCCGAGTGGATGCTGAACCTGCGTCTCAAGGGCCTGAAGCTCTTCGGCAAGAAGCCCATGCCGACCTGGGGCTCCGACCTCTCCGGCATCGACTTCGACAACATCAAGTACTTCGTGCGCTCCACCGAGAAGCAGGCCGAGTCCTGGGAGGACCTGCCCGCCGACATCAAGGCGACGTACGACAAGCTGGGCATCCCGGAGGCGGAGAAGCAGCGCCTGGTCGCCGGTGTCGCCGCCCAGTACGAGTCCGAGGTCGTCTACCACCAGATCCGCGAGGACCTGGAGGAGCAGGGCGTCATCTTCCTGGACACCGACACCGCGCTGCGCGAGCACCCGGAGATCTTCCACGAGTACTTCGGCACCGTCATCCCGGTCGGCGACAACAAGTTCGCCGCGCTGAACACGGCCGTCTGGTCCGGCGGCTCGTTCATCTACGTGCCGAAGGGTGTCCACGTCGACATCCCGCTCCAGGCGTACTTCCGGATCAACACCGAGAACATGGGCCAGTTCGAGCGGACGCTGATCATCGTCGACGAGGACGCCTACGTCCACTACGTCGAGGGCTGCACCGCGCCGATCTACTCCTCCGACTCGCTGCACTCCGCGGTCGTGGAGATCATCGTCAAGAAGGGCGGCCGCTGCCGCTACACGACGATCCAGAACTGGTCGAACAACGTCTACAACCTGGTCACCAAGCGCGCCGTGGCGTACGAGGGCGCGACCATGGAGTGGGTCGACGGCAACATCGGCTCCAAGGTCACCATGAAGTACCCGGCCGTCTACCTGATGGGCGAGCACGCCAAGGGCGAGACCCTGTCGATCGCCTTCGCCGGCGAGGGCCAGCACCAGGACGCCGGCGCCAAGATGGTCCACATGGCGCCGAACACCTCCTCCAACATCGTCTCCAAGTCGGTGGCGCGCGGCGGCGGCCGGACCTCCTACCGGGGTCTGATCGAGATCGGCGAGGGCTCCAAGGGCGCCAAGTCCAACGTGCTCTGCGACGCGCTGCTGGTCGACACCGTCTCCCGGTCGGACACCTACCCCTACGTGGACGTCCGCGAGGACGACGTGTCCATGGGCCACGAGGCGACCGTCTCCAAGGTCAGCGAGGACCAGCTCTTCTACCTGATGAGCCGCGGCATGACCGAGTTCGAGGCCATGGCGATGATCGTCCGCGGCTTCGTCGAGCCGATCGCGCGCGAGCTGCCGATGGAGTACGCGCTGGAGCTGAACCGGCTGATCGAGCTGCAGATGGAGGGCTCCGTCGGCTGACCCGCCGGCCGCCCGCCGTCCATCGAGCATTTTTTTGAGGAAGAGAGCACAACGAACAGCCATGGCTGACACGCCTTTGAATGTCGCTGCGAACAACTCCGGCTCCACGACCGCCGGTTCGATCGAGGTCGGCACCGCCGGTGCCGGCGCCCAGCTCGCCGGTCCCGGCACCGGCCGGGACAGTGTCCGCCAGCCGATCGACGCGCGCGTCGCGGTCGCGCCGTCCTTCGACGTCGCGGACTTCCCGGTGCCCACCGGCCGCGAGGAGGACTGGCGGTTCACCCCGCTGCACCGCCTCGGCGGCCTGCACGACGGCACCGCCGCCACCGCCGACAAGGGCGAGGACAAGGTCGAGCTGAGCCTGCCCGAGGGGGTCACCGCCGAGACCGTCGGCCGGGACGACGCCCGCCTGGGCAAGGCCGGCAAGCCGGTCGACCGGGTCGCCGCGCAGGCGTTCAGCGCCTTCGAGCAGGCGCTCGTGATCACCGTCCCCCAGGAGACGGCGCTCACCGAACCGGTCCGGGTCGACGTGCACGGCGAGGGCGGCACCCGCTTCGCGCACGTGGTCGTCGACGTCAAGCCGTTCGCCGAGGCCGTCGTGGTGATCAACCACACCGGCACCGGCACCCGGGCCGCCAACGTCGAGCTGCTGGTCGGCGACGGCGCCAAGCTCACCTTCGTCTCGGTCCAGGACTGGGACCGGGACGCGGTGCACGCCACCCAGCAGACCGCGCTGGTCGGCCGCGACGCCACGCTGAAGTCCGTCGTCGTCACCTTCGGCGGCGACGTGGTCCGGATCCACCCGCGGGTCAACTACGCCGCCCCCGGCGGCGAGGCCGAGCTGCTCGGCCTCTACTTCGCCGACGCCGGCCAGCACCTGGAGCACCGTCTGGTCATCGACCACGACACCCCGCACTGCCGCTCCAACGTCGTCTACAAGGGCGCGCTGCAGGGCCGGGACGCGCACGCGGTGTGGATCGGCGACGTGCTGATCCGCGCCGCCGCGGAGGGCACCGACACCTACGAGCTCAACCGCAACCTGGTGCTCACCGACGGCGCCCGGGTCGACTCGGTGCCGAACCTGGAGATCGAGACCGGCGAGATCGTCGGGGCCGGCCACGCCTCCGCCACCGGCCGGTTCGACGACGAGCAGCTCTTCTACCTGCAGTCCCGCGGCATCCCGGCCGTCGAGGCCCGCCGCCTGGTGGTGCGCGGCTTCTTCGCCGAACTGGTCCAGCAGATCGGCGTCGCCGAGATCCAGGACCACCTCATGGCGAAGATCGAGGCCGAGCTCGAAGCGGCGGTCTGACACCCATGAGCTTCCTTCGCGCCTGCGCGTTGAGCGAACTGGCTGAGGACGAGCCCAAGCGCGTCGACCTCAACGGCGTACCGGTCGCCGTCGTCCGCACCGACGAGGGGGTGTTCGCGGTCAACGACATCTGCTCGCACGCGAACGTCTCGCTGTCCGAGGGCGAGGTCGAGGACTGCATGATCGAGTGCTGGCTGCACGGCTCCAGCTTCGACCTGCGCACCGGCAAGCCCTCCGGCCTGCCCGCCACCCGGCCGGTCGCTGTCTACCCCGTAAAGATCGAAGGGGACGATGTGCTCGTCTCCGTCAACCAGGAGTCCTGAGTACACATGGCTACCCTTGAAATCCGCGACCTGCACGTCTCCGTCGAGGCCGAGAACGGTCCCCGGGAGATCCTGAAGGGCGTCGACCTGACCGTGAAGCAGGGCGAGACCCACGCCATCATGGGTCCGAACGGCTCCGGCAAGTCCACCCTGGCCTACTCCCTGGCCGGCCACCCCAAGTACACCGTCACCGGCGGCTCGGTGCTGCTCGACGGCGAGGACGTCCTGGAGATGTCCGTCGACGAGCGCGCCCGGGCCGGCGTCTTCCTGGCCATGCAGTACCCGGTCGAGGTCCCCGGCGTCTCGGTCTCCAACTTCCTGCGCACCGCCGCCACCGCCGTCCGCGGCGAGGCCCCCAAGCTGCGGCTCTGGGTCAAGGAGGTCAAGGAGGCGATGGCCGGCCTGCAGATGGACCCGGCGTTCGCCGAGCGCAACGTCAACGAGGGCTTCTCCGGCGGCGAGAAGAAGCGCCACGAGATCCTCCAGCTGGAGCTGCTCAAGCCGAAGATCGCGATCCTCGACGAGACCGACTCCGGCCTGGACGTCGACGCGCTGCGGGTCGTCTCCGAGGGCATCAACCGGGTCCGCTCGACCGGCGAGGTGGGCACCCTGCTGGTGACCCACTACACCCGCATCCTGCGCTACATCAAGCCCGACCACGTCCACGTCTTCGCCGGCGGCCGCATCGTCGAGTCCGGCGGCGCGGAGCTGGCCGACAAGCTGGAGTCGGAGGGCTACGAGTCCTATGTGAAGGGTGGCGCGTCCGAGTGACCCCCACGCACGAGCCGGCGGTCCTGCCGGGCCTGCTCGACACCGACGCGATCCGCAAGGACTTCCCGGTCCTGCAGCGCCTGCTGCACGACGGCAAGCCGCTGGTCTACCTGGACAACGCGGCCACCTCCCAGAAGCCCCGCCAGGTGCTCGACGCCCTGAACGCCTACTACGAGCGGCACAACGCCAACGTCCACCGCGGCGTGCACGTGCTCGCCGAGGAGGCCACGGCGCTGTACGAGGGAGCCCGGGACAAGGTCGCGGCCTTCGTCAACGCACCGAGCCGGGACGAGGTGGTGTTCACCAAGAACGCCTCCGAGTCGCTCAACCTCGTCGCCAACATGCTGACCTGGGCGGACGAGCCGTACCGGGTGGACGCCGAGTCCGAGATCGTCATCACCGAGATGGAGCACCACTCCAACATCGTCCCGTGGCAGCTGCTCTCGCAGCGCACCGGCGCGAAGCTGAAGTGGTTCGGTCTCACCGACGAGGGCCGGCTCGACCTGTCGGCCATCGACGAGCTGATCACCGAGAAGACCAAGGTGGTCTCCTTCACCCTGGTCTCCAACCTGCTGGGCACCGTCAACCCGGTCGAAGCCATCGTGCGCAAGGCCCAGTCGGTCGGCGCGCTGGTCGTGATCGACGCCTCGCAGGCCGCGCCGCACATGGTGCTGGACGTCCAGGCGCTGGAGGCCGACTTCGTCGCCTTCACCGGCCACAAGATGCTGGCACCGACCGGCATCGGCGTGCTCTGGGGCCGTCAGGAGCTGCTGGAGGACCTCCCGCCGTTCCTCGGCGGCGGCGAGATGATCGAGACCGTCACCATGGGCTCGTCCACCTACGCCCCGGCGCCGCACAAGTTCGAGGCCGGCACCCCGCCGATCGCCCAGGCGGTCGGGCTGGGCGCGGCCGTCGACTACCTGACCGGCATCGGCATGGAGCGGATCGCCGCCCATGAGCACGCCATCACCGAGTACGCGATCGAGCGGCTGCTGGAGGTCCCGGACCTGCGGATCATCGGTCCGCGGACGGCCGTCGACCGCGGCGCGGCGATCTCGTTCACGCTCGGCGACATCCACCCCCACGACGTGGGCCAGGTGCTGGACGAGCAGGGCATCGCCGTGCGCGTCGGCCACCACTGCGCGCGGCCGGTCTGCCTGCGGTACGGAATTCCGGCGACCACGCGGGCGTCGTTCTACCTGTACTCGACGCCGGGCGAGGTCGACGCGCTCGTGGACGGCCTCCACCACGTCCGGAACTTCTTCGGCTGAGGACGGGGCACGCGACCATGAAGCTCGACTCGATGTACCAGGACATCATCCTGGACCACTACCGCAACCCGCACGGCAAGGGGCTGCGGGACGGTGACGCCGAGGTCCACCACGTCAACCCGACGTGCGGGGACGAGATCACCCTGCGGGTGAAGCTCGACGGCTCCACCGTCGTCGACGTCTCCTACGAGTCCCAGGGCTGTTCGATCAGCCAGGCCAGCGCCTCGGTGCTGAACGACCTGGTGGTCGGCAAGTCCGTGGGCGAGGCACAGGCGGTCCAGGAGGCGTTCCTGGAGCTGATGCAGAGCAAGGGCCAGGGCGAGGGCGACGAGGAGGTGCTGGAGGACGCGGTCGCGTTCGCCGGCGTCTCCAAGTACCCGGCCCGGGTCAAGTGCGCCCTGCTCAGCTGGATGGCCTGGAAGGACGCCACCGCCAAGGCCCTCGCCGAGCACCCCGCCACCGACTGACACCGCAGAGGAGGACACCAGCCATGACCGAAGAGACCACCTCCCCCGCGGAGGAGACCCCGGCCGGCCCGGTCGGCACCAGCGCCGGCACCGTCTCCGTCGAGGACCTGACCGAGGCCCTGATGGACGTCGTCGACCCCGAACTGGGCATCGACGTCGTCAACCTCGGCCTGATCTACGGCGTCCACATCGACGACGCCGACGTGGCCACCATCGACATGACCCTCACCTCGGCGGCCTGCCCGCTGACCGACGTGATCGAGGACCAGGCCAGGACCGCCACCGACGGCCTGGTCAAGGACCTGCGGATCAACTGGGTCTGGATGCCGCCGTGGGGCCCCGACAAGATCACCGACGAGGGCCGCGACCAGCTCCGCGCCCTGGGCTTCAACGTCTGACCGACGGCCCGACGTCAACCCACTGCCGCCCAAACCGCTCCTTCGGGGGAAGGTTTCGGGCGGCAGTGGTATATCTGCGACCGGGCGGCCAGGCTGGTGCCGCGACCTCGGAGGGAGCGAAGTCATGTCAGTGGTTGCGTTCGCGCAGTTGCTTCTGCCTGATTCGCCGTACGCCATGTGGGTCCGGGGGGAACTGGAGGAGTACCTCCGACTCCCGGACGACGGTACGCGGGTGGAGGTTGTCGGAGGGGAGATCGTCGTGTCACCGGCGCCGGTAGTTACGCATGCGGTGTTCCTCGCACACATCGACCGGCCGTTCACTCGTGCCGCCGTCCCGGACCCGTCCTATCCGTGGCGGGCGATGCAGGGGATCGAACTGGATCTGGTCGAGACGGGCGACGGCTACATTCCGGATCTCGTCATCGTGGACACAGAGGTGGAGGAACGCGCGCTGGCCGGCGATGTCGCCCGTCTCCATCCGCACGACATCGCCATGGTGGTCGAGGTGACATCGCCGTCGAACGCCCGTCAGGACCGTCGTCCCATGTTCGGGCGACAGGTCAAGCCGACCAAGTGGAACGGCTACGCACGGGGCGGCGTGCCGTACTACCTTCTGGTCGACCGTGACCCGAGGCAGCCCAGTGTCATGCTGTTCGGTGAGCCGAACAAGGCCGAGGCCACATACGAGCTGCTGGGCGAGTGGAAGTTCGGTGAGGCAGTCCGGCTGCCGGAGCCGTTCGGGGTCGAGATCGACACCGATGCCTGGAAGCCCTGGAGTGTGTGAAGGCCCGTGGAACGCCGCCGCCCCGGAACGGACTCCGTTCCGGGGCGGCGGCGTTCGTGCGCGGGGTCAGGCGGCCTTGGGGCGGCGGGCGACGGCGACGGCCAGGGCGGCGCAGAGGGTGGCGGCGAGGAGGGTGAAGCCGCTGGTCGCCGGGAGCAGGCCGTACGCCTTGACGAGGGCGCCGACGGCGACGATGGGCAGGGACGAGCCGAGGTAGACGATGATCCACAGGGAGCTCAGCTCGGAGCCCCGGCGTTCGGGGTCCATCGCGGCGACGGCGGTGGTGAACAGGGAGCGGAAGGCGATGCCCTGGCAGGCGCCGCCGAGGACGCTGCCGATGAAGAGCAGGGCCGGGGTGCCGGTGTACTGCGCGGTGACGACCAGGCCCAGGCCGGTGGCCAGGCCGGCCATGCCCAGGGCGACGACCAGGCGGTCGGCCGTCGGCGGGACGACCAGCTGGGCCAGCGCCGAGGAGCCGAGCAGCAGGGCCGCGACGACCGCGCCGACCAGGTGGGAGTCGGTGTGCAGCACCTTGGCGGAGAAGGCCGGGGCCAGGCTCAGGTAGACCCCGAACACCGCGTAGGAGACGAAGCCGGCCGAGGCCGCCAGCAGGAACTCGCGGCGGCCGGTGCGCGGCAGCCGCAGGCGCTGCGGGCGCAGGTGCGCCGGGGTGGTGATCCGCGGCGGGGAGGCCGGCGGGCGGTTGCGGCCGGGCATCCGGGGGTGGACCAGGGCCAGCGGCACGCAGAGCGCGAGCAGGGCGATCGCGTGCAGCAGGAAGGGCGTGAGCAGCGGGTCGGCGCCGTCGGCCAGCAGGGCGCCGACCACCGGGCCGAGCGCCACGCCGCCCGCCGAACAGGCGAGGGTGAGCTTGGCGGCCAGGGTGGGGCGGTCCGGCATCAGATCGCCGAGGGCGGCCCCGGCGGCGCCGGTGGACAGGCCGACGGCGATGCCCTGGACGGCCCGTCCGGCGGCCAGTTGCCAGAAGCTGCCCGCGGTCGCGAAGACCACGTCACCCGCGGCCGCCAGGGCGACGGCGGGGAGGATCACGGCGCGTCGGCCCAGGTGGTCGGACCAGTGGCCGACCACGGCCAGTACCGGGACCAGTGCGAACACGTAGACCGTGAAGAGGATCGTGGTGTCGAGCGGGCCCAGGCCGAGCCGTTGCTGGAGCATCGGGTAGATCGGCGTCGCCAGATTGGCGCCGATGAGCATGAGGAGCAGGGCGGCGGCGACGAGGCCGACACGGACACCGCGCAGCGCGTTCCAGCGGCTGATCGCGGCGAGCCGGAGCTGGGCGCGGGGCGCGAGCTCCAGGGGAAGCAGGGCCTCCGACAGTCGGCGTCCGTCGAGCTGCGCGGTGCGCAGGACGGAGCCGGCGGGGGAGAGGTCCGCCATGGCAGGGGTCTCCTGTGGCCGGGCACCACACGGGTCGGCGGGGTGTGCCGGCGCGCCCGTCCAGGGCGCTGTGGTGGTGGCCTCGGTGCGGGCTCCCTGGTGGTGCAGGTGAGCGAGAGCGGGGCTACGTTGCCCGTCGGCGCGCGCGGGGTGGTGCGCGGTACCGACTTCGAAGGATAAGGGGTGGGCGCGCGCTCGCGGCGCGCGCCCCTGGAGGCCGGGCGTCGGGGGTGCCCGGCCTATACGCTGAGGTAGTGGGCGGGTACGCGGAGCTGATCTCCGCACCCGGCCCGGCCGACCGCTCGGTGCGGTGGCTCGGCACAGGCAGTAGCTCGATCTGGCTCGATGTAGCTCGGTGTAGGGAGAACGCGCAACGATGGCCGCACGACGTCGCAGGAACGCCGGCCCCTCGGCGGCGGGGACCCCGGGCGAGGGCGCGGTGCTGCCCGCCGACCTGGAGCTGCAGGATCTGTACGGCGCGTTCGCCGCGCACGGACTGGACGACGAGGACCTGGACGACGCGGCCGTGCTGGTGCCGCCGGTCCGGCTGCCGGGCGAACCGGAGCTGGCCGCGCTGGCGAAGGCCGTCCCGATGTTCGACTGGGCGCTGCGGCTGGCGCGCTGGGCGGCCCCGCACCGGGCGGTGGACGAGTTCGGCGACCTGACCGCCCCGGACCGGCTCCCGGCCGCCCGGTTGCTCGGCCTGGCCCCCGAGGAGGGGGACGGGCCGGAGGAGGCGGTGGTCGAGGCGATGCGCGCCTGGTCGCTCGCCTGCGACCTGGACCTCGTCGAGATCGGCACCACGGCGGCCGGGGAGCACGTCGCCGTCCCCGGCCCGGACCTGGAGCCGGCCGAGGAGGGTGACCCCGAGACCGTCCTGGAGCTGTGGCTGACGGCGGCCGGGATCGTCCGCGAGCTGGCGGTGGAGGCGGACTCCCAGGAGCTGGAACCGGACCGGGACGAGGACGGGGACGGCGAGGCGGAGGAGGACGAGGAGGGCCTCGGCGAGGTCGAGGACGCCAGGGACGAGGCCGCCGAGCTGCTCGACGAGGCGCTCCAGGTGCTGTACGAGACCACGGCCTTCGCCGAGCCGGGCATCGAGACGGTGCCGCTGGGCGTGCTGGCGGCGCTGCTGGTCGTCCCCGAGGGCGAGGAGCCGAGCGACGAGCTGCTGGGCGACATCACCGACGTCATGGTGGCCCTGGACCCGATGCTCGCCGACCTCGCCGAGCTGGGCCTGCTGGACTACCGGCCGATCGACCCCGAGCTCTTCGACGAGGAGGAGGGCGAGGACGAGGACGCGGCCGGGGCCCCCGCGGAGGGCGGTCCGGAGGAGCTGGACGAGGCGGAGTCGGCCCGGTTCGGGCTGGTCCGGCTCACCCCGCTCGGCCAGTACGGGATCCGCCAGTGGCTGCTGGAGGACGGCTACGACGCGCCGCTGGTCGGCGACCTGGCCGGGGGAGACGCGGCCGAGCTGCTCCGCGGGGTCAGCGAGGCCGCCAATGTGCTGCCCGAGGAGGAGCTGAAGGTCTGGCTCGACGGGCGGGAGCCGGTGGCGGCGGCGCGCGAGCTGCTGGCGGCGGCGCGCGGCAGCGACGCGTACGCCCCGATGCGGCGGATGCTCTGCCACTCGGCGCTGACCCTGATCGGGGCGCCGGCCGAACCGGCCGTGCGGGAGGTGCTGGACGATCCCGAGCTGGCCGGCGGCGCGGCGGCCTGGCTGGTCGCGCTCGGCGCGGCGGACGTGCCCGCGCCGGACCGCGCGACGGCGCTGTGGACGGTCGTCGACGCCTTCGCGGCCCAGTTGCTGGACACCGGCGGTGATCCGGAGCTGCTGCGCGAGCTGGTGGCCGAGCTGCCGGTGACGGACGACCCGGCGGACTACCTCGGCGAGCTGTGGCGGGTCGAGCACCCCTACACGGCGGACGTGCTGGAGGCGGTCGGCGAGATGCACCCGGACCGGGCGGTGGCGAAGGAGGCCCGCAAGGCGGCGTTCAAGGCGCGCTCCAGGGGCTGAGCCGGGGTCGTGGGCCCCCGCCCGGCCGGGCCGGGGCGCCAGGTGCGGCGGGGGCTCAGTGGGGCAGGTCGAGCGAGCCGTCCTCGGTGAACGGGAAGAACGGGTTGTGGGCCAGCTCCCAGAGGTGCCCGTCCGGATCCTCGAAGTAGCCGGAGTAGCCGCCCCAGCTGGTCGGCGCCGGCGGTTTGACCACCGCGGCGCCGGCCTCCACGGCCGTCGCCAGCGCGGCGTCGACCAGGGCCGGGGACTCCAGGTTCACCGCGAGGGTGACGCCGCGGAAGGCCGGCTCGCCCGCGGACGGCACGCCCGCGTCGGCGGCCAGCTCCTCGTGCGGGAAGAGGCCGAGCACCGAATCGACGGTGCGGAACCAGACGATCTCCGGGCTGGAGGCGGCGGACCGGTGCCAGCCGAGAGCCTCGTAGAAGCGGGCGCTGCGGTCGAGGTCGCTCACACCGAGGGTGACGATGCTGAGCCGGGCCGGGAAGTCCTTGGTTGCTGTCATGCCGCCAGCGTAGGGAGGGGGACCGACAGCGGCGCCCCGGGCAGGGCCGTCCGGCGGGACGGGGCGGGACGGGGCGGGGCGGGGCGGGGCGGGGTCGGGCGGTGGTGGGCGGCGACCCGGGTCGCGGCCGCCGTCGCGGCGGCGGATCGGCCCGGTGCGCAACGGGCCTGATGACCCGGCAGGTCGGGCCACGTATCGTTGCCGGGGTCGACGGCACGGCGGGAACGGCGAGGACAGGGGGTGCGGCGCGGGATGACGCGGGCGAGCGGAGGCGGTCGGAGCGGTCGGTACGGGGACGGTGCGGGCACGGTGGACCCGTGCGGCCGCCCGGGGGACTGTCCGCGCGAGTGCCGGGTCGGCGACCTGGAGGAGTTCCTCGGCGGTCAGGAGGACCTCGCCCGCCGGACGATCGGGGCGGCCGACTTCCCGCTGTACGGCGTGGTGCCCTCGGCGGGACCGGGCGGCCCGGTCGCGCTGGTCGCGTTCGGCGGCGGTGCGGACCTCGCTCCCGGCTGGGTCGAGGTCGGGACCGGGGACTGGACCTCGGCGGCCGGCCCCTACGTCACCGTGCGCACCCACCGGCCGGGCGCCGACCGGTACGAGCCGCTGCCCGAGCTGGAGGACGTGGTCGAGGACGAGCGCGACCGCGTCTACGAGCAACTCGGGGTCGACGAGGGCGACACCCCGGGCCGGGTCCGGGCGCTGCGCGAGTGGATCACCGTCGACGGCCGGTCGCACGCCGTCGAGGTGCACGAGGACCGGCGCGGCCTGTGGTCCGGCGCGCCGCTGCCCGGCTGCTGTCCGATGGGCGGCGCCGAACCGGTCTGGGCGGGCCGGTTCCGGGTGGACGGGCTGACGGTGACGGTGTGCGGGCGCGGCGTGTCGCCGGGCGGCGTCGAGCTGGCCCGGATCCAGGACCCGGAGAGCTGTCTGCGCGGCCGCACCGCGCTGCTGCGCGAGCTGGCCGGCCGGCGCGGCCGGTGCCTGCCGGTGGAGCGGCGCGAGCTGGCCCCGGTCACCGGTCTGGAGGCGCACCGGGAGGTGATCGCGCACGGCATCACCGAGGCCGCCGCGGTCGAGGCCCGGCTGCGGTCCGGACGCGCGCCCCGATCGCTGCGGGGGGCGCGCGCGGAGGCGGGAGCGCTGCGTCGGGAGGCGGCGGTGCGCCAGCAGATGCGGCTCGCCTCGGAGACCAGGGCGGAGGCGGCGGAGGCGGTGGCCGCGATGGTCGAGCAGCTCCGGCGGCTCTCCCAGCTGACGCACTGGGTGGTCGGGACACCGGAGGGCGACGCGGCGGTGGAGGAGTCGATCCGGTACTCGGTGTTCGCCAGCGAGGTGGCGAGCCTGCCGGCCCAGCGGGCCTGGCAGCGGGTGCGGAGCGGGGAGCGCGGGGAGCACCCGATGGGCGAGCAGCTGTGGCTGGCGGCCTGGGAGCAGTGGCGGGTGGCGCGGGCCGGCCGCTGAGCGGGGCCGACGGCGGGCGGGCGGCGTCGGGGGCGGGGGACCGGATCGGGACGCGGGGCCGGGAGGCCGGTTGAACGATGCCCCTCCCGGGGGCCGAACGGGGGGTGGCCGGAGCCGGTCCGGCGGTGTGACCTGTGGGGACATGGCAAAAGCTGAGTCATGAGTTCGAATACGGTTGGCAAATGGCCGCCCTGACGAGGCATGCGCTTCACCGGGCGTTCACCGGGCGGGCGGAGTCTGCTGGGCGTCGACGACCTTTCTCGACACCTCGCACACCTCGCACGCCGCGCACCGGGTCCGCCCGGTCGGCACCCCACCCTTCAGGAGTGACTGCCATGTCGCTGTCCCGCCGGGACTTCGTCAACCGTTCCACCCTCGTCGGGGCCGGCGTGCTGATCGCCGGCAGCGCGGAGGCCCTGGCCACCGCCCCGGGTGCGATCGCCGCTCCGGCCGGTGGCGAGGCGCCGGCCGCCGAGGCTGTCGAGGGCGAGCGTCTCGCCGTCGGTTACGGCCCGCTGGTCGCCGACACGCAGGGCGGCCTGCTCGCCCTGCCCAAGGGCTTCAAGTACAAGGTCGTGAACCGCGCCGGCGTCACCAAGCTGCGCACCGGTGAGTTCACCCCGAGCAACCACGACGGCACCTCGGCGTTCGAGGACGAGCGCGGCGGCAACCTGCTGGTCGTCAACCACGAGCTGTCCGGCGCCCGCGCCAACTGGCCCAACCCGGTCCCGCTGACCGAGGGCCACGTCTACGATCCGGGCGCGGCCGGCGGCTGCACCATCGTGCACGCCAAGGCCAACGGCACGGTCGAGCAGTGGGTCGGCATCGCCGGTACCTCCACCAACTGCGCCGGCGGCGTCTCCCCGTGGGGCACCTGGCTCTCCGGCGAGGAGACCGAGGACAAGGCCGGCAAGAACGGCTTCACCAAGGACCACGGCTACATCTTCGAGGTCGACCCGTTCGACGACGACTACAACCGCGACCCGCAGCCGGTGAAGGCGTTCGGCCGCTACGCCCACGAGGCCGTCGTCGTCGACCCGAAGCGCGGCCAGGTCTACCTGACCGAGGACGCCTCGAACCCCAACGGTCTGCTCTTCCGCTGGACCCCGCCGGCCGGCTTCAAGCACGGCCGCTACCAGCTGCGCAAGCTGGCCGCCGACGCCGGTGTGCTGGAAGCCTTCAAGGTCTTCGACGCCCAGGGCAAGTTCATCGACGACCTGTCCCGCGCCACCACGGTCGGCACCACCTACGGCGTGGACTGGGTCAAGGTCCAGGACCGCGACGCCAAGACCGTCTCCGTCCGCAAGCAGTTCAAGGACGGCGAGGTCACCCGCGCCCGCAAGCTGGAGGGCATGTGGTGGGGTGACGGCGGCTTCTACTTCGTCTCCAGCTTCGCCCGCTCGGAGAGCCCGCTGCAGCACGACGGCCAGGTCTGGTTCTACAGCCCGGTCCGTCGCACCATCACCCTGAAGGTCCTGCTGGGCGTCAACACCGACGTCTGGGGCGACCACGACAACTTCGACGGTCCGGACAACATCACCGTCTCGCCCTACGGCGGCATCGTGATCGCCGAGGACGGCGAGGGTGTCTCGCACCTGTTCGGCGCCACCGAGGACGGCCTGACCTTCCCGATCGCCCGCAACGAGCTGAACATCGGTTCCGCCGAGAAGCCCGAGTTCAGCGAGTTCACCGGCGTCACCTTCTCGGACGACGGCAAGACCCTCTTCGCCAACATCCAGACCCCGGGCATCCAGCTGGCCATCACCGGCCCGTGGCACCGGCTGAACGAGCACAAGCGCGGCCAGGGCTACGGCCAGTGAGCTGACCGCGAGTGAGTGATCGGGGCCCGCTTCGGCGGGCCCCTTTCGCGTGCCCGCCCGGGTCGGGCCCGGGCCCGGTGCGTCCCGGCGCGCGCCGTCAGGAGTCGGCCGGCAGCCGCAGCTGGAGCATCGCCAGCAGCCGCTGCTGCGGCTGGGCCAGGTCGATCCCGGTGAGCTGCTCGGCCCGGCGGACCCGGTACCGCAGGGTGTTCGGGTGGATGTGCAGGGCGTCCGCCGCGACCCGGACCTCGCCCAGCGCGTCCAGCCAGGCCAGCACCGACTCGGCGAGCCTGGTCCCGTGCCTGCGGTCGTACGAGGTCAGCGCGGTGAGCCGCGGGTCGCGCAGGCCGCCGCGCTCCTGGAGCAGCGCCAGTACCTCGCTGACCAGCACCTCCGCCTGGACGTCGATCAGCGCCGCGACCTCCAGGTCGACCCCGCCGCGGCCCATCGCGTCCAGGATCCGGTCCGCCTGCGCCCGCGACTCCGGCACCAGGGCGAGGCCCTCCACGGTCGAGCCGAGCGCCGCCCGCAGCGGGACTCCCAGGTGGTCCCGGGCCGCCTCGACCACCTCGTGCGCCCAGCCGCGCACGGTGGCCATCGGCAGATTGGCGGGCAGGTCGGGCAGCAGCACGTACACCCGGGACTCGATCGGCGCGAGCAGCGCGGCGCGGTGCCGGGCCGCCGTGTGCACCGAGATGAGGCCGGTCACCTCGGCCCGGGTGAGTTCCTCGGTGCTGTCCGCGCTGTACGCCAGCACGGTGGCCGGGCGCCGCACGTCGAGGCCGAGGTGGGTGGCCAGCGACTGCGGCCCGGTGGAACCCTCCAGCAGGCCGGTGACCAGGGTCCGGGTGAGCCGGACGTCCGCCGAGAGCTCCCGGCGGCGGCGCACCAGCTGGGCGGCGGCGACCCGGGCCGCGCCGACCAGCGCCTGCTCGGCCAGCGGCGCCAGCGGCCGGGAGCCCTCCTGCACCCAGATGGTGCCGAGCGGCTGCGCGCCGGTCCTGATCCCGATCGCCAGCCTGCGGCGCAGGCCGAGCTCGGGGTGCGGGTCGACCGCGATCACGGTGTCCGAGGTGCGCAGGTGCTGGAAGACGCCCCACTCGCGGAGCTTGGAGAGGTACGGCTCGGGCCCCTGCCAGCCGAGGATGGAGAGCCGGCGCAGGTCGTCGACCTCGTCGGAGTCGGAGGAGCGCGAGTAGGCGAGCACCCGGCTGGAGGTGTCCTCGATCGAGACGATGCCGTTGGTGAGCACGGCGACGGTCTGGGCGAGCGAGAACAGGTCCCCGGCGTTGTGCTCGGGGGAGCCGGGCGCGTCCGGGGTGTCAGGTCCGGCGATGATCGCCCGGGCCAGTGAGTCGAGGTGCTCCCAGCGCGTCTCCCGGCGCACCGAGAGCAGGGCCACACCGGCCTCGGTGGCCGCCTCCCGCAGCGCGTCGGCCTGGCCGGGGGCGTCCAGCTTGACGGCGACCGCGGCGGCGCCGGCCCGGCCTGCCGCGCGCAGCGCCGGGAGGGCGGCCCGGCCGCGGGCGCCGATGGCGAGCACGAGCTCGCCCGGGGCGGCGGTGGGAGGGTCCTCGGGGTCGAGGATGGCCACGTCCCGGACCGGGACGTCGAGGCCGTGCGGGGCGGTCTGGAGCTCGACCAGCGGCTCGCCCAGGGCCATCAGCAGTTGCCGGAGCGGGAGGCCGGGGGTGGTCATCGGGCCTCCTCGAAGGTGTCCGGTGGGCTGTCGGCGGCCGGCCGGGGGCTGCCGGGGCGCCGTCGCTGGGGGCCGCTGCCGGGCGGCCCGGGGGTTCGCCGCGGACGGCCGGGGTGGCCGGCGGGTGGCCGAAGGGCGGCTTTCGTCCGAATCCTTCATCCGGTCGGACAACGCCGTCCGGATGATTTTAGCCGTCCGGCCAATCAAGCGGGCCCTGATGCAGGAATAGCGTTCGTCATGTGGCCGTCGTGCGATCCGCGCCGGCTTCCCCCGCAAGGAACGAAGGAGAGCGTGCGCTCATGGATGCTGTGACCCAGGTCCCCGCGCCGGTGAACGAGCCGGTCCACAGCTACGCGCCGGGCAGCCCGGAACGGGCCCGCCTGGAGGCGAAGCTGAAGGAGCTGGGCGGCCAGGAGCCGGTCCAGCTGACCATGACGATCAACGGTGAGCGCCGCATGGGCGGCGGCACCGAGTTCCACGTCGTCCAGCCGCACAACCACGCGGCAAGGCTCGGCACCCTGCGCAACGCCACCCAGGCGGACGCGCAGGAGGCCATCGACACTGCCCTGGCCGCGGCCCCGGCCTGGCAGGCGCTCTCCTTCGACTCCCGCGCCGCGATCTTCCTGCGCGCCGCCGACCTGCTGGCCGGCCCCTGGCGCGAGACCCTGGCCGCCGCCACCATGCTCGGCCAGTCCAAGACCGCGCAGCAGGCCGAGATCGACACCCCCTGCGAGCTGGTCGACTTCCTGCGCTTCAACGTGCACTTCGCCCGCCAGATCATGGCCGAGCAGCCGATCTCCTCGGACGGCGTGTGGAACCGCAGCGACCACCGCGCGCTGGAGGGCTTCGTCTACGCGATCACCCCGTTCAACTTCACCGCCATCGCCGGCAACCTGCCGACCGCGCCGGCGCTGATGGGCAACGTGGTGCTGTGGAAGCCCTCGCCGACCCAGCAGTTCTCCGCGCACCTGCTGATGCAGCTGCTGGAGGCGGCCGGCCTGCCCAAGGGCGTCATCAACATGGTGACCGGCGACGGCCTGGACGTCTCCGCCGTCGCGCTGAAGCACCCGGCGCTGGCCGGCATCCACTTCACCGGTTCCACCGCGACCTTCCAGCACCTGTGGCGCGAGGTCGGCACCAACATCGCCAACTACCGCACCTACCCGCGGATCGTCGGCGAGACCGGCGGCAAGGACTTCCTGGTCGCCCACCCGTCCGCCGACAAGGCCGTGCTGAAGACCGCCATGACCCGCGGCGCCTTCGAGTTCCAGGGCCAGAAGTGCTCGGCCCTCTCCCGCGCCTACGTCCCGGCGTCCATCTGGGCCGAGCTCAAGGACGAGTTCCGGGACGAGGTCGACGGCCTGACCATGGGCGACGTCACCGACCTGTCGAACTTCATGTCCGCCGTCATCGACGACCGCGCCTTCGCCAAGAACAAGGCCGCGATCGACCGCGCCCAGGCCGACCCGAAGGTCGAGGTCCTGGCCGGCGGCACCTACGACGACAGTGTGGGCTACTTCGTCCGGCCGACCGTGCTGGTCTGCCAGGACCCGGCCTCGGAGTACTTCCGCGACGAGTACTTCGGCCCGGTCCTCGCCGTGCACGTCTACGAGGACGACACGTACGACGAGATGCTGACCCAGATGGAGTCGGTGTCCGACTACGCCCTGACCGGCGCGATCATCTCCCAGGACCGCGAGGCCGTTCAGCACGCGATGCTCAAGCTGCGCAACGCGGCCGGCAACTTCTACATCAACGACAAGCCGACCGGCGCGGTCGTCGGCCAGCAGCCGTTCGGCGGCGCCCGTGCCTCGGGCACCAACGACAAGGCCGGCGCCAAGCAGAACCTCGCGCGGTGGACCTCGACCCGCTCGGTCAAGGAGACCTTCGTCCCGCCGACGGACTACCGCTACCCGCACATGGGCTGACCGTCCCACCGGGACCCTTCGCGGTCCCCCGACGCCCCCGGCCCCGCAGCCGGGCGGCGTCCCCACGGGCGGCGGACCCACCACCCCTCGGGTCCGCCGCCCGTCCCTTTCCGCCACCCCGCAGAAGCACCAGCTCCAGGAGTCACGATGCTCCGTTCCGCCCTCCTCGCCGCCTCCCGTTCGGCCCAGGTCCGCACCGTCGTCGAGAAGTTCCCGCCGACCCACGCGATAGTCGAGCGCTTCGTCGCCGGCGAGGCCCTCGACGACGCCGTCACCGCCTGCGACGACCTCGTCGCCACCGGCCGCAAGGTCACCCTGGACCACCTCGGCGAGGACACCCGCGACGCCGCCCAGGCCGCCGGCACCGCCGAGGCGTACGAGCACCTGCTCAAGGCGCTCAAGGAGACCGGCCTGGCCGCCGGCGCCGAGGTCTCGGTCAAGCTCTCGGCCGTCGGCCAGTTCCTCCCGGTGGACGGCGAGAAGATCGCCCTGGAGAACGCCCGCCGCATCTGCGAGGCCGCCGCCGACGCCGGCACCACGGTGACCCTCGACATGGAGGACCACACCACCACCGACTCCACCCTCGCCATCGCCCGCGAGCTGCGCCAGGACCACCCCTCGCTGGGCGTCGTCCTCCAGGCGTACCTGCGCCGCACCGAGGCGGACTGCCGTGAGTTCTCCGGCCCCGGTTCGCGGGTGCGCCTGTGCAAGGGCGCCTACAAGGAGCCCGAGTCGGTCGCCTTCCAGGGCAAGCACCAGGTCGACCTGGCGTACGTCCGCGCGCTCAAGGTCCTGATGGCCGGCGAGGGCTACCCGATGATCGCCTCGCACGACCCCAACATGATCAAGATCGCCGGCCAGCTGGCCGAGTGGAACGGCCGCAAGCGCGACTCCTTCGAGTACCAGATGCTCTTCGGCATCCGCCCCGAGGAGCAGCTCCGCCTCGCCGCCGAGGGCAACACCATGCGGGTGTACCTCCCGTACGGCGAGGAGTGGTACGGCTACTTCATGCGCCGCCTCGCCGAGCGCCCGGCCAACCTGACCTTCTTCCTGCGCGCCATGGCCACCCGCGGCTGACCCCGCGCGGCGCGCGAGCGGCCCGGGTCCCCCTCCCGCGATGGGGGGACCCGGGCCGCTCGCGTCGGCGCCGGTCAGACGAGCTCGGTCCGGAAGCCTTCGGGGGAGTGCGGGCTCAGGAAGCTCTCCAGCAGGATGTCCTCCTGCGACGGAGAGTCCGCGATCGGTTTCTCATGCGCCACAGCACTCATGATGCCCCTCCTTCTTCTGCGCGTCACGCTGGTGGCGGGGTGCGGAGGGTTGTGCCGTGCACGGCGGACTTTCACTCGATCGTATGAGGCGGCAGGCGGCGTAGGATCTTCGTGCTGGTGAACTCTGTTGTGTGAGCAAGGAGTTGGCATGGTGCTGAAGCGGTTCGCGGAGCTGTCCACGCCGTTGGTGGCGGACGCCTGCATGCGGGTGGGGGTGGCGCTGAGGGTGGCGCCGGCCGGGGTGGCGGCGGTGGTGCCCGGGAGCCGGGTGGCCGGGCGGGTGCTGCCGGTGCGGCACTACGGGAGCGTGGACGTGTTCCTGGAGGCGTACGGTGCGGCGGAGCCCGGGGACGTCGTGGTGATCGACAACGGCGGGCGGACGGACGAGGCGTGCATCGGGGACCTCGCCGTGCTGGAGGCGCGGGCCGCCGGGGCCGCCGGGGTGGTGGTGTGGGGGCTGCACCGTGACACCCCGGAGCTGGTGGAGATCGGGCTGCCGGTGTTCAGCTACGGCACGCTTCCGCTCGGCCCGGTGCGGCTGGACGGGCGGGAGCCGGAGGCGCTGAAGGCGGCCCGGTTCGGTCCGCACCTGGTGGACACCGGGGACGTGGTGTTCGCGGACGCGGACGGTGTGCTGTTCGTGCCGTCCGGGCGGCTGGACGAGGTGCTGGACGCGGCGGCCGGGATCGCCCGCACCGAGCGCGCGCAGGCGGAGCGGATCCGCTCCGGTGACACGCTGCGGCGGCAGACCGCGTTCGCGGAGTACCTGGAGCGCCGCGCCGCCGACCCGGGGTACACCTTCCGGCAGCACCTGCGGCGGGTCGGCGGGGCGATCGAGGAGTAGGCGGGAACCCCCTGGGGGCTCAGAGCGCCAGATGCATGACGTGCAGGGCCACGTAGCCGTGCACGGGGTGGTGGAAGGCTTCCGGGACGGTGCCGACGACGGCGAAGCCGAGCGACTCGTAGAGCTTCACCGCGTGCTTGTTGGAGGCGACCACGGCGTTGAACTGGACGGCGCGGTAGCCGGACCGGCGGGCCCAGTCGATGCTGTCCAGGACGAGCGCCCGGCCGATGCCCCGGCCGCCGTGGGCCGGGTCCACCATGTAGCTGGCACTGGCGACGTGGCCGCCGTTGCCCAGCTGGTTGCGGTTCATCCTGGCGGTGCCGAGCACGGCGCCGGTGGTCCCGTCGACGGCGACCACGGTGCGGTGGGGTTCGGACAGCAGCCACCACTCCCGGCCCTGCTCGAACCCGAGGTCGAGCGGGTAGGTGAAGGTCTCGCCGGCGGCGACGATGGAGTGGAAGAACGGCCAGACGGCGGGCCAGTCCTCGGTGGTGGCTTCCCTGATCAGCATTCGGACATGATGCGGGCCGGGCGGCGGGAGGTCCAGTGGATTTCCCCCGCCGCCCGGCGGGCCGTCAGCCGCCGTCGGCGACCGTCAGAGCATCGAGGCGGCCGGCTTGACCATCGCCCGAGCGGTCTTGGCGTCGACGTACTCGCCGATCGCGGTCATCACCCATTCGCCCGAGTACTGGCGGACCAGCTTGCACATCACCACACCGGTGCGGGCCTCGGAGTGGGTGAGGTCGAAGCGGACCAGCTCCTGGTTCGTCCCGGCGTCGACCAGCCGGCAGTAGGCGTTCTTGACCTCGGTGAACTTCTGGCCGGAGAAGGAGTTCACCACGAACACCAGTCCGCACACCTCCGGCGGCAGGCCGTTGAGGTGGACGGTGATCGACTCGTCGTCGCCGCCGCCCTCGCCGGTCAGGTTGTCGCCGGAGTGGACGATCGAGCCGTTGAAGATGCCCAGCTTCATGAACCAGGCGGTGTCCAGCTTCTCGCGCTTGGCGTCGAAGGCGAGGCAGGAGGCGTCGAGGTCGATGTTGCGGCCGCGGCCGGCGGGCTCCCAGCCCAGGCCCATCCGGATCGAGGAGAGGAAGGGCTTGCCGTTCTTCTCCAGCGAGACCGAGCCGCCCTTGGTGAGGCTGACCCGGCCCTTGTCCAGGGTGACCTTGGTGAGCGACGGCGCGGCGGGCGGGGCCGGGGGCATCGGGGGCGCGCTCTGCGGCATCGGCGGGGCGGAGGCCATGGCGAGCCGGGGGTCGACCGGGGCGGCGGCCGGGGGCGGGGTCGGCGCGGCGGGGGCCGGAGCGGGCGGCGCGACCGGGGCGGCCGCGGCGACCGGCGCCGGGGCCGGCTGCTCCTCGACCGAGACACCGAAGTCGGTGGCGATGCCGGCCAGGCCGTTGGCGTAGCCCTGCCCGACCGCGCGGACCTTCCAGGCGCCGTTGCGCTGGTAGACCTCGACCACGATCAGCGCCGTCTCCCGGCCGAGCGCGGGCGAGGTGAAGGTGACCAGCACCTCGCCGGTGGCGGCGTCGCGGACGGTCGCGGTCGGCTCCATCCCCGCGAAGGTGGCGCCGGCCTCGTCGGGGCTGGCGGTGACGACGATCTTGGTGATCCCGGCCGGGACGGCCGCGGTGTCGACGATGATGGCGTCCGGGCCGCCCGCGGCGGCCGGGCGGTGGGTCACCCCGGGCCCGTCGGGGGCGTTGTAGAAGACGAAGTCGTCGTCCGAACGGACCTTGCCGGCATCGGTCAGCAGCAGGCCCGAGACGTCCAGCGCCTTGGGTGCGGTGACCTCGACGGTCACCCGCGCGGCGGTCAACGGGGCATTGCCGCCCTGGGTCAGGACCGTGGACACGAACTCCTCCTGGGAATGACGTGGTGCGGGGGCCGGCCCCGGCGATGGGGCGGCTGTGCCGACTGGCGACCACAGTAACGAACGAGGTCGGCCGGATGAGCCCGAACGGGCCGCTGACCTGTCCGGTTGTCCGACCGGGGCCGACGCGGCCGCCCCGGGCCGGCCGGGGTGCCGCCGCCGGTCAGCGGGCGGGTGCGGGCGTGGGTGCGGTCGCGGGCGCCGTGGCCGGTGCGGCCGCCGGTGCCGTGAAGGCGCCGAGGGCGGCGACGGCGCGCGGCCGGTCGATCGCGAAGGCACTGGCGTTCCAGGACCCGCTGCTCCAGGACCCGCTGGTGCGGGGCTCGTTGGCCCGGGGCCCGTTCCGGGGCTCGTTGGCCCGGGTGTCGGGCGGGCGGGGTCCCGGCGTCCGGGGGTCGCCGCGGCGCGGTGCGGGAGGGCGGATGCCGAGCACCGCGAACGTGTACCGGCCGGGGCGGACGTCGGTGCCGGGCGGAGTGGTGAAGCGGTACACCGCGGCGCCGCGTTCCTGGTGGGCGGTGATCACGGCGCCGGTGAGGTCCGTCCAGACGGTTCCGGCCCCGGGGGCCAACGCGCCCGGGGCGAGCCGGAACTCGGCCTGGAGCGCGGTGAGCGGTTCGGTGACGGTCAGCGCGAGCAGGTGGCGGGTCCCGTCGCGGCCGAGCGGCTGGACCAGGGCCGCGCCGGTGAGCGCGAGGTCGTCGGCGCTGTCGGTGCCGCCCTTGTCGCCCTTCCCGCCGGTGTCGCCCTTCGCTCCGGTCACGTCCTTCTCGCCGGTGCCGTCGGTACCGGTGTCGGTGAGCGTTTCGCCGGTCCAGTCGTGCGGGGGCGGTGTCGGGGTGCCCGGGGCGGGGGCGAGCGGGCGGGGCGCGGTCGGCGAGGGGGAGGGCGCGGAGGTGGCCGGGGCCGTCGCGGTGGGCGTCGGCTCCTCGGCGGGTCGGCCGCCGTCGCGGGAGGCGGACCGCTCCTCGGCGGTCTGCCCGGCGGCCAGGGTGTCGGGGCCGCCGTCGGCGGTGCCGCCGTGGCCCCCGGCGGGCTCGCCGGTCACGCCGTGCCGTGGCGGCGGGCCCTCGGCGAGCGGGACGCCGGTGCGGGGCGCGGTCGGGGTGGCGGCGGGGCGGCCGGGGGTGTTCCCCGGGGCGCCGGAGCCGCTCGTCGGGTGGTTCGGGGCGGCCGGGTCGCTCGGTCCCGGCCGGGGTACGGCCGGGGTGACGGCCTCCCGGTCGGCGGTGGTGCCGGAGGCGCTCCCGCCCGCTCGGCCGCCACCGGCCGGGCCGGAGGCCGTACCCGGGGTGCTGTCGGGGCCGACGGTCGGGCTGGGCGGCGGGGCGCTGGAACCGACCCGGGCGACCCCGGCCCGGCGGCCCACGCCCTGCTGTTCGCTGAGCAGCAGGGTGGTGGCGATGCTGATGCCCACGACGGTGGACATCGCCATCGCGGCGCCGGAGAAGCGCAGGGTGGGCAGTCGCAGGCGGCCGCCGAACGGGCCGGGCCGTCCGTGTCGGCCGTGCCTGGTGCGCTGGCGGTCGTGCGGGTACGCCGTGTCCTGCCCGGTGTCCTCGGACGGACCCACCGGACCCCTCCCTCCCCTGAAGTCGCCGTTGCGGTCGCCGCATTCTCCCACGTGCCGACGGCGGCGCCGGTGCCGCCGACGGTCCGGTCGGCCGCCGGGCGGACCGGTTCGGCCGGGATCCGATCGGGGCGCGCCCGCCGGGCC
Organism: Kitasatospora sp. NPDC094019; assembly: GCF_044764505.1. NCBI lineage: Bacteria > Bacillati > Actinomycetota > Actinomycetes > Kitasatosporales > Streptomycetaceae > Kitasatospora > Kitasatospora sp. NPDC094019. Next base: position 214,744 of record NZ_JBIWIF010000010.1, read on the forward strand.
GCGTCCGGCTCCGGCCCGAATGTCCCCCCGGGGCCACGCGTGCGGAGTCCGCCGGGTGCGCGCGCGGGCGTGCGCCGGCAGGGGGACGAGCGTAGCAGCGGGCACCCGGGCGATGGCCAGAGTCCGGACCGAATGGATCAAATCCGTGGACAACCCTTTGACAAAGGGAAGTTGACGGTCCGTCCGACAAGAGCCGTAAGGGACCCCGGGAGCCTGCGGGGATTATTGCAACCCCCTTGCAACCCTTGCCGGTCCGTCGCGCGGTGACGCAGTCTGAAGGGCATCCCACGCCGCCCCGGAGAGACCGTCATGCCGCCCGACCCGCTGTCAGCACCCTCCAGTGCCCCCCTCGCCGCTACCCCCACGGGCGGCGATGAGGCAGGCTCCACCGCCGCTCCGGCGGCGGTGGAGGAGGTGCTGCCCCTGCGGATCTCGTTGGGCGAGGAGGTGGTCGGAGAGGTCCGTACGCGGTTCCGGTTCGACGCCGCGCGCCCGTACGAGGTGCTGCTGACGTTCCACCTGGGGCGGCCGGACGAGGCCGACTGGGTGTTCTCGCGCGAACTGCTGCGCGACGGCCTGCGCTCGTTGAGCGGTCAGGGCGACGTCAAGCTGTGGCCGGCCTACTGTCCGTGCCACGGCTCGACGTTGCACCTGGCGCTGGAATCGCCCCACGGCAGCGCCCTGTTGGAGGTCTCCAGGCCGAAGGTCCGGGCCTGGCTGGACCGGACGTACGCGCTGGTCTCGGAGGAGGCGGAGCGGGCCCACGGGCCGAGCGACGACGAGTTGTCCGAGCTGCTGTCCGGCGGCCGCTGAGCCCCGGGCGGCTGCCCCGGCCCGACGGACGGGGCCCGGGCGGACGGCCTCGGACGGAGGGGCCTCGGGCCCTCGGGGCTTTGCAGGACGGGGCTTTGCAGGACGGCGCCCGGGCGAGTGGTCCTCGAACGAACGGTCTCCGGACGAACAGTGCCCGAACGGGCGGCGGGCCGACGGCCGGTGGTGCCCGTCCGGACGGCGCTCAGGCCGGCGGCAGCGGGAGTCGGCCGGTCCGCGGCGCGGGCAGCTGGCCCGGCGGGGGCGGGGCGCCGGGGAGTCGCACGGTGCCGCCCGCGAGGCCCGCGCGGAGCCGGCGCACGGCCGGGCCCGAGGAGGACGGCAGCAGGTCGTAGGGGTCGTCCGGTCCGGCCACGCCGACCAGGACCGATTCGGCGAAGCGGTACGGCCGGTGGGCCAGCAGACCGCCCAGGTGGCGGCGGAGCCGGGACAGTTCGGCCCGGACCGTCACCGTCCTGGCCGGGTCCCCGAACAGCGCGTCGGCCAACTGGGCCGCGCTGAGGCCGTTCCGCTCGGTGGCGAGCAGGAGCAGCAGTTCGGCGTGGCGGGGGCTGAGCGCGTGCGACCAGCTGCCGGCCGCGCCGTGCACCGACAGTGCGGGGCTGCCGGCGCGGCGCAGGTCGAGCCGGACCCGTGCGCCTTCGGCCTGCTCGGCGAGCAGCCCGCCGAGGCCGGAGAGCCCGCCGGTGTCGTCGGTGTCGTCGGGACGGCCGGGGGCGTCCGGACCGCCGGTCGGCGCCGGCGCGGTGTCCCGGGGCAGCACCGGGCGGACCAGCCAGCCGTCGGCGAGCGGCTCGATCACGCACTCGCCCAGGCTCGGCAGCCAGTGCACGGCGGTGGTGCTCCAGCCCTCGGCGGGCAGTCGCAGCCGGGCCGGTGGTGGCAGGCCCGCCGCGGCGGCCGTCCAGCCGGCCGCGTCGACGACCAGGGCGGGCCCGTTCACCCGGGCCAGCATCGGGGCGGCGAGGGTGCGCAGGTGGTGCAGTGATTCGAGGCGGCGGGCGCGCAGCTCGGTCTCGGCGAGCTTGGCGGCGGTGGCGGTCAGCTGGAGCAGGTAGGGGCGGACGGAGTGGGCCGGGCCGCTGAGGTTGATCGCGCCGATCAGTCGGCCGGTGCCGGGGTCGTGCACGGGGGCGGCGACGCAGGTCCAGGAGTGGTGGCTGCGCAGGTAGTGCTCGGCCGAGTGCACCTGCATCGGGCGCTGGGCGCGCAGGGCGGCGGCGATCCCGTTGGTGCCGACGCTCTCCTCGATCCACCGGGCGCCGGTGAGGAAGCCGATCCGGTCGGCGCTGCGGCGCAGGCCGCGCTCGCCCTCCTGCCAGAGGATGTGGCCGTCCGCGTCGGCGATGGCGAGGATCAGCGGGGGCTGGCCGGGCTGTTCCAGCAGGGTGCCGCGGAGGACGGGGAGCAGCGGGTCGAGGCCGCTGGTGCGGCGTCGGCGTTCGATCTCGGCGGGGCCGAGGTGGACGGCGGCGGCGCCGGCGTCGGGGTCGAGGCCGAGGCGGCGCAGGCGTTCCCAGGAGTCGCCGATCTCGGGGCGGGGCTGGAAGAGCGAGGGGTCGTCGGGGGCGGTGTCGCGGGCGGCGGCGCGGGCGGCGGCCTCGGCGAGGGCGCGCTCGTGGACCTTGGCCAGTTCCGCCGCGGTCTGCGGCGTACGACGTTCGGGTCGTCGGGTCTGCCGTCCTGGCTGCCGCACTCGGTTCGCTCCTCGCCGCCGTTCGAGGGCGCGCCGGAGCCGACGCGCTGACGAAAGAGTACGGGCGCCACCCGTTCCTGGGGATGGGGTCTGCCAACTCGGAATACCCCGCGGTATGCCGGTGGGCATGCCAAGGGGCGGGGCGGTCCGGCCGGGGGCCGCGAGGGGCTCGGCGAGGGCTTCGGCGGAGGCTTCGGCGGGTGCGGCGAGGGGGCGTGAGCGGTGGGCGGGTACCCGGTTCCGGGGCGGTCGGGGCGGGCGGCGGCAAGCGGGCGCGCCGGGCCCGCGGGGTGCGCGCCCGGCGCACGGGTGCGCAGGAGGGGCGCGTGTCCGGATGCTGGTCATGGCGGCCGGTGCGAGGGCGGGCGGTGGTCCGACTCGGGCGCGCCCGGTATCGACCGTTGTCCGGTGCCGATCGCCGTTCTGGTAGTAGTTGTCTCTATGTTCCCGATTGTTTGCGACCTGTTCGGTGAGCGGCGGGCCGGCCGTCACGTCGGCGCCGACCGGTGACGGCAGCGGTCCGGGCCCAGATGGCCCAGATGACCCAGGCGGCCCAGGTGCCCGCGCCGCCGGTGCGCGAGCTGGCCGTCTACGACGGCAGCGGCGTCTCCGGCGGCCTGTACACCCGGGTGGTCGGCTGGGCGGACGCCGCGCCGCACTGGCTCGACCGACTGGTCGAGCTCTGGTCACTGCTCGGCCTCGGGCTCTTCGCGCTGCTGATGCTCGCCGCCTGGTGGCGGGCGCGCGACGGCGGGCCGGCGGTGATGGCCCGGGTGCTGGCCTCGGCGCCGGTCGTCCTTCTCGCCTACGCGGTGAACTCCGGTTTCAAGGGACTGGTGGAGGAGGTCCGGCCGTGCGCGCAGCTGCGGGTGCGGGACACCCTGGAGACCTGCCCGGGCGCCGGTGACTGGTCCTTCCCGAGCAACCACACGGTGATCGCCTTCGCGGCGGCCGCCGCGCTGTTCCTGGTCGACCGGCGGATCGGCGCGGTCGCGGCCGTGGCCGCCGCGCTGATGGGAGCCTCCCGGGTCTGGGTCGGGGTGCACTATCCGCACGACGTGCTGGCGGGGGCGGCGGTCGGCGTCCTGGTGGCGGTGCCGCTGGTGCTCGCGGCCGGCCGGGCCGGTCCGCTGGTGGCGCACGCCCGCACCGGTCCGCTGCGGCCGCTGCTGGGCGCGGGGGCGGCGGCGGTGGTCGCCGGCGCGGGTCGGCCGGTCGGCGTCCGGCGGGACTGAGCGGCGCCGGAATCGGCAGGCCGGACGCTGTCCCGACCCTTGTGCGGCCGGGGTGCCGGGGAGAGCATGTGAGCCGGGCGCGGCGGCCCCCGAGGGAGGCCCCCGCCCGGCTCAGTCGTGCCAGGACGCCGCGCGCCGGGCGTGCCAGTGGAGGGAAGTGCTGCCCATGCCGTACCGACTCGACATCACCCAGGGGGACTGGCCGGCCGAGGATCTCGGCAAGGGCGTCGAGGGCCTGCTGGCCGACGCGATGGTGCTCACCCTGGCGACGGCCGGCCATGAGCACGGCCCGCACGCCAACCTCGCCTTCTTCGCCTACGACGACGACCTCGTCCTCTACTTCGTCAGCGAGCGGTCCACCCGGCACAGCCATCACCTGGCCGAGGAGGCCAGGGCGGCGGCCACCGTGTTCCTGCCGCCGCCGGTCTTCGGCGAGCAGCTGCGCGGCCTCCAGCTGACCGGCAGCGCGGGCGAGGCGTGGGGGCGGCAGGCGGAGGCGGCGCTGGCCGCGTACCAGGCGCGGTACCCGGCCTTCGCGCGGGACGAGGAGGTGCGGCGGCAGTTCCTGACCGGTGGCGGGGCGGCGGCGCTGTACCGGTTCCAGGTGGAGGGACTGACGGCGGTGGACGAGCCGAAGTTCGGCCGGCGGAACTACCTGCGGGCGGCCGTGCGGCGCTGAACCCGGTGCCGACCCCGGCCGGCCCGACCCCGGCCGACCCCGGCGACGGGAACCCGGCCGGGCGTCCGCCGGGAGCGTCACGAGGCCCTGCGGGCGCCATGTTGGCTGTACAACTTTTCGGTCGGTTCATCTGCGGTCCGCCACTCGGACTCCCCTCGGACACCTGACGGCATCAGCCTGTCCGCATGAGAGTCATCGTCGTAGGAGCAGGCGTGCTCGGCACCATGCACGCCTGGCAGGCCGTCGAACGCGGCCACGAGGTCGTCCACCTGGAGCGCGAGGCGGAGGCGCGCGGCGCCTCGGTGCGCAACTTCGGCCTGGTCTGGGTCAGCGGCCGCGCGCAGGGTGAGGAACTGGACACCGCGCTGCGGGCCCGCGAACTGTGGGAGCGGATCGGTGCGCAGGTCCCCGACCTCGGCTTCCGCGCCAACGGCTCGCTCACCGCGATCCGCACCGAGGCAGAACTCGCCGTCGCCGAGCAGGCGCTGACCCTGCCCGACGCCGCCGCGCGCGGTTACCGGCTGCTCGACCCCGAGCAGACCCGGGCCGCCAACCCCGCCCTGCGCGGCAAGCTGCTCGGCGCCCTGTGGTGCGACCGGGACGCCGCCGTCGAGCCGCGCACCGCCCAGCCCGCGCTGCGCGCCGCCCTGACCGCCACCGGCCGGTACACCTTCCTGCCCGGGCGCGAGGTCCGCGACGTCGTCGGCGAGCACGCCGTCCGCGACGACCACGGCGACGTCCACACCGGTGACCTGGTGATCCTCTGCACCGGCGCCTGGCTGGGCGGCCTGGTCCGCGAGCTGGCGCCCGCGCTGCCGGTCCGCAAGGTGCGGCTGCAGATGATGCAGACCGACCCGCTGGGCGAGCCGCTGACCACCTCGGTCGCCGACGGCGACTCCTTCCGCTACTACCCGGCCTTCGCCGGCGGCGCCCTGGACCACCTCCGCGAGGTCCAGCCGCAGCCCCCGGTCGCCGCCGAGCACAAGATGCAGCTGCTGATGGTCCAGCGCCGGGACGGCGGCCTCACCATCGGCGACACCCACGAGTACGACCAGCCCTTCGGCTTCGACGTGGTCGAGGACCCGTACGACCACCTGGTCGGCGTGGCCGAGGAACTGCTCGGCCGCCCGCTGCCCCGGGTCCGCCGCCGCTGGGCCGGCGTCTACGCGCAGTGCGTCGACACCACCCGGGTGGTCCACCGCGAGCGCGTCCGCGACGGCGTCTGGCTGGTCACCGGCCCCGGCGGCCGGGGCATGACCTGCTCGCCCGCGATCGCCGAGACCACCGCCGGCCTCGCCAACCTGTAAGCCCGCCAACCCGTACGTCTGTCGAAGGAATTGAACATGTCGAACGACATCCGCCTGGTCGTCCTGGACATGGCCGGCACCACCGTGGCCGACGACGGCCTGGTCGAGCGGGCCTTCCGGGCCGCCGCCGGCTCGCTCGGGGTCGAGGCCGACAGTGCCGAGCACGCCACCATGCTGGAGCACGTCCGCGCCACCATGGGCGAGTCCAAGATCTCGGTCTTCCGCCACCTGTTCGGCGAGGAGGAGAAGGCCCAGCGGGCCAACCTCGCCTTCGAGGCCGCCTACCACGACCTCGTCGACGCCGGCCACTGCGCGGCGCTGCCCGGCGCGGCCGAGGCCATCGCCGAACTCCGGGGCCAGGGCCGCAAGGTGGTCCTCACCACCGGCTTCTCCCGGTCCACCCAGGACCGCATCCTGGCCGCCCTCGGCTGGCAGGACATCGCCGACCTCACCCTCTGCCCGGCCGAGGCCGGCCGGGGCCGCCCCTACCCGGACCTGGCCCTGACCGCGCTGCTGCGCACCGGGACCGACGCCGTCCGGCAGGTCGCGGTGGCCGGCGACACCGGCTACGACATGCTGACCGGCACCCGCGCCGGAGCCTCGGTCGTCGCGGGCGTCCTCACCGGCGCCCACGACGAGCAGCGGCTGCGGGCCGACGGCGCCACCCACGTGCTGGCGTCGATCGCCGAGCTGCCCGCCCTGCTGGGGCCGCTCGGCTGAGCCCCTCGGACCCGGGCGGGCGCGACGCGAGGCGCGCCCGCCCGGCTCGTTCGCTCCCCGTTCTACGGCCCGACCGCGGTCAGTAGGGCGGGGAGTTCGCGCATGTCGTCGAGGACGACGGTGCCCGGTCCGGTCAGCCGGGCGGCGGGGGTGAGGCCGCCCGCGTAGCCGAAGGAGCGCATGCCGGCCGCGCGCGCGGCCAGGACGCCCGGGGCGCTGTCCTCGACGACGGCGCAGGCCGAGGGCGGCACGCCCATCCGCCGCGCCGCGTGCAGGAAGAGGTCGGGGGCGGGCTTGCCGCGGGCGACCTCGGTGGCACTGAAGATCCGGCCGGCGAAGCGGTCGAACAGGCCGGTGCGGCCCAGGGTGTGGGCCATCTTCTCGTGCGAGCCGCTGGACGCCACACAGGTCGGCAGACCGATCGCGTCGAGGGCCTCCGGCAGGCCGTCGACCGGCTCCAGACCGGCGTCCACCTGCTCGGCGTGCCGGCGTACGAACTCCGCCCACCAGCGGTCGGCGGTCGCCCGGCCGAGCCGCTCGGCGACCTGCTCGTCGATCGATGCCATCGAGCGGCCGATGAAGCGCTCCACCACCTCCTCCTCGGTGAGCGGCCAGCCGAGTTCGGCGCCGAGGGCGATCTGCACCCGGGCCGCGATCCGTTCGCTGTCCACCAGGACGCCGTCGCAGTCGAAGATGACGAGCCGTATCGGCCCGGTAGGAATGATCATGGCCGCAGGATAGATCGGCGGCCCGGCCGGGGCCGGACCGCGGTGGCGTGGATACGGATCCGCCGCTCCGGTACGTTGATCGTCGGCCGGTTCCGCGACGGGGCCGGTGACGCGTGAACGGGGGAAGACATGGCCGAACTGGCCGGAAAGAACGCATTGGTGACGGGTGGTTCGCGGGGCATCGGCCGGGCGGTGGCGCGTCGTCTGGCCGCCAACGGCGCGCTGGTCGTGGTGCACTACGGCGGCAACGCGGAGGCGGCGGAGGAGACCGTGGGCCGGATCGCCGCGGAGGGCGGGCGGGCGTTCGCCGTCGGTGCCCGGTTCGGCGAGCCGGGCGCGGTGGAGCGGCTGTTCGAGGCCGTGACCGCCGGGCTGGCGGCGCACGGGGCGGACGGCCTGGACATCCTGGTCAACAACGCCGGGATCAGCTCGGGAAGTTCGATCGGCCAGGTGACCGAGGAGGAGTTCAACCGACTCCTCGCCGTCAACGTCACCACGCCGTTCTTCGTGATCCAGCGCGCGCTGACGCTGCTGAACGACGGCGGCCGGATCATCAACATGGGCTCCACCGCCAGCCGGTTCGCGGTGTCCACCCAGATCGGCTACACCGTCACCAAGGCGGCGCTGGAGTCGATGGGCCCCTCGCTCGCCAATGAGCTGGGCCTGCGCGGGATCACCGTCAACACCGTGGCGCCCGGCGCGGTGCGCACCGACATGACCGCGGCCTGCACCGGGATCCCGGAGATCGTCGCGGGCCTGGAGTCGATCACCGCGCTCGGCCGCCTCGGCGAGCCGGAGGACGTCGCCGACGTGGTCGGCTTCCTGGCCGGACCGCAGGGCCGCTGGGTGACCGGGCAGACCGTCGACGTCTCGGGCGGCACCTACCTCGGCCCGATCGCCCACGCCTGACCGCTCCGGGACGGGAGCGCGCCGGGCGGTGGACCCGCCGCCCGGCGCGCTCCTCGTCCGGGCCGGGCCCCGGGACCGGTCAGTGGCCGCCCTTGAGGTTCAGCACGACCACGCCGACGATCACCAGGGCGAGGCCGAGCCACTGCGTCCGCCCCAGCGACTCGCCGAAGGCGACGACGCCGATGCCCGCCACGGCGGCGGTGCCCGCGCCCGACCAGACGGCGTAGGCGACCGAGACCGGGATGTGCTTGAGGGCGCGGCCGAGCAGGGCGAAGGACAGCGCGTAGCCGATGCCCACGCCCACGCTCGGCCAGAGCCGGCTGAAGCCCTCGGTCAGCTTGAGGCAGCTGGTGGCGCAGACTTCACTGATGATCGCCAGGGCGAGGAGTATGTAGGGCACGGAGCATTAAACCCCGGGCGCGGCGGTGAGCCGGCCGAGGAGGTCCAGGTCCGCGTGCTCCAGGCTGTCCAGCAGGGTGACCCGGGAGCCGTTCGGGATCGCGGTGCCGGTGGACGGGACGGCGAGCACGGCGCAGCCGGCGGCGGAGGCGGAGGCGACCCCGGTCGGGGTGTCCTCGACGGCGACGCAGGCCGCCGGGTCCAGGCCGAGCCGGGCCGCGGCCGCGAGGTAGGGGTCCGGCGCGGGCTTGGTGCGCGGGGTGTCCTCGGCGGCCAGGGTGACCGCGAACCAGTCCCGGCCGATGGTGCCCAGCACCATGTCGACCACCCGGCGGGGGGAGGCGGAGACCAGAGCGGTGGGCACCCGGGCGTCGCGCAGCTCGGCCAGCAGGGCGAGCGCGCCGGGGCGGGGGACGGTCTCGGCGGCGACCTTGCCGGCGAAGGAGTCGCCGAGCCGGTCGGCCAGCTCGGCCTCGCTGAGGCTGGTGCCGCTGACCCGGTGCAGGTGGGCGGCGGTGTGCTCGATCGCCCGGCCGAGCACCTCGGGCGCGTCGGCCTCGGTGAGGGGGTGGCGCAGTTCGTCGGCGAGCTCGGCGGCGGCTTCCCACCAGAGGTGCTCGGTGTCGACGAGGGTGCCGTCCATGTCGAAGAGGACGGCGGCGGGTGGGGGAGTTTCAGGCATGGCGGTACCTTCGGTGGTGCACGCGGAGGGTGGACGGTCGGGCCGTGCGGTCCGGGCCGTGTGGGTCGGCCGGGCGGACCCGGTCGGGTCGGGTCGGACTTCGGTCGGGTCCGACCCGCGTCGGGTCAGACGCTACGCCGGTCGACCAGGACCGGGCGCTCCGGCAGGGTCAGCGCGGCGCGCGAGCCGACCGGCAGCGCGGAGGCGGCCTCGGTGGGCAGGTCGGCCTTGACCTCGGTGCCGTCGTTCAGGCGGACGGTGAGGCGGGTGACCGCGCCCAGGAAGGACGCGGAGACGACCAGGGCCACCCCGTGCGCGTCCGGGGTCAGCCGGACGTTCTCCGGGCGGACCAGTACCTGGAGCGAGCCGTCGGCGGGCAGCTCGCCGTCCACGGCGTGGCGGCGGCCGAGGACCTCGACGCCGTCGCCCGAGCGCTCGCAGGGGATGCGGCTCATGGTGCCGACGAACTCGGCGACGAAGGCGGTGGCCGGGCGGGCGTACAGCTCGGCGGGGGCGGCGCACTGCTCCAGCCGGCCGGCCCGCAGGACGGCGACCCGGTCGGCCATCGACAGTGCCTCTTCCTGGTCGTGGGTGACGAACAGGGTGGTGATCCCCAGCTCCTGCTGGAGGCGGCGGATCTCCTCGCGCAGCGACAGCCGCACCTTGGCGTCCAGCGCGGACAGCGGCTCGTCCAGCAGCAGCACGCGCGGCTGCAGGGCGAGCGCGCGGGCGAGCGCGATCCGCTGCTGCTGGCCGCCGGACATCTGGTGCGGGTAGCGGCCGGCGTGCTGCGGCAGGCCGACCAGCTCCAGCAGTTCCTTGGCGCGCTTGAGCCGCTCCGCCTTGCCGGCGCCGCGCATCCGCAGCCCGAAGGCGACGTTGTCGGCGGCGGTCAGGTGCGGGAACAGGCTGTAGGACTGGAACACCATGCCGGCGTCGCGCTTGTGCGCGGGGATCGCGGTGATGTCCTCGCCGTCGACCAGGACCTGGCCCGAGTCGTGCTGCTCGAAGCCGGCCAGGATGCGCAGCGCGGTGGTCTTGCCGCAGCCGGAGGGGCCGAGCAGGGCGAGCAGCTCGCCCGGCCGGACGGTCAGGTCGAGGCCGTCCAGCGCGGTGGTGGCGCCGAACGCGCGGCGCAGCGAGCGGAACTCGACGGTCGCGCTGCCGGGGGCGAGGGGGACGCCGGTGACGGGGGCGGTGGCCGTGGTCATGATGGGTGACTCCGGGGGGTTTCAGGAGGTGGCGGTCTTGGAGCCGCGCTGACGGCCGACGGTGGCCAGCAGGAGCAGCAGCAGCCAGGTGAGCAGCAGGCTGAGGATGGAGACCGCGACCGACATGTGGGCCTGGCTGTTGCCGACCGAGTAGATCCAGACCGGGAAGGGCTGGTACCCGAGGATCGACGCGGCGGTGAACTCGCCGAGCACGAGGGCCAGGGTCAGGAAGGAGGCGTTGAGCAGCGCGCCGCGCAGGTTCGGCAGGATCACGGTGAACACCGCGCGCGGCCAGCTCGCGCCGCAGTTGCGGGCGGCCTCGACCAGGGTGCGGACGTCCACCGCGCGCAGACCGGCGTCCAGGGAGCGGTAGGCGAGCGGCAGGGCCATCAGCACGTAGGCGATGACCAGCACCAGCGGGAAGTCCGGGTCCTGGACGAACACGAAGGTCTGGAAGAACGGGGTGTCCATCAGGTAGTCCGGGCCCCAGCGGAGCACACCGATCAGGCCGGCGGTCAGCGCGACCGGCGGGACGACCAGCGGCAGGGTGCAGAGCACGTCGATCACCGGGCGCAGCCGGGGCGCGCCGAGCCGGACCGCGATCAGCGCCGGGACCAGCAGGACCAGCAGCACCAGCACGGTGACCACGGCGAGGCCGAGGGTCAGCCAGAGGCTGTCCAGGAAGCCGGGCGCGGAGATCAGCCCGGTGTACGCCTCGAAGGAGATGCCCTTGGGCTCGTCGATCGAGAACCAGGCGGAGGCCGCGAGCGGGACCACGAAGTACACGCCGGCGAGCAGCAGCACGGCGCCGCGCCACCAGCGCACCTTGGGCCGGCGGGCGGCCTGGCGGTGGGTGGGGGCGGGGGAGGTCAGCTGAGCCATCGGGCGCTCCGGCGCTGGAGGGGGAGGTACACGGCCATCACCAGGACGGCCACCACGATCATGTTGAGGCTGAGCGCGAGGGCGAGGTTGCCCTGGCCGACCAGCACGTTGCCGGAGAGCGCGTCCGCGATCGAGCGGCTGACCAGCGGGACGGTCGCGCCGACCATGGCGGCGGCCGTGGCGTAGGCGGCGAAGGCGCTGCCGAAGAGCAGGACGAAACCGCCGAGCAGCGAGGGCAGCAGGATCGGCAGGGCGACGTGGCGCCAGTACTGGTAGGTGGTGGCGCGGTTGTTCTGCGCCGCCTCGCGCCACTGGGTCCGCAGGCCGTCCAGCGCCGGGGTGATGGTGAGCACCATCAGCGGGATCAGGAAGTACAGGTAGACGATCGTCAGACCGGTGAACGTGTACAGCGACCAGCCGTGGTCGGTCAGGTGCAGCAGCTTGGTGATCTCGCCGGCGTTGCCGAGGGTGGCGACGAACGCGAAGGCGAGCGGCAGGCCGCCGAAGTTGGCGAGCACGCCGGAGGCGGTGAGGACCGCCTGGCGCAGCCAGCCGCGCTTGGAGGTGACGACCGCCTGGGCCAGCGGCAGGCCGATCAGGGTGGCGAGCAGGGCGGTCAGCGCGGAGAGCTTGAGGCTGCTCAGCATCGCGGTGAGGTAGGCGCCCTGGACGGAGGCCGTCAGGTTGTCGAAGGTGAACTGCCCGGCGCCGTTCTCCGCGTCGCTGGAGGTGGTGAACGCGCCGATCACGATGGCGACGGTGGGAAGCCCGAAGCCGATCACGAAGAACAGCAGCAGCGGCAGGGTGGCGAGCGACGCGCCGCCGAGGCGGGCGAGCGGGCCGCGCCGCCGGGTGGGGGAGGGGGTGGTGCGTGCGGCGGTGGGCGACGCCCCCGCGCCGCCACCGGATGCGGTGGCGGCGGGGGTGGTCGGCACCGGGGTGGGAGCCGTGGTCATGAGTGCCTTGTCTCAGCCGGATGAGTGGTGTCTCAGCCCGATGTGCGGTGCGTGGCCGGGGTGGGTCAGCCCGCGATGGCCTTGGTCCAGTTCTCGGTGACGACCTTCTTGGCCGCGTTGATCTGGTCCACGGTCGGGAAGTCGGTGAACGGCTTCTCGACGGTCGGCAGCTTGGCGGCCGCGGCGGCGTCGAGGGTGCCGTCCTTCTTCAGCGCCTCGAAGGTGGCCGGGGTGGCGTAGCCACCGAGGAAGAGGTTCTGGCCCTCGGCGCTGAAGAGGTACTCCTGCCACAGGCGGGCGGCCGCCGGGTGCGGGGCCCACTTGTTGATGGCCTGGTTGTAGAACTGGGCGTAGGAGCCGTCGACCGGGATGGAGACCTTCCAGTCGACACCCTTGTCCTTGAACTGGTCGCTGTAGCCGGCGTTCAGGTAGGACCAGTCGATCGAGATCGGGGTCTCGCCCTTCTCGATGGTCGCCGGGGTCGACTCGACCGGGTTGAAGTTGCCGGACTGCTTCAGCTTGCCGAAGTAGTCGATGCCGGGCTGGATGTTGTCCAGCGAACCGCCGTTGGCGAGCGCGGCCGCGTAGACGCCACCGAAGGCCGAGCCGGACTTGGTCGGGTTGCCGTTGAGGGCGACCTGGCCCTTGTACTCCGGCTTCAGCAGGTCGGCGAAGGTCTTCGGGCAGTTGGCGATCTTCTTGGCGTCGCAGCCGATCGAGATGTAGCCGCCGTAGTCGTTGACGCGGGCGCCGGTGGCGTCCTTCATGCTGTCCGGCACCTTGTCGAAGGTGGCCACCTTGTAGGGGGCGAGGATGCCGTCCTTGACCGCCTGGAGGGCGAAGGCGCTGCCCAGGTCGACCACGTCGGGGGCGCGGTCCTGGCCCTTGCGGGAGTTGATCGCGTTGATCTCGTCCTGGCTGGAGCCGTCCGGGTTCTCCTCCTCGACCTCCAGGCCGTACTTGGCCTTGAAGCCGTCGATGATCTTGCCGTAGTTGGCCCAGTCGCGGGGCAGCGTGATGACGTGCAGCTTGCCCTCCTTCTTGGCGGCGGCGACCAGGCCGTCCAGACCGCCGAAGTCGGCGGCCGAGGTGGCGTCCTTGGCGTCCTTGGCGCCGGCCTTGGCGGCGTCGCCGGCCTTGGCGGTCGAACCGGCGGAGCCGCAGGCGGTGAGGGAGAGCGCGGCGGCGGTCAGTACGGCCGCGAAGGCGGCGGCGCGGGCGCGGTGCACGGTCACGGGGAAGTCTCCTGTAAAGGGGGCGTACTGCGAGGGGGCGTTCGCGGGGGGTCCGCGGGCCTGCGTCTCGCGAAGGGCGGCGGGCCGGCCCGAGTGAGAGGCCGGTCGTCGTCCGAGTTGACTAGCCAACTTCGCTGACGGGGGTAAGTACGCCGGAGTCCGATGACGGGAAGGTGAACGGATGGCCCAGAACCGGGGTCGGCTGCGGGAACGGTCGAATCGGATCGCCGACGGATGATCGCCGGAGTGCGATGCTTCGGGAGCGCAGCGGGATATGGTCGGGCTGTCCGCGCCGGTACGGGCTGCGCAGGACACCGCCCAGGAGGGACATTGACAGACGTGGCACTGGAGTCGGGGCGCCCCGAGAGCCGCCCGACCGGCGCCGCCGGGGCCGAGCGCGCGACCGGTTCGCTCTACCGAACGGTCGCCGCCGACCTGCGCGAGGCGATCACCACCGGCGCGTTCGGCGAGGCCGGCCGGCTTCCCGCCGAGGGCGCGCTCGCCGAGCAGTACGGCGTCTCGCGCGGCACCGTCCGCCAGGCTCTCGCCCTCCTGCGCTCGGACGGACTCGTCACCTCCCGCCGGGGCACCCGCCGGGTCGTGCTCGGCACGGCCAGGGTGCAGAGCTTCTCCGAACTGCTCAGCTTCACGCACTGGGCCTACTCGATGGGCGAGGAGCCCGGCGGCATCCTGGACGCGCTGGTCCGCCGCCCGGCCGACGCCGCCGAGCGCGACCAGCTGCGCCTCGAACCGGGCGACGAGGTCTATGTGACGGTCCGGCTGCGCACGCTCTCCGGCAAGCCGGTGATGGTCGAGCGGACCATCTACCCGCCCCGGGTCGGCGAGATCGTCGCCGAACTGCCGCCGGACGTCGTCTCGCACACCGAAGTGCTGCGCGAGCACGGCATCCTGTTCACCGACGCCGACCACACGATCGACATAGTCGCGGCCAACGCGGACGACGCCCGGCTGCTGGGCTGCCGGCGCGGCGGTCCGCTGCTGCGGGAGCGGCGCCGGACCACCGATCCGACGGGTACGCCGGTGGAGTGGTCCCAGGACCGCTACCTGCCCGGCACGGTGGCCTTCAGCATCCACAACTCGCTGGCCACGTCGGCGCTTTCGCGGCACGCGCGGGAGAGCGACTGAGTCGGGGCACGACGGCCGGACGGATCGGCCGCCTGGCCGCCGCACCGCCGCACTGCCGCACCGCCGCACCGCCGCACCGCTTCAACGGCGGTGCGGCGGTGCGGCGTTGTGCGGGCGTCCGGCGCGGGTCAGCGCATCAGCGCGGCCAGCAGCGGCCGGAAGTGCGCGAAGTCCGGCGTCACCGCGTCCGCCTCCTTGGCCTCGTCGTCCCAGCGGCGGACCGCCACCGCGTCCTCGGCGCCCGGGTGGGCGGCGAACGCGGCGGCCTCCTCCTCGGACATCGGCCCGCCCTGCACCTGGAGGGTGTACTCCGAGGCCGCGGACAGCCGGGCCCGGTAGTCCGGTTCGACCGCGCACAGGTAGCGCTTGGCGGCCACGTGCAGCCGGACCGGTTCGGCGACCTCCGGGCCGAACCAGCGGGCCAGCCGGTCGGCGCCGGTGTGGCTGTGCCGGTTGTCCCGGCCCTCCATCAGGTCCCGGCCGTGCAGCGCGCTCCGGTCGGCCGGGTCGGAGAAGTGGCCGAGGTCGTGCAGCAGCGCCGCGGCGACCAGGTGCGGGCCCGCGCCGGCCGCCTCGGCCAGCGCGCCGGCCTGCAGCATGTGTTCGGCCATGGTGACCGCCTCGCCCAGGTACTCCCCGGCGCCCTCGCCCTCGAACAACGCGGCCAGTTCGTCCAGGGCCGCCGAACGGCGCTCCAGCACGGCCAGCGAGGAGGACAGCGAGTCCAGGTCGGCGTAGCAGCCCTGGAGGTGGCGGCGGCCGTCCTGGGCGAACGCCGTCCGGGCGTGCAGCAACCGGACGTTGTCGAAGATCAGGCAGTCCCCGGGGTCGAGCCGGAACTCCAGCTGCAGCGCCGGGCGCAGGGTGATCGCGGCGAAGGCCCGGTAGGCGGCGTAGAAGGCGTCCAGCTCCGCCGCCGGGCCGCGCAGGGTCGCGATCGAGCGGTTGTTGAACCGCACCTCGCGGATCCGGCCCAGCGGGTCCACCTCGATCAGCGGCCGGTCGGCGCGCAGTTCGGTGCCCCGGTCGCGGAACACGAACGGCACCGGCGTGCGGGTCAGCACCGCGAAGTGCTCCGGCGCCTCCGCGCGCAGCAGCGCCGCCGCGTGGAAGCCGTCCACCAGGCCGGAGTCGCCGCCGGTCGCCGAGTTCTCCAGGCAGTGCAGCAGTTGGAGGGTGGGCACCGGGTCCCGGTACGGGTTGTCGCTGTGAGGGGTGATCGCGGCGCTGGTGAAGGCGAGGTTGTTCGGGTCCGGCTCGACCCGGACGTCGAACAGCGCGCCGTAGTTGGTGACCCGCACGTGTCCGAAGGTCTCCGCGACCGCCAGTACCTGCCGCTCCACCGCCGGGACGCCGCGCAGCACGGCGAAGCCGGAGCGGCGGACGGCGGCCAGCACGGCGGCCCGCTCGGCCGGGTCCGCCAGATAGGCGTCCCAGTGCGCCTCGGGGATGCCGCGGGCGAAGTCGGCGGCGGCCCAGAGCCGCTTGTCGGCCTCGGTCCGGCCGTCGCCGTCCGGGTCCTGGGTCAGCCATGCGGACGGGTAGCGCGAGCGGTGCCCGTCCGACCAGAGCACCTCCAGGTGGCCGTCCAGCTCGGCCCGCGCGGCGATCGCCAGATCGTCCGGCAGGTCGGTGATCTGGAACAGCTTCTGCCCGTTGCGCGGGTCGCGGCACTCGGCGCAGGGGCAGTTGTCGCGCAGCCAGTACGGCGACAGCTCGGCGGTGGTCATGGTCTTCTCCTCGGCGGCCCGGGGGCAGGGGTCAAAGTTGTACAGACAACTTCTCCGTCGTGCGGGAGCCTGCCCGGGGTCGGTGAGGTCCCGGTGCCGGGGGAGTGAACGGCTCGGGAACACTGCCCGGCCGGGAGCGTGCGCGCCCCCGGCCGGGCAGCCCCGTCGTCGTCAGCGTCGGTACAGGAGTCGTCGGAGTGCCCACAGGACGGCGAGCGCCGGGGTGGTGGCCGCCGCGAGGGCCAGCAGCCAGCCCAGGGCGGTCGGCGGCCACGCGTACACCACCAGCAGGTCGAGGCCGGCGCCCAGGGCCAGCAGCGCGGCGACCGGCAGGTGCACGCCGGGGGCGAAGTCCCGCAGGCGGCCGACCGTCTCGCGCCCGGAGACCAGCGTGCCGGCGCCGAAGATCGAGCCGATCAGGCCGAGGATCAGGATCCAGAGCCCGGCGATCCCGCTCATCGCGCCGTACCGGTGGGCGCGGGCGCCGAGTTCGAGGTCGTTCGCGGCGAACATCAGCGAGACCGAGTCCCCCGGTTCCGGCTCGTCCAGCGTCTCCACCCGGTCCAGGGTCAGTCGCCGGGGCTCGCCGTCGGACCACGGCACGGCCAGCACCATCGGCGCGCTCCAGACCTGGTGGTCGTTGATGTTGACGCCGGTGCGCCGGGGTGTGCCGAGCACCTCCGCTATCTCCACCGTGTACAGGCCGCCGCCCGCGCGCAGGACCCGCTGGGTCCAGCGGCCCTCGGCGCCGTCCGGGCCGACCGCCTGGGCCAGGGCGGAGGTCGGCCCGAGAGCGAGCGCGACGCCCAGCAGGGCGGCGGCGGTCCGGCCGGGTGTGCGCGACCGGTCCTGGTCCGGGTCGCGTCGGAACGCCGAGCGCCGGACCAGCTCGCGCCGGGCCCGCTCCCGTCGGCGTGCCACCGCCGCGGCGGCCAGCCAGCCGAGGGCGCAGACCGAGGTCACCAGCAGCGGCAGCAGCCGGGCCGGGGCCGACAGCGCCACCGCGCTCGGGCTCACCGCGGGCAGCAACGCCCACACCTCGGTGACCAGGGCGCCGATCAGCGTCAGCCATCCGGTCGTTCTGGTCCATACCGTCGACATTCGCGCTCCCCCTGTGATCAAGATCGGAGCGCGAGCGTAGCGGGCCGCGGCGGCGGCAGGGTGACGTGGTCAGACGGTGAGCGCCTCGCCCCAGGCGGCGTCCGCCGCGGCGAGGGCGGGGGCGGCGTCCGCGCCGGTCGCGGTGGCGAGGGCGGTCAGGGTGGCGCGGACGGTGCCGGGGGCGGCGGCGGCGCCGTAGTGGTTCACCCGCAGCATCGTGGCAGCCAGCGCGCCACCGCCGGCCTGGACCGGGAGCGACGGGTCCAGCCGCAGCAGTTCGCGGGCGAGGCCGGCGGCGTCCAGGCCGTCCGGGGTGCGCAGGGTGGTCGCGACCGGCGCGGCGTGCGCGTCGTCCGGGACGAAGGGGGCGAGCGTGCCGAGCGCCCGGACGCCCGCGCGGGTGGCGGCCGCCGCCGCGCGGTGGCGGGCGATCACGGTGTCCAGGCCGTCCGCCGCGATCCGGTCCAGGCAGGCGCCGAGCGCCAGCATCTCCAACTGCGCGGGCGCGTGCGGGAGGGCGGTGCGCCCGGCGTCGGTCCAGCGCTCCTTCCAGTCCAGCAGCGAGAGGTAGGAGCGGCGCGGGGCGGCCGGGTTGGCGGCGATCCGCTCCCAGGCCCGGCCGGAGACCGAGACGGCCGAGACGCCGGCCGGGCCGCCCATCGCCTTCTGTCCGCCGATCACGCACAGGTCCACGCCCCAGGCGTCGGTCAGCAGCGGCTCGGCGGCCACCGAGGCGACCGCGTCGAGCATCAGCAGCGCGCCGTGCTCGCGCACCACGGCGCCGATCTCCGCGACCGGGTTGGTGTTGCCGGTGGCGGCCTCGGCGTGCACCAGCGAGACGAAGTCGACGGAGGGCGCGGCGGCCAGTGCCCCGGCGACCTGCTCGGCGCTCACCGCGGTCTCGAACGGCACGGCGAGGTCGACCACCTCGGCGCCGCAGTCGCGCAGCCAGTTGCCGAAGGTCTGCCCGTAGGGGCCGGTGACGATGTTGAGCGCGGTCGAGCCCGGGTGCGCGGCGCCGCGGATCGCGGCCTCCAGCGGAAGCAGCGCCTCGCCCTGGGTCACGATGACGTCGGCCCCGGTGTGCAACAGGGCGGCCACCTTGTCCTCGATCGCCGCGAACTCGGCGGCGGTGAGCGGGGGCAGGTCGAGGAAGGGACTCACGGTCTCGGGACCTTTCGCGGGGAGGGGCGGTGCTGGCCCGAACGAGTCTGCCTCACCTTCTCCGCTCCCGGGGAACGGCGCCGTCGGTAGAGTGCCGCCATGAGCGATGGCGCGGTGCTGCACGTCCGTGGTCGGGTGCTGGTGGGGCCGGAGGACGTCCGGGACGAACTCTGGGTGGTCGACGGCCGGGTGACCTTCTCCCGGCCCACCGCCGTCGGTGCCGGTGCGGCCGGCGGGTCCGGGTCCCGGGACGTCCGGACGGTCGAGGGCTGGGTGCTGCCGGGTCTGGTGGACGCCCACTGTCACGTCGGCCTGGACGCGCACGGCGCGGTCGACGCCGCCACCAGCGAGAAGCAGGCGATCACCGACCGCGACGCCGGGACCCTGCTGATCCGCGACGCGGGATCGGCCGCGGACACCCGCTGGGTCGACGACCGGGAGGACCTGCCGCGGATCGTCCGGGCCGGGCGGCACATCGCCCGCACCCGCCGCTACATCCGCAACTACGCGCACGAGATCGAGCCCGGCGACCTCGCCGCCTACGTCCGGGCGGAGGCCCGGCGCGGCGACGGCTGGGTCAAGCTGGTCGGCGACTGGATCGACCGGGAGCACGGCGACCTCACCGCCTGCTGGCCCGGCGACGCGCTCGCCGAGGCGATCGCGGCGGCGCACGAGGAGGGCGCGCGGGTCACCGCGCACTGCTTCGCCGCCGAGTCGCTGCCGGACCTGCTGGCGGCCGGGATCGACTGCGTCGAGCACGCGACCGGGCTGACCGAGGAGCTGATCCCGGTGTTCGCCGAGCGCGGGGTCGCGATCGTCCCGACCCTCGTCAACATCGCCACCTTCCCGCAGCTGGCGGCCGGGGGCGAGGCCAAGTTCCCGGCCTGGGCGGCCCATATGCGCCGGCTGCACGAGCGCCGCTACGACACGGTGGGCGCCGCGCACGACGCCGGCATCCCGATCTACGTGGGCACGGACGCCGGCGGCTCGCTGGCCCACGGTCTGGTCGCGGAGGAGGTCGCCGAGCTGGTGAAGGCCGGACTCGACCCGGCCGAGGCGCTCTCGGCGGCGAGCTGGGGAGCGCGGGCCTGGCTGGGGCGGCCCGGGCTGGAGGAGGGCGCTCCGGCGGACTTCGTGGTGTACGGGGAGGACCCGCGCGCCGATGTCCGGGTGCTGGCCGATCCCCGCTCGGTGGTGCTGCGCGGCCGCCCGGTGGCCTGAGCGGAGCGAGGGCGGGGGCCGGAGGCGAGGGCGGGGGCGAGGGCGGGGGCCGGAGCGGCTTCCGGCGGCCCGGGCGGGGCCCGCGCCGGGGCGGCCGGTCGTGGTGGACGGACTGTCCGAATGGGCCGATAGGGTTACGCCCATGGCACCGCGTCCACTGAACGAGATCGTCGAGCCCGGGTGGGCCACCGCGCTGGAGCCGGTGGCCGGGAGGGTCGCCGCGATGGGCGACTTCCTCCGCGCCGAACTGGCCGCCGGCCGCACCTATCTGCCCTCCGGACCGAATGTGCTGCGCGCCTTCCAGCAGCCCTTCGCCGACGTCCGGGTGCTGATCGTCGGCCAGGACCCCTACCCGACGCCCGGTCACGCCGTCGGCCTCAGCTTCTCGGTGGGGGAGGACGTCCGCCCGATCCCGGCCAGTCTGATCAACATCTTCCAGGAGTACGGCAGCGACCTCGGCCTGCCGCAGCCGTCCAACGGCGACCTCACCCCGTGGACGCGGCAGGGCGTGCTGCTGCTGAACCGCGCCCTGACCACCGCTCCGCGCAAGCCCGCCGCGCACCGGGGCAAGGGCTGGGAGGAGGTCACCGAGCAGGCGATCCGCGCCCTGACGGCGCGCGGCGGCCCGCTGGTGGCGATCCTCTGGGGCCGGGACGCGCGCAATCTGCGTCCGCTGCTGGGGGAGATGCCGGCGATCGAGTCCGCGCACCCGAGCCCGTACTCGGCGAGCGGCGGCTTCTTCGGCTCCCGCCCGTTCAGTCGGGCCAACGACATGCTGGTCCAGCAGGGCGCGCAGCCGGTCGACTGGCGCCTGCCGTAACCCCTGCCGTAACCCCTGCCGTAGCCCCTGGCGTCCCTCTAGCAGACCGAC
Organism: Kitasatospora sp. NPDC094019; assembly: GCF_044764505.1. Taxonomy (NCBI): domain Bacteria; kingdom Bacillati; phylum Actinomycetota; class Actinomycetes; order Kitasatosporales; family Streptomycetaceae; genus Kitasatospora; species Kitasatospora sp. NPDC094019. The sequence goes on from NZ_JBIWIF010000010.1 coordinate 235,447, forward strand.
GTCACCTCGGAGCGTCAACATCACCCCAACGGGTGAAATGACTCTCTGTATGACTCGTATGACGGATCGTTTGAGAAGACTGGCGGTTCATCCAGTTCCTGCCGTTGGTCGTGGGGTACCGCCATGTCTTCTCGCTCCGTCCGTTCTTCCCACTCCGTCCGTTCCTCCCGCTCCTCGCGCCGAATCGTTTCCGCAACCGCCGCCGCGGCGGTCTGCACACTGCTCACCGTTCCTGTCGCCACCGCGGCTCCGGGTGCTCCGGGCGGTGCGGGCGCCCCGGGCGCTCCGGCCGCCGGGGCCGCCCCCACCGCCGGGTCGCCGGGCAAGGCGCGCGCCGTCACCGCCGAACTCGACCTGGACGTCCGCCTGTTGAACAACGCCGTGGACATCCCGGTGAACGTCTCGCTGAACAAGGTGGAGTCCCCGGCGCAGCGCGACGGCACCGTTCTCACCGCCAGGGTCGACGGCGTCGACCAGTCCGGCCCGGTCACCCTGGTCAAGGCCGACGTCGGCAAGTCGGTGACCAGGACGGACGCCAAGGGTGCCGCCGCCTCCGTCACCCTGGCCGACGCCGAGGTGCACGCGCCCGGCCTGCCCGGGACCACCCTGCTGGGCCTGGAGGCGCTCACCGCCACCGCCACCTGTCCGGTCGACGGGCAGCCGACCGCCGACGTGGTGGCCCCGGCCAAGCTCACCGTGCTCGGCAAGTCCGTCACCGTCAACCTCTACGGACCGACCAAGGTGGACGTGCCACTGGTCGGCAGCGTGTCGGTGGAGTTCTCCAGGAAGAGCACCACCTCGACCACCGCCGCCGCCTCGGCGCTGGAGGTGCAGGTGGCGGTGGACCCGCTCAACCTCAACGTCGCCAAGGTGACCGGCACCATCACGGTCGCCTCGGTGAGCTGCGAGAAGCCGGTGCCGGCCGCGCCCACCGCCGCACCCACCCCGGCGCCGACACCGTCGGACGCCGCGCCGGTGGTGACCCCCGCCGCCCAGCCGGTCGTGGACGCCACCCCGTCCGCCGCCCCCGGCACCGCCCGCGCCGCCGCCCCGCACACGGCCACCACGACCCCCTCCGCCCGCCGGACCGGCACCGGTACCTCCTCCGCGGCGCCCGACCACCTGGCGTCCACCGGCGGCAACGACGCCACCGGCCCGCTCGCCGCCGGCGCCGCCGCGCTGGTGGCCGGCGGCGCCTTCGCCCTCTGGGGCACCCGCCGCCGTCGCGGCGCGGTCGCGGCCCACGCCCGCCGCCACTGACACCGGGTCCCCCGTCGGTGCGGGAGTGCCACTCGCGGCACTCCCGCACCGTGACCGTGCCAATGCGGACGGTTGGTTCACATGCGCGTTACATGAGAGGAACAACCGGGAAACGGCGCCTTGCAACGCTACGCGGGCACCCACCACCCAGTTTGCGAGGTACACCGCCGTGGCAATCAAGGCCGAGTACATCTGGATCGACGGCACCAAGCCGACCGCCAAGCTCCGCTCCAAGACTCGTGTCCTGCCGAACGCGGAGAAGATCCCCACCTGGGGCTTCGACGGTTCCTCGACCAACCAGGCCGAGGGTCACGCCTCGGACCGCGTGCTGGCGCCGGTCCGGGTCGTCAAGGACCCGATCCGCGGCGGCGACCACATCCTCGTCCTCTGCGAGGTCAACGAGACCGACGGCACCCCGCACGAGTCCAACACCCGTGCCCTGCTGCGCGGTGTCGCCGAGCAGTACGAGGCGCAGGAGTCGATCTTCGGCATCGAGCAGGAGTACACCTTCTTCAAGGGCTCCCGCCCGCTCGGCTTCCCCGAGGGCGGCTTCCCGGCCCCGCAGGGCGGCTACTACTGCGGTGTCGGCGCCGAGGAGGTCTTCGGCCGCGAGATCGTCGAGCTGCACCTGGACCGCTGCATCGACGCCGGCCTCGCCATCTGCGGCATCAACGCCGAGGTCATGCCCGGCCAGTGGGAGTTCCAGATCGGCCCGGTCGACGCCCTGACCGTCTCCGACGACATGTGGATCGCCCGCTACCTGCTCTACCGCACCGCCGAGGAGTTCGGCATCGACGCCACCCTCGACGCGAAGCCGGCCCGCGGCGACTGGAACGGCGCGGGCGCGCACACCAACTTCTCCACCAAGGCGATGCGCGAGGGCTACGACGCGATCATCACCGCCTGCGAGTCGCTCGGCGCCTCGCAGGAGCTGGTCCTGGAGCACGTCACCCAGTACGGCGCCGACATCGAGTCCCGCCTGACCGGCAAGCACGAGACCGCCCCGTGGAACGTCTACTCCTACGGCGTCTCCGACCGCGGTGCCTCGGTCCGCATCCCGTGGCAGGTCGAGGTCGACCAGAAGGGCTACATCGAGGACCGTCGGCCGAACGCCAACGTCGACCCCTACGTGGTCACCCGCCTGCTGATCAACACCTGCTGCGCCGCCCTGGAGAAGGCCGGCCAGGTCTGATCCACGGCGCTCCGCCGGGAGCACCACGCACGCCCGCAGGGCCTCCCCGTCGACGGGGAGGCCCTGCGGGCGTTTCCGGCGTCCGGCCCGCCCGGCGCCGTGCTCGCCGCGGGCGTCACTGCTGGCCGAGGACCATCCACTTCTCCGGCTTCGCCAGGGGCTCGAAGCCCGCCTTGGCGTAGACGGGGTGGGCGTCGGCGGTGGCGAGCAGGAGGCGGCGCAGGCCGTACGGGGCGAGGTGGTCGCGGACGGCGGCGGCGAGGGCGGTGCCGAGGCCGAGGCCGCGGACGGCCGGGGCGATGTAGACGTCGCAGAGCCAGGCGAAGGTGGCGCGGTCGGTGACGACCCGGGCGTAGCCGACCTGGGCGCCGGAAGCGCGGTCGTGGACGCCGAAGTTGAGCGAGCCGGCGATGGCGAGGTCCTGCTTCTCGCGGGTGCGGCCGAGAGCCCAGTAGGCGTCCTCGGACAGCCACCGGTGGATCAGGGCGGCGTCGAGGCGCGCGGGGTCGGTGGAGATCTCGTAGCCGTCCGGCAGTTCCGTGGTCATGGCCGGATCCAAGCAGAGGCGCCCGCGCCGGACCAGCGATTACCGGACCAGCGATTACCGGGGCGGCGAGGTCCGGGGCGGCGAGGTCCGGGGCGGCGACGTCCGGGGTGGGGGTTGGGGGGGGCGGGGGGGGGGGGGGGGGGGGCGGGGGTGGCGAACGGGGGGTTGGGGGGGGGGGGGGGGGGGGGGGGGGGGGGGGGGGGCCGCGGGGGGGGGGTGGGGCGGGGGGGGGGGGGGGGGCCCCCCCCCGCCCCCCCCCCACCCCGGTTCGGTCAGTGGATCGGGACGGCGTCCGTCGGCTTGCTGTGCCAGTTGGTGACGATCGGCTTGTCCACGTTGGTCGGCCCGATCGGCAGGCTGACCGGGTCCGGGTCCGGGGTGCTGATACCGACGATCACGTCGTTGAACTGGATCGCCTGGTTGTCCTTGGTGGTCTTGGTCATGACGCCCGCGTAGGCGGCGTCCGAGCCGCTGAGCCTGATCGGCTGGGCGGCGGCCTGCTCGGCCTTGGCCGCCTCGATGCCGCCCGAGCCGAAGGCGATCACGGGGCGGGCGGGCAGGGTGCAGGTGACGCCGGGCTTCGCCTTGGCGGTGATCAGGACGTAACCGCCCGCCTGGGACTCGACCTTGGCGGTGAGGACGAGGTCCTTGGCGCCGCAGCCGCCGGCGGCCTGGGCCGGGGTCGAGGGCTTGCCGGTGGCGGTCGCGGTGGTGCTCGCGGGAGCGGAGGCCGGGGCCGGAGTGGTGGCCGGGGCGGGCGTGGCGGCCGGCGGGGCCGTGGCCGGGGCGGTGGCCGTGGTGGCCGGAGCGGACGCGGCGGGGGCGGGGTCGCTGTTCTCCGGACCGCACGCGGTGGTGGCGGCGGCGAGCGCCGCGACGGCGGCGGCGGTGAGAACGAGACGGCGCGGGCGCATGGCGGATCCCCCAGAACTGTGACCGCCGGTGTCGCTCACCGGCGCAGGACGACCGTACGCCGGAGTCGTTCACAGTCCGGTGCGGGAAATATCCCGATTCTGTTCCGGACCGCCCCGTGCCTTCGGCCCACCGCAAAAAGGATGGTCAAGTGGACCGGCACGCGGGACGATTCGGCCCATGACCACCCTCCCGCTGCTCCTCCTCGACGTCGACGGCCCGCTGAACCCGTTCGCCGCCCAGCCGGCGGAACAGCCCGCCGGATACGGGACCCACCACGTCCGCCCGGAATTCCTGCTGGCGCGCTTCCCCGGGCGCCCGACCGAGGAGGTCGAGCCGATCCGGCTCTGGATCAACCCCGACCACGGCCCCCGACTCCTCGACCTGCCCTTCGAACTTGTCTGGGCGACGGCCTGGAAGAGCGAGGCCAACACCTGGATCGGCCCGCTCGTCGGCCTGCCCGAACTCCCCGTCATCGTCTGGCCGCAGATGTTCCACCAGGACCCGGACGGCCTGCACTGGAAGACCAGGGTCCTGGTCGAGTGGGCCGCCGGGCGGCCCTTCGTCTGGGTGGACGACGAACTGGGCCCGCTGGACACCGAGTGGATAGCCGCCAACCACCCCGGCCCGGCGGCGACGTTCCGGATCCACCCCGGGATCGGCCTGCGGGCGGAGGACTTCGACACCCTGCGGGAATGGGCGCGGACCGAGCTGGGGGACTGAGCGCGGTGCTGCTGGCCACGGTGGAGCGGCTGTGCCGCTACCCGGTGAAGTCGATGCTCGGCGAGGACCTCGGGGCGGCGGACGTCTCGGAGCGCGGCATCACCGGCGACCGCGCGTTCGCGCTGCTGGACGCCGACACCGGACGGGTGGTGAGCGCCAAGAACCCGCGGCTGTGGGCGGGCGTCCTCGGGTTCACGGCGGTCACCGGGCCGGGCGGCAGGGTGACCGTCCTCGGCCCGGACGGCGAGGACGTCGACGAGGCCGGGATCTCGGAGCGGCTGGGTCGCAAGGTCCGACTGGTGGACGTGCCGCCGCCGGGCGCGAGCGTCGAACGGTCCGTCCCGGAGGAGGTGCTGGCGCGCGGTGCGCGCGCCGAGGTCGGCTTCACCGTCAGCGAGTTGGGGCGCGGCGCGCCGCCGGGCACCTTCTTCGACTTCGCGCCGCTCCACCTGCTCACCACGGCGGCCCTCGCCGCCGCCGACGCCCCCGCCGGGGCGGCCGCGCGGTACCGCCCCAACCTGGTGCTGCGGACCCCCGGCGGTGCCTCCGGCTTCGTCGAGAACGGCTGGGTGGAAGGGGAGCTGGCGGTCGGGCCGGAGCTGCGGCTGCACGTCGTGGCGGCGACGCCGCGCTGCGCCGTCCCCACCCTGGCGCACGGGCCGCGGCTGCCGCGTTCGGCGGCGGCGTTGCGGGTGCTCGCGGAGCGCAACCGGGTGGTGCCGCTGCCGGGCATGGGGGCACTGCCCTGTCTCGGTGTGTACGCCCGGGTGGTGCGGCCCGGGCGGGTGCGGGTCGGGGACCGGGTCGGGCCGGTGTCCTGAGCGGGCCGGTGTCCCGAGCGCTGTCCGGGCCGCCCCGACTGTCCCCGGCCCGCCCCGGCCGTCCGGGCGGGCCGGGCGGCCGTCCGGGCAGTGTTCCCGGCGGGAGGGAACCGGTTGCCGCGCCAGGAGGTCCCATGAGTACCAGAACCGACTCCGGGGAGGCGACCGGGATGGGCGGCGGGAACCGGCAGTTCGAGGGCACGGCAGGTGAGGGCGCGGCGGGCGTGGGCACGGACGGGAGCGCGGGCCGACGGGCGGCGCGGTGGGCGCGCTGGGCGGTGGTCGGGATGGCCGGGGCGACCCTGACGGTGGTGCTCCTGACCTCGGGGGACGGCGGGTCGGGCGGGCACTCGGCGCCGGTCACGGTGACCGTGACGACGCCCTCGGGCACACCGACGCTCACCCTCCCGGGCCCGGTTCCGAACCCGGACCCGGGGCCGGTCACGACGTCCGCCGCCCTCGTCGGTCCCGACTTCCCCTGACCGACTTCCCCTGACCGGCGGCCCCCGGCCGTGGGGCCGGGTCTACCCCCGGTCCTCGGCGAGCGCGGCCGTGAGGGCGGCGAGGAACGCGTCCGTGGTTCCCTCGGCCCGGACGGCGATGCGGAGCCAGTCCGGGCCGAGGCCGGGGAAGGTGTCGCCCCGGCGGACGGCGAAGCCGCGGTCGCGCAGCCGGTCGCGCACGGTGTCGGCGCCGGGCAGTTCCACCAGCACGAACGAGGCCGCCGGTTCGCCGTGGACCCGGACGTCGGGGAGGGCGGCCAGACCCTTCAGCAGATGGTCGCGGCGGAGTCCGAGTTCCTGGGCGGCCCGCTCGGCCTCGTCGAGCGCGGCCGGGGCCGAGCACGCCTCGGCGGCGACCAGGGCCGGGGTGGAGACCGGCCAGAGCGGCTGGGCGGCGGCGAGGGCGGCGATCAGCGGGGCCGGGCCGAGGACGTAGCCGATCCGCAGTCCGGCCAGTCCCCAGGTCTTGGTGAGGCTGCGCAGGACCACCACCCGGCCCGGCAAGTCCCGTTCGGAGGCGAGAGATTCGCGCTCGCCGGGCACGGTGTCCATGAACGCCTCGTCGATCACCAGGGTGCGGCCGGGCCGGGCCAGGGCGGCGACGACGGCGGCCGGGTGGAGGACGGAGGTGGGATTGGTGGGGTTGCCGAGCACGACCAGGTCGGACTCCTCCGGGACGGCCCCGGCGGTCAGCCGGAAGCCCTCGGCGGGGGAGAGCAGGGCGCGGTGCACCGGGTGCCCGGCGTCCCGCAGTGCGGCTTCGGGCTCGGTGAACTGGGGGTGGACCACCGTGATGTGACGTGGCGTCAGAGTGCGGGCGAGCAGCACGAACGCTTCGGCGGCGCCGGCGGTGAGCAGCACCTCGTCCACCGGGCGGCCGTGCCGGGCGGCGACGGCGGCCCGGGCGGCGGCCCCGTCGGGGTAGGCGGCGAGGTCGGCGAGGGTGGCGGCGAGGCGGGCGCGCAGCCAGGCCGGGGGCGTGCCGGTGCGGACGTTGACGGCGAGGTCGACCAGATCGGCGCCGTCGGCGCGGACCTCGGCGTCCCCGTGGTGGCGCAGGTCCGGCTCGTGCGCCTCGGGTCCGGCGGGGGAGTGGGGGGTCACGGGCGCTCTCCTGCGTTCCGGGGGTGGGGGGGTGCCGGCGACGGCGGCCGTCGCCGACGCGGTCTTCCGTTTGGGGGCGAGGAGTTCGCCGCCGCCCGTCGCCGCCAGCGCCGCCGCCTCGGCGACGCTGACGGTGCCGACCGCCGCGCCGACGGTGCCGGACGGGTTCGGTACCCGGACGGCGGCCAGCGCCTCGGCCGGGTACTCGATCACGGGGACGCCGAGCGCCGTCGCGGCCGCCCGGACGGCGGGGTGGCCGCCCTTGCCGGTGAGGGTCGCGAGCGCGCGGACGGCGTCGGCGGGCAGTCCCGCTCCGGCGAGCGTCCGCCGGACCAGCGCCAGTAGCTCCGGCCCGGTGGCGGTCGCGCGCAGGCCCACGCCGACGACGAGCCCTTCGGTGGCGAGCCCTCCGGCGGTGAGCTCTTCGGTGGTGAGTTCTTCGGTGGTGAGTTCTTCGGCGGCGGACGTTCCGGTGGCGGGCCTCTCGGCGAACGGCTCTCCGCCGAGGGGCCCGCCCTCGAACGGTCCTCCGTCGAACGGTCCTCCGTCCGTGGACCCGCGCGCGTCGCGGATGCCCCGCGCGCCCCGCGGAGCCCGCGCCCCCGGAGTGCCCCCGACCCCTCGCGGTGCCCGGCCGCCCCGGCCGTCGGGCCGGCCGGGCCCGTTCCGGTCCGGATCCCTCACGCCGCACTCACCGCCCGCTCACGTCCCGCTCCTCCACGTCACCCGCCCGACACCCGCCCGAAGGCCGGACGCCGGCCGGCGCGGCCCGGCGGCCACCGGGGGCGGCCGAAATCCGCCGCTCCCCGCCCGGGCGGAATGCCGCAGGTCAGGGCGATACCGGGCGTCCGGGACTGCCGGAAATCCCACCACGCCCGCGACGGACGGGTCAATCGGGCCGAATGTGACGTTCCCCCGGCTCCGGCCGACGGCGAAGCTCGGCCACCGATCCCTGTTCGCCAGTTCTTCACCTCTCCGCCGAGGCCCGCGCCACCCCACCACTCCTACTGTTTGCGGCGCTCCGAAACCGCCACTGCCCCGATCGGCGGTCCTCTCCCACCCGGCAGTACCCGGCGGCCGGGAAAGCCTGCCCTGCCCGCCGCCGTTCCCGACGCACGGAGGACACCATGCCCGAAACTCCGGACACTGTTGACATGAGCGCCACTACCCCGAGCGCCGGGGGTGCCGCCCCGAGCCGCCCCCGCCGCCGCACGCTGACCGCCTCGGCCGCCGGGCTCGGCCTCGTCGCCGGCTCGCTCGGCCTCTGGGCCGCCACCGGCACCACCGCGCAGGCCGCCGCCCTGCCGACCCCCGACCACGTGGTCGTCGTCGTCCTGGAGAACCACGCCTACACCCAGGTCATCGGCAGCTCCAGCGCGCCGTACATCAACAACACCCTCAAGGCCGGCGGCGCCACCCTCACCCAGTCCTTCGGGCTCACCCACCCCAGCGAGCCCAACTACTACCAGCTGTTCTCCGGCTCCAACCAGGGCCGCACCGACGACGGCTGCGTCTCCGTCGGCTCCATCAACAAGCCGAACCTCGCCTCCGAGCTGATCGCCGCCGGCAAGACCTGGGGCAGCTACAACGAGGGCCTGCCGAGCCAGGGCTCGACCGTCTGCTCCAGCGGCAAGTACGCGCAGAAGCACAACCCGTGGTTCGGCTTCTCCAACGTGCCGACCAACACCGCCTACACCATGACGCAGTTCCCGACGAACTACGCGACGCTGCCCAAGGTCTCCTTCGTCGTCCCGGACCTGTGCAACGACATGCACGACTGCTCGGTCGGCACCGGCGACACCTGGATCAAGAACAAGCTCGGCGCCTACGCCAGCTGGGCCAAGGCCAACAACAGCATCCTCGTCGTCACCTTCGACGAGGACAACCGCCTCTCCGGCAACCGCATCCCCACCGTCTTCTACGGCGCCCACGTCACCCCGGGCTCCACCACCGCCACCACGTACAACCACTACAACGTGCTGCGCACCCTGGAGGACCTCGCCGGCCTGACCAGCCACGCGGGCAACGCCGCCACCGCCGCCACCATCACCGGCATCTGGAACTGACGCCCGTGTACGTCGCGGACTCCCGCAGCTCCAAGGCCCCCGTCGCCCCGGCCGAGACCCGGCCGGGGCGGCGGGAGGCCGCCGATGGCACCGGCGAGGGCATCGGCACCGGCGACGGCACCGCCGCCGGCCGCCGCACCGCCGCCCGGGCGGCCGTCCCCGGCACCGTGGTGGCCCTGGGCGTGGTCAGCCTGGTCACCGACATCTCGTCCGAGATGGTCAGCGCCGTCCTGCCGCTCTACCTGCTCACCGGCCTCGGCCTGTCCCCGCTCGGCTTCGGCCTCCTCGACGGCATCCAGAACGGCTTCAGCGCCGTCGTCCGCCTGCTCGGCGGCCACCTCGCCGACCGCCGGGGACGCGACGGCGCCTCCCGGCACAAGACCGTCGCCGCCGTCGGCTACGGCCTGTCCGCACTCTGCAAGCCACTGCTGCTGCTCGCCCACACCGTGCCGCTGATCGGCGCCGTGATCGCCGCCGACCGCACCGGCAAGGGCCTGCGCACCGCCCCGCGCGACGCCATGATCTCGCTCGCCACCGAACCCGCCCACCGCGGCCGGGCGTTCGGCGTGCACCGGGCGATGGACACCGCGGGCGCGCTGCTCGGCCCGCTCACCGCCTTCCTCGTCCTGCGGCTCGCCGGCGGCCCACTGCTCGCCGACGGCGGCCAACAGCAGGGCTACCACGCGGTGTTCGCGGTCAGCGCCTGCGTCGCCGTGCTCGGCGTCCTCGTCCTGCTGCTCTTCGTGCCCAACCGGCTCGACGGCGCCGAACCGTCCGACACCCGCCCCCGGCTGCGGGACGGCATCGCACTGCTGCGCCTCCCCGGCCTGCGCCGGCTCACCGTGTGCGCCGTCCTGCTCGGCCTCACCACCGTCAGCGATTCCTTCCTCTACCTGCTGGTGCAGCGCCGGCTCGGCCTCTCCGTCGAGTACTTCCCCCTCCTGCCGCTCGGCACCGCCGGCGCGTTCCTGCTGCTCGCCGTCCCGCTCGGCGCCCTCGCCGACCGGATCGGCCGCCGCCGGCTGTTCCTCGCCGGGCACGCCGTCCTGCTGCTCGCCTACGGCCTCCTGCTGTCGCCGCTGGACGGCCCCGCCACCGTGCTCTGCGTCCTGCTGCTGCACGGCACCTTCTACGCCGCCACGGACGGCGTGCTCGCCGCCGCCGCGGCCGACACCGTCCCCGCCGCACAGCGCGGCGCCGGACTCGCCCTGGTCGGCACCGGGCAGGCGCTGGCCCGGTTCGCCTGCTCGCTGGTGTTCGGCGCGCTGTGGAGCGCGGTCGGCGGCACCACCGCGCTGACCTGGTCGGCGCTGGCGCTGGCCGGCTGCGTCGCCGGGGCGGCGTTCGTGCTGCGCGAACCCGCCGCCGCTACCGCCGCCACCACCGCCGCCGCTGCTCCCGAGAACGACGACTCCGAGGTGCCCTCGTGACCACCGCCGCCACCCTGTCCAACCGCACCCGGGTGCTGATCCTGCTGGTCGCCGTCGTCCTGCTCGGCGGGGTCGGCACCGGCGCCGTCCTGTGGGCCTCCGACCGCTCCGCCGAACGCGACCGCGCCCAGGCCGGCGGCCCCGTCGTCACCCGGGGCGAGGTCACCCTCGGGGACCCGGCCGCCCGGCAGCTCGTCTTCCGCAACATGGCCTGGGGCCCGCACCGCGACGAGGTCGTCACCGTCCCCGCCGACCACCCCGACGGCCCGCGCACCTCCTCCGGCGTCCAGTGCCTGCGCTTCTACGCCGCCGCCGGCACCGGCATCTGCCTGCGCGCCGACCGCGGCCCGCTCCAGGACACCTACCGGGCCGTCGTGCTCGACGACCACCTGCGCGAACTGCGCTCCTTCCCCGCCGCCGGCATCCCCACCCGCTCCCGGGTCTCCCCCTCCGGCCACCTCGCCGCCTGGACGGTCTTCGTCAGCGGCGACTCCTACGCGGGCACCGACTTCTCCACCCGCACCTCGATCGTCGACGTCCGCGACTGGAACCTCCGCGAGAACCTGGAGGACTTCGACCTGGTCAAGGACGGCAAGCCGTACCGGGCCCCGGACATCAACATCTGGGGCGTGACCTTCGCCGACGACAACACCTTCTACGCCACCGCCGCCACCGGCGGCCAGACCTACCTGGTCCGCGGCGACCTCGCCGCCCGCACCCTCACCACCCTGCACCAGAACGTCGAGTGCCCGTCGCTCTCCCCCGACGGCACCCGGATCGCCTACAAGAAGCGCGTCCCCGGCGCCTCCGCGGACGCCCCCTGGCGGCTGTACGTCCTCGACCTCGCCACCATGACCGAGACCGCCACCGCCGAGCAGCGCAGCATCGACGACCAGGCCGTCTGGTCCGACCCGCACACCCTGCTCTACGCCATGCCCGGTGACTTCGGCGCCGACCTGTGGACCGTCCCCGCCGACGGCGGCGGCACCGCCGGGCGGCTGCTGGAGGCCGCCGTGGCCCCCGCCTACCTCGGCTGAGCGCGGGCTGATCGGGGTGGTTGGTCCCATTCGGAACTCGGAGCGTAGGGTCCACGTCGAGCACTACGAGTGGCCGTGCCCCCGACCGGGCCGCCAGAACGACGGACCGGGGGAGCGGGAACAGTGAGGCAACGAGGGCCCGACGGCGGATCGCCGCCCGAGCGTGCGACCAGCGACTCCTGGCCCGCCCTGCACGGCCGGCCGGTACTGCGCCGTACCGTCGCGATCGGCCTGGTGGTCTTCGTGTCGGTCCTGGCCGCGCTGGCCGTCCGGGGCGTCAACGCGCTCACCGTCGGCCGGGGCGCCATCGAGACCGACCGCGACCGCGCCGAACTGCTGGCCGGGCTCCACCCCTCCCAGCACCCGGGCGCCGGCCGCTACTACGTGCCCGTCGGCGCCGTCTACACCCGCGGGGCGGACGGCCTGCCCGTCGCCTACCTGCACTACCGGCTCGCGGGCGGGCGCGAGGTCGGCATCGGGGACTTCCTGCGCACCTACGACCTCCCCGCCCCCGGCGCGGCCGCGCCGCTGCCCACCGACCTCACCGAGGCCCTGGGCGGAGACGAGCCCGCCTCGGCCCCGGAGGTGGGGGCGCCGATGCCTGCGGCGTCGGCTTCTGCTTCGGCGTCGCCGTCTGCGGTGCCCTCGGGCTCCGGGGCGCCGTCCGAACTGCCCTCCGAGCCGTCCTCCGGGGCGCCCTCCGAGTCGTCCGCCGGGTCGCCCTCCGCGATGCCCGACGAACCGCCCACCGAGGATCCGGCCCCCGCCGCCGACCCGGCGGACACCGACGGGCCCGCCGCCGAGGCCCCTGGCCCGGAGCCCGCGGAGCACCTCGCCCCGGCCGCCGACCCCGCCGCCGACTCGACCGCCACCCCCTCCCCGACGCCCGAGGACACCGAGGAACCCGCCCCCGACCCCACCCGCACCCGGGCCCGCCGGATCTACGTCGCCCCCGACCCGGCCGGCCTCCCGGGCGCCGCCGACATCTACGTCCGCGCCACCGGCTGACGGAGCCGGGCGGTACGGTTTCAGCTGCGTCCCGGAGGAGCGTCCAGGGGGAGACCGACGTGATCACCCACGACCGTCCGCAGATGAGGCTCGGAGCCTTAGAAGCGATCGCCGAGGCCGCCGCGCTCCAGGACATCGCACTCGAATTCATCGACGGTGAAATCGGCGTCAAGCCCGCGCCCGACGGCGACCACGGCCAGATCGTCGCGTGGCTGCAGCGGATCTGCCTGCGGCACCGCCCGGACCTCTGGCTCTTCGCCGAGCAGGGACTGCGTATCCCGTCCTACGAGAACGGCGACGCCCGCCCGGACGGCGCCCTCGCGCCCGCCGAGTATTTCGCCGGCCAGGGGGAGTGGGCCGATTCCCGGGGTGTCCTGCTGGTCGCGGAGGTCACCTAGTTCGACCGGCGCGCCGACGAGCGGGACCGGGTCAAGAACCCGCGCGTACGCGGAGAGCGGCATCCCGATCTACCTGTTGGTCGACCGGGGGAGTGACACGGTCACCGTCCACAGCGAGCCGGTCAAGGGCCGCTGCCGGGAGATCCGGAGCTACGACTACGGCGAGCGGGTCGAGCTGCCCGGTCTCGACGTCACCCTGGACACCGAGGAACTCAAGGACTACAGCCGCTGAACCAACCCTGTTGCCGGTGTTGTCGGTTGGCCGTGCTGTACTCCCGCCATGACGCTTGAGAACAGCACGCCGCTGCCCGGCCGTTCCGCGGAGTGGGCGGCCACCCTGGCCGGGGCCTTCGGAGAGATCCTCGGCCGGCCGTTGGACGAGTACGGGGACCGGGACGCCCGCTACGGCGCCTACTACGGCGGCAATTTCCTCGACGAGGCCGAACTCGACCACGACCCGGTGTGGGTCGGCCCGGCCGCGCTCGCGGGGGAGGAGACGGTCGGCACCGGCGACCTGCTGCTCACCCCGCCCGGTGACACCGCCGAGACCGAGTTGGTGTTCGACGCGAGCCGCTCGCTGTTCTGGGTCGACCCGCGCGAACTGCCGGACGCCCTGGCCGCGTTCGGCGCCGACCTTGCCGACGCCGTCGCGGCGTCCGAGAGCGGCCAGTGGCGCGGTGCCCTGCTCGGCGCCGACCTCGGCCGGATAGCCGGGCGCCACGGCGTCGACCTCGCCTCGGCCGACCTGCCCCGGGAGTTGTGGACGCTCTGGCAGGGCCGGATCGCCTCCGCCGACACCCTGCTCGACGCCCTCTGCGCCGCCACCGGCCTGACCGCCGCCACCTCGCCGGACCTGCTGCCGGCCGGCCTCGGCGACTCCCGCGACGAGGTGGAGGATGAGGCCCACGAGCAGGTGGCCGGTGTGGCCGACCCCGCCCTGCGGGACTACCTGGCCGCTTTCTGCGACCAGGAGTCCCACGACCTGGCCCTGGTGTTGTTCGCCCACGACGCCGAGGGCGATGACGATGACGACGACGCAGAGGAGTACGAGTACGAGGACGACGAGGACGAGGACGGTTACGACGAGACGGACGGCGGCACCGTCGTCGTCCGCTGGGACGGCGCCGTGGACCAGTTCGAGATCACGGTCCGACGCCTGGACGCCTGAGCGGATCCCAGCCGCCCGCCCCGGCCCTCCCGGACGGGAGGGCCCGGCGGACACGGGATAAAGTCGCGGGGCGAACCGATCTGCGGTGCGCGCGTGGAGCCGAAGGAGCAGACCGTGGGCGAGGCCGTCTCCCCCGAGACCGGTGCCGACACCGTGGACCCCCGCCGGGGCGCGGAGCTCGCGGCGCGCTGGTGGAAGTGGGCTCTGTCGGCCCCGGCGGAGCGCAGCCCGGTCGGTGACACCACCGGCGAGTTCGCCGGCTGGCGGCAGCCCGACGACGTCTGGTTCCTGGCCGGCACCTACGGCGGCCGGGTGGTGCGCCGCTGCCCCATCGCCGCCGGGAGGCCGGTCTTCTTCCCGGTCTTCAACACCCAGCGCTTCGCCTTCGGTCTGTCCTCCGCGCCGTGGCGGGTCGAGACCGCCAGGGCCGAGGCGACGTTGAACGGAGTCCCGCTGCGGGTGCAGGAGTTCGCGTCCAGGCGCTTCCTGGCGATGGGCATTCCGCGCGTCGCCTGGGGCAAGTGGTGCGCCCTGGACCCGCTGGCCCCCGGCCAGTACGTGCTCTCCATCAAGGCGAGGGCCGGCGAGTTCTCGGTCGACACCACGTACCACCTGGACGCCGTCGACTTCTGACGGGACAGGAAGTCGGCCGCCCCGACTTCCTGCTCCGGCCCCGCCCTGCCTCACACGGCGGCGAGCAGGTCGCGCAACGGAGCCGGCTCCTGTCCGGGCTCCAACGCCCGCACCAACAGGTGCCCGTAACGGATCTTGCGGCCCTTCTTGGTGCCGAGGAAGCGCCGCAACTGCCCCTCGGCCGGACGGCCCTGGTGGGCGGGCTGGCGGCCGAAGATCTGCCAGGCCGGGAGGTCGCCCTCGGCCCGGACGATCTCCACGACCCGGGCCACGCCCAGAGCGCGGATCAACTCCTCCTCCAGGTCCGCCACACACACGAAGAACCCCTCACGCGGCGCGCCCGCCCGGTCGAGCCCGCGCTCGTAGTAGCCCTGTTCGTTCGCGTCGCACAACCCGGTGAGCCGGAGCCCCAGCCCGGGCGGCCCGAGCAGGTCGGCGTAGCGGGCGACGTTCATCGCCCCGCCCATCGAAACGACGCACACGCCGTCCCCGGCCAGGTCCCGGTCGCGGCCTGCGGCCAGCGTCTCCACGGCCGCGAGATCGCTCGGCCCCTCCACCAGGACCGCCGTCCGCACCCCCACCCGCTCGGCCAGTTCCCCGGCCTCCCGCCCGGAACCGCCCCCCGCCCACTCGCCGACCGCGTCCCGGAACGCCTGCATGTCCGCCATACCGCGCATTCTGCTCCTGCCGCCCCGCACCGGGCCCGCCATTTTCGCCCTCGCCGATGGGTGTTCCCCCGGTGGCACGGAAGAAAGGGGTGGCCCCGGCCCGGAAGCTGTGCCCTGGCGCGCCCGGAGCCACCCGGACCCAGTACCGTCCTGGGCGACTATCGGCCGTACGCTCCGACCGAGGTGAGGAGCCGGAGCAGCCCGGCCGCCCGGTTCGACCCCCACCGTGCCGCTGCCGCTGCCGTCCGCTGTGGTCACCCGCCGTGGCCGCGCCGCGCGGCCACGGCGGGAGCACCTGAAGCTGCCGAGGCCCAGCGGCTGCCCGCGCCCGCGCCCGCGCCTGAGCCGCGCAGCCCCAGCTCCCGGTGCCGTCGCCGCTGCTGCCGCCGGCGCCCCCGCTCCGGTAACGGCCTCCTGCGCCGTGAGCCCCCACACCCCGGCCGACCTCGTTCCAGCGGCACTTTGCAAAGGCGTCGGCACCTTTGCAAAGCCATCAACCTTCCTCCGGAACCCACTTTGCAAAGTCCCCGACCCCCGCCCCTGACTCACTTTGCAAAGTCACCGATGACTTTGCAAAGTGCTCTGCAAAGTGCTCGCGGCGGGTAGGCGGGCGAAGGGAGGGGTGTTGGGCGGCCATGACGACGACGGCGATGGCGATATGGCGAGCACCCCGATGGTCACCCGGCCGTGCTGATCTGTCTTCGCCTCGGGAGCGCGCCCGGAGGAGAGGACCGCTTCGAGGTGGAGCAGGAAGTCGGTGAGTCCGACTTCCTGCTCCACGGAGGTCACTCGTGCCGTGACCGTGCGGTGCGCCACGGACACAGGGGCCACCGGGACCGCCGGGTCGGCGGTGGTGCGCCGGGTGGCCGTCAGCTGTATGCGAGGCGTTCGATCTCGAAGAGCTGGGCGGCGCCGATCCGGCCCTCCTCCAGGGAGAGCAGCCAGTCCAGAAGCTCTGGTCCGGCGTGCAGTTCGTCGCGGAAGCCGAGCCGGAGGTCGGCGAGTCCCGGGGGCGCGAGCCAGTGGTCGAGCGCGTCGTCGAAGTGGTGGTCGGCCGCTTCGGTGCGGGTCCCGCCCCAGACGGCGAGCCAGGGGGAGAGGCTTCCGGTGCTGACGGCGACGGTCTCCAGGACATCGGTCGCGCGTTCGTTGCCGAGGTACTCGTGCAGGGTCGAGCGCCACCAGGCGTCCCAGACGTGTTCCAGTGCCTGCTGCTCGGCTGCCGCCCAGTTCCGCCAGCCCGCCGCGAGCAGCCGGGAGGCGATCATTCCGTAGCCGCTGTGCAGCTGGCCCGTGGTCAGGAGGCGGACGATCCGGGGTGTCATCCGGTGGTACAGGGCAGCGAAGTCGGCCCAGTGGTCGGTGGCTTCGACGGAGACGGACCACACCAGGCCGTCCGGCACCAGGTGCGTGGGCCCCGCGAGGGCTTCGAGGTCGCTGTCGGTGTAGCAGTAGGTGCAGCCGCCGACAGCGAACGGAGCCTCGGGGGGCGGTGCGAAGGCGGCGTCGAGCGCGTCGAGAGCGGCGTCGAGCTGCTCGGAGGGTGTGGTCATGCGGGGCACCTGCCGGGGGACCTCATCCGGCCTGCCGGAGAAGGGGACGACGCTATCACTCGCTCCGAGGCGGCTGTCGTGGGTGGAGTTCGCACGGACAACGGGAAGTCGGTCCGGCCGGGCCCGGGCGGTCAAGGCGCCCGCTTCAGTCGTACGGGCCGGCGGGTGGCGGGTGTCCGCATGACCCGGTCGCCGATGCTGAGCCTGCCGTACGTCACTCCGTCCACGTGGACGGTGAGCTCGCATCCGTCGTCGGTGCGGATTCGCATCCTGTGACTGGTGATCGGGCCGTGGGTACCGATCCCCGTACTGGCCCACCGATCGATGACTTCCCCGGCATAGGAGTCGTTGAACGACCGTTTCCGCCGGTCGGCAAGCGCCACCAGGACCAGGACGGGCAGGCCGACGGCGAGGCCCAGGAGAATGAGGTACGACATGTGTGCGCCCCGCGTCGGCGGCAGTCCAGCCGGTTCACGGCAGCGTACCGCCCGTGCGGGATGCAGCCCAGAAGGCTTCCACAGCAAAGGGATTGGGAAGATGTTTTTCAAGTCGGCCGGAGGGCGGCGGACGGCACTTCCACGTACGCGAAGATCCTTCTGGATCGCCGTGCGCCCCCACCGGGTGCGGGACGAACTGCTGCCGGCCGATGGTCGGCGGGGATGATGGGTCCTGTGATCGGTCGGGTGAAGAGATGGCGCGAGGGCAGGGCCGCCGCGCGGGAGGCGCGGTTCGTGGAGGAGTCCGTCGTCCTGGAGGCGCCGACGGAGGAGCCGTTGTGGGTGGTCTTCGAGCCCATGGGCAGCCTCTACGAGCTGCCGCCCGGTGAGAGTCTGACGGTCCGCTTCCGGGTGCGGCCGGAGGAGGGGTACGGCCTCGGGCGCAAGGACGACTACGTCTCGGTCAGCGCAGGGTCGGGCTGGATGACGGCGTGGACCTCGGCAGGTGCGGAGGTCGACATCGACACGGGGTGTCCCGAGTTCGAGTGACCGGGAGTGGGAAGTCGGAGCCGCCGACTTCCTACTCCGACCGGGCCGTGCCCGCCGTGATGAGCCGGTGCATGACGGCCGCCGGGATCGCCGGGTTGGTGGCGGCGTCCTCGGCCGTCGCCGGGTCCTGGAGCAGCGCGGCCAGCAGGGTCGTCGGCAGAACCGGGTTGCGGTGGGCGGCGCGGCGGACGGTGGCGGACGGGTCGGTGGTGAGGGCGCCGAGGGTGGTGGGGGAGAGGCGGGGGTCCTGGGCGGCTCGGGTGCGGACCTCGGGGTCGGGGTCGTGGGCGAGGCGTTCGGCGAGGGCGGCGGGGGCTGCCGGGTCGTCCAGGGCGAGCATGCGCAGGCGAGGGTGGGGGTCTTCGGCGAAGCGCAGCAGGTCGGCGCGCGGGAAGTTGGGGTGGTTGCGCGGGCGGCCAGGGAAGGAGAAGGTGCCGTTCCAGCCGTCCGCCCAGAGGTCGAGCAGCAGCCAGGGCGGGGCGTCGCCGCAGGACTCAGTGAGGAACAGTCGGACGGCGAAGTCCTCGTCACGGGCGAGGAGTTCGACGACGTCGGCGGGGAGGCAGGGCGCCCGGGCGACGCTGCGGCGGATCCAGAGGCGCGATGAGGAGGCCAACTGCCGCATGGCGTCGGGGTCGTCGAACAGGGCGGCGACCCACCACAGGCCGTAGGTACGGTCGCGGGGATCGATGTCCGGTACGGCGGCGGCCAGTTCGGCGATCTCCTCCGGGGTCGCGGGCGGCCGGGCGTCGGCGTCCGGCGCGGGTGCGATGCCCCGCCACTGCCGGGGTTGGCGTTCGCGGAGCGCGGCCGCGTCTGCCGCGAGTTCCGTCAGCAGGGCGTGCTCCGGCCCGCCGGCCCGAGCGGTGAGCAGGCGGTCCCACTGGGCTGCCGAGAGCCGTCCGCTGTCGGCCGCCCGGCCCCACACCTGGCGGTCGGGGTGGTCCACCGCCGCGTCCAGGACGGCGGGCGGCAGGTCGGCGCGGAGGAGGAATTCCGGCCGACCGGCGTCCAGGAGCCGGACGAGGACGTCCTCCGGCGCGGCCGGGTTGCGGCCGAGTCCGCGCAGCCATGCCTTCCCGAGCTGCGCCGACAGCGCGGGCGCTTCGAGGAGCGCCGCCCAGGGGCCCTGCTGATGATCCATTCCCGCAGGGTAGTGCGCGCGGGAAGTCGGCGCGTCCGACTTCCTGCGCGGGGAGCGGTGGTCCCGGCTCAGTCGAGGACGGCGACGGCCTCGACCTCCACCAGGTGCTCGGGCACGTCCAGGGCCGCCACGCCGAGCAGGGTGGCCGGTGGGGCGGCGGCGGTCCCGAGCTTCGCCGTCGCCCGCGCGATGCCGTCGAGGAGCAGCGGCATCTTCTCGGGCGTCCAGTCGACGACGTGGACGTTCAGCTTCACGACGTCCGCGAAGGTGGCCCCGGTGCCGGCCAGGGCGGTGGCGACGTTGAGGTAGGACTGCTCGACCTGGGCGGCGAGGTCGCCGACGCCGACGTTCGTGCCGTCGGCGTCCCAGGAGACCTGCCCGGCGACGTACACCGTCCTCGTGCCGGAGGCCACGGCCACCTGGTGGTAGACGTCGATCGCGGGCAGTCCCTCGGGGTTCAGCAGGGTGACGGTCATGGCGCGTTCTCTCCTCGTGCTCTCTTGCGGTGACTCGATCACCGTAGGAGAGTGGCCGTTGACGTGGAAGAACGCACTTTTCGGTGACTGGGGAACCTCAAGGTGAGCAAGCAGGTCAACGGCTCGGCGCAGGACCGGGCCGACGCGATGCGGGCGGACTCCCTCGCGCGGGAGATCTTCTCGGACATCGCCAACAAGTGGGCGCTGCTGATCGTCGAGGCGGTCGGGGACGGCACCCTGCGCTTCACCGAGCTGCGCAGGGAGGTCGAGGGCATCAGCCACAAGATGCTGACGCAGAACCTGCGCCTGCTGGAGCGCAACGGCCTGGTCGAGCGCACGGTGCACCCGACGGTGCCGCCGCGCGTCGAGTACACCCTCACCGAGCCCGGCCGGGCCCTGCGCGCCACGGTGGACGCCATGTGCGACTGGACGCACCGGCACCTCGCCGCAATCGAGTCGGCGCGCGAACGCTTCGACGCCGTCTGAACGGCATCCAGCTCAGCGGAAGTCCGCCGCGTGGTCCACCGCCCACTCCCGGAAGGACCGCGCCGGGATTCCCGTGATCCGCTCCACCGCGTCGTTGACGGGCTCCGGGCGGTCGAGCATGGCCGCCTGGGCCGGGAGCACGGCCGCCACCAGTTCCGTCGGCCAGCCTGCGGCCCTCATCTGCTCGGCGGCCTCGGCCGGTGTGATCTCCTCGAACCGCAGCGGCCGTCCGACCGCCTCGCCGATCAGCGCCACCTGCTGTTCCTGGGTGACCGGTTCGGGGCCGGTGAGCAGGGGGCGGGCGCCGAGCAGGGTGTCCGTCGTCAGTGCCCGAACGGCGACGGCGGCGATGTCGGCCTCGTGGATCAACGGGCGGGCCAGCTTCGCCAACGGCGCCCGGACCGCGCCGGTCGCGCGGAGCTCGTCCGCCCAGCCCAGCGTGTTGCTCGCGAAGCCGGTGGGCCGCAGCGCCGTCCATTCGAGGCCCGACGTCCCGATCAGCCGCTCCAGTTCGGTGTGGAACGCGGTGATCGGGTCACCTGGCGCGTCCTCCCCGTCCCCGACCCCGGCGGACGACAAGTAGACCACTCGCCGGGTGTGCTTCCCGATCACGTCGATCACCTCAGCGGCGCCCTCGGCGCGCAGGAAGGGCCACACCAGGAACACCGCGTCGACACCCTCCAGAGCCGCGCGCAGTGACGTGGGATCACCGAGATCGCCGCGCACCGCCCGCACGCCCTCCGGGAAGTTCGCCTCCCCCCTCACCAGTGCCCGCACGGGTACGCCCGCCGCGTGCAGTTGGGCCACCACCGAACCGCCGACCCGTCCGGTCGCGCCGGTCACCAGGATCGTGGGCTGTGTCATCGGACTCTCCTCGTCTCGCCGTTCGATGGCGAAACCCTCGTACATCAACCGAGGTTCAGGTCAAGCGGTGGCCGCCCGCCCGCCGGCGGGTGAGGAGGCGGAGGACCGGGGTCAGGTAGTCGGCGTGCGGGCCGGGGAGGCCCGGGAGGTCGGCGGGGGAGCGGACGAAGGCCAGCTCGACCAGTTCCCGTTCCGGGGGCGCGAGCGCGGTGAAGCGTTCGCGCAGCGCGGCCTCGGGGAGGGGCGGGGCAAGGAAGAGCACGCACACGCTGCCGTACTGGCCGCGGGCGACGGCCCAGAGTTCCAACTCGGCCGGGGCGGTGGTGACTCCGGTCTCCTCGGTCAGTTCGCGGACGGCGTTGCGGCGGAGCGCGGCGAGGTCGAGGCGCTCACCGTCCGGTGGGGGTTCGACGGAGCCGCCGGGGAACTGCCAGCGCCCGGGGGCGGCCGTGGTGGGCGACATCCGGCCGACGAGCAGGCGGCCGTCGTCGGTGGTCTGGACGATGCTGACGGCGAGGGACGCGGTGGGGGCGGTGGTGGAGGGGACGCGGCGCAGGGCGTAGTGGCGGTAGGTGATGCGGGACCAGGAGATGTGGAGTTCGCCGGGTCTTGGCCACGAGGTGTCGGCGCAGGCGACGGCGGGGCCGTCGAAGAGGGTGGGATTGGCGAGGACCATGGTCGCCCAGACCTGGTCCCGGGCGTGCCGTTCCTCGGCGGTGAGGCGAGGAACGGCGACCTCGGCGAGCCGGATCCGGCGCACGCCGAGGACTTCGGCGAGCGGTGGGGGCGGGGGCGGCGGCGTGGCTGCGGCGGGCATCCGCCTATCGAAGCAGGACCGGCGGGTGCGGGTCAGCCGGACGCGGCGAGGGGTCAGAGGATGTCGAACTCGTCGTGCTTGACGGCGATGACGAAGGCGCGCCAGGCGTCCGGCGGGAAGAGGAGGGCGGGGCCGGCGGGGTCCTTGGAGTGTCGGACCGGGACGAGGCCGGGGTGGTGGTCGGCGATCTCGACACACTCGCCGCCTTGGCCGCTGTAGCTGCTCTTCCGCCACGACATGGTCCAGGAGTTCCCTTCTGTAGGTCTGAGATCCACGGTAGGTGAAGGAAAACCCAGGGGACAGAGGGCCTCCGGGCGGGGTAGGACTGCCGAGTGGAGTTGAGGACGACGGTCCACCGGGTGCGACACGGTGGCGAGGAGTACCGGGTGGTGAAGGCCGTCCCGAGGTCGGGGCGGGCTGTGCTGTTCCGGAACGAAAGGTCGCTGGACATGTTCGTGGACCTGGAGGGCGCGCGGAGTCTTTCGGTGGCGTGGGGGTTGGCGGCGCGCTCGCGGCGGTCGCTGGTGTACGTGCCGCTGCGGGCGGAGCGGGAGGGGCCGGGCGGGCTGCCGGGGTGGTTCCGTGCGCCGGTGGTGGACCTGCTGCTGGTGCAGGGCGGCTTGGGGTTTCCGGTGTCGCGGTGGAAGGCGGTGCGGGCGGGGTTGGGGGCGGGCCGGTCGCAGGTGATGGAGATTCCGGAGACGGACTTCGCGGGGGAGAAGGAGCCGGAGGACTGGCGGCGGGACGAGTTGAGGTTCGGGTTCGCGGCCGAGACGTTGTTCCTGACCGGGAGTGCGGAGGCGTTCCGGTGGACGGGGGCGCAGGTGCACTCGCTGGTGCGGGAGGGTCCGGCTCGCGCGCTGGCGGGGACTCCGTGGTCGCCGTACGACAGCGTGATGCTGCATCACGCGGGGGATCTGACGGCGAAGGGTCCGGTGAAGGGGCCCGGCGTTCTGAACATCGAGTACGCGCACGGGTGGAGAGCGGGATGAGCCCCGACCGGTCCGGCGGTCGGGGCTCATCGGTGGTTCCAGTGTTCAGACGGTGCCGAACTCGCCGCCCTGGACGGCAGTGACGAAGGCGCGCCAAGCGTCGACAGGGAAGAGGAGGGAGGGGCCTTGCGGGTCTTTGGAGTCGCGAACAGGCATGACGCCGGTGTAGCCATCGGCAACCTCGATGCATCCGCCTCCGCCGTTGCTGTGTGAACTCTTGCGCCACCTGGCGCCCGATAGATCAACGTGCATGGCGTTCAAGTTCCTTCCGTGCCTCATGAATCATGGTCAGGCTGTCCGCCCGGGGAAGTGCGTCCACCTGGAGCCGATCGTACTTTCTCGCCCAGCCTGCGACGATCTCGGCATCTTGCTCCAGGTAGCCGCGTTGAAGCGTCTCGGTGTATCCGACCATCGCCCGATTGGGCATGGTGAGCAGTGTTACCGAGTGGGAGAAGGGGCGTTCCTCGCCCAGGCTGAACGGCGCTACTTGGAGGACAACGTTCGACTGGGTGGACAATCTCTCCAGGTGAGTCATCTGCTGCACCATGACACCTGCGCCGCCGATCGGTCGGTGGAGGACAGCCTGATCCAGGACGACATGGATGGTCAGCGTTCGCTCCAGCAACTTCTGTCGAGCTGTGAGGAGTTGAAGTCGTTCATCCGCTTGAGTGCGAGTGGCCTCACCTCGGCGCACGATGGCAGCCTCGTAGGCAGAGGAGTAGTCCGGGTGTTGCAGGACGCCCGGCACCATGCTCGTCTCGAAGAGCCGTATGCAGATCGCCTCGCGCTCCTTGGTGGCGTACTCCGGGAAGCCCGGGATGAGTGCTCCGTTCTTCCAACTCCACCACAGCAGCTCCAGTGCGCCGCCTGCTGTCAGCGCCTCGTCGGCCCGCTGGACGAACTTTAAGCTCGGAGCCTGCTTTGCCGTCTCCACGTTCGAGATGTAGACGCTGGAGTATCGAACTAGCGTGCCGAGTCCGACCTGCGTCAGTCCTCGTGCCTCGCGCAGCCTGCGAAGTTGAACCGCAAAGGCGGCGAGTGGAGATGACGTCGGGTCAAGTGTGATGCGCTTCAAGATCGCCCCACTTAAAGCAGTGTGAACTAGAGAACTGAAGACCTTCCGAGCGTAGCGCCTCCGGCTCCACCATGGACACGGGTCGTAGTGATCCCAATGCACAGCGCAACCACTGGAGCCCCCATGCCCGTCTACACCCCTGCCGTCGGCGAGGTCGTCCGTGACCTCGCGCACCGCGACACCTCCGGCAAGCCCCTCGAAGCCGTGTACATGGACACCCTCGCGGGGCTCGTCTACCTGCGCCACGAGGCCGGGGGCTGCGAGTGGACCACCAAGCCCGCCCACGTCCAGGCCCTCCCCAGCCCCCGCTTCCTCACCGTCCAGCACCCCAGCCGGCCCCGCACTACCGACCCGGCGTGAACCGCTCCGCCAAGCTCGTCCTCGCGGCCCTGGGCGTCCCCGCCCTCAGCGCCCTCGCCGCCACCGCCGTCTGCTGGCCCATCCGCCACGGACCCCTCGCGCCCCGACTCCTCATCCTCGGACTGATCCTCGCCACCGGCATCAGCGCCGGACTCCCCGCCTGCCTCCACTGGCTCACCCCCGACAAGCCGGACGACTGACAGCCCCAGGAGCCCCACCGTGCAGCACCACCACCACGCCCTGATCCTCAACCGCGACGGCGCCGTCCTCCTGATCGCGACCACCCGCACCCCCGGCCTCACCCTCCCCGGCGGCCCCGCCGAGACCGACGAACTCCCCCACCACGCCGCCCGCCGCCACACCGAGACCCAGACCGGCCTCGTCCTCCCCCTCCTGCGCATCCTTGCCACCGACCACACCGACACCCACCCCCACCCCGAAACCCTCCACCTCGTCCACTGGGGCGGCCGCCTCACGCTCGCCCAGGAATCCACCACCACCCGCCACCGACCCCCGCCCACCGTCACCGCCGTCCACTGGATCCACCACACCCACCTCGCCGACACCATGCACCCCGACCACCACCGCCGCACCACCCACGCCCTCCACGCCCTCGCCCGAGGCGCCCACCTCCCCCTCCTCCACCACGGCACCCCCGCCGAATGACCCCGGAGCGCGAGAAAGCCCCGGGTCGACACCCGGGGCTTCCCGCGCGCAGGGACCGATCCGACTCGGCCGTCGTCCCGCACCTCGAACGCGCCGGGCAGGCCGACCTCGATCCGGACCGGGGCGCGGTTCCTCAGCCGACCACCGGCAGGTCGAGGTAGGAGGGCCGGACGGTGCCGTGGCCGATGGTGTAGGCGGCCTTGCCGTCGGCGGGCCGCAGTTCGAAGGAGTCGGGGTTGGCGGCGGCGACGGTGAGCCGGATCCGGTCACCGGCCCTGAAGAGGACCGAGGTCGGCTGGAGGTCGAGGGTGACGCGCTGGGGCGTGCCCTGCGGGAACGGGGTGGAGTCGGCGGCCGCGAAGGTGCGCGGGGTGCGCAGCCGGCGCCAGTCGGGGTTGTTCCAGCGGGAGGCCACGGCCCGGTCGGCGAGGGCGAGTTGGCCCTCGGTGATGTAGGTGACGCGGCCGTCCGGGGCGACGTCCTCCAGGTAGACGTGCAACGCGCCGTCGCTGGCGCCGCTGACGCCCGTCACGTCGAGGGTCACCCGGCCGAGGCCGGTCACCCTGGTGTCCTGCGGGACGGGCGGGCTGGTGTAGCTGAGCAGGTCGCGGTCGACGGCGGCCCGGTCGGGGTAACTGACCGGGTCGCCGCTGAGGTTGGTGTTCCAGCGGTCGAGCGGGCCGGTGCCGGCGGTGGGGGCGAGGGTCAGCGGGTCGGTGTCGGGCAGGCCGGGGGTCGGTGGCTGCGGCTTGGGGGCGAGGGTGTTGCCGTCGGCGAGGTAGAGCCGCCGGTTCGAGGTGCCGGGGACCGGCCAGCTGTCGGTGGTGCGCCAGATGCCTTCGTTGAGGGTGTAGTAGTGCACCAGCCGCTCGCCGTCGGGGCGTTCGCCGCGCCTGACGTAGCGGTCGAAGAACGCGACGGTGCGCTCGCCGATCTCCCGGCGTTCGGCTCCGGTGAGCGGGCGGCTGGGCAGGAACGGGTCGGCGAGGTACCCCTGACCGTGGTTCCAGGGCCCGATCCAGCTGTCCTGGGTGTTCGACAGGCCGGTGAACTGGGACAGCACGCCGTTGGGCGTGCCCGCGTCCAGCCAGCCGGCGTCGGTCAGGACCGGGACGCCGCCGGCTCGGACGGCGCGGCTCCGGGTCGCCACGCTGGTGGCCGCCCAGCTCTGCGGGCCGCTGGCGTAGTCCCGGTGCGCGCCGTCGCGGGCGAAGTCGACGAGGTTGGCGTTCCCGACGTGCTCGGCGCGGGCGGCGGCGCGCAGCGCGGGGCCGTCCGGACCGTCGACGGGCTTCGGCGCGGTGCCGGTGAGCCCGTACTCGTCGCAGAGCCGCCGGGTCTCGTCGCTCGTCGTGCAGGTGGTACCGCCGGCCTGGTCGAGGATCCGCAGCAGCATGCTGTAGACGGCGACCCGCGGCTCGATCAGCAGCCCGCCGGGGCGGATCAGGTCCTCGTAGGGGTCGAAGTCGTAGGAGTTGGGCGCTGCGGCGGTGATGTGGTGGTTGCGCAGGCCGAGGGCGAGCATCGCGGTGTCGCCGCCGTAGGAGACGCCCGTCGTCCCGACCCGGCCGTTGGACCACGGCTGGGCGGCGATCCAGTCGGCGAGCGCGCCGCTGTCGTTGATCAGGGCGGTGCCGAGTTCGGCTTCGAGGGTGCCGAACGAGGCGCCGGTGCCGCGCAGATCGGTCACGACGTAGGCGTAGCCGCGGTCGTTCCAGCCGCTCGCCGTCCCGGCCCGGGGGTCGTTCTCGGGCCCGCCGGGGTGCTCCCGGGAGCGCCAGTACCGTTCGGTCTCCAGGACGGTGGGCAGCCGTCGGCCGGGGGTGGTGCCGGCCGGCAGCCAGACGTCGACGGCGATCCGGACACCGTCCGGCATCGCGACGTACAGCGAGCGCAGCCGCGGCAGTTCGGTGGCTGCGGTGGTCGGTCCGGGGGCGGCGGCGGCAGCCGGGGCGATCGCGCACGTGAGCGCGGCGACCGCCGCCAGCACTGCGGTCAGCGGACGGCGGACGAAACGTGACGGTGGCACGGGGGTCCTCCTTCTGGTGGCGACGTGCCGGGATCCCGTTCCGCGCGGGGACGGCGTGCCGGAACGTCGGGCGTCAGTGCGCCGGAGCCGGAGCGTCCGCCAACGTGCGCACTGTGCAAGGGACTTGATGCTCATCGGTGAACGTCCGGCGCTCCCGGGCCGTTGCTGCGGGAGCGGGACGGATCTGTCGGTCCGGGGCCGTACGGGCACCGGCGTGCGGCGTGCGGTGTGCAACGCCCTCCCCGGTGGCCGGAGTCGAGGCCGCATGCCGAATCCTCGCAACGCCGGTCGGCAGGGCGACATCCCATGCTCCTGGGGGGTGAATCGGCCCATTAGGGGTACCCCGGGTTCCTGAACTCCGGGGCCGTTCGTCCACGCGGACGGTTTGCGCGTCGATGGCCGGGCTGCCGGAACTCCGCGGCCCTCCGGCCCGTCGACCTGCGCGGGGACGGGGGGCGAGGACAACGGACCTCGGGAGATCTGCATGACACGGCAACGGGCACGGCAACAGGCGGGGCGGCGGGCTCTTCGGCGCGGGGTCGGCGTGACGGCGGTGGCGTCGGCACTGCTGGTGGGGGCGGCACTCCCGGCGACGGCCGGTGCGACCGGGGGGCCGGGTGGGAGCGGCGGGAGCGGCGGGAGCGGTCACGGTGGGACGCGGGCGGCGATGGACGCGGCCGTGCGGACCGAGGGGCTGCCCGGGATGATCGCCACCGCCCGCTCGGGGCAGGGCAGTCGGACGACGGCGATCGGCACCGCCGACACCACGACCGGGCAGCCCCGGTCGGTCCGGGAACGGTTCCGGATCGGCAGTGTGACCAAGATGTTCGTCGCGACGGTGGTCCTCCAGCTCCAGGCCGAGGGGCGCCTCGACCTCGACGAAACGGTGGACAGGTGGCTGCCGGGCGTGGTGAGCGGGAACGGGAACGACGGCTCGGCGATCACCGTCCGGCAGCTGCTCAACCACACCAGCGGGCTGTTCGCCTACGACGACGACCCCGGAATGGCGTCCGTACTGTTCACGCCGCGGTTCCTGAGCCGTCGCTACGACACCTACACGCCGGAGCAGTTGGTGCGGATCGCCGTGTCGCACCCGCCGGTCTTCACGCCCGGCGCGAAGCGCGAGTACTCCAACACCAACTACATCCTGGCCGGGATGATCGTGGCCGAGGTGACCGGACACCCGTACGGCGCGGAGATCGAGCGGCGGATCATCCGCCCACTGAGCCTGGGCGGCACCAGCGTGCCCGGCACCGCCACCGCCGTGCCCCGGCCGCACGCGCGCGGCTACTCGAAGCTGTTCGGCGGGTCGCCGACACCGCTGGACACCACCGAGCTCAACCCGTCGATGGCCGGCGCGGCCGGGGAGATCGTCTCCACGACCGACGACCTCACCCGGTTCCTCTCCGCGCTGATGCGCGGACGGCTGCTCCCGCAGGCCGAGCTGGACGAGATGCTCACCACGGAGGGCCCCGGCGGGCTCGGCATCGGCGGCGGGACGCTGTCCTGCGGGGTCGCCGTCTGGGGCCATGACGGCGGCATCCACGGTTCGTCGACGCTGGCGCTGACCACCCGGGACGGGCGGCACGCCGTCGCGTTCAACACCAACGCCGACTGGTTCACCGGCAAACTCAAGCTCGCCGAGGCCGAGTTCTGCGGCTGACCCCGACGGGATCCCACGGCCGCCGAGCGGGAACGGTTGCGCCCGTTCCCGCCGGTCGGTCGAACAGCCGGTTCAGTTGAACAGCCAGTACTGGTTGGCCTGGCCCCCGCAGTCCCACAGCATGACCACCGAGCTGCGCCCCCAGTTGTAGATGTCCGCGCACTGGCCGGGGAAGGCGATGCTCTCCAGGTGGGTCGGGCCGGAGGCGGAGTCGATCCTCCAGGACTGCCCCAGGCCGTCGCCGCAGACGTTCTGGACGAGCTGCTCCCCGTGGCCCGGGGAGCCGTCGGCGCAGTACTGGCTGGCTTCGTTGCGGATGTTCCAGCCCCCGCTGACGCTGTTCCAGGAGACGGTCCAGGACTGGTTGCTGCCGCCGTGGCACTGCCACATCTGGACCCACGGCCCTCGGCCGAAGTCGTAGGCGTCCAGACACTTGCCGGCGGCCTCGGGGCTCGCGCTGGTGATCGTGGAGGGCGAGCCGGGCTGCACGGCCGCTCCCGCCGGGGCGGCCGCCGCGGGCTGCCCGTCCGCGACGGCGGGCCCGGCACACAGCACCAGCGCGGCCGCGGCTGCCCCGAGGATCGGGCCGAGTCGCTCGGAAACGTTCATACGTGGACTCCCGTGGTCGGACGGTATCGGTCCCCCGACGCTAGGACCGTGCCGATGTCCGTGCACAGACGAGTACCGGCCGTTCGTGATCACGGCCGGGCGCCGTCGCCCCCCGGGGGGTGGCGCCCGGGACGGGCCCACCCCTCGCGGTGCCGCTGCCACCCGGCGTCGGTAGAGTGCCCGGACTTCAGTGGACGATCATGGCGGGGGCGGGCTCATGGAGCGGCGCGGGTCGAGATGGCGGCTGGTCTTCGCGGGCCTCGAAGGGGCGGTGGTCGCCGCGGCGGGCACCGGGTTCGTCATGGGCGGCTCGGCGCTCGCCGAGGCCGGTGGCGCCTGCGGCTCCGCCTCGGGGCCCTGCCCGCCGGGGACGGCGGCGATGCTGGCGACCGGCTTCGTCGGCCTCGTCGTCGCGATCGTCCTCTTCATCGTCGTCTTCCTGTCCGACGGCCCGAAGATGGGCCGCCTCGTCACGACGGTCGTCTGCTGCGCCCTCGCGCTGCCCGTCAGCCTGCTGGGGTTCGACCGCCTGCAGGGCCCGCCGTCGGTGAGCCCGGCGTGGTCGGCGCCGGCCGACCGGCCGACTCTCACCAAGGCGCTCGCCGTCTGGCAGGACGGCGGGACCGTCGTCCGGGTGCGCGCCGACCGCTTCGACGCCTACCGCGCGCGGACGGGCGAGGCGGCCTGGACGCTGGAGGCGCCGCCCCGGAAGTCGGTCTGCGCCGCCTCGCAGGCCGTCGACGGCCTGGCCGCCGTCGGCTACGGCACCGACCCCGCGCCGTGCGACCAGCTCGCCGCCGTCGACCTGCGCACCGGGCGCGAGCTGTGGCGCAAGGACGGTGTGCGGCCCTCGGTCCTCGAACTCGCCGGTCCTGAAACCCTGGTGGCCCTGGACGGGGAGCGGATCGCCGCCTTCGGCCTGCGGGACGGCGCCCCGGCCTGGACGGCGTCGCCGACCGCGGGGTGCGGCTTCCGCGCGCTGTCCGCCTCCGCCGCCCGGGTCGTCGCCGCCGAGTACTGCGCGACCGCGGATCCGGCGGCGGGGACCGGAACCACCTGGCTGCGCGCCTTCGGGCC
The DNA here is from genome assembly GCF_044764505.1 of Kitasatospora sp. NPDC094019. Classification (NCBI taxonomy): domain Bacteria; kingdom Bacillati; phylum Actinomycetota; class Actinomycetes; order Kitasatosporales; family Streptomycetaceae; genus Kitasatospora; species Kitasatospora sp. NPDC094019. The sequence goes on from NZ_JBIWIF010000010.1 coordinate 265,714, forward strand.
GACCGGCGCGGCCCTGTGGCGGACGGACCTCGGCGCGGCGAACGAGCCCACCACCCTGGCCGTGCTCGCCGCCGACCCGCCCACCGTCCGCCTGACCGAACGCGGCGACCGGGGCATCAACGCGGTCCTCTCCTTCGCGGCCGCCGACGGCGCGCCCCGGGCGACGATCCCGGTCTCCTCCGCCGACTACGAGCTGACGTCCCTCCGGGAGCTCTACGCCCCGTTCCGGCTCCGGCCGGTCCGCCCGGCGGCGGTGGTCGGTGACCTGTTCGTGGCCGCCGCCACCCGGCCCGGCGACCGGGACAGCAGGTTCGTCCTCGCCCACTCGCTGACGGACGGCTCACGGGCCTGGGCGCGGGTGCCGGACGGCAAGGTGCTGGCCGTCGCCGCCGCGCCGGACGGACCGCTGGTGGTCACCGAGCGCGGCCGCAACCTCAACGCCGTCCATCGTCTGGACGGGACGGACGGCCGCACCGTCGAGCGGACCGACCTCCGCCGGGCCTTCCTGTACTCCACGCCCTGGCTGGGGCGCACCGACGACCGGTACGTGTTCGTGAACGAGGACGGCACCACGTACTCCCGGCCCGCGCTGGGCGTCCCGCGCCGCTGAATCGAGGCTTCGGACCGCCCGGACCCTAGGCCGCCGCCCACCGCCCCAGCTTCTCCGGGTTGCGGACCGCCCAGATCCGGGTGATCCGGCCGTCCACCACGTCCAGGGCCGCCACCGTGGCCGTGGCGCCGTCGCGCCGGGCGACCAGGCCGGGGCGGCCGTTGACGGTGCGCTCCAGCAGGACCAGGCCCGGGGCCTTCTCCGCCATCAGCGCCAGGTACTGGGCGATCCGCTCGCCGCCCTCCACCGGCCGGAGCACCGCGCTGACCAGTCCGCCGCCGTCGGCGACCATCACGGCCGACGGGTCGAGCAGGCCGACCAGGGCGCCGATGTCCTGGGCCTCCCAGGCCCGCCTGAAGTCCCGCACCACGACGGCGCCGGCCGCCGCCGGGGCGGGTGCGGGGCCGACCCGGCGGCGGGCCGAGGTGGCCAGCTGGCGGCAGGCGGCGGGGGACCGGCCGACGATCGCGGCGATCTCGGGGAACGGGTAGCGGAACACGTCGTGCAGTACGAACACCACCCGCTCGGCCGGGGTCATCGACTCCAGCACCACCAGGAACGCCATGCCCACGGACTCGTCCAGGGCGATCCGTTCGGCGGGATCGCCGGCCCAGGCCGTCCACTCCGCCGTGTCCGGCAACGGCTCCGGCAGCCACTCGCCGACGTAGCGCTCGCGCCGGACCCGCGCCGAGCCGAGCACGTCCAGGCAGATCCGGCTGAGCACGGTCGTCAGCCAGGCGCCGGGCGAGGCGATCGCCGCGCGCCGCCCGGGCGCCTGCGCGTACCAGCGGGCGTACGCCTCCTGCACGGCGTCCTCCGCCTCGGCGACCGAGCCGAGCATCCGGTAGGCGAGGCCGACCAGGTGGCGGCGCTCACCGACGGCCGGGTCCGTGCCCTGCGCGTGCCCGCTCCCGGTGCCGGTGTCCTGTCCGTACCCGGTGTCCGTGCCCTGCCCGTGTCTGCCGCCCGTGTCCATCCGCCGCCCCCGTTCCTCGCCGCCCGCCTCACACTTCGCGGGCCTGTTTCGTCGAACCAGCTGGACACTACCCAGCCGCCGCCGCAAGGCAGGAAGAGGGACCGCACGATGGCCACCACGACCGCCCGCACCGCCCCCGCCGCTCCGACCGCGCGCCGCCGCCGCCCCACCCTGCTGCAGACCTCGGTCGCCCTGCAGACCCTGGCGATCTTCTACCAGGCGACCACCGCCGGCCTGCTGCTCTCCACCTCCTACGGCGAGACGCTGCACAGCGTCGGCGCCCGGGTGATGTACGGCGCCTCGATGCTCTACCTGCTCGCCGCCGTCCTGGCCTGGCGTCCCGGCGGCGGCCCGGCCCGGCCGGTCCTGTACGCCACCGGCTTCCTGGTCCTCGCCTCCGCCCAGGTGGTGCTGGGCGTCACCCACCACCCGGCGCTGCACGTGCCGTTGGGCGTGCTGATGTTCGGGCTGAGCCTGGTGGACCTGGTCCGCGCCCTGCTCGCCGGGCGCCCCGACGGCCGGTGACGGACCGTCGGATCCGACGGACGGCGCGGCGACGGCGGAGCGGGCCGCCCGGGCCGCCGGTCTCAGCGCTCCGGGCGGACGCCGACCTCAGCGCTCCGGGCGGACGCCGGGCGGCGGGGCGATGCCGAACTCCGACTCCAGCACCTCCCGCAGCGCCTCCGGTCCGTCGACCGGCTCCACCGTCGCCGTGCCGTCCGGCGCGGTGCGGGTGAGGGTGGTGCCGTCCAGGGACAGGTGTCCGGCGGTGTGCGTCCGCTGCACGAACAGACGGCGGAACGGCGAGCGCGGGTGGGTGGCCACGTGCCAGTTGGCGACGCCGATGTCGGGCGGCGGCGCGGCGTCCAGGGTGAAGGACACCAGCTCGATCCAGGTGTCCCCGGACCGGGCCTGGAGCACCCACACCGGCGCCGGGCCGTCGGCCTCCTCCAGCACCAGCCGGTGCCGGCGGCCCCGGCCCTCCCGGACCAGTCCGGGGATCATCGGCAGCGGCTCCAGCAGGGCGTCGATCGACCCGAAGCCGACGTCGACCAGGTGCGGCGCCCCGCCGTCGCCGGCCGCCCCGCCCCCGGGCACCTCGACGCCCAGCACCAGGTGGGTGCGGGGCCGGATCTCCCCGGGGCGGGCGCCGACCCGCACCCGCCCGGTGTACCGGGTGACGCCGTAGCCGAGTTGCTCCAGCACGTCGGCGAACAGGGTGTTGTGCTCGAAGCAGTACCCGCCGCGCGAGCCGGCGACGAGTTTGGCCTCCAGATCGGTGAGGTCCAGCGACGGCACGGTGCCGACCACCACGTCGATGTTCTCGAACGGGATGGCCAGCACGTGCGCGTGTTGCAGTGATCGGAGCGTGTCGAGGGTGGGGGCGCGGTCGCCGTCCCATCCGATGCGTGCGAAGTACTTGCCGAGATCGACGCTCATACCGCCACCGTACGGACCGGGTGCCGACGGGGCCTCCGGCTGCGGTTCGGGTCGCTCTCGACCCTCGGACCTAGGTCCTTTCCGCGACCTCGATCAGAACCGGTCGGAAGCCGTCGTACCTGGTCCGGGCCGCAGGGCCGCGAAGCCCGCCCCCGTCCCCGGCTCAGCCGCCGACCCGCACCACGTACTTGCCCGTCGCCCGCCGCTCCTCCATCGCGTCGTGGGCGGCCGGGACGGCGGCCAGGCCGGGCAACTCCGTCACGGGCAGCTCCAGTCCGCCGTCGGCGAGCAGGCCGACGACCCGGCGGACGGCGCGGGCGAGCCGGTCGGGGGCCGTGGCGGCGAGGCCGCGGTGGCTGAAGCCCGTGACGCTCAGGTTGCCCGCCATCAGCCGGGCGAGCGGGGGCAGGTCGGCGACGGCGCCGCCGCCCGCGTTGCCGAACAGGACGATCCGCGCGCCGGGTGCCGCCACGGCGAGGTCCAGGTCCAGGGTCTCGGTGCCCAGCGGGTCGAGCACGAGGTCCACGCCCCGGCCGCCGGTGGCGGTCCGGACGGCCTCCGCGAGCTTCTCGTCGTCCTCGTCGCGGGCGAAGGCGTGCCGGTAGCCGGAGGCGAGCACGGCGGAAGCCTTGTCCGGGCGGCCGACGGTGCCGATCAGCCGGCCGCCGCCGAGCAACGGGACGAGCTGGGCGAGGGCGTGGCCGATCCCGCCGCCGGCCGAGTGCACCAGGACGGTGTCCCCGGCGGTGAAGTGGCCGGCGTCGGTCAGCAGCAGCAGCGCGGTGGCCAGGCCCAGCGGGACGGCGGCGGCCTCGCGCAGCCCCACCGCGTCGGGGAGCGGCACGGTGAGCGCCGCCTCGGCGACCACCGCCTCGGCGAGTCCGGCACCGACGGGCGCGGCGACCACCCGGTCGCCGACGGCGAGCCCGGTGACACCCTCGCCGAGCGCCCGGACGGTGCCGGACACCTCCTTGCCGGGCCGGTGGGGCCAGTCGGTGGCGTACGCGGCGTCGCCCCGGCGGGTCATCACGTCGACGAAGTTCAGTCCGGCGTAGGCGACGTCGACCGTCACCTGACCGGGCCCGGGCTCGGGCTCCCCGACCTCCTGGACCAGCGAGTTCGCGGCCCCGCCGGGTGCGGTCATCACGAGTGCGCGCATGTCTGTCGTTCCCCCTCGACTACGATGTTCGACGAACTACGAAATTGAACGCGGGACAGTGGTACCACGCAGTTTCGATAGATGTCGAACATCGCAGATCAGGGAGGTCCACCATGCCCCGCAACACCCGCCGCCGACCGACGCCCACCCACCCCGCGACCGAGGACATCGACCTCCTCGACATCCTGCGCGCGCTCGCCGACCCCACCCGGATGACCATCGTCCGGGTGCTGCGCGCCGAACCGGAACGCGCCTGCGGCACCTTCCCCGTGGACGTCGCGCCCTCCACCCTCAGCCACCACTTCAAGGTGCTGCGCGAGTCCGGCCTGATCACCCAGCGCGAGGAGGCCAACCGCCGCTTCTCCGCCCTCCGCGCGGCCGACCTGGAGCACCGGTTCCCCGGACTCCTGGACACCGTCCTCGCCGCCCACGCCCGCACCGCCGCCCCGGCCGCGGAGCCGACCCCCACCGCCTAGGGACGGGTCAAACCCCCACGCCCCGGGGACGGTCCGCCCCGCACGCCCCGGCGACGGTCAGAGCTCCCAGGACCGGGGCCGGGTCAGGGCCTCCCACTCGGGCCGGAGCAGGGACAGCACCGCGGCGTCGTACCGGCGGCCCCGGTGCAGGCAGGCCGAGCGGCGCACGCCCTCCGGGGTGAAGCCCGCCCCGGCCAGGACGGCGAGGGCCGGGGCGTTGTCGGTGTGGGTGACGGCCTGCAGGCGGTGCAGGGGCAGTTCGCCGAAGGCGAGGTCGACCAGGGCGTCCAGCGCGGCCGAGCCGTGGCCCCCGCCCCGGTGCCGCTCGTCCATCAGCAGCGAGATCTCCGCCGTGCCGTCGGCGAGGTCCTGGTCGAAGAGGGCGATGTGGCCGATCGGCGTGCCGTCGGGGAGCAGGACCAGGAAGTCGTCCCGGTCGTTGTCGTCCCGCTGGCGCTCCACCCGCTCGCGCAGGGAGGAGAGGGCGCGCGGCCAGTAGCCGATCCGGTGCACGGCCACGGGGTCGCAGCGCCAGCGCTGCAGCAGCTCGGCGTCGTCGACGTCGACGACCGTCAACCCGACGCCGCGGCCCCGCCAGCACACCTCCCGGTCCACCGCCTCGACGCCGTCCTCGGTCCCGGGTGCGTTCCCACTGTCCGTCACGTGTGGATGCTACGAGGCCCGAACCGGCCGCCACCAGCGAATTTCCCGTCGCCGGGAGGGGTGTCACGATCCCCCCGCCGGACCGCCGGGAGACCGTTACGCAGCCGATGGGCCGTTGTGACACGACCGGCCGGGGACCGCGACACGGGCTTCCTAACGTCAGTCCCGACGCACCGGCCACAGGGTGCCGGAGCCCGCGTCACCACCATGAAGGAGAGCTCGCATGGCTCTGCGTACGACCACGAACCGCGCCCGGCGGTCGGCCGCCGTCTCCCGGCTGACGGCCGTCTGCGCCCTGACCGGCGCCGCCCTGCTGGCGACCGTCACCGGCGGACAGGCGTGGGCCGACGGCGGCGCGCCGTCCGCGGCTCCGAAGGCCCCCTCCGCCGTCGCCCCCGCGCCGGCCGCGCCCTCCGCCGGGGCCGGCGGCGGCCCCGCCGTCGCGCCGCCCCAGACCCCGTCGCGGCCCGCGACCGCCCAGCCGACCCCGCTCACGCCCGAGCAGGCGAAGGAGCAGGCGAAGACCGCCACGGCGACCCCGCTGCCCGAGGGCGTCCAGCCGAAGCCCCAGCCGCCCACCGACGCCAAGCCGCAGGTCCGTGAGGTGCCCAAGGGCGCCGCCCAGGCCGGCGACGGCTCCGGGGCCGGAGACTCCTCCGGCCTCAAGCTGATCGGCGGCGGCGCCGTCGCCGCCGTCGGCGCCGGTGCGCTGGGCTTCGCCGTGCTGCGCCGGCGTTCCGGTGCGCGGGGCTGACAACGCTCCCGGGTCCTCCCCGCACCCCGTCGCCGCCGCTCCGGACGGCGGCGACGGGGCGCGGGCGACGCGGGGCCGCCGGGCCCGGGACAGTTCGCAGCACGGTCGCCACGGGCGGCGCGCCGGACGCGGGACGGGGCTGAACCGGAGTGTCTTCGGCGCGGCCGGACTGCTCTGCCTGGCGATCGGTGCGACCGTGGCGGTCTCCGGCCGCGCGGAGCCGCCGGTGGTCCGGGTGGAGACCTCGGCCCGACAGGCTCCCGACGCCACCGCACCGGCGGCGCCCGCCTCCACGACGGGGACCGGCGCCACCTCCGCCGGCACTGCTTCCGCCGGCGGTGCCTCCGCCGCCGGCACCGCCCCCCGCCCGCTGGCGGCCTCGAAGCCGACCCGGCTGCTGATCCCCGCGGCCGGCGTCGACGCCCCCGTCACCGGCCTCGGCCTGAACGCCGACGGCACGGTCGAGGTGCCGACCGCAGACCGCGCCGACGAGGTCGGCTGGTACCGCAACGGCCCCACGCCGGGCGAGACCGGGCCCGCCGTCCTGATCGGGCACTACGACACCGCGCACGGCCCGGCGGTGTTCCACAAGGTGCCGAAGCTGAAGCCGGGCGACCTGATCCGGATCACCCGGGAGGACGGCGGCAGGGTGGACTTCACGGTCCGGAGCCTGCTCCAGATCTCGAAGGGCGCCTTCCCCACCGACGCCGTGTACGGCAACACGAAGGGGCCCGAACTGCGTCTGATCACCTGTGGCGGCCGGATCGGGGCCGACGGCCACTGGACGGACAACATCGTCGTCCTGGCCGATCCGGCGGCGCCCGTAGGCTGACGGGGCCGAACGGCGCCCGGTGGTGTCCCCGCCGGGCGCCCGCCACGTCGGCCGGGGCGCGCCGAACACGCGCCGAGAACGCGCCGAACACGCGCCGAGAACGCGCCGAACACGCACAGCGCACAGGACCAGAGAGGGCCCCGGACGATGAGCACCGCCCCCCGCCGTACCGCCGCCCGTCGCACCGCCGTCGGGCCCCGCGCGGCCCGCCTGCTCCCCGTGCTCCCCGTCCTCCTCGCAGCCCTCGCGCTCCCGGTCGGCTGCGCCGCTCCCGGCGAACTGCGCGACCACGGCGCGGTCACCCCCGTCACGCCCTCCCCGGCCCGCGTGCCGCTCTGGCCGGGTGCGCCCACCGCCCCGTCGCCGACGCCGCAGGAGCCCACCGGGAGCCGCAGCCCGGAGCCGCCGCCGCAACCGGTCCCCGACCTCACCGTCCCCGGGCAGGACATCACCGCCGTGGACGTCCGGGCCCTGGTGGCCAAGGACCCCGGCGTCACCCAGGACGAACGGCGGGTCCTCGAACCCTGCGCGGGCTGCGAGTTGCGCGCCCCCGAGTACCGCGACCTCACCGGGGACGGACGGCCCGAGCTGCTGCTCGCGGTCGGCCTCGCCGACACCGTCGTGCTGCACGTCTACACCGCCTCCGGCGACCGGCTGCTGCCGATCCACCGGGTCTCCCTGCTGAAGGTGTTCGGCGCCGAGACCGTCGGCACCGACCTCTGGCTGTACGAGCCGACGGGCTCCTTCCGGACCGGCCGCCTCTACCGCTGGGACGGCGTGCGGCTGGTCCTGGCCGACCAGAAGGTGGAGGGCATCGGGCCGACCCCGGAGCCCGAGCCGACGTCGTCGGCCGTCGAGAAGCCGGTGGTGGAGAAGCCGCCCGCGCCCCGCCCCAGCGCGGGCAGCGGGGACGTCTCGCTCAAGACCGCGCCCCCGTCCCGGCCCTCCGGCGTCGCGACCTCCGTCCCGGACGCGGCGGTCGGCAAGCAGCCGCAGCCCACCCCCGCCCGCCCGGCCCCGCCCACCGCCACGCCGCTCCCGGAGACGAAGCCATGAGCCCCACGGCCGCCGGCCACCCCAGCATCCTGATCGTCGAGGACGACGAGGTGATCCGGGAGGCGACCAGGATGGCGCTGGAACGTTACGGCTTCCCGGTCGCCACGGCCGCCGACGGCCTGGAGGGGCTGGAGATGTTCCACGCCGTGAAGCCCGACCTGGTCCTGCTGGACGTGATGCTGCCGCTGCTCGACGGGGTCGGGCTGTGCCGCCGGATCCGGGAGGAGAGCCAGCTGCCGATCCTGATGATGTCGGCCCGCACGGATCCGGTGGACGTGGTGTCCGGGCTGGAGGCGGGAGCGGACGACTACGTGGTCAAGCCGTTCGAGAGCGCCGTGCTGGTGGCGCGGATCCGCACGGTGCTGCGCCGCGTCCGCGTCGTCCCGGCCGAGCCCGGGGCCGTGCCCGAGCCTGCGGCCGCTCCGGTCCCCGCGGCCGTCCCCGCCCCTGCTCCCGCCCCCGTCCCCGCCCCCGGAACCCTCACGTCCGAAGCCCTCACGCCCGCACCGCTGACGCCCGCACCCCCGGCCCCCCGCACCCCGGTCCGCAGCTTCGACGGCCTGGAGGTCGACACCGACTCCATGGAGGTCCGGGTCCACGGCACCCTCGTCCCGCTCACCCCGACCGAACTGCGCCTGCTGCTGGAGTTCACGGCCGCCCCCGGCATCGTGCTGGAGCGCGCCGTCCTGCTGGAACGCGTCTGGGACTACGAGTGGGGCGCCGACACCCGCGTGGTCGACGTCCACGTCCAGCGGCTGCGCGCCAAGATCGGCGGCGGCCGGATCGAGACCGTCCGCGGCTTCGGCTACAAGCTCAGGCGGGCCGAATGACCCTGCGCCGCCAGATCGCCACCGCCGTCGCCGCCATCTCCGTCCTGGTCGCGGTGGCCGTCGGGCTGCTGGTCCACCAGGCGATGGTCCGCCAGCACGTCGACCAGGCCCGGGGCTCCGCGCTCACCGCCCTGGACGCGGCGCTCGGTTCCTTCGAGCGCAACGAGGAACTCACCGGCGGCGGCCGTCGGCAGGCCGCCGTGGACGATCCGGCGCTGCCGGCCCGGCTGCGCGCCCTGGCCGCCGAGGGGCGGCGCGGGTCGCTGCTGGCCCCGGGCCCCGAGGGGGAGTCGGTGTGGGCGGCGGCCCCGGTCCGCAGCGGCGGCGAGGTGCTGTCCGTCCGGGTGGGCTTCACCCAGGACCGGCAGGCCATCGCCGACCTGGACCGGATCATCCTGCTCGCCGTCGTCGCCTCGGTCTTCATCACGGTGCTGGCGGGGGTGCTGGTCGCGGACCGGATCAGCCGCCGGCTGCGGACGGCGGCGACCGCCGCCCGGGGGATCGCCGCCGGCCGCACCGACACCCGGATCGGCGAACTCGTCGACGGGCGGGACGAGGTGGCCGACCTGGCGGCGGCGGTCGACCTCATGTCACGGGAGCTGCACCGCCGGCTGGAGGACGAGCAGCGGTTCACCGCGGACGTCGCGCACGAGCTGCGCACCCCGCTGACCGGTCTGGTCACCGCCGCCGAACTGCTGCCGCCCGGCCGGCCCACCCAGCTGGTGCAGAACCGGGTGCAGGCCCTGCGCGCCCTGGTCGAGGACCTCCTGGAGGTCTCCCGGCTGGACGCCGACGTCGAGCAGCCGGACCTCTCTGCGGTGCCGCTGGAACGCGCGGTGCGCCGCACGGTGGCGCTGACCGGGCTGGAGGTCGAGGTGGAGATGGCGGCGGACGCCTCGGTCCGCACCGACCTGCGCCGCCTGGACCGCATCCTCGGCAACCTGCTCCTCAACGCCGACCGCCACGGCGGCGGCGCCATCCACCTGCACGTCGACGCCCATCGGATCACCGTCCGCGACCACGGCCCCGGCTTCCCGGCCGAACTGCTCCGCGACGGCCCGCAGCGCTTCCGCACCAGCGTGCGCGAACGCGGCCGCGGCCACGGCCTCGGCCTCACCATCGCCCAGGGCCACACCCGCGTCATCGGCGCCACCCTCACCTTCACCAACCACCCCACCGGCGGCGCCGTCGCCACCCTCCACCTCCCGGATGTCGGAGCGGCCAGCCCCGATTCCGGCAAAGACCCGCCCCCGTGACCACCGGGCGGCGGGTCAGGCTTCGGATATCTGAATATGATCTATCTCGATCAGAAATTATCAATATAGATCATCGGCAGGTATTCCTAATGTCGAGGTTCTAGTATTAGAAAATGACAGTTACGATTGACATGCCGGAGGATCCGGAAGAGCCGGATGAGGATGCCGTTCCGCAGAAGCTCAAAGTCACGCCAGAGATTGCCGAGATCTTTCTTTCCCGAAATTCGGTCAACCGGCGTCTGGACAAGAGCCATGTACAGGCTTTGGTGGAGGCGATCCTTCGCGGCGAGTGGCAGCTGACGCACCAGGGAATCGGGTTCGACAGAAGCGGTCGGTTGCTCGACGGCCAGCATCGCCTCCACGCGATCGTCGAGGCGGGCGTTCCCGTGGAGATGTTTGTCTGGGGAGGGCTCTCGGAGGATGTTTTCCCAGTTCTCGATACCGTCAAGCGCCGGAGTGCAGCCGACGCACTGTCGTCGACAGGCGAGAAGTATTTGACTCTGCTGTCCTCCACTATCCGCCACGTACTGCTTTTCAGGACGATGCCGAACGAGCCCTGGGTCGGTGTTCGATCCAGGATGTCGAACGACCGCATCCTTGCCGAGTACAAGGCGGATGTGGACAGCTACCGGGTGGCTGTGTCCGTTGGCCGTGAGTTGGCCAAGCATATCTTCGCAAGTCAGACGGCCCTGGCGGTGGGCTACTTCCTGACTACGGAGGCCGCGCCGGCGGCGGACATCGACGACTGGACCACCGGGCTTAAGTCGGGGGCGAACCTGGACCCGGGCGACGCGCGGTTGGTGTTGAGGGAAGTGCCGAAGGAAACGCACAGGCGGGGATCGAAGCGCAGGCTGGACATGCGGGATCAGCTGTCGATGTACATTAAAGCGTGGAACGCTTGGGTCCGTCCGGATGCGGACAGCGAATTGGTCCTCCGGCGTCTGCGCAAGAAGGAGAAGATGCCGACGCCTGTCAAGGAGCGGTTCACGCGTTAGCGCCGCGCCAGGGAGTCAGGGAAGGTTGCCGCGGACGATCACTGTCCCTGACTCCCCGCGCACAACCACATCCCTGCCCAGGGACTTGGCGATCCGCTCGGCGAATTCGCGGTAGATCGGCGTCGAGGAATCACCCGTACTCTGTGCGACGATGATCACGCGCGCGCCCTCCCAGGAGGACCGAACGACCTCCCAGCCGAGTTTGGCGAACGAGGAGGCGATGAACTTCTCCTCGCTGATCCGGCGGACCTCTCGTGTCGGCCGTAAGGATGTCCCTTCGGCCTGAAGTACGGACCTCTCGAGTTCCGCCAGCCGGTGGTCGAGGGAGCGGACGATGAGAAGGGTCTCCTCGGTCATGTCGGCCTCTGACCGCTCCACGGCGTCGGAGGAGCCACTCTGCGGGTGAAGCGTGTGAATGTCGCGCATCCTGCTCTCGAATTCTGGCCAGCTTCTCCGGAAAGCGCGATCCAGCCGGTCGCGGGGGATCGCCGGACTACCCGCGGTGCTGTTGAGGTCGGCGAGGAACTTCAGTACCTCGTCCTCGTTGTCGCCGAGGACGGCCTGGAACTGGCTGAGCGGACTGGTGAGTTCGGCGACTCTCATACCGATGAGGAACGGCACGACAGAGCCCCCGACCTGATTGGAAACGGCTCCGGCCTCGTAGTTGAGCCAAGGGGACCCCTGGTTCTCCGGAGTCGTGCAGATGATCCCGAAGTTCGCCTCGGAGAGCTTCGTGGCGATCTCCTGTGTTGCCCTGCCGCCGACGGCGATGTCCTGGCTGGAGAGCCAGGGGTCGACGTGCTGGAGGACGTCCGGCAACCAGGATCGCAATGCCTCCGCAGTCATCCTGGCGCGCTGCCCGGACCAGCTCAGGAACAGTTTCATCGGGTCTCCCCTCGTAGTGTTCGATGCGCTGCCCATTGCGGTCAGGTCCGGTCGCAGCCGCGCCCGGTGTTGAGCAGCAGTGCCTGCTCCTCCTTGAGGGAGCCGTGCGACTCGCGGACGTACAAGAGGAACGGGCTGCCGGGGTGGCGGATCAGGACGGACTTGTCCGGGCCCGCGCCGTCCCAGTCGGACAATAGGACGTCGTAAGTCGCGGCGTGCGCGCAGAAGTCGAGGACGACGGTCGGCATCTCGTCCCCGATGATCAGGTCGCCCCGTGCGGTGATGATCTCCCGCATCTTCCGGGCGTTCGGGGCGAACACGGTCTCCACCCAGGTGCGCCACCGCGCTTCGTCCGGCTCCGGCAGCGGACGACCGCACAGCTCCGGACCGGGGTGCGGCATGAATCGGCGGCGGTACTCGGCCCATGCCTTCTCGTTGGTCTCGGCCAGTACGAGAAGAGGGGCGTAGAACTCCTTGATCTGGTTACTGACCCGGTCGGTTCGGGCTTGTTGCCGAGACCTGCGGGTCTCTCCGTGATGGTTCAGCCAGTGGGCCAGGACGGCGATCACGGCACCGGCGCAGGCCGTTACCATCGCTGCGTTCATCGGACTCCCCAGGGCGCCGCTTGTGCGGTATTGAAGCACGGCGCGCCGGGGCATTTCCACTCTCCGGCGAAAGCTCGTAGGTCTACGGAGTATCCGCATACAAAATTATCGAATTCGCTTGCGGAGTCCGGGTGTCCGGGCATCGGGATGTTGTCCGAGGAGGCGGCCCCGCCGGAGCCACCGGCGGTGCCGCCGCGCGCTCCGGGGCCGGTCGCGGGCCGTGCCCCCGGCGGGACGGGGTGGGTCACTCGACGGTGACGCTCACTCCACGGTGACACTCACCTCCATGCGGTCGTCGCCCGGGGTGCCGGCGACCTCGATGGTGACGCCGCTCCAGGCGCCGCCCGGTTCGTTCAGCGCCGGAGTGCTGTGCTCGCCGAGGAGGTTGTTGCCGAGGGACGGGTAGAGGTCGTCCGCGTCGCCGCGGTTGGGCACGATCGCGTCCGCCAGGTCGCGGCGGCCGTCGGCCTGCATCAGCTCGATGGCCAGGCGGTTCTCGTCGTTGACGTTGTCGACGGACTCGTCCACCACGTAGACGGCGATGCCCTGGTCCGGGAGGAACGCGTCCTGGCCGCTCTGCCGGCGGTACTCGACCACGAGGTACTGTTCGGGGCCCATCCGCGGGCCGCGGACGAGCAGGATGTCGCCGCCCTCGGAGACGGGGCGCAGTACGACGTCCTTGGTGGTGCTGGTGATCTTCTGCGGCCTGGTCCAGTCGTGGAACATCCGGAGCATGCCGTTCGGGTACACCGGCCGGTCACCGGCGTGCGCCCGGTCCGGGCCGCCCCAGGAGCCGGAGGCCATCAGGCAGTAGTCGCCGAGGCCGTTGGAGATGGCCTCCACCCTCGGGTCCCCGGTGTCGTAGAAGTCGGCCCAGCGGCCCGCCAGATGACCCCACTCGTGGCAGCAGACGCCGACCCGGCAGTCCTCGGGGACGGTGAGGAAGGTGGGGATCGTCAGGGTCGAATCGGTCGGGAAGCCGGGGCTGAAGGCCCACTTGGCGCTCCACAGGGCGTCCGGCCGCTCGACCTTCGGGACGGCCTCGGCGCCGGGGCCGGCGTGGACGACGAACAGGGCGGTGACGGCGCCCTCGCCCAGTACGTCGAGCTCCTCGGGGAACTTCACGCCCTGCTGGAGGGCGAGCTTCACGGCGTCGGCCGCCATGCCCACCTCGTTCCGGTGCGGGACGTGGGTGTCCTGGCCGGACATGTGGTTGGCGTAGAAGGAGAGTGGGTTCGGCAGCCGGAACCAGCCGTGCACCTCGCCCTGGACGTCGATGCCGCCGTCGGCGGGAGCGGCGGGGTCGAAGCCGCTGACGCCGCGGTAGTAGTCGCGCATCGAGCCGGTCGGGAACGTTCCGGAGCTGAACAGCAACTGTTCGAAGTGCTCGACGGTGTGGGAGGAGTCGTGCGGCCGGTCGGGGAAGTCCACCAGGAGCACCTTGGTGGGGACGACTCCCTTGAGCTTCTCCGACGGGTGGTCGATGAGCTGGGCGTCGCCGCGCGGACCGGGGCGGAGGGCGCCGTCGTCGAGGCCGACGACGTTCTCGCCGCGCCACTGGGAGCGCAGCACGCGGTAGTACTGGGCGAAGGAGATGCCGTCCGGGAGGCGCCGGGACCCGATCAGGTCCTGGTACTCGTCATACAGCTCGTCCAGCGCGGTCGGTGACAGCGGGACAGGGCACGGATGCGGACGGTCGTGGGGGAGGCCGTGCGGGAGGTCGACGGGGGTGGGGTGGCGATGCAGGGTGGTTAAGGTGTGACGCATGGTGACGGCTCCTTCGAGCCTGTGCACCCCGCCGGGGCGTGTGCGGCGCCGCGGGGGCGTGTTCGGCGCCCCGTCGAGTAGGCGGTCGCCGGCAATCGGTCGGCTCGCCGAAAGGCGGTCGGGTCTGGCCGGTACCGGTTGTGAAAAGGGCGATATGCGGTTGTTTGCCACCATTCTGACGCTCCGGGCGGCCAAAGCACCAGACCCGGAGGGCCGTCGGATCCGCCGTCGGCCCGCTCAGCCGGCCCGGTGCGCGGCGGCCGCCGCGGTGAAGGAGGCGGCGAGCTGCGGGGATCCCGCCCAGTGCAGATGCAGATACGAAGCGTGAATGTTCACCGCTCCCGCCGCTCCCGCCGCTCCCGCTGCTCCCGCGAAGCCCTCGGTGCGCGGCCCGTCCGGCAGCCGCCAGCCCCAGGCGGGCCGTTCGCCGGCGCCCGGCTCGCAGACCGTGCGGTGGAACTCGTGCCCGCGCACCCGGGTGCCGGTCGGCGCCAGCACCGAGTCGTGCAGCGCGACCGCCTCCCGGTACCCGAGCGTCAGCCGCTCCGTCATCCGGGCCGAGGTGTCCAGCACCCCGCACATCGGCAGGCCGTCCAGTTCCCGCCCGAGGTAGAGCAGTCCGGCGCACTCGGCCGAGACCGGTCCGCCCGAGGCGGCGAACGCGGCGATCGCCGACCGCAGTTGCCCGTTCGCGCTGAGTTCCCGGACGTACAGCTCGGGGAAGCCGCCGCCGATCACCAGGCCCGCCGTGCCCTCCGGCAGGGCGTCGGCGTGCAGCGGGTCGAAGGGCACCACCTCGGCACCGGCGGCGGTCAGCAGCTCGGTGTTCTCGGCGTACGAGAAGGAGAACGCCGCGCCGCCGGCCACCGCGATCCTCGGCCGGGCCGCACCGGCCGCGGTGTCGAGCCGGGCCACCTCGCGGGCCGGGTCCCACGGTTCGGCGGCCAGCGGCGGCGCGGTGCGGGCCAGCGCCAGCACCGCGTCCAGGTCCACCGAGGCGGCGACCAGCGCGCCCATGTCGGCCACCGCCCGCAGGGCCTCCGCCGAACGCTCCGCGGCCGGGATCAGCCCCAGGTGCCGGGACGGCGTGGCGACGGCCGCCGAACGCCGCACGGAGCCCAGCACCGGCACCCCGGAGCCCTCCTCCAGGGCCTCGCGCAGCAGTAGCTCGTGCCGGTCGGAGGCGACCCGGTTGAGGATCACCCCGGCCAGCCGCACCTCCGGGTCCCAGGAGGCGAAGCCGTGCACCAGCGCCGCCACCGACCGGGACTGCGAGGAGGCGTCCACCACCAGCACCACCGGCGCCCGCAGCAGCTTCGACACATGGGCGGTGGAGGCGAGTTCGCCACGCCCGGACGCGCCGTCGAACAGCCCCATCACGCCCTCGACCACCGCCACGTCCGCCCCGGCCGCGCCGTGCAGGAAGAGCGGCGCGATCCGCTCCGGCCCGCACATGAACGCGTCCAGGTTGCGGCCCGGCCGGCCGGCGGCCAGGCCGTGGTAGCCCGGGTCGATGTAGTCCGGGCCGACCTTGTGCGGCGAGACCGCCAGCCCGCGGGCGGCGAGCGCGGCGATCAGGCCGGTGGCGATCGTGGTCTTGCCGGCGCCCGAGGAGGGCGCCGCGACGACGAGACGGGGGATGTTCACGGTGCTGCTGCTTCTCTCGCTGGTACTACCGGGACGCTCGGCGGGCCCGACGGGCCCGGCGCGCTACCACTCGATGCCGCGCTGGCCCTTGCGGCCGGCGTCCATCGGGTGCTTGACCTTGGTCATCTCGGTGACAAGGTCGGCCGCTCCGGTCAGCAGCTCCGGCGCGTACCGGCCGGTGATGACGACGTGCTGGCTTCCCGGGCGGTCGTTCAGCACGGCCACCACCTCTGCCGGGTCGATCCAGCCCCAGTGCATCGGGTAGGTGAACTCGTCCAGCACGTAGAAGCGGTAGGTCTCGGCGGCGAGGTCGCGCTTGACCTGCTCCCAGCCCTCCTTGGCCGCCGCCTCGCTGTCCAGCTCCATCTCGCCGGTGCGCTGGATCCAGGACCAGCCGGAGCCCATCTTGTGCCAGTCGACGGTGCCGCCCTCGCCGGAGGCGCCGAGCACGCGCAGCGCGTTCTCCTCGCCGACCTTCCACTTGGCGGACTTCACGAACTGGAACACCCCGACCGACCAGCCCTGGTTCCAGGCTCGCAGGGCCATGCCGAACGCGGCGGTGGACTTGCCCTTGCCGGGCCCGGTGTGCACGGCGGTGATCGGCTGGGTACGACGCTGACGGGTCGTCAGGCCGTCGTCGGGGACGCTCTCGGGGACACCCTTGGGCATGTCGGCTCAGGCCGCCTTTCGCGAAGCAGGAGAAGCAGGGGCAGAAGCGGAGGCGGTCGGACGGTACTCACCGCGGCCGCCGCCGCGGCTGTCGCGGACGAGCGAGGCGACGCCGTCGGCGCGCAGCTCGTCCAGGGTCACGGCGGTGGCGCGCAGCCGGTCGGCCAGGGTGCGGGCCAGGCCGAGCCGGACCGGGCCCGACTCGCAGTCCAGCACCACGCTCGCCACGCCCTGCCCGGCCAGCAGCCCGGCCGCCCGGTGCGACTGGGCGACGGCGTCCCGCGCGCCGGTGGCCCGGCCGTCGGTCACCACGACCAGCAGCGGGCGGCGGTCCGGGTCGCGCAGCCGCTCGACCCGCAGCACCTCGTGCGCCCGCAGCAGTCCGGCCGCCAGCGGGGTGCGGCCGCCGGTCGGCAGCGACTCCAGCCGGGCCGCCCCCACCTCCACCGAGGAGGTGGGCGGCAGCGCCAGCTCGGCGCCCGCGCCCCGGAAGGTGATCATGCCGATCTTGTCCCGGCGCTGGTAGGCGTCCATCAGCAGCGACAACACGGCGCCCTTGACGGCGGTCATCCGCTGCCGGGCCGCCATCGAGCCGGAGGCGTCCACCACGAACAGCACCAGGTTGGACTCCCGTCCCTGGCGCACCTGCTCGCGGAAGTCGTCCTTGTGCAGGACCAGGGACCGCGAGGACCGGCCGCGCGCCAGCTGGTGCGGGGCGGCGGCGCGCAGGGTGGCGCTCAGGTGCAGCCGGGCGAGGCGGCCGCGCGGGCGGCGGGCCCTGATGGTGTGGCCGCTGTCGGTCTCGGCGGGGGAGCGGCGGCCCTGGGCGCCGCGCCCGGTGCCGTCGACGGCGAACAGCCGGGTGCGGTACGGGTCGCCGGCCGCGACCGGGGCCGTCTCCCGGGCGGGGGACGGCTGCTGGAGCGGGACCGGCTGCGGGGCGGGGGCGTCGTCCGGGGCCGGGGCGTCCGCCGCCTCGGCGGGCGGGCCGTCGGGGCCGTCCTGGCCGGACGGCTCGGGCGCGCCGCCACCGCCGCCGTCGGGACCGCCGTCCTGCGGGCCGTCACCCTCGGGGCCGTCGGGGCCGCCCTCCGGGTCCGGGTCCTCCTCGGGCTCCTGCGGCGGCAGCGGCTGCTCGGGCTCGGGCTCGGCGTGCTCCTCCAGCACCTGGTCCAGCTGGTCCTCGTCCAGCCCGGGGGCGTCGAAGGGGTTGCGCCGCCGCCGGTGCGGCAGCGCGAGCTGGGCGGCCTTGCGGACGTCCTCGGCCAGCACCTCGGTGCGGCCCGCCCAGGCGGCCAGGGCGACGGCGGCCCGGGCCATCACGATGTCCGCGCGCAGCCCGTCCACCTCGAACGCCGCGCAGACGGCGGTGATCTGCCGCAGGGCCGCGTCGGTCAGTTCCACCCGCGGCAGCAGCTCGCGGGCGGCGGTGATCCGGTCGGCGAGCGCCCGCTCGTCGGTGGCGAAGCGGTCGGCGAAGGCGGCCGGGTCGGCGTCGTAGGAGAGCCGGCGGCGGACCACCTCGGCGCGCTCCACCGGTTCCCGGGTGGCGGCGATCTCCACGGTCAGGCCGAACCGGTCGAGCAACTGCGGCCGCAGCTCGCCCTCCTCCGGGTTCATCGTGCCGACCAGCAGGAACCGCGCCGCGTGCCGCACCGACACGCCCTCGCGCTCCACGTACGAGCGGCCCATCGCGGCGGCGTCCAGCAGCAGGTCCACCACGTGGTCCTGGAGCAGGTTGACCTCGTCGATGTAGAGCACGCCGCGGTGCGCCCGGGCCAGCAGCCCCGGCTCGTACGCCTTGACGCCCTCGGACAGCGCGCGTTCGAGGTCGAGCGAGCCGACGATCCGGTCCTCGGAGACGCCGACCGGCAGCTCGACCAGCTCGGCCGGGCGCTCGGACGCCGGGGCGCCGCCGTGCGCGCCGTCCGGGCACTGCGGGTCCGGGGCGGCCGGGTCGCAGGCGAAGCGGCAGCCGTCGACGGTCGCGATGGAGGGCAGCAGCCCGGCCAGCGCGCGCACCATGGTCGACTTGGCGGTGCCCTTCTCGCCGCGCACCAGCACCCCGCCGACCGCCGGGGAGACCGCGTTCAGCAGCAGGCCGAGCCGCAGGTCGGCCATGCCGACGATCGCGGTGAACGGGTATCGGACGTCACTCATGCATGCTCCCCAGGGGCTCCGGGCGGAAGGAACGGCAGCGATCCGGCCGCCGGCACCCCGCCCTCGATCAGCTTCCACAGCGCGTCGGTGTCGGCGTGTTCCTCGATCAGCTCGCCCAGCCGGTCGAGCCGGGCCTCCCGCGCGTCGGCGAAGGAGACGTCCGGCGCGGGGACGAACGCCCGGCCGGCCGCCGCCGCGACCTCGCGCAGCAGCGCGCGCCGGAAGCCGTCGTTCTCCAGCGCGCCGTGCCAGGTGGTGCCGAGGACGGAACCCGCCCGGCACCCGTCCAGGAACGGTTCGCCGCCCTCCACGGCGACGATGCCGTGGTGGATCTCGTAGCCCTCGACCCGTTCCCCGAACGCCTCGCCGACGGGCCGTCCGAGCACCTTCTCCGGGCCGAACCGGACGTGGGTCGGCAGCAGCCCGAGGCCGTCCACCGCACCCGCCTTCGACTCGACCTCGTCCACGATCGTGCGGGCCAGCATCTGGTAGCCGCCGCAGACGCCCAGGAGCGGCAGTCCGGCCGCCGCCCGGGCCCTCAGCACCGGTTCGAAGCCGCGCTCGCGCAGCCAGCCGAGGTCGGCGACGGTGGCCCGGGTGCCGGGCAGCACCACCAGGTCGGCGTCGGCCAGCTCCTCCGGCCGGGTGGCCCAGCGGACCAGCACGCCGGGCTCCTGGGCGAGCGCGTCCAGGTCGGTGAAGTTGGACAGCCGGGGGAAGCGGAGCACCGCGACCCGCAGCACCTCGGCGCCCAGCGGGCCGCGCGCGGCGGTCCGGTCGACGACGGTGGACAGGTCGAGCGAGTCCTCGGCGTCCAGCCACAGGTCCGGCAGCATCGGCAGGGTGCCGAGCACCGGACGCCCGGTCAGCTCCCGCAGCATCTCCAGCCCGGGGGCCAGCAGCCGGGCGTCGCCGCGGAACTTGTTGACGAACCAGCCGGCCACGTGCCGCTGGTCCTCCGCCGACAGCAGCGCCAGCGTCCCGTACATCGCCGCGAACACGCCGCCGCGGTCGATGTCCCCGACCACGACGACCGGCAGGCCGGCCGCGGTGGCCAGGCCCATGTTGGCGATGTCCCGGTCCCGCAGGTTGATCTCGGCGGGCGAGCCGGCGCCCTCGCAGACCACCACGTCGAACCGGCCGCGCAGGTCCGCCAGGCACTCCAGGGCCCGCTCCAGCAGCAGCGGCTTGCGCTCGCGGTAGTCCAGCGCGCCGACCTCGGCGACCGGGCGGCCCAGCAGCACCACCTGGCTGCGGCCGTCCCCGCCGGGCTTGAGCAGCACCGGGTTCATCGCCGCCTCCGGCTCGACCCGGGCGGCCTGCGCCTGCATCGCCTGGGCGCGGCCGATCTCGGCGCCGTCGGCGGTGACGAAGGAGTTCAGCGACATGTTCTGCGCCTTGAACGGCGCGACCGCGACGCCCTGGCGCGCCAGCCAGCGGCAGATGCCCGCCGTGACCACGCTCTTGCCGGCGTCCGAGGTCGTCCCGGCGACCAGCAGTGCCTTGCTCATGCCCGGTACCTCCGCTTCCTGTTCAGCGCCGCCCGCAGCAGCAGGTGCCCGGCGACGGTCGTACCCAGGGCCAGCGCGCCCACCCGCCGCGACAGCACGCAGGCCCGCTCGATGTCGTCCACCCCGACCGGCCGCAGGCCCTCGCCGAGGACCGGCCGGTGCTCGGTGCGCTCGCCGTACCGGAGCGTCCCGCCGAGCCGGACGCCGACCGCGCCGGCGAAGGCCGACTCGGCCTGGCCGGCGTTGGGGCTGGGGTGCGCGGAGCCGTCCCGCCGCCAGACCCGCCAGGCGGTGCGCGGTTCGGGCGCGGCGGCCACCGTCAGCAGCGCGGTCAGCCGGGCGCCCGGCCAGCCCGCCACGTCGTCCAGCCGGGCCGAGGCCCAGCCGAACCGGGCGTAGCGCGGGGAACGGTGGCCGACCATCGCGTCCAGGGTGTTCACGGCGCGGAACGCCAGCAGCCCCGGGGTGCCGGCCAGTGCGCCCCAGACCAGGGCGTTGACCACGGCGTCGGCGGTGTTCTCGGCCACCGACTCGACCACCGCGCGGGCCAGCTGCCGCTCGTCCAGGGCGCTCGGGTCGCGCCCGCACAGGTGCGGCAGCCGCTCCCGGGCCGCCGTCAGGTCACCGGCCGTCAGCGCGCGGCCGACGGTGCGGGCCTCCCGGGTCAGCGAGGTGCCGCCGAGCACCGTCCAGGTCGCGGCGGCGGCGAGGGCGGCCCGGCCGAGCGGGTGGCGGCCCAGCAGCCGGTCGGCGGCCACCGCCCCGGCCGCGACGGTGCCCACGCAGAGCGCGGTGAAGACGGTGCCGGCGGCGCGGTCGTCGCGCCACAGCAGCCGTTCGGCCCGGCCGGCCGCGCTGCCGAAGCCGGCCACCGGGTGGCCGCGGCGCGGATCGCCGAACCGGGCGTCGGCCAGGTACCCGGCGACGGCGCCCGCGCCGAACGCGGCGGCCCGGGTCAGCGGGCGCACGACGAGGTGCGCGACGAGGCGCGTGACGAGGTGCGCGGCGCGGCCTGCGGTGGGGTCGGGGTCGGGGCCGGGGAGAGGTCCCGGCCCGGCGGGGCAGCCTGCATCGCGTGCGTGTCCTCACTCAGGGTCCGCGCCCTGGATCGACGTACCGGGGGCGAGAGTCTCCTGGCTCCCGGGTCGGACGCGCTTCCGGGCCTTCCGGCGGCCGCTGACGGCCCTCCGTGGCTGAACTCCGGTCGTGCTCCCCGGTGACAGTGGCGGGACCGCGCCGGACTCGCACCGGCTTCCTCTGCTTGCCTCCGTAATGGCTGAAGGATCCCATCACGGGCCCGAAGGGGGAGTCAACCGAGGTCGCGGAGGGGTTGGTCACACGCCGGTGCCCTCCCGCCGACCCCCTCCGGGGCCGCGGCGCCGGACGCTCCCGACGCCCGGCGGCCCGCCGTTCCCCGTCGCTACCTCCGAGGCCGCCCGCCGCCGGACCGCGCCCCGCTGTGCGATCCTCCACCGCCGCCGGGCGGCGCGCCCGCCCCGCTTCGTGCGTTCGTCGGCTGGGGCGCCACCCGGCGCCGCGCCTACCGTCGGGACCCATGCGACCCCAGCGCCCCCACCTCTTCCCGCGTCCGGTCCGGTCCGCCCCCTCCGCCCCGCCGCCCCCGGTGCCGTTCTCGCCCGCCGCCGCCCGCGCCCACCGCGCCGCCCTCGGCCTGACCCCGGAGCAGGTCGCCGAGGGGATGGCCGCGCACGGCGTCCGGCTGCTGCCGGCCCACGTGATCGGCTGGGAGCACGGCGGGCCGCCGCCCGGCGAGGAGGAGTTCCTCGCCCTGGCCCGGGCGCTCTGGTGCCCGCCCGAGCAGCTGATGGGCGTCCGCCCGGAGAGCCTGCGGGACTTCCGGCTCGCCCGCGAGCTGACCCCGGACGGCGCGGCCCGCCGGATCGGCGTCCCGGCCGGGGAGTACCGGCGGGCCGAGGCCACCGGGCGCTGGGACGGCGACGCGGGCCCGACCGCCGCGCTCGCGCACGTACTGGGCCTGACGCTCCGGGAGCTGGTCGCGGCGACCGGCCGCGGCGCGGAGCTGGAGCGGCGGCTGCGGCGCTGCGTCGACGGTCGCTGGCAGCCGCAGGCCGGCGCGATCGGCCGGATCGTGCCGGTGGACCGGGCGGACCTCGACGCCGTCCTGCCGGTGCTCCAGGACGAGCGGCAGGTGCCCGCCCACTGGGGGTCCGGCGGCTGGGGGCCGGCCGGGGGCCCGGGCGGGCCGTCCGCCGCCGAGGTCCCGCCGGTCGAGCGTTTCTGGGCCCTGCTCGCCGGACGGGAGCCCGCGATCCCCGTGTGATCCCCCGTCGGTTCTGGCACTCTCGTTCCGACGGTCCGGTGCGACCTTCCTCACGTGGCAACCCGTACGGCCGTGTCCTGCTGGCCCGGCCGGGCTCCGGCCGGTGGACTGGGCGGTGACGTGGGTCCGGACACCGGTAGGCCCAGAACCGAGCAGCGGGGAGCGAGTATGCGTTGGGGAATCGCGGCCACCGTGGCCGCCGCCGCGGTCGGTACCGGGGCCGCCGTCCTGGTCATCGGCCGCCGGGCCTCGGAGCGGATGGTCCGCCCGGCCGGGGCCGCCCGGGAGCGGACCGGTCCGGTGGTGGTGCAGAGCCTGGGCGCCGGGCGGATCACCTTCACCCGGAGCGCGGCGAGCGAGCGCCCCGGCCGCTGGGCGGTCGAGTGGGGGGAGGACGGGCACGCCGTCGTCGAGGAGGTCCTGCACCGCGACGAACGGGGCGTCACCCGCCGGCTGACCCGGGCCGACCGGGGCACCCTCGCCCCCGGCACCGAGGTCCGCTTCACCCCCCGGGTGTACCTCGGCGACCCGGCCGAGGCGCTCGGTCTGACCTTCGGCGAGACCGCCGTCGAGGGCGAGCTCGGCGCGCTGCCCGCCTGGTGGCTCGACGGCAAGCGCGGTACCTGGGTGATCCTGGTGCACGGCCCGGACGCCGACCGGAGCCAGGTCCTGCCCGCCCTCCCGGTGCTGCACCGGCTCGGCCTGCCCGCGCTGGCGGTCAGCTACCGGGGCGACGCGGGCGCGCCGGTCTCCCCGGACGGCCTGGGCCACTTCGGCGAGACGGAGTGGCGGGACGTCGAGGCGGCGATCCGGCTCGCCCTGGACGGCGGCGCGGGCCGGGTGATCCTCTACGGCTGGTCCCTCGGCGCCACGATGGCGCTGCAGGCCGCCGCGCGCTCCGACTTCGCCTCCTCGATCAGCAGCCTGGTCCTGGACTCCCCGGTGCTGGACTGGCCGGCCACCGCCCGCCGGGACGCGGCCAGGGCCGGGTACCGGGGCGCGGCCGCCGAACTCGGCGCGCTGGCGGCCGAGGGCCGCACCGGCGTGGATCTGGCCGACTTCGCCCGCCTCGCCGACGGTACCGACCTGCGGGTGCCCACCCTGGTGCTGCACGGACCCGACGACCCGGTGGCGCCGTTCCGGGCCGCGGAGCGGCTGGCCGCGCGCCGTCCGTCGCTGGTGAACCTCCAGGCGTTCCCCGGCGGTGACCACGCCGCGCTGTGGAACACCGACCCCGACCGCTACGCCGAGACCCTGCGCCGCTGGCTCACGCCCTTCTGCTGAGCCGCCGTTCCCCGGCCGCCCGGCCCCGGGGTCCCGCCCCCGGTCCCGCCGCCCGGCCCCGCCCGCCCCCGGCCCCGTCCGGGGCGCGCGGGGCCGGGGAGCCGGGGGAGCGGCCGACGGGCGGCGGTCGGCGCGCGGGCCGACCGGGACCCCGCCCGGACCACCGGCCCCGCCCACCCGTCCGACCTGGCATGCACCCGCCACAAAGATCAAGCCAGTCGGTTTGGGCTCTGTTGCCCGATCTTGTCGATCCTCCCGCACCCCCGCCCCGCCCCGCCCGGACAACCGGATGTGACAGAAGGCCGGTACAAGGGGAAGACTGCTCGACGTGACGTCTCGGAATCCGCGCGACCGTGATGCCCCGCTCCCGCCGACGATCGGTTCCGGTGCGACGGTGACCCGTCTCCCCGGAACGGCCCACCGCCCCGCCGGCGCGAGGCCGGGGAGCCAGGGCGTACCCCGCCGACGAGGCCCCGCCCCCGCCCCCGGCCGCGGCCGGGTCCCCGTACCGGAGGGCTTCCCCGCTCCCGCCGAGCTGGCCCCGCTGGCCCGCCGGATGCTGGTCGACGCCGTCCGGATCGCCCGCTGGGCCGGCGACCTCGACGAGGTCGACAAGCGCGGCGAACTGCTCCCCGACGACGCCCGCGCCGCCGGCCGCGCCCTCGCCATGACGGTGGGCGCCGCCGCCAAGGCGTGGGGCCAGGCCCTGCTGGTCGGCCTGGTCGAGCCCCGGGACGGCGGCGCCGTCCCCGGCTGGCGCCTGCACGCCTGGGAGCACGACGACGAGGCGGTGATCCGCGGCTGGTCGACCCTGTTCGACGCCTGGACCCTGCTCGCCCCGGTGCCGCCCGCCGCCCTGCGCGGCGTGTTCGCCGTCCTCGCCGGACAGGCCGTCGACCAGGCACCCCAACTGCTCTCGTTCCTGCACCTGGTGGACGGCCCGGTCGCCGACATCGAGCTGCTGGAGCTGCTCCGGCGCGGCCTGGACGAGCGCCGGGTCGGCGGCGGCGAGGGCGCCTTCGGCCTCTCGCCCGTCCCGCACGCGGCCTCCGCCGTCTCCGCCGTCCGCGGCACCTGCCGCGAACCGCAGATCGACACCCCGGCCTCGCCCGCCGACGTCGCCGCCGTCCTGGACTGGATGCTCGACGGTCTGGCCGCCGTCGGCGCCCTGGTCCGCGAGGACAACGCGGCCGAGCTCTCCCCGCTCGGGCACTGGGCGGTGCGGGCCAAGCTGGAGGAGATCTGCACCGTCGCGCAGACCGCCGCCGGCCACATCGAGCAGAGCGCGATGGAACTGCTCAGCGCCTGCGCCGACTACTCGCCCGGCCCGGCCCGGGCCGAGTACCGGGCCTGGCTGGCCGCCCGCCCCGCCGACCGGGCGGTGGCCGAGCTGCTGGAGGCCGCACAGGGCGAGGACGCGCTGGTGCGCGGCCTGGCCTTCGAGGCGCTGCGAGTGGCCGGATCCACCGCCGAGCAGGCCGTGCGGGCCGCCGTCGACGAGCCGGTGCTGCGCCCCTACGCGCTGCTGTGGCTGGCCGAGCGCTCGGACGAGGGGGTCTCCCCGGCCGATGTGCTGGGCGCGGAGGACGCCGCCTGGCTCTGGGTGGACACCGCCGCGGCCGTGCTGGACCACGGGGAAACGGAACTTCTGGTGGGCCACGTCGAGGGCGCCTCGGCCGGCGACCCGGTGCGGCTGTTCGCCCGGGCCCGGCAGTCCGGGCACCCGCGGGCGGCCTCGGTGCTGACGGCCGTCTCCGGCGTCCACCCGGATCCGGCGGTGGCCCGGGCGGCCCGCCGCTCGGCGTTCAGCGTCCACCGCGGCGGCGCCTGAGCGAGCGGTCCCGCGCGCACGGCACGCGGACATGCGGAAGGGCCCGGCTCCCCGAGGGGAGCCGGGCCCTTCCGCATGTCCTGCGGCGTTCGTCAGCCGATCCGCGACTCCGCGCGGCGGGCCCGCACGTCGCCGACCTTCTGCCCCACCTTGCGGCGGATCACCAGCAGCGGCGCCATCGCGGCGAGCGCGATCTGCGCGAACGCGCCGATGTGCATCAGGTTGTCGCCGCCCGGCAGACCGGTCGCCCAGGCCGCCAGGCAGCCGATCGAGACCACGATCCAGCACAGCGTGGCGGTGGCCAGCAGACCCTGCGGCTTCGGGTACTCGATCCGGCTGACCATGAGGTACGCGGCGCCGAAGATGGCGAGCAGACCGGGCAGGAACGGCGGGTCGAGCAGCACGATGGCGATCACCGTCATCGCGCCCATCGGGCAGGGCATGCCCTGGAACACCCCGGGCCGCATCTTCACGGCGGAGAAGCGGGCGAGCCGCAGCACCACCGCCAGCAGCA
The DNA here is from genome assembly GCF_044764505.1 of Kitasatospora sp. NPDC094019. NCBI lineage: Bacteria > Bacillati > Actinomycetota > Actinomycetes > Kitasatosporales > Streptomycetaceae > Kitasatospora > Kitasatospora sp. NPDC094019. The sequence goes on from NZ_JBIWIF010000010.1 coordinate 291,936, forward strand.
CCGTCAGCGCGATCAGCGCCGACAGCCGGCTGTTGGATCCCGGCGAGACCATGCCCCAGACCGCGACGAAGTAGGCCGGCGCGATGCCGAAGCTGATCAGGTCGGCCAGGTTGTCGAGTTCGGCGCCGAGCGCGGAGGAGCGCAGCTTGCGCGCCACCAGGCCGTCGAACAGGTCGCACATCGAGCCGATCAGCAGCAGCGTCACCGCGGTGGCGGCGCTGTGCTTGTCCGGCGCGGCGTCCGGGTTGGTGATGTGCGGGACCAGCACCCCGGTGGTGATCGAGTAGATCGCCAGGAAGCCGCAGACGGCGTTCCCCAGGGTCAGGAAGTCGGCGGTGGACAGGTGCTGCGGTGAGCGCGGCGCGCGCAGCTCGCGGTCGCGGGCCCAGCGACGACGGCGCAGGGCCGTTTCCTCGTCGTCCAGGCCGACGATCGTCTCAGGATCAGTCACGGTCAAGGCGCGTCACCCCGGCGGTGGTCTTCTGGCCGACCTCGACGCCGACCTCGACGCCGGCCGGCAGGTAGGTGTCGACCCGGGACCCGAACCGGATCAGACCGATCCGCTCGCCCTGCTCGACCTTGGTACCGGCGTCGACGTACGGCACGATGCGGCGCGCCACGGCGCCCGCGATCTGGACCATCTCGATGTCGCCGAGCTCGGTGTCGAAGTGCCAGACGACCCGCTCGTTCTGGTCGCTGTCCTTGTTGAACGCGGGCACGAAGCCACCGGGCACGTGCTCGACGGAGGTCACCGTGCCGGGCAGGGGCGCCCGGTTGACGTGGACGTTGAGCGGGCTCATGAAGATCGCCACGCGGGTCCGGCCGTCCGGCCACGCGTCGATGCTCTGGACCACGCCGTCGGCGGGGGAGATCACTCTGCCCGTGCCGATCTCACGCTCGGGGTCGCGGAAGAACCACAGCATGCCGGCGCCGAGCGCACAGGCGGGTACCGCAGCCAGGGCCCACTTGCCGCTGCGCCGGGTGAGCGCGGTGGTCACGGCGGCCGTGGCGAGGGTGGGGACGAACCAGGGGGTGGCTCCGCGCGCGATGGTCACGCGGGGTCGCCGACCGGCCGTCGTGGCGGCGAGGGCATCGCGGTCCGTGACGGAGGTGTGAGGGGACGGGCTGATGGGCATCGAAGACCTTTGTCGCGGGGGATCATGGCCGCTGGACGGGGGCCACCGCGGGATCGGGTAATAGAGGGACGTCTGCTGTCCCGGTGGATGCTATCGGGAGCACACGGTGGGTGGGCAACCCGCCTGCTCGTTCATGTGACCTGCGGGAGGCGCCGACGCGTCTCCTTGTATACGACCGTAGCTCGCCCCGGTCCGGTTCCCAAGGGACCGGGCGAAGCTGGTGACTCTTGTCTCAACCCTGCCCGGTCGGCCCTGCGGAACTGCCCGTCGAGGGCGCGCGACGGTGGGCCGGAGCGGCCGCGGGGCGCGTGACAGCAGCTGTACGCCCTGCGGCCGCCCCGGAGCGGCCGTGCCGGCCCCGGGGCGGACCAGGCCGTCGGGGCGGGGCACGGCGCGGTGCCGGGACGGGCCCGCACGCCCGTCGGCCGGCGGTCTCGCGGGTCGGCCGCGAGTCCCGCAACGGGGCGGTCAGCCCGCGATGCGGTACTCCTCCAGCAGCCGGCGCCCGATGATCATCTTCTGGATCTCCGCAGTACCTTCACCGATCAGCAGCATCGGAGCCTCCCGGTAGAGCCGCTCGATCTCGTACTCCTTGGAGAAGCCGTAGCCGCCGTGGATGCGGAAGCTGTCCTCGACGACCTCCTTGCAGTACTCGGAGGCGAGGTACTTCGCCATCCCCGCCTCCAGGTCGTTGCGCTCGCCGCTGTCCTTCTTGCGGGCGGCCATCACCATCATCTGGTGCGCGGCCTCGACCTTGGTGGCCATCTCGGCGAGCTTGAACTGGATCGCCTGGTGCTCGGCGATCTTCTTGCCGAAGGTGGTGCGCTGCTGGGCGTACGAGATGCCCAGCTCGAAGGCGCGGCGGGCGACGCCGCAGCCGCGCGCGGCCACGTTGACGCGGCCGACCTCGACGCCGTCCATCATCTGGTAGAAGCCGCGGCCGGGCACGCCGCCGAGGATCCGGTCCGCCGGGATCCGGACGTCCTGGAGCACCAGCTCGGTGGTGTCGACGCCCTTGTAGCCCATCTTCTCGATCTTCCCGGGCACGGTGAGCCCGGGGACGGTCGGGTTCGGTCCGAAGCCCGGCGTCTTCTCGATCAGGAAGGTGGTCATGTTCTTGTACGGGGTGGAGCCGCCCTCGTCGGTCCTGCACAGGACCGCGACCAGGGTGGAGGTGCCGCCGTTGGTCAGCCACATCTTCTGGCCGTTGAGGACGTAGAACTCGCCGTCCTTGACGCCCTTGGTGCTGATCGCCGCGACGTCGGAGCCGAGCGCGGGCTCGGACATCGAGAAGGCGCCGCGGATCTCGCCGGCCGCCATCCGGGGCAGGAAGTGGTCCTTCTGCTCCTGGGTGCCGTGCGCGTTGATCATGTGCGCCACGATGAAGTGGGTGTTGACGATGCCGGAGACGGACATCCAGCCGCGGGCGATCTCCTCGACCACCAGCGCGTAGGTGAGCAGCGACTCGCCGAGGCCGCCGTACTCCTCGGGGATGGTCAGGCCGAAGAGGCCGAGCCGCTTCATGCCCTCGACGATCGCCGTCGGGTACTCGTCCTTGTGCTCCAGCTCGGTCGCGACCGGGATGATCTCCTTGTCGACGAACTCGCGCACGGTGGCGAGGATGTCCCGCTGGATCTCGGTGAGGCCGTCGGTCTGTGCGAGGCGTCCCATCGTGCGGCTCCTGTCATGCCTGAAAACGAGGGTGGGGGGAGTGGACGGGGGCTCCGCGGGCGTGGCTCCGCGGAGCCCCCGTGAACCGGTGCGGGGCACGGCCGATGACGGCGGCCGGCCCGTCCGGGGTCCTGGGGGGAGAGACCTGCGGGAGGGCTCAGGCGAGCGGGACCGGGCGGGCGGGCTGTTCGCCGCCGCGGGCCTCGATGTAGGTCGCGGTCGGCACCATCACCTTGCGGCGGAAGACGCAGACGACCGTGCCGTCCTGCTTGTAGCCCTTGGTCTCGACGTAGACGATGCCGCGGTCGTCCTTGGACTTGGACGGCCACTTGTCGAGCACGGTGGTCTCGCCGTAGAGGGTGTCGCCGTGGAAGGTCGGCGCGATGTGCCGCAGCGACTCGATCTCCAGGTTGGCGATCGCCTTGCCGGAGACGTCCGGGACGGACATGCCGAGCAGCAGCGAGTAGATGTAGTTGCCCACCACCACGTTCCGGCCGAAGTCGGTGGTCCGCTCCGCGTAGTTGGCGTCCATGTGGAGCGGGTGGTGGTTCATGGTGAGCAGACAGAAGAGGTGGTCGTCGTACTCGGTGACCGTCTTGCCGGGCCAGTGCCGGTAGACGGCGCCGACCTCGAACTCCTCGTAGGTGCGTCCGAACTGCATGGTCGATGGTTCCTAACCGGTCTCAGGACTGCGGGGGCTCGAACGTGGAGGTGCGCTTCAGGCCGGCCGCGCGGCCCTTGCCGGAGACCACCAGCGCCATCTTGCGGCTGGCCTCGTCGATCATCTCGTCGCCGAGCATCGCCGAGCCCTTGAACCCGCCGGCCTCGGAGGTGCACCAGTCGTAGGCGTCGAGGATCATCTCGGCGTGGTCGTAGTCCTCCTGCGAGGGCGAGAAGATCTCGTTGGCGGCGCCGATCTGGTCCGGGTGCAGCACCCACTTGCCGTCGAAGCCCAGCGCGGCGGCCCGGCCGGCCACCTCGCGGTAGCCCTCCTGGTTGCGGATCTGGAGGTAGGGGCCGTCGATCGCCTGGAGGTCGTTGGCGCGGGCGGCCATCAGGATCCGCATCAGGATGTAGTGGTAGGCGTCGGCGGAGTAACCGGGCGGCTGCTCGCCGACCACCAGGGACTTCATGTTGATCGAGGCCATGAAGTCGGCCGGGCCGAAGATGATGGTCTCCAGCCGGGGCGACGCCTGGGCGATGGTGTCGACGTTGATGAGGCCCTTGGCGTTCTCGATCTGCGCCTCGATGCCGATCCGGCCGACCTCGAAGCCCATGGTCTTCTCGATCTGGGTGAGCAGCAGGTCGAGCGCCTTCACCTGCTCGGCGTCCTGGACCTTCGGCAGCATGATGCAGTCGAGGTTGGTCCCGGCGCCCTCGACCACGGTGATCACGTCGCGGTAGGTCCAGTGGGTGGTCCAGTCGTTGACCCGCACGACCCGGGTCTTGCCGCTCCAGTCGCCGTTGTTGAGGGCGTCGACGACGGTGTGCCGGGCGCTCTCCTTGACCAGCGGGGCGCAGGCGTCCTCCAGGTCGAGGAAGACCTGGTCGGCCTGCAGGCCCTGGGCCTTCTCCAGGAAGCGCGGGTTGGAGCCCGGCACGGCGAGGCAGGAGCGGCGCGGGCGGAGGCGGTTGAGAGTCACAGGAGGGTGTTCCTTCCGGGTCAGCCGGTGGTCGTGGCCGGGGCGGGCGTCCAGGGCTGGAGCCTGTTGGCCAGCCGGATCTCGTCCACGATCCGGCCGATGATGGTCGTGATGCCGAAGTCCTTCGGGGTGAACACGGCGGCGACGCCGGCGGCCTTGAGGGCCTCGCCGTCCGCTGCCGGGATGATGCCACCCACGATCACCGGGACATCCTCCACCCCGGCCCGGCGCAGCCGGTGCAGGACGTCCGGCACCAGCTCGGAGTGGGCGCCGGAGAGGATCGACAGGCCCACGCAGTGGACGTCCTCGGCGACGGCGGCCGAGACGATCTGCTCGGGGGTGAGCCGGATGCCCTGGTAGACGACCTCGAACCCGGCGTCGCGGGCCCGGACGGCGATCTGCTCGGCCCCGTTGGAGTGCCCGTCCAGTCCGGGCTTGCCGACCAGCAGCCGCAGCTTGCCGGCGCCGAGTTCGGCGGCGGTCGCGGCGACCGCCTCACGGACGGCGGCCAGCTCGCCGCCGGGCTCGGCCGCGACCGCGACCGGGGCGCCGCCGACGCCGGTGGGCGCCCGGTACTCGCCGAACACCTCGCGCAGGGCGAAGGCCCACTCGCCGGTGGTGACCCCGGCCCGGGCGCAGGCCAGGGTGGCCGGCACCAGGTTCGCGGTGGTGCCGGCGACGGCCTTGAGCTCCTCCAGGGCGCGCAGCGCGGCGGCCTCGTCGCGCTGCCCGCGCCAGGCTTCCAGGGCGTTCAGCACGGACTGCTCGGAGGCCGGGTCGACGACCATGATCGCGGTGTCGAGGTCGGCCGTGAGCGGGCTCTCCTCGGTGGTGTCGAAGCAGTTGACCCCGATGATCCGGTCCTCGCCGGACTCGATCCGGGCCCGGCGGGCGGCGTGCGAGGCGACCAGGTTGGACTTCAGGTAGCCGGACTCGACGGCCGGGATGACCCCGCCCATCCCCAGCACCTTGGCGATCTCGGCCTCGGCGCCGGCCAGCAGGTCGGCGGTCTTGGCCTCGATCACCCCGGAGCCGTTGAAGATGTCCCCGTACTCCAGCAGGTCGGACTCGAAGGCGAGCACCTGCTGGATCCGCAGCGACCACTGCTGGTCCCACGGCCGGGGCAGGCCGAGCGCCTCGTTCCAGGCGGGCAGCTGGACGGCGCGGGCGCGGGCGTCCTTGGAGAGGGTGACGGCGAGCATCTCCAGCACGATCCGCTGGACGTTGTTCTCCGGCTGGGCCTCGGTCAGGCCGAGCGAGTTGACCTGCACGCCGTAGCGGAACCGGCGCTGCTTGGGGTCCTCGATGCCGTACCGCTCCCGGGTGACCTTCTCCCAGAGCCGGCCGAAGGCCCGCATCTTGCACATCTCCTCGACGAACCGCACCCCGGCGTTGACGAAGAAGGAGATCCGGGCGACCACCTCGCCCATCCGCTCGGCCGGCACCTGGCCGGAGTCGCGGACGGCGTCCAGCACCTCGATCGCGGTGCACATCGCGTAGGCGATCTCCTGGACCGGGGTGGCCCCGGCCTCCTGGAGGTGGTAGCTGCAGATGTTGATCGGGTTCCACTTCGGGATGTTCCCGACCGTGTAGGCGATCATGTCGGTGATCAGGCGCACCGAGGGGCCGGGCGGGAAGACGTGCGTCCCGCGCGACAGGTACTCCTTGACGATGTCGTTCTGGGTGGTCCCGGTCAGCTTGGCGATGTCCGCGCCCTGCTCCTCGGCGACCACCTGGTAGAGCGCCAGCAGCCACATCGCGGTGGCGTTGATCGTCATGGAGGTGTTGGTCTGTTCGAGCGGGATGCCGTCGAACAGGGTGCGCATGTCGCCGACGTGGCCCACCGGCACCCCGACCCGGCCGACCTCGCCGCGGGCGAGGATGTGGTCGGAGTCGTAGCCGGTCTGGGTCGGCAGGTCGAACGCCACCGAGAGGCCGGTCTGCCCCTTGGCGAGGTTCCGCCGGTACAGCGCGTTGGAGTCCTCGGCCGTCGAGTGCCCGGCGTAGGTGCGCATCAGCCAGGGCCGGTCGCGCTTCTGGTCGGTCATCGGGTCGCCTTAGATGTCGCGGCTCGGCTGGATGGTCCCCTCGGCGGCCTCGCGGAAGAGGTTGATCGCCGGCAGGTGCTTGGCGCGCAGCTCGGCGTCGCGCACGCCCAGGCCCTCCTCGGGGGCGAGGCAGAGCACGCCGACCTTGCCCTGGTGCCGGTTCTGGTGGACGTCGAGCGAGGCTTGCCCGGTCTGCTCCAGCGGGTAGACCTTGGACACGGTGGGGTGGATCCTGCCCTTGGCCACCAGGCGGTTGGCCTCCCACGCCTCGCGGTAGTTGGCGAAGTGCGAGCCGACGATCTTCTTGAGCGACATCCACAGGTAGCGGTTGTCGTACTGGTGCATGAAGCCCGAGGTGGAGGCGCAGGTGACGACGGTGCCGCCCTTGCGGGTGACGTAGACGCTGGCGCCGAAGGTCTCCCGGCCCGGGTGCTCGAAGACGATGTCGACGTCCTCGCCGCCGGTCAGCTCGCGGATCCGCCCGCCGAAGCGCTTCCACTCGCGCGGGTCCTGGTTCTGCTCGTCCTTCCAGAACCGGTAGCCCTCGGCGGAGCGGTCGATGATCGCCTCGGCGCCCATCGCCCGGCAGATGTCGGCCTTCTCCGGGCTGGAGACCACGCAGATCGGGGTGGCGCCGCCGGCCAGCGCGTACTGGGTGGCGTAGGAGCCGAGGCCGCCGCTGGCGCCCCAGATCAGCACGTTGTCGCCCTGCTTCATGCCCGCGCCGTTGCGCGAGACCAGCTGGCGGTAGGCGGTGGAGTTGACCAGGCCGGGGGAGGCTGCCTCCTCCCAGGTGAGGTGGGCGGGCTTGGGCATCAGCTGGTTGGTCTTCACCAGCGCGAGCTGGGCCAGGCCGCCGAAGTTGGTCTCGAAGCCCCAGATCCGCTGCTCCGGGTCCATCATCGTGTCGTTGTGGCCGTCGGAGGACTCCAGTTCGACGGACAGGCAGTGGGCGACCACCTCGTCGCCCGGCTTCCAGGCGTTGACCCCGGCGCCGGTGCGCAGCACCACGCCCGCGAGGTCCGAGCCGAGCACGTGGTACGGCAGGTCGTGGCGCTTGGTGAGCGGGGAGAGCCGGCCGTAGCGCTCCAGGAAGCCGAAGGTGGAGACCGGCTCGAAGATCGAGCTCCACACGGTGTTGTAGTTCACCGCGCTCGCCATCACGGCGACCAGGGCCTCGCCCGGGCCCAGCTCGGGCAGCGGGACGTCGTCGAGGTGGAGGGACTTGCGGGGGTCCTTGTCGCGGCTGGCGAGGCCCGCGAACATCTGCTCCTCGTCCTTGTGGAGCGTCACGGCCCGGTAGGACTCCGGCAGCTTCACGTTGGCGAAGTCCGCCGAGGTGCTGTCGGAGCTGAGGATCGCGTCGAGGATTTCCTTCATGGCTGCCTCCGAAGGCGTACCTGTGTGAGGGCACAGGGCGTCTGGGGGAGCCGGGAGCGGACACCGGCTTCGCTGAACGGGCGTGGTGGGTGGGTGGCTGGTGGGCCGGGGTGGCTCGTGAGCCGATGGCTCGTGGGCCGGGGTGGCTGGTGGGCCGGGTACTGCGGTGGGTCGCCCCCGGGATCGGGGGGCGCCGGTACGACGGCGCGCCGTGGTGGGGAGCCGCGGCGCCGCGACTGGTGGGTAACAAGGTAGTGGCACCCTGTGCCACTCGTAAAGACACGCGGTGCCAGCAATTCCGACGGGCCGGGAGTGCCGTTCGGGGGCCCGTCGCGGACATGGAAAGGGCCCGTGCCGACACTTCGGCACGGGCCCTTGGAACCCTTGTGACCTGCGAAAATACTGAAAGTCAGCCCTGCCTGACACCCTCCAGGGCGGCCCGCACGGCGTCCACCACCAGCTCCAGCGGGGCGTCCGTCCGCGCGACTGTGATGAGCACCTCACCTCCGGGAGTGGCACTCAGTGCGCTCGCGGCCCCGGCCTCCGCCTCCGTCGCAATGGCACCGGGTGCCACCACGGCACCGCGCCGGCGCGCCCCCGGCGCGCTGGACCCCCAGAAGGTCTGCCGGATCACCTCGAAGGAGTGGTCCAGCTGCGCCTCCACGTCGCCCCGGCCGCCCGCCCGCAGCCAGCGCCGCAGCACGTGGTTGTGGGCCGCGACCACCGCCGCCGCCGAGACCTCCGCCAGCATCGAGTCGTCCTCGCCGCCGTGCTGCCAGCCCGTCGGGATCTCCCCGGCGGTGTCGAACCGGCCCAGCAGGTAGCGGGTGAACAGCCGCTCGTAGCGGGCCACCACGGCGATCTCCCGCTCCCGCAGCGTCGGCACCTGGCGGATCAGCTGGTACCTGGCCACCGAGACCGCGGGCGTGGAGGCGTACATCCGCAGCACCTCCTTGATGCCCCGGCAGACCACGTCCAGCGGGTGCTCCTCCGGCTCGGCGCTCGCCAGCAGGTCGGCGACCCTGACCAGGGTGTCGTCGTGGTCCGGGAAGATCGCCTCCTCCTTGGACCGGAAGTACCGGAAGAAGGTCCGCCGGGCCACGCCGGCGGCCGCGGCGATCTGGTCGACCGTGGTCTCCTCGTAGCCCTGCGAGGCGAACAGCTCCATCGCGGCGGTGGCCAGGTCCTGGCGCATCTGCTGACGCTGCGCCGCCGCCCGGCGGTTGCCCTGGCCCCCCTCCGGGCCCGTCCCGGCCGGCCGGCCGTCGCGCGCCGGTGCGGATTGCTGCGGGGAGACTGACTGAACCCGATCCATGCCCGGAACGCTACACGCCCCCGGCGCCGCGCCAGCGGGCCTTTCCCGGCGCACCGGCGCGACCGGCCCGCCGACCGCCGGTCTCGGCCAGTGCGCGGACACCGAGCCCGCCCCCCAGCCGGCCCGCTCCGGGCGGAGCGGCGGCCGGCCGGGCGCTCCCCCGTAGGACGGCGGGGTGGTCATCGGCGCGCGTGGTCGCGGAAACCGCGGCCGGTCTTGCGGCCCAGGCAGCCCGCCGCCACCAGGTGCTCCAGCAGCGGCGCCGCGGCCAGTCCCGGCTCGCGGAACTCCTGGTGCAGCACCTGCTCGATCGTCAGCGAGACGTCCAGGCCGACCACGTCCAGCAGCTCGAACGGGCCCATCGGGTAGCCGCAGCCGAGCTTCATCGCGGTGTCGATGTCGTCCACCGTCGCGTAGTGCTCCTGGAGCATCCGCACCGCGTCGTTGAGATAGGGGAAGAGCAGCGCGTTCACGATGAAGCCGGCCCGGTCCCCGCACTCCACCGGGTGCTTGCGGACCTTCGCGCACAGCTCCAGCACGGTCGCGGTGACGTCCGGCGCGGTCAGCACCGTGGACACCACCTCGACCAGCCGCATCGCCGGCGCCGGGTTGAAGAAGTGCATGCCGACCACGTCCTGCGGCCGCCGGGTCGCCGAGGCGCAGGCGACCACCGACAGCGAGGAGGTGGTGGTGGCCAGCACCGCGCCCGGCCTGACGATCGCGTCCAGCGCGGTGAACAGCTCGCGCTTGACCGCGAGGTCCTCGGCGACCGCCTCGACCACCAGGTCCACGTCCGCCAGTTCGCCGTACTGCCCGACCGGCGTGACCAGGCCCAGCGCGGCGTCCCGCTGCTCCCCGGTCAGCCGGCCCTTCGCCACCGAGCGCTCCAGCGACCGTGCCAGCTGCGCCTTGGCCCGCTCGGCCTTCTCCAGGCTGCGGGCGGCCAGCAGCACCGGGTACCCGGCCTTGGCGAACACCTCGACGATGCCGGTGGCCATGGTGCCCGAGCCGCAGACGCCGATGCTGCGCACCTCCCGGCCGGACACCCCCGGCCGGGAGGCGCCGGCGGTGGTGTCGACCACCCGGGACGAGCCGGGCGCCTCGTAGGTGTAGAAGCCGCGGCCGGTCTTGCGGCCCAGCAGCCCGGCCGAGACCAGCTGGCCGAGGATCGGCGCGGGCGCGTGCAGCCGGTCCCGGGACTGCTCGTACATGGCCTCCAGGACGGTCCTCGCGGTGTCCACGCCGATCAGGTCGAGCAGGGCCAGCGGTCCCATCGGCAGGCCGCAGCCGAGCCGCATCGCGGCGTCGATGTCCTCCCGGGTGGCGTACTTGGACTCGTACATCGCGGCGGCCTGGTTCAGGTACGCGAACAGCAGGCCGTTGACCACGAAGCCGGCCCGGTCGCCGGCCGCCACCGGCTCCTTGCCGAGGTCCCGGGCGAACGCGGCGGCGTCCTCGGCGACCTGCGGGGCGGTGAGCACGGTGCGCACCACCTCGACCAGCTTCATGGTGTGCACCGGGTTGAAGAAGTGCAGGCCGAGCACCCGGTCCGGGCGGGCGGTGGCGGCGGCGATCCGGGTCACCGAGAGCGCGGTGGTGCCGGTGGCGAACACCGTCGCGGCCGGGCAGATCCGGTCCAGCTCGGCGAAGAGCTCCCGCTTCAGCTCCAGCCGCTCGGGGACCTCCTCGATCACCAGGTCCGCCCCGGCGGCCGCGTCCAGCGCGTGGCCGACGGTGAGCCGGGCGAGCAGCCCGGCCCGGTCCTCGGCGGTGAGCCGCTCCCGGGCCACCGCGTGCGCGGTGGACGCCTCGATCCGGGCCAGGGCCCGGGCGGCGGAGGGTTCGTCGGCCTCGATGCCGATCACCCGGCGGCCGCTGGCGGCGACGGCGACGGCGACGCCGGCGCCCATCGTGCCGAGCCCGACCACGGCGACCGTGGGGAAGGGACGCTCCATCTGTCCTGACTCCTTGTCATGGAAGGCCCGCGCGCGCTCCGGAGGGCGCGCCCCCGGAAGAGGGCGCGCGCTCAGGAGGAGGGTCCGCGCGCGGTGCGGGGGGACGACGGTTGCGGCCACCACGCGTCCGCCGGTCCGCTCCGGCGGTGACGCGGGTGTGCCGTGGTACTCAGGCGCTCAGGTGAAGGAAGCGGCTCTGAACACAGAGGAGAGAAATCCGGCTCCGGCCGCGATCCGCGGCACCGGCCGGTGAACGAACGCACCGTCGTCCGCCGTCGGCCCCGCGGTTCCCGGCGCGGCGGACGGCGCCCCGCCGGTGCGGCTCCCGAAGCCCGGCAGTGGTGCGTGCGGACACTGTAGCGAAGTTACCGATTGGTAGGAAGGGGGTGGGGGAGGGGAGTTCGGGCGCTCGCGGCGGGGCGGCGGGGCCGTCACCCGTGCGGGTGAGGCGGTGGACGGACGTCCGTTCGGACCACCCGATAGGGGCGTTACGCGCCCCGGCGGCGCCGGGAAGCATCAGGGCATGACCACTGGAACCGTTGCCACGGACCGCCCCGAGCCCGCCGCCGGGTCTGCCGCGGGCACCGCCCCCGCCCCGGGCGGGCACGCCGACCCCGGCGTCGGCGTCGGCGCCGCCGCCGTGCTGCCGCCGCGGGCGGACCGGGCCGAGCGCGGCGAGCGCGCGCAGGCCGCCGTCGACCGGCTGCGCGGCTCCGGGGTCGAGGCGGTCGCCGTCACCTGGGTGGACAACGCCGGCATCGCCCGGGTCAAGGCGGTGCCGCTCGGCGGCCTGGTGCACGCGGCGCAGTGGGGCATCGGCGCGGCCCCCTGCTTCGACGTCTTCCTCGCCGACGACTCCATCGTCACCAGCCGGCTGATCGGCGGCCCCACCGGCGACCTCCGGCTCTACCCCGACGTCGAGCGGATCGTCCCGCTCGCCGCCCAGCCCGGCTGGGCCTGGGCCCCGGCCGACCGCTACACCCAGGGCGGCGCCCCGCACCCCGGCTGCCAGCGGCTCTTCGCCCGCCGGGCGGTGGCCGCCGCGGCCGAGCGGGGTCTGGCCCTCAAGGCCGGGATCGAGATCGAGTGGGTGGTCGCGCTGGCCGGCCCGGAGGGGGAGGAGCCCCGCTACCCGACGGCCGGCCCGGCCTACGGCATGCAGCGGCTCACCGACCTCTCCGACTACCTGCGCGACGTGCTGCGCGCCCTCGGCGAGCAGGGCCTGACCGTGCTCCAGATCCACCCCGAGTACGCGCCCGGGCAGTTCGAGGTCTCGGTCGCCCCCGAGGGCCCGGTCGAGGCCGCCGACACCTCGGTGCTGGTCCGGCACACCGTCCGCGCCGTCTCCGCCCGGCACGGCCTGCGGGCCTCCTTCGCCCCGGCGGTCGAGGCCGGCGGGGTCGGCAACGGCGGCCACCTCCACCTCAGCCTCTGGCGCGAGGGGCGCAACCTCGCGCACGGCGGCCCCGGCCCGCACGGGCTGACCGCCGAGGCGGAGGGCTTCCTGGCCGGGGTGCTCGGCGCGCTGCCCGAGCTGCTGGTGCTCGGCTGCTCCAGCCCGGCCGGCTACCTGCGGCTGGTCCCCTCGCACTGGGCCGGGGCCTACCAGTGCTGGGGCCTGGAGAACCGGGAGGCCGCGCTCCGCCTGGTCACCGGCTCCACCGGCGAGCGGTCCGCCGCCGCCAACGCCGAGATCAAGTGCTTCGACGCCACCGCCAACCCCTACCTGGCGGTCGGCGCCGTGATCGCCGCCGGTCTGGCCGGCCGGGAGCAGCGGCTCGCGCTGCCGCCGGAGGTCACCGGCGACCCGTCCCGGGCCGAGCCCGGCACCGTCCCCCGGCTGCCGGCCGGCCCGGCCGAGGCACTGGCCGCCTACCGGGGCTCCGCCGTGCTCCGGGAGGCACTCGGCGAGCCGCTCTTCGAGGCGGTGCTGGCAGTCCGGCAGGCCGAGGCCGAGCAGTACGCCGACGTGCCGCCCGAGCGGCTGGCCGCCGCCACCCGCTGGCGCTACTAGAGACGTGTCCCGCCCGGTGCCCCCGCTGGACGTCCCCGCCCTGGTCGACCACCACTGCCACAGCGTGGTGGCGGCCGAGCTCGACGACGACGCCCTGGCGGGGCTGCTCACCGAGTCCGACCGCCCGCCCGCGCCCGGCACCTCGCCGTTCGACAGCGCGCTCGGTCTGGCGGTCCGCCGCTGGTGCCCGCCCGCGCTGGGGCTGCCCGCGCACGCTCCCGCCGAGGACTACCTGGCCCGGCGGCGCGAGCTGGGTGCCCCGGAGGCCACCCGTCGGCTGCTGAGTGCCGCCGGCCTGGACACCTGCCTGGTCGACACCGGGCTGACCGCGGCGGCCGGCCGGCCGCTGCTGCCGCTCGACGCGTTCGCCGCGGCCGCCGGTGCCCGGGTGCGCGAGGTGGTCCGGCTGGAGCCGCTCGCCGAGGCCGTCACCGCCCCGCCCGGCGGCTGGGCCCGGGCGGTGCGCGAGGCCCTGGCCGCCGCGGCCACCGGCGCCGTCGCGGTCAAGTCCGTGGTGGCCTACCGGTCCGGCCTCGCGGTGCCCGCGCGGCGGCCCTCCGCGGCCGAGGTGACGGCGGCCGCCGCCGCCCGGGAGCGGGCCGGGGGCGGCCGGCTGACCGACCCGGTCCTGCTGCACGAACTGCTCCACGGCGCCCTGGAGGTCTGCGCCGCGCTGCGGCTGCCGCTCCAGCTGCACACCGGCTTCGGCGATCCCGACCTCGCCCTGCACCGGGCCGACCCGTCGCTGCTGGCCGACTTCGTCCGGGCCGCCGAGCCGTCCGGCGTCCCGCTGGTGCTGCTGCACGGCTACCCGTACCACCGGCAGGCCGCCTGGCTGGCCCAGGCGTTCCCGCTGGTCCACACCGACCTCGGGCTGACCACGTCCTACGTCGGCCCCCGGGCGGCGGCGGTGCTCGGCGAGATGCTGGAGCTGGTGCCGTTCGGCAAGCTGCTGTTCTCCACCGACGGCTACGGGCTGCCGGAGCTCCATCTGGTCGGCGCCGCGCAGTTCCGGCACGGTCTGGGTGCCCTGCTGGCCGGCTGGCGGGCGGACGGCGCCTGCACCGCGGCCGACGCCGATCGGCTGGCCCGTCTGGTGGCGGCCGACAACGCCCGTCGACTGTACGCGATCTGAGTATTCGCCGCGCCGCCGTGGCGGTCATCCGCCACTGGCCGCTTTCTGCCGCACCGGACGCCTGTCCCGCCGTCGGTCCGGCTGACTAGGATCCCCGCCAGCGAGGTCTGCGTCTTTTCCGATCGTCCGACCGACCATCCCTGCCCAGCAGGTCCGGAGGCATACCTTCCGCCGGTGGACGACTTGTGACGATTGGATGTCTACCTCTTGCGGATTGCAACACTTGTTCACTAGCGTCCCGATCATTCCAAGCGCATCTGCTATCCGCAGCTGCAGCATGACGACTCGGGAGGGCCAACCCCTATGAGTGTTCCTCGGATCAGCCGGACCCGGATCGCGGCGGTGGGCGTTGTCCTCGCCACCGCCGGAGCCCTCGCGCTCCCGGCCGGCACCGCCTTCGCCGCCGGGGCGGAGACGACCACCGGTCCGCTGCTCAGCTACGTCGTCAACACCAAGGCCAACCACGGTCAGGTGCAGAAGGTCGAGACCGCGGTCAAGGCCCTCGGCGGCTCCGTGGTCTACTCCTACGAGCAGATCGGCGTGGTGATCGCCCGCTCGACCGACACCCAGTTCGCCGCCAAGCTGCGCAAGGCGAAGGCCGTCGAGTCGGTCGGCGCCAGCCGCACCAAGGGCATCACCGCCTCCGAGGACCGCACCGCCGAGGTCGCCGCCGCCCCGACCGCCGCCCCCGCCGCCGGCGAGGAGCCGTACTGGGCCAACCAGTGGGACATGCGTCAGATCGGCGTCGACAAGGCCCACAAGCTGTCCCTCGGCAGCAACAAGGTCACCGTCGGCGTCCTGGACTCCGGCATCGACGGCACCCACGAGGACCTCGCGGCCAACGTCGACGCCTCGCAGTCGGTCTCCTGCATCGACGGCGGCAAGCCGAACACCGCCTGGGACGCGTGGCAGCCGGGTGTCGACGGCGCCCACGGCACCCACGTGGCCGGCACCATAGCCGCCGCCAAGAACGGCAAGGGCATCGAGGGCATCGCCCCGAACGTCAAGCTCGCCGCGGTGAAGGTCGTCGACGACGGCGGCTTCATCTACCCGGAGTACGCCATCTGCGGCTTCGTCTGGGCCGGCGAGCACAAGTTCAAGGTCACGAACAACAGCTACTTCGTCGACCCGTGGATGTTCAACTGCCAGAACGACGCGGACCAGGAGGCGATCACCACCGCCGTCCGCCGCGCCGTCGAGTTCTCGCAGCGCAAGGGCGTCCTCAACGTGGCCGCCGCGGGCAACGAGAACATCGACCTGGCCCACAAGACCAAGGACGTCGCCAGCCCGGACGACACCACCCCGGTCGAGCGCCCGATCACCCAGGACTGCCTCAACCTGCCGACCGAGCTGGACGGCGTGGTCGCGGTCTCCTCCGTGGGTGTCAACGGCGACAAGTCGTACTACTCCAGCTACGGCAAGAACAAGGTCACCGTGGCCGCCCCCGGTGGCGACCGCATCTACCAGATCCCGAACACCCCCGACAAGAACGGCCGCGTGCTGTCCACCATCCCGGGCGGCGGCTACGGCTACATGCAGGGCACCTCGATGGCGTCCCCGCACGCCGCCGGTGTGCTCGCGCTGCTCGCCAGCACCTTCCCGTGGGCCAGCCCCGAGGAGCTGACCGAGCTGCTCACCAACCAGGCCGAGTCGCACGCCTGCCCGTCGGGCCCGTACAACCCGGGCGGCACCGGCACCTGGGCCGCCACCTGCGAGGGCGGCGTGGACGACAACGGCTTCTACGGCGCGGGCATCATCAACGCCGAGAAGGCGGTCCAGTGGTGGCGTTGAGCCACGGCTGACCGGCTGCTGAACCCCTGAGTCGCCGAACGGGGGCGGGACTTCGGTCCCGCCCCCGTTCGCCTGTCCGGCTCCGGGGCCGACCGTGGGGCCACCCGACGGATCGCCGGGTACGGATCAGCCGATGTGGATCACCCGACGGTGATCACTCGACGTGGTGCTCCCACACCGTCTCCACCGACGGCTTGCCGTGCAGGTCCGGCACCTCCCGCAGCCAGGCGGGCCGCCCCGCCCTGGTCCGCTCGGCCCGTCGCTGCTCCGCGTCGCGCAGCTGCTCCGGGGTCGGGAAGCCCTCCGGCAGCCACTCGGCCGAGCGGGCCGCCCGCGCCGCCAGGTGCTCCACATAGGCCCGCCGCAGCTCCCCGACCGAGCCGAACCCCGGCTCGTCGGTCAGCCAGGCGTCCGGCACCAGGGCCACCACCTGCTCCAGCAGCCCGGCGGTGACCAGCGGGCCGAGATCCCGGTCCGCCCGCGGGACGTCCGGGCGGTACCCGCCGAGGGCGTGGGCGCTGAGGTCGTAGCGCTTGCCGACCGAGGCCCCGGCCGCGGACCAGCGGTGGTGGAAGACCAGCGCGGCGCCGTTGTCGATCAGCCAGAGCCGTCCGTGCCACACCATCAGGTTGGGGTTGTGCACCGTCCGGTCGACGTTGCCGGTGAGCGCGTCCAGCCACACCACCCGGCCGGCCTCGGCCGGTCCGACGTCGATCATGCCGGGCCGGAAGTCGCGGGCGCCGGGCAGCAGGTCCAGGCCGAGGTTGACGCCGCGGCTGGCCCGCAGGATGTCCTGGACCTCGCGGTCCGGCTCGTCCTCGGCCACCGCCGGGTCGAAGTCCACCAGCCGCAGCTCCGGCACCCGCAGGCCGAGCCGCCGGGCCAGCTCGCCGACGATCACCTCCGCCACCAGCGCCTTCCGGCCCTGCGCGGCCCCGGTGAACTTCACCACATAGGTGCCCAGGTCGTCGGTCTCCACCACGCCGGGCACGGAACCGCCGTCCCGCAGCGGGTCGACGTAGCGCACTGCTGTCACCTGTTCGAGCACAACCGCCACCCTAGGGGTTGTCTCCTCGATCGAGCCAGGCGGGCGCCGCCGATGCGCGCACCCCGACGACGCCCGCCGATCTGCCCCCATCACGGGGACAACCCCTGACTCCCGGCCCGGGGCGGAGGCCGCTGCCCGGCGCACCCGGTCCGCTGTGATTGGCTTGCGGCTGATCGACACCGGCCGGACGGGAACCCCGGCGCCGGACCACCGACAAGGAGAGCAGGACCATGGGACAGGTGCAGGCCACCACCGAGCGGGTCTACGACGCGGCCCCCGAGCGGGTGTACGAGGCCCTGGCCGACTACCAGGTGATCCGCCCCAAGCTGCTGCCCGCGCAGTACAGCGAGTACGAGGTCCGGGTCGGCGGCACCGGGGCGGGCACCCAGGTGCACTGGAAGCTCCAGGCCACCGAGAAGCGGGTCCGCGACTGTCTGCTGACCGTCTCGGCGCCGCGGCCGGACCAGCTGGTGGAGAAGGACGCCAACTCCAGCATGGTGGTCACCTGGACCGTCGCGGCGGCCGGCGAGGGCCGGACCCGGGTCACCGTCACGGCGACCTGGCAGGGCGCGACCGGTATCGGCGGCTTCTTCGAGCGGACGTTCGCGCCCAAGGGTCTGAACCGGATCCACGACGAGGTGCTCGCCAACCTGGCCGCCGAGGTGCGCTGACCCTCCCCGGGGCGGGCTCCGGCCGACCCCTCCGGCGGGCTCCGGGCCGCCCCCGGGGCCGCCCGCGAACCCGTCCAGGAATTCGAGGAGTTCGTCCACCCGTACGAGCGGAACGCCGTACGGGTGGACGCCCCGCCACCTCCGGGTGACGACGACCCCGCGGCACGGTGCGGCCACCCTAGGCTCGCCGCCGTGCATATGACGATCCTTCACATTTCCCAACCCGTCGACGGCGGAGTCGCCCGGGTCGTGGTCGACCTGGTCCGGGGCCAGCGCGAGGCCGGCCACCGGGTGCTGGTCGCCTGTCCGCGCGGCGGCCGGCTGGCCGAGGAGGCCGCGGCCGTCGGGGCGCTGGTCCAGGACTGGCCGGCCGGCCGCTCGCCCGGCCCGGCCACCGCCGCCGAGGTCTGGCGGCTGCGCCGGATCGTCCGGGCCGCCGCGCCCGACATGCTCCATCTGCACAGCGCCAAGGCCGGGTTGGCCGGCCGGCTCGCCGTGCGCGGCGCGGTGCCCACGGTCTTCCAGCCGCACGCCTGGTCCTTCGCCGCCGTGGACGGCGCGGTGGCCGCCGCCACCCTGCGCTGGGAGCGGTACGCGACCCGCTGGGCCCACCGGTTGCTCTGCGTCTCGGTCCAGGAGCGGACCGACGGCATCGCGGCCGGGCTGCACGCCGACTGGGCGGTGGTGCCCAACGGCGTGGACACGCGCCACTACGCGCCCGCCGATCGCCGGGCCGCCCGGATCGCGCTCGGCCTGGAGCTGGACGCCCCGCTCGCGGTCTGCGTGGGCCGGCTCTGCCGCCAGAAGGGTCAGGACGTGCTGCTCGCCGCCTGGCCGGAGGTGCGGCGCCGGGTGCCGGCCGCCCGGCTGGCGCTGGTCGGCGGCGGCCCCGAGGAGGCCCGGTTGGCGGCGACGGTCCGGGAGGGCGCCGAGCCGTCCCGGGTCCGGCTGGTCGGGGACGTCGCGGACCCCAGGCCGTGGCTGGCCGCGGCCGATCTGGTGGTCCTGCCCTCGCGCTGGGAGGGCATGGCGCTGGCCCCGCTGGAGGCGATGGCCTCCGGACGTCCGGTACTGCTGACCGACGTGCCGGGCGCCCGGGAGAGCCTGCCGCCGGTCGAACGGGTGTCCGCCGTGGTGCCGCCGGACGACGTGGCCGCGCTCATCACCCGAATGGCCGAAGCCCTGTCCGATCCGATCGAGTGCGAGCGGCGCGGTGTGCGCCTGCGCGAGCACGCCGCGGCTCGCCATGATGTTCGCTCGGTGGTCGAACAGGTGGACGCGCTCTACCGCGACCTGCTGGGGGCGGGTCCGGCGGCCGGACGGCGCCGCGCCCGTGTCCCGCAGCGAATCTGATCGTTTCACATGCCGTGAATGACCCGCCGCACCGGCGCCGTCGTATTCGCACCCTCAGCCGGTTGTGGATGAGGGGTGAAATCAGAAATACCTATTAATGGGCGGCTGGAATGAAATGGCAAGTCAACTTCCAGCATTCAAGCCAGCGTTCGGTAACGTCTGATTTTGCCTGCTTCATTTCGATTTCACACCGGAAATTCGAGAGGAAATCGAAAGCCGCCAGCGGCAGCAGGTGCTGTCAGGACCGCGCCCACCGGGCCGGGACGGCCGCCCCGGGGCAACCGGTGCCGGGCCGCCGTCACCCCGGGCACACAGCAGGGGAGTTCGTGCGCTGATGACCATTGACCACGACAGCGTGCCAAGGCCCGGACGGTCCCTCTCCGGCCCGCCCCGGCCCGCCACCGGGCTGCTCGACCGCCCGGCACGCTCCGCCCAGACCCGCAGCGCCGCCCCGTCCCGCCGGCACCGTCGCCCGGTCCGCTCCCGGCTCGCCCTGCCCGTCGCCCTGGTCGCCGTCGACGCCCTCTCCCTCTGCACCGCCACCGGGGTCGCCAACCGCGCCCTCGACCCCGCCGTCCGGGTCGCCCCCCTGCTCGGCGTCGCCGCCCTGCTGCCGCTGCTGCTCCTGCTCAACCTCGCCGGGGGCCTCTACCGCACCCGCCTCACCCTCTCCGTCCTCGACGAGCTGCCCGCCCTCACCGCGCGGGCGCTCGTCGCCTCCGCCTTCGCCATCAGCCTGGCCGGCTGCCTCGAAGGCCGCTGGCCCGACACCGGCCCCGCCACCCCGGCCCGGCTGACCGTCCTGCTCGGCACCCAACTCCTCCTCGCCGTCCTCGGCCGCGCCCTGCTCTACCACCTGGTGCGCCGGATCCGCCGCAGCCGGCCCAGCCCCGTCCTGGTCCTCGGCGCCGGCCGGCTCGGCCGCCGGGTCGCCGCCGCCCTCCACGAGCGCGGCGAGTACGGGATGCGCCCGATCGGCTTCCTCGACCCCGACCCGCCGCTCCTCGCCGGTGACACCGACCTGCCCGTGCTCGGCGGCCGCGAAGTCCTCGAACGCGAGGTCCGCCGCCACCGCGTCCACCACGTGGTCGCCACCGCCGGCGCCGCCGACGAGGCCGAGACCGCGGCCGCCCTGCGCGACGCCGCCCGGCTCGGCTGCCAGGTCTGGCTGGTCCCCGCCCTGCGCGAGTACGGCTCGCTCGCCGCCGGCCGGCTGGCCGGCGCCGACCACCTCTGGGGCTTCCCCTGCGTCCGCGTCGGCCGCGCCGCCACCCGCCGCCCCGGCTGGGCCGTCAAGCGGACCCTGGACGTCACCGCCGCCGCGATCGGCCTGCTGCTGCTCGCCCCCGTCCTCGCCCTCTGCGCGCTCGCCGTCCGCTTCGACACCGGCCCCGGCGTCCTCTTCCGCCAGCAGCGCACCGGCCTCGACGGCCGGGTCTTCACCGTCCTCAAGTTCCGCACCCTGCGGCCCAGCAACGAACACGAGTCCGCCACCCGCTGGAACATCTCCCAGGACCACCGGATGGGCGCCGTCGGCCGGCTGATGCGCCGCAGCTCCCTCGACGAGCTCCCCCAGCTGTGGAACGTGCTCCGCGGCGACATGAGCCTGGTCGGCCCGCGCCCCGAGCGCCCCTACTTCGTCATGCGGTTCGGCCAGGCGTACCCCGAGTACGCGGACCGCCACCGCGTCCCGGTCGGCCTCACCGGCCTCGCCCAGGTCAACGGCCTTCGCGGGGACACCTCGATCGAGGACCGGGCCCGCTTCGACAACCGCTACATCGAGAGCTGGAGCCTCTGGCAGGACGTCAAGATCCTGTGCCGCACCGCGGCCCTCATGCTCCACCCGGACGGGAGCTGAACGACGCCGTGGCCCTGACCCTCGCCGCACCACCGCACCCCGCCCGGCTGTTACGGCGTGCGGGCGGCGTCCTCCAGGAACGCCCCAGCCTGCTGGCCGCCGCCACCGTGCTGCTGGTCTGCGTCCCCACCGGGGAGAAGGACGTCGCCGCCGCCGTCCACGTCACCGCCGCCGACCTCGCCTCGCTCGCCCTGGTCGCCCTCACCGCCGTCAACCTGCTGCGCGGCCGCACCCCCGCCGTCGGCCGCGCCGACGCCGTCCGCTTCGGCGCGATCGTGGCCGCCGCCGCCGTCGCCACCATCGGCTCCACCGACCCGGCCACCAGCCTCACCGGCTTCGTCCGGCTCACCCAGGTGTTCGTGCTCGTCCCCGCCGCCGTGCTCTGCTCCCTGCGCGACCGCACCGACCAGCGGCTGGTGCTCGGCTCCTTCGTCGCCGCCGCGCTGATCCAGGGCGTCGTCGGCGTGCACCAGTTCCTCACCGGCACCGGCGCCTCCTACACCGGCCGCCCGATCCGCGCCGTCGGCACCTTCGGCGCGCTCGACATCATGGCGATGTCCACCGTCGTCGCCTACGGCCTGCTCGCCGCCCTCGCCCTCGCCCTCGGCGAACGCGGACCCGACGGCGACCCGCGACTGCGGCGGGCCCTGTTCGCCGCCGCCGCCTTCCTCGCCCTCCCGCTCGCCGTCTCCTTCAGCCGCGGCAGCTGGATCGCCACCGCCGCGGCCGCCACCGTCCTGCTGCTGCGCGCCGACGCCAGGCTCGCCGTCCGCGGCGCCCTGCTCGGCGCGGCCGCCGCCGTCGTCCTCGTCGGCGGACTCGGCCTCGGCGGCGACGGCGTCACCGACCGGCTCAGCTCGATCGGCTCCGTCTCCGCCGCCCCCGACCAGTCGGTCTCCGACCGCTACGACCTGTGGGCCACCGCCGGCCGGATCTGGCAGGACCACCCCGTCTCCGGCGCCGGCCCCAAAGCCTTCCAGCAACTGCGCGACAGCCACGCCCCGCTCCGGCTCTCCTCCGGCAGCGACGCCGCCGACGCCACCATCGGCTTCCAGCGCGAACCGCTGCTGTCCCCGCACAACATGTACTTCCTGGTCCTCAGCGAACAGGGCCTGATCGGCATCGTCGCCTACGGCCTCCTCTTCCTCGGCCTCCTGCTCGGCTGCCTGCGGCACGCCCGCGGCCGCGGCCCGGCGCTGGCCGCCCTCGCCCTGCTCACCTGGGTCCTGATCGACTTCCTCTACGCCGACATCGGCGGCACCACCACCGTGCTGACCTCGATCGTCCTCGGCCTCGCCGCCCGCGCGGCCCGACCCCCCGCGGCCCGGCCATGACCACGGACCAGCCCGCGGTCGTGCCCGCCACCCTGCCGGCCCCCCGCCCCGCCCCGCCCGGCCCCGGACCGGCCGCCGCCCCGCGCGGCCGCTTCCTCGCCCGGGCCTTCGGCGTCACCGCCGTCCTCAGCGCCGCCGGGTCCGCCCTCGGACTGCTGCGCGACCTCCTGCTCGCCCGCTACTTCGGCGCCAACCAGGGCACCGACGCCTTCCTCGTCGCCTGGACCGTCCCCGAGACCGCCGCACCGCTGCTCATCGAGGACGCCATGTCCTTCCTCATGGTGCCCGCCTTCGCCCTCGCCCTGGTCCTGCGCGAGGAACGCCCCGACGGCCCCGACCCGGTCCGCCAGGTCGTCCGGGCCACCCTGCCCTGGCTGCTGCTCGCCCTCACCACCCTCTCCCTCGGCGCCGCCCTCGGTGCCCCCCGACTCGTCGACCTGCTCGCCCCCGGCCTCGCCGACCCCCGCCTCGCCGTCACCTGCACCCGGATCACCGCGATCACCGTGCTCCCGTTCGGCGTGGCCGGCTACCTCGCCGCCGCCCTGCGCGCCCACCACCGCTTCACCGCCCCCGCCGGCATCTACGTCGCCTACAACCTCGGCATCCTCGTCGTCCTGCTCAGCTGCCACGCCCTGTGGGGCGTGCGCTCCGCCGCGATCGGCGTCGCCCTCGGCAGCCTGCTCATGGCCGGCCTGCTGATCGGCCCGTTCCTGCGCGCCCTGCGCACCGGCCCCGGCCGCTCCGCCCGCGGCCGCCGCTCCCGCAACGGCCTGGTCCTGATCCCGCTCGCCCTGCTCCCCGTCGGCGCGTTCACCCTCACCCGCCAGGCCCAGGTCTTCATCGAGCGCTACCTCGGCTCGGGACTGCCGCCCGGCACCATCTCCCACCTCAACTACGCCGCCAAGGTCTCCCAGCTCGCCATGACCGCCGGCATCCTGATCTGCACCGTCACCTTCCCGCTGGTCGCCCGGGCCCTCGCCGCCGGCAATCTCACCGCCGCCCGCGACCGGGTCGAGAAGGACC
This sequence comes from Kitasatospora sp. NPDC094019, assembly GCF_044764505.1. Taxonomy (NCBI): domain Bacteria; kingdom Bacillati; phylum Actinomycetota; class Actinomycetes; order Kitasatosporales; family Streptomycetaceae; genus Kitasatospora; species Kitasatospora sp. NPDC094019. Next base: position 315,311 of record NZ_JBIWIF010000010.1, read on the forward strand.
TCGGCCAGGCGGCGGCCGTCGTCCTGCTCGGCACCGCCTTCCTGATGGCCTGCGCCCCCTCCGTCGTCGCCCTGCTCTTCGAACGCGGCGCCTTCGGTCCCGGTGACACCGCCGCCACCGCCGCCGTGATCCGGGTCTACAGCTTCGGCCTGCTCGCCCAGGCGCTGATCGGCGTGATGATCCGCCCCTACTTCTCGCTGCGCCCCGTCGTCCGCCGGGCCGGCGACCCCAGCCCCGACGACGGCGGCCGCCGACTGCTCGACTGGTACCCGGCCGCCGCGATGGCCCTCGGCCTCGTCGTCACCGTCACCGTCGGACTGCTCGCCACCCCCCGGTTCGGCGCCCTCGGTCTCGCCGCCGGCAACGCCGCCGGCATCACCGCCGCCGCCGTGCTCCTGCTGCGCGGCCTGGTCCTGCGCGGCATCCCGCTGCGCCTGCGCAAGGTCCTCGGCGGCCAGGCCCGGCTGCTCGCCGCGGCGGCGGGCGCCGCCGTGCTCGGCATGCCCGCGGCCGGCCTCACCGCCGACCCGCTGCTCTCCACCGTCCTCGGCGGCCTCACCGTCGCGCTGGTCTTCACCGCCCTGGGCACCGGTCTCGGCGCCCGCGAGGTGCTGGGCCCGGTCCGCGCCGCCGTCCGGGTCCTGGGACCGGTCCCCGACCCGTCACCTGTCGCCGATGAAGGGAAGCCTCCCCATGGACGCTGAACGGGGAACCGTCCGGTCGGTGCCGTCGCGCGTACGGCGCCCGGCCGCGCCGACGGCCGGCGGCCGGCGCACCGACGCGCCGCGCACCGAAACCCCGCAGGCCGGCGCCCCACGCGCCGAGACCTCGCGGATCGACGCCCCACGCGCCGAGACCTCGCGCGTCGACGCGCCGCGGGCCGAAGCCCCGCGCGCCGACCCGCCGTACACCGGTGTCCGCCGACCACCCGCCCGGCTGCCCAGGAGCCGGCGCCCGCTCGCCGAGCTCCCCGCCGCCGGGACCACCTCGCCGTGGATCCTGATGTACCACTCGGTGGCCGTCGAGAAGGAGGACCCGTACCAGCTCACGGTCAGCCCCGAACGGTTCGCCGAACAGATCGCCTGGCTGCACCGCGGCGGCCGGCGCGGCGTCTCGGTGCGCGAACTGATGCGGGCCCGGGCGGCCGGACGGGCGGACCGCCTGGTCGGACTCACCTTCGACGACGGCTACGCCGACTTCGCCCGCCACGCCGTACCGATCCTCCAGGCGTACGGCTTCACCGCCACCGCCTACGTGGTCGCCGACCTGCTCGGCCGCGCCAACGACTGGGACACCGAAGGCCCCCGCAAGACCCTGCTCACCGTGCAGGAGGTCACCGACCTCGCCGCCGCCGGCTGGGAGATCGGTTCCCACGGCCTCGGCCACCGGGCCCTGCCCGGACTGCCCGCCGAGGTGCTCGCCGCCCAGACCCGGGAGAGCCGACAGGTCCTGGAGGACGTCGTCGGCGGCCCGGTCACCGGCTTCTGCTACCCCTACGGCGCCGTCGACCTCGCCGCCACCCTGGCCGTCCGCGACGCCGGCTACGACTACGCCTGCGCCATCGCGCACTCCCCGCTCACGGGCCGGTTCGCGCTGCCCCGCTGCTACGTAGGCGACCGCGACGGCGCCTGGCGGCTACGGGCCAAACGCGGCCGTCACCACCTGCGCGACACCGTCACCGAACTCCGCCGCCGCCGTCTCGCCGCCCGCGCCGGACGCCTCCGGAGGGTGCCGTGAGGATCCTGCACATCGTCACCGGTCTCGCCTCCGGCGGCGCCGAACGCCAGCTCCCCCTGGTGCTCCGCCACCTCCCGGCCCACCAGCAGTGCGAGGTGCTCGCCCTGACCAACCCCGGCACCGTGGCCGCCGCGCTGCGCGCCGACGGCGTCACCGTCCACCACCTCGGCATGCGCGGCAACCGGGACCTCGGCGCACTGCCCCGGCTCGCCCGCCTGGTCCGGGCCGGCCGCTACGACGTGGTGCACACCCACCTCTACCGGGCCGGACTGTACGGACGGCTGGCCGCCCGGCTGGCCGGGGTCCGGGCCGTCGTCGCCACCGAGCACTCGCTGCACGCCGGAGTGATCGAGGGCCGCCCGGTCACCCGCGGCGTCAAGGGCCTGTACCTGGCCGCCGAACGCCTCGGCACCACCACCGTCGCGGTCTCCCGGCAGGTCGCCCAGACCCTGCACGCCTGGGGCGTCCCGCCGGCCAGGGTCGAGCTGATCCCCAACGGCATCGACGCCGCCCGCTACCACCACCCGCCCGCCGCCCGGGCCGGCACCCGCGCCCGGCTGCGCGCCGAACTCGGCCTGCCGCCGGACAGCTGGGTGATCGGCGGGATCGGCCGGCTCGTCCCCGGCAAGCGCTTCGCGGTCCTGCTGGAGGCACTCGCCGCACTGGACGGCGCGGCGCGCCTGGTACTGATCGGCGAAGGCCCCGAACGCTCCGCCCTGGAGCGCCGGGCCGAGGAACTCGGCGTCCGCGACCGCCTGGTGCTGACCGGCGAACGCGACGACGTCCCCGAACTGCTCACCGCGCTGGACGTGCTCGCCGCTCCCTCCACCGAGGAGACCTTCGGCCTCGGCGTGCTGGAGGGGCTGGCGGCCGGCCTGCCGGTGCGCCACAGCGCCTGCCCGGCGCTGGACGAACTGCCGCCCGGCGCGGCCCCGCAGGCCCGCCGGATCCCGTCCGAGGCGGCCGCCTACACGGCCGCGCTGCGCGACCTGCGCCACCTCGACGACCTCGGCACCGACCCGCTCCCCAGGCCGCCGGCCGTCGGCCACTACGACATCGTCCGGGTGGCCGCCGACCTCGGCGCGCTCTACGACCGGCTGGCCCGGGCTTGAGCCGGCCGCACCCCCGCAGACACCGGGCCGCCGGCCGGGCGGCCCTCATATCCAAGGAGTCCCCATGAGCGAATCGCGCCGTAGCGCCCGTCGGCTCGTCGGCCGATGGTGGCCGATGGCCCTCGCGGTGCCGCTGGGCGCCGCCGCCGGCGCCGGGTACGCCGTCGTCGCCCACCCCTCGTACGCCGCCAACTCCTATGTGATCGTGGTGCCCGACGCCCAGGGGCAGGCCGCCACCGCGGTCAACTTCGCCCAGGCGTACGGCCGGCTGGCCGGCCAGCCGCAGGTGCTGGCGGCCGCCGCCGCCGAGACCGGGCACAGCCGCGGAGAGCTGGAGACCCTGGTGCACGGCACCACCTCGCCGGACGCCCCGATGATCGAGATCACCGGCACCGGCGCCGAGCCCGAGGAGGCCGTCCGGGCCGCGGACGCGGTGTCGCGCTCGCTGGTGGCGTTCGCCAACGGCAGCAGCAAGGAGACCGGCGTCCGGCTGGTCCCGCTGGCGGGCGCCGCCGAGCCCGACCGGCCGACCACGCCCTCCGGCAAGCTGGACGTCGCGGTGGGCGGCGCGGCCGGGGTGCTGCTCGGCGCGCTGGTGATGATGACCCGCCGCCGGGGCGAGGGGACCGCCGCCGAGGAGGTGCCGGCCGGGACCGGGCCGGCGACCACCCCGCGCCCGCGCGCCGCCGAGCCGGAGCCCGACCCCGTCGGTCCGGCCGGGCCGGTGAAGGGCGGCACGGTGAAGGGCGGCACGGTGAAGGGCGGCACCGCGAAGGCCGGGGCCGCGAAGGGCGACGCCGTGAACGCCGGGTCCGTGAACGCCGGCCCCGCGAAGCCCGAGGCGGGGAAGGCCGAAGCGGAGAAGCCCGAGACCGTGAAGCCCGAGACCGTGCAGGCCGGGTCGGCGAAGGCCGGGCCCGCCGGGGCGAAGGCGGGACCGGGCAACGGTGCCCGGGCCGAGGCGACGGCAGGGGGCGGTCGATGAGCACCGAGGCCGTCACCCCCACGGCGGGTCTCCCGGCCCAGGCCCGCTCACCCCGCTGGACCACCGAGCTGCGCCGCGAGGACGACGTCCTCGACACCCTCGCCGGGGAATGGGACGACCTGGCCGGCCGCTGCCGCACCGCCACCTCCTTCCAGCGCTCGGCCTGGCTGCGCTCCTGGTGGCGCCACTACGGCCGCCCCGGTGCCCTGGTGGTGGTGCTGGTGCGCCGCGAGGGCCTGCTGGTCGGCGCGGGCGCGTTCCGCCGGCGCGGCGGCCCGCTCGGCGGACTGACCGGACTCGGCGCCGGACTGGTCGACTTCACCGACGTCCTGCTCGACGACGCCTGCGCCGACCGGGCCGCCGCCGAGTTCGCCGCGGCCCTCCCGCTCACCCGCCCCTGGCACAACCTGGAACTGCGCGAGGTCCACCCGGACGCGGCCGTCCAGCGGGTCTTCGAACAGTGGCGCGGCCGCCGCCACCGCTTCACCGACTCGCTCTGCCAGTACCTGCCCGCCGTCCCGATGGACCAGCTGCTCAAGCGGCTGCCGGGCAAGACCGCCCAGCGCAGCCGGGTCAAGCTGCGCAAGATCGCCGAATCCGGCGTCGAGGTGCGGTCGACCACCCCGGAGGAGGTCCCGGAGGCCCTGGAGGCGCTGCTGCGGCTGCACTTCCTCCAGTGGGAGGAGCGCGGGGTGACGCCGGAGCACCGTACCGAGCGGTTCTCCCGCCACCTCGCCGAGTCCACCGCCGCGCTGGTCGCCGACGGCGGCGCGGCCGTGCACCGGTTCTGGCTCGACGGCGAACTGCTCGCGGTCAACCTGGTGCTGCTCTGCCCCGCCTACAGCGGCCTCTACCTGTACGGCGCGCACCCCCGGCTGCGGGAGCGGCTGGACATCGCCGGCCTGCTGTTCGGCGCCGCGCTGGACGAGACGCTGGCGGCGGGGATCCCGGTGATAAGCCTGCTGCGGGGCAAGGAGGCGTACAAGCAGCGCTGGCGCCCGGACGGACTGCCGAACCAGCGGCTGCTGTTCGGCCCGCGCGGTGCCGCCCCGGCGGCCGCGGCCCGGGGCGGCGCGGTCCGCGCCCGGCGGGCGGCGGTGCACCTGCTCACCACCCGGATGCCGCGGCTCAAGGAGGCGCTGGCCGCCCGCCGCCGCGGCTGACCGCCCGCCCCGCTACCACCAGGGCCACCAGTGCCACCCCGGCCGGGCGGTCGGCGTGGGGGAGGGCACCGCGGACGGCGCCGCCGGGGCGGTCGGGCCCGCCGACGGCGACGGCTCGCCCGGCTCCCCGGGGCTCGGCGGCGCCGTCGGGGTGGCGGCCGCGCTCGGCGGCGCGGTCGGCGTGCCGGGCGGCGTCGGCTGCGCCGGGACGCTCGGCGCCACCGGTGCGACCGGTGCCGACGGCGGCGTCGGCACGGCCGGGGCGCCCTTGGAGCCGGCCATCAGCTGCTTGAAACGGGCGCCCGCCCGCGGATTCCGGTCGCACTGCCAGAACCCGTGCGGGCAGTAGTCGGTGACGGTCTGGTAGGCGGTGTCGTGGGTGCGGATCCACTCGACCATCCGCTGCACGAACTCCGGGTTGTCCCCGTTCCGGAACAACCCCCACTCCGGGTACGAGACCGGCTTGCCCCGCTTGGCCGCGAACTCCACCTGGTCCTGCAGCCCGTACGGCTCGCGCACGTAGTCGTCGAAGGTGCCGCCGGCCGGTTGGTCGTAGCTGTCCATGCCCAGGATGTCGACCACGTCGTCCCCCGGGTAGCACTTGGTCCACGGGATCGCGTCCAGCCCCCGGTTCGGCGTGAAGTCGAACCGGAACCGCTGCCCCGGCACCGAGCGCATCACCGTGACGATCCGCCGCCAGTACGTCTTCCAGGCGGCCGGGTCGGGCTTGCAGCGGTGGGTGTAGGTGACGCCGTTCATCTCCCAGCCGAGGGTGAGCACCGTGTCCGCGCCGCCGAGCGCCACCAGCCGCCGGGCCAGCTTCAGGAAGTGCCGGTCGAAGTCGCCGCGGGCGCCCTGGGCGAGCAGCCGGGCCACCTCGCCGTCCGGTACGTTCGCCTCGTTCGGCACCAGCATCGGCACGCCGAGGATCAGCATCCGGGACGGGTCGGCCAGCCGCCACTGCGACCACATACCGAGCACCATCGGCTCGCCCTCGATGTCCGCCCAGCCGTTCCCCGCCAGATAGGTGTGGCCGACCTGGAGGTTGGCGTTGCCCAGCCACTGCGAGTACCGGCCGATCTGCGGGATGTAGTTGTCCCACGAGCCGACGAAGGCACCGAACGGCGGTTCGTGCGGCGGCCGCTGCACCACCGGGCGGGGAGCGGCGCCGCGCGGCGTGATCCCGTCGGAGGAGAGGGCGTGCCGCTCCGTCTGGCTCAGCGGTGTCCCGGCGGGGACGCCGGCCGTGGTGAGCAGCAGCAGGGTGGCGGCGGCCAGCGCCAGGCGGCCGAATCGCATGGTCTCTCCTCGGGCGGTTCCCCGGACGGTGCCACGGACGGGGCTGGGCGGAGCAGGCTGGGCGGAGGCGGGCAGGGGCACGCACGGTGGTGTCCCGATTGCCGACAGTAGGGCCGCCCGGCCGGGGAAAAGCCGAATGTCACCCTAAAGTGGGCGATATTCGAACGCCGTCCGGCGGTGTGCCGTGTATCACCTCCGTAACAGTCCTGGAGGCCCCCGGAGCGCTACGCGCGGCCCCGCCCGGGGGCCCGTCGGGCCCGACGGCGCAGGTCGCCGGGCGGGTGCGGGAGAACCGGGCCGGGCCGCCGCGAGGGTCTGCGCCGTTCGGCGGTACGGCGAATCGCGGCTGACTCGCGCGGGTGCCGAAAGGTACGCTCCGCCCGTGTCCTGGAAGTCGCGCGCCCTCAGCCCCCGATCGATCCTGCCTGCCCTGGCGGTGCTGCTGGTCCTTGTGGCGGGCGCCGCCGCGCACGCCAACAAGCCCGTCCCGTTCGGCGACCGGGTGGCCGCGCGGACCACCGCCGACCCCAGCGCGGACGCCACCGCGACCCTGGACGCCGCCGATCTGGACCTCCGGGTCGGCCCGGGCCTGGAGGCGTACCACCGGGTCACCGGCGAGCACGCCTGGTCCTACCAGCGGGAGGGCGCCACCGCGCTCTACCTGTCGATGGCCGGCGAGAACGCCGTGGTGATCTGGGACGACGGCCTGGTCACCTCCGTACGCCCCGGAGACCAGCAGGTTCGCTGGCACCGCGCCGTCCCCGGCCTGGCCGACTGGCTGCGCGCCGCGGGCGAGCCCGGCGCCGACAAGCGGACCGAGGAGCAGCGCAAGCAGCAGGCGGCCGAGCGGGCCGCGGCCGCGCTGCGCACCGTCCAGCAGAGCACGCCCTGGGTGGCCGTGGTCACGCCCGAACTGACCATGGGCTTCCGCGACGCCGACGGTGACCTGCGTTACAACTCCAAGCCCGCGGGGAACTGCGTCTACGACCCGGAGCGCACCGTGGCCACCGACTTCGCGGTCCTCGTCCCGCGCAGCTGCGCCAACAGCACCGGGCAGCAGGTCTCCGGCGGCATCTCCGGCTACCGGCTGGACAGCACCGGCTGGCAGCTGAACGCCGGCCCCGGCGTCTCGATGAAGGCGCTGGACGGGCGCCGGGTGCTGATCTCGGACGGGCCGATCGTCGCGCCGCGGGTCTTCGACACCTGGGCCGCCGCCCCCGAGGCGGCCTGCGGCAGCGTGGCCGAGCCGTTCGCGGCCGTGCCCCCGCCGGGCGGCTGCGCGGCCCCGGACGCGGACGGCGCGCAGGCGCGGTAGCCGCTGCCGCCGGGCCTCCCGGGCGGCCGGGACGGGGTCTGCCGGTACCCCGGGCGGGTAGCTCCTCCGGGGCCGCGCGCGCGGCCCGGTAGACTTGCCGTCATGGCTGTTCTCTCCGGGCACTAGCGGGTGCGCGGTACCGCCCCGAGCGGTCCGCCGAACCTCGTCGACGACGCCCCTTCCCGCCGCCCCGGCCCGAGCCCGTCCGGTCGCCCGCCCACGTCCCAGGAGTAGTGCCCAGCCATGATTTCCGTCAACGGCCTCGAACTGCGTGCCGGCGCCCGGATCCTGATCGAGTCCGCGAACTTCAAGGTCGCCGCCGGCGACCGGATCGGCCTGGTCGGGCGCAACGGCGCCGGCAAGACCACGCTGACCAAGGTGCTGGCCGGCGAGGGCATTCCCGCGTCCGGCACGGTGGTCCGCTCCGGCGAGGTCGGCTACCTGCCGCAGGACCCGCGCACCGGCGACCTCGACGTCCTCGCCAAGGACCGCATCCTCTCCGCCCGCGGCCTCGACACCGTGCTGAAGAAGATGCGCGAGAACGAGGACCGGATGGCGAACGGCAAGGGCGCCACCCAGGAGAACGCGATGAAGAAGTACGCGCGCCTGGAGACCGAGTTCCTCACCAAGGGCGGGTACGCCGCCGAGGCCGAGGCCGCCACCATCGCGGCCGCGCTGGGCCTGCCGGACCGCATCCTCAACCAGCCGCTGCACACCCTCTCCGGTGGTCAGCGACGCCGCGTCGAGCTGGCCCGGATCCTGTTCTCCGACTCGGACGTGCTGCTCCTCGACGAGCCCACCAACCACCTCGACGCCGACTCGATCGTCTGGCTGCGGGACTTCCTGAAGACCTACAAGGGCGGCTTCATCGTCATCTCGCACGATGTCGACCTGGTCGAGACGGTCGTCAACAAGGTCTTCTACCTGGACGCCAACCGCTCCGCGATCGACGTCTACAACATGGGCTGGAAGCAGTACCAGCAGCAGCGCGAGGACGACGAGAAGCGCCGCAAGCGCGAGCGGGCCAACGCCGAGAAGAAGGCCGCGACGCTGAACGCGCAGGCCGACAAGATGCGCGCCAAGGCCACCAAGACCGTGGCCGCGCAGAACATGGCCCGCCGCGCCGACAAGTTGCTCTCCGGCCTGGAGCAGGTCCGGATGAACGACAAGGTCGCCAAGCTGCGCTTCCCGGACCCGGCCCCGTGCGGCAAGACCCCGCTGACCGCCAGCGGGCTGTCCAAGTCCTACGGCTCGCTGGAGATCTTCACCGACGTCGACCTGGCCATCGACCGGGGTTCCCGGGTCGTCGTGCTGGGCTTCAACGGCGCCGGCAAGACCACCCTGCTGCGGATGCTGGCCGGGGTGGAGAAGCCGGACACCGGCGAGGTGATCCCGGGCCACGGCCTGAAGATCGGCTACTACGCCCAGGAGCACGAGACCCTGGACCCGGAGCGCACGGTGCTGGAGAACATGCGCTCCTCGGCCCCGGACACCGACCTGGTGCAGATCCGCAAGATCCTCGGCTCGTTCCTGTTCTCCGGCGACGACGTCGACAAGCCGGCGGGGGTGCTCTCCGGCGGTGAGAAGACCCGGCTCGCGCTGGCCTCGCTGGTGGTCTCCAGCGCCAACGTGCTGCTGCTCGACGAGCCCACCAACAACCTGGACCCGGCCAGCCGCGAGGAGATCCTCGGCGCGCTGCGCGAGTTCAGCGGCGCGGTCGTGCTGGTCACCCACGACGAGGGCGCGGTCGACGCGCTCCAGCCGGAGCGGATCATCCTGCTCCCCGACGGCGTCGAGGACCTCTGGAGCCCGGCCTACGCCGACCTGGTCACGCTGGCCTGATTCCGTTGTGCGAAGGCCCGGTCGTCCGTACGGACGACCGGGCCTTCGCGTTCCCGTCCGGCCGGCGGTAGACGTTTCCTCCACTCTCTGTGCCAGAAAAACTACTCCCTTCGGCGTGTCCGGGAATGAAGGGGTCGCGCATTCCGTTTGAGGAGCTTCCGTCGACCCAGCACCCGATCGTGATCGGGACCACGCTGCTGATCAGCCCATTCGCACCGAACGGCGGTAGACCACCGGGGGCGTGCACTCAGCGTGAGCGCCCTTGTGCGCTCGGATCACCACCGCGGGACCGCCCATTCCAGACATGGACCTTGTCGAATGGGTGGCCAGGACGCGGTGGATGGGTGATCATGGGAATCTGACCGAGCAACGCTACGAGGAGGCACGGGTGGCCGAGACTCTGAAAAAGGGCAGCCGGGTAACCGGTGCCGCGCGTGAGAAGCTCGCGGCCGATCTCAAGAAGAAGTACGACTCCGGGGCGAGCATTCGTGCCCTCGCGGAGGAGACCGGTCGCTCGTACGGCTTCGTGCACCGAATGCTGAGCGAATCCGGGGTGATCCTCCGGGGCCGCGGCGGTGCGACGCGCGGCAAGAACAAAGCCGCTGCCGGGGCGGGTTCCTGACGCCCTGTCACTTCATCGGACGGATGACTCGGCGGCAGGGCACGGACCGGGGAGGCGACCGTCGATCGCCCGCCTCCGGCCCGAGCGAACCGGCCGCCGATCGTCATGCCACGGCCCGGTCGTGATCCGGCCGCGGACCGCCGCACGACGATCGCCGACGGGCCCCTGCCGCCGCGCCGCCAGTTTTGTTACTCTCCGGTAGCCAAGCACCCTCGCCACCGGAGGTCCCCCCATGACCGCTCCCGCCACCGATCCGCAGACCCCGAGCCGGGAGCAGGACGGCGTTCGCCTGGAGCTCGACGGCGACCTTGCCGTCGTCACACTCTGTCAGCCCGCGCGGCGCAACGCGCAGTCCCCCGCGATGTGGCGCGCCCTCGCCGCCGTCGGCCGCGAGCTGCCCGGGAACGTCCGGGTGGTGCTGCTCCGGGCCGAAGGCGTCTCCTTCTCGGCCGGCCTCGACCGCGCGATGTTCAGCCCCGAGGGCATCCCCGGCGAGCCCAGCTTCCTCCAGCTCGCCGCCGCCGGTGACAAGGAACTCGACGAGACCATCGCCGGCTACCAGGAGGCGTTCACCTGGTGGCGCCGCCCCGACCTGGTGACCCTCGCCGCCGTCCAGGGTCACGCCGTCGGCGCGGGCTTCCAGCTCGCCCTCGGCTGCGACCTGCGGGTGGTCGCCGAGGACGTGCAGTTCTCCATGAAGGAGACCTCGCTCGGCCTCGTCCCCGACCTCGGCGGCACCAAGCCGCTGACCGACCTGGTCGGCTACGCCCGGGCGCTGGAGATCTGCGCCACCGGCCGCTGGGTCGGCGCGGACGAGGCCACCGCGACCGGCCTGGCCAACCTCGCCGTCCCGGCCGTCGAGCTGGACGCCGCCGCCCGCGACCTCGCCGCCGCCCTGCTGGCCGCGCCGCGCAACGCCGTCATCGAGACCAAGGCCCTGCTCCGGGGCGCCGCCGCCCGCTCCTACGACGAGCAGCGCTCGGCCGAACGGGCGGCCCAGTCCCGCCGCCTGCGCGATCTGGCCGGCCTCGGCGACTGACCGGTGCGGTTCTGCGAAGTCGCACTTCGCAGAACCACTGTGGATCCGGCGGGACTTTGCAAAGAGAGCCGCTCGAAGGGCGCCCGGGCCCGTGGGATCTCCCACGGGCCCGGGCGCCCTTCTCTGTGCCCGTCCGGCCGTTCACCGTCCGCCGACCGGCCCACCCGGTCCGGTCGGCGGTCCGGTCGTTCGGTGTCGTGCCGTGGCGTCCGCCGGTTCGTCCGTTCGTCCGCCCGTCCGGCTGCTCCGGGGGCGGGAACCGTGGCGGAATGCCAGAGTTGGAGCGATTTGCGATATAGCTGGAGCCGCACAACGGGAGATGAGCCATGCCTGACACTCCGACACCCGCCACCCTGCACAAGAACCCCTCGGCCGGTGCCGCCGCGTCCTCGACGGGCGCCGACGGCGCGTCGACGCCCAGCGAGCGCGGCCGCACCGCGCTGGCCGTCGGTGTGGTCGAGAAGATCGCCGGGATGGCCGCGCGCGAGGTCAGCGGTATCCACGCCCTCGGCTCCGGCCTCGCCCGCACCTTCGGGGCGATGCGCGACCGGGTCCCCGGCGGGCGCAGCAGCATCGGACGCGGCATCAAGGCCGAGGTGGGGGAGAAGCAGACCGCCATCGACATCGCGCTGGTCGTCGAGTACGGCGTCGTGATCCCCGAACTCGCCCGCCAGGTCCGGGAGAACATCGTCGACGCGGTCGAGCGGATGACCGGGCTGGAGGTCGTCGAGGTCAACATCGCCGTCAACGACGTCCACCTGCCCGACGAGCCCGACGTCGTGGAGGAGGAAGAGGAGCCCCCCTCCTCCGGCCAGCGCCCCAAGCTGAAGTAGTCCGCAGCGGAAGACGAGGTGGAACGCATGAACCTGGCCATCGTCGGCCTGGTGGTGGGAATGGCCCTGGGCTTCGCCGGATATTTCGGCGGGTTCGCGGCCTTCCTGCTGGTGGCCGCGCTGGGGGTGGTCGGATTCGTGGTCGGCCGGCTGCTGGAGGGCGACATCGAGCTCGGCGAGCTCGGCGACCTGCTGCGCAGTCGCGACCGGCGCCGCTGATGGCGGCCCTCGTCCCCGCGCCCGTCCAGCGGGACCCGGGCGCGCGCGGCCGGCTGCGGATCGCCGACCGGGTCTACGCCCGGATCGCCGCCCGGGCCGCCCGGGAGGCACTCGCCGAGGCGTGGCAGGGCCGGACCGCGCGCGGCGAACCGCCCCGGGTCTCGGTCACGGGCCCGTCCGCGCCGTCCGCCCCGGTCACCGTGCGGGTCGCCGTCGACCTGCCCTTCCCGGCCGATCTCACCGCCCTGGCCCGCGCCGTCCGCGACCGGATCGGTGTCGACGTCCGCGCCCTGACCGCCACCCGGGTGGCGGAGGTCGTCGTGGTGGTCGAGCACCTGGTGCCGGAGGCGGCGGGATGAGCACCTGGCGGAGTGCCGGGGTGGGCCGGCGGACCGTTTGGGCCACCGGCGGCGGCCGCTGCGGTGGCGGCAACGGGCCGGGCTGGGGCCGGGGCCGTCCGGGGCCGGGCGGCGGACCGGTCTGCCACGGCGGCTGCTGGATGACCGGGCCGGCCGCGCGGCGGGCGGACCTCGTGGTGCGCCGTCCCGGCCGGTCGGGCGCGGAGGGACGGGGATGACCGGCCGGGGCGGTGGGCCGCCGCCGGGAGACACCCCGGTGGCCCCGGAGGCCGAGGTGGCCGGCGTGGCCGAGGCGGTGCCGAAGGTGCCCCGGCTGCGTGCACCGCGCACCACGGCGGCCGCGGTGGTCGCCACCGTGCTGCTGGTCCTGGCCGTGGCGCTGCTGTACGACGTGGTGGCCGTCCGGACCGGGCACGCGGCCCGGCAGTGGCGTGCCGACCTCGCCGACGAGCTGGCCACCCGGCACCTGGACGATCTCGCGGTCCTGCTGGGCGCCGGAGGGGTCACCCTGCTCGGCGGCTGGCTGCTGTGGCTCGCGCTCGCCCCCGGTCTCGGCCGCTGGCTGCCGCTGCGCCCGCACGGCGACACCGCGGCGGTCATCGACCGGTCCGGCGTGGCCGCCCTGCTGGCCGACCGGGCGGCCGGGCTCCCGGGTGTCGAGCACCTGAAGGTGCGGATCAACCGGCGCCGGGTGCGGATCGCGCTGGTCGGCCCGGCCGATCCGGCTTCGGTGCAGCGGCAGCTGCGGGCGGAGCTGGCGGCGGTCACCCTGGCCGGGCCGATGCGGTTGGACGTGCGGACGGCGGGCCGCCGACGGCGCGCCGGGGCCGGCCCGGTACCGGAGGAACCGGCACAGGAACAGCGGGAACAGCAGGTGCGGGACCGGCGGGCGGGGGAGCGGCAGGTGCGCGAGGGCGGCGCGGCGGAGGCTCCGGCGCGGGGCGGCCCGGAGCGGGACGGTGGTGGCGAGTGAGCCGGAGCGCGGTCAACCGCTTGCTGCTGGGGGTGGTCGGGGCGGTGCTGCTGGTGGTCGGGGTCCTGGTACTGGCCGGCGGCCTCGACCTGTACCGGCGTCTCGGCGTGGACCCGCCGTCCTGGTGGCCGCTCACCTCGCCCGACCGCCCGGTGCTGAGCGGTCACGCGCGGACCCGCTGGGCGGACCGGTCCTGGTGGTGGCCGGCGGTGATCGCGGGCCTCTCGCTGGTGGTCCTGGGCACCGGCTGGTGGCTGCTGGCGCAGCTGCGCCGCAGCGGTCCGACGACCGTCCTGCTGCCGACGCCCGGGGTGTCCGGGCTGCGGTTGCGGCTGCGCACCAGAGCTCTGGAAGAGGCGGTGGAGAGCGGCGCGGTCGTTCTGCCGGAGGTCGAGCGGGTGGGCGTCCGGCTGGTGCGCGGGCGTCGGCACCCCCGGTTGCGGGCGGCCGTCCGGATGGCCCCGGGCGGTGATCCGGCCGCGCTCGCCGAGCACTTCGAGACCGGCCCGCGCACCGGGGCGCGGGCCAGCCTGGGGTTGCCGGAGCTGCCGGCGGAGCTGCGGATCCGGGTGGTCGCGGCCCGGCCGGAGGTGACCGGGCGTCAGCACCGCGGGCGCAAGCGGCCGCGCGTGGTCTGACCGGGGACACGGCCGCCCGGAGTCACCCGAACCGCCCGGACCACCCCGGGCCGGCCCGGTCCACCCCGGGGCGCTCGGGCCGCTCAGAGGCCGCGCAGGGCGCCGCCGTCGACGGGGACCATCACCCCGGTGAGGTAGGAGGCGGCGGGGGAGAGCAGGAACGCCGCGACCTTGCCGAACTCCTCCGGGGTGCCGTAGCGGCCGAGCGGGATCGCGGCACTGTGGCGGGCGCGGGAGGCCGCCGCGTCGCCGCCGAGCGCGTCCAGCTCACGGACCCGGTCGGTGTCGATCCGGGCCGGGAGCAGGCCCACCACCCGGATGCCGCGCGGCCCGAGCTCGTCGGCCAGCGACTTGGCGGCCATCGCCAGGCCCGGGCGCAGGCCGTTGGAGATGCCGAGGCCGGCGATCGGCTCGCGGACCGAGCCGGAGAGCACGAAGCCGATCACCCCGCCGTCGCCCAGCGTCGCGGCGGCGGCGCGGGCGATCCGCAGGGCACCGAGGAAGACCGACTCGAAGGCGTCCCGCCAGGCTTCCTCGGGGGCGGTGGCGACCGGCCCGGCCTGCGGTCCGCCGACGCTGATCAGGACGCCGTCGAGGCGGCCGAAGCGTTCGACGGCCGCGGCGACCAGCCGCTCGGCGGTGCCCGGGTCGGCGTTGTCGGCCACCAGCCCGGCCACCCGGTCCGGTCCGCCGCCGAGGGCGGCGAGTTCGGCCACGGCGGCGTCGACGGCCGCCGCGCCGCGACCGGTGACCAGCACCCGGGCGCCGTCGGCGGCGAGTTCGCGGGCGGTCGCCAGGCCCAGTCCCCGGGTCGCCCCGGTGACCACGTACACCTTGTGCTGCAGTCCAAGATCCATGGGGACATCCTGCCGGGTGGGCCCGGGCGGGAGGTAGGGGGCGCGGCGGGGGAGGGCCGCCGTCGCTGGCGTTGACGTCGGCGTCAAGGTCTACCGTCGGTCCCGGCGGCGTTCGAACGGCTGCCGGAAGGGCAGGGTCCGGACATGCGGATCGGTGAACTGGCGAGGCGGGCGGGGACGACCACCCGGGCACTGCGGTACTACGAGCAGCTCGGGCTGCTCCCGGCCCGTCGGGCCGGCAACGGGTACCGCGCGTACGGGGAGGAGGACGTGCGGCTGCTGCGGCAGATCCGCACGCTCCAGGACTTCGGCTTCGGGCTGGAGGAGACCAGGCCGTTCGTCGAGTGCCTGCAGGCGGGGCATCCGCACGGCGACTCCTGCCCGGCCTCGCTGGAGGTCTACCGGAAGAAGCTGTCCGAGCTGGACGAGTGCATCGCCCGGTTGCAGGAGGTCCGTTCCCAGGTGTCGGAGCAGTTCGCCCGGGCCGAGCGGGAGCGCGACGCGCTGGCGGCCGGGGCGGCCGCGGAGCCGCCGCAGTGCGAGTGGGCCGCAACGGCGGTCCCCGACCGGATGACAGGGGAGAGGTAGCAGATGATGCGGATCGCGGGAGTGGCGACGGTCACGGACGAGACCTTCGCCACCGAGGTGCTGGCGGCCGAGGGGCCGGTGCTGGTGGACTTCACGGCGGACTGGTGCCCGCCGTGCCGCCAGATGGCGCCCGTCCTGGCGGACATCGCCCGGGAGGAGGCGGACCGGCTGACGGTGGTCAGTCTGGACGTGGACCACAATCCGGAGACCCAGGCGGCGTACGGGGTGCTGTCGATGCCGACGCTGATGCTGTTCCGCGGCGGCGAGCCGGTGAAGTCGGTGGTCGGCGCGCGGGCCAAGGCCCGGCTGCTGCGGGACCTGGAGGACGCGCTCTAGCCGGCGCTCGCGGACGCCGGGGGCAACGGGACCGCCGGACCGCCGGAGTGTCAGAGGTCTCAGGGGCGTCCGTGCCGTCCGTGCCGTCGGGGGCCGGGGCGGCCGGACCTCACGGTGTCAGGCCGGGACGGCGACCGGGAGGCCCTCGGTCTCGGCGGCCTCCTTGCGCCGGTCCTTGGCCTCGCGCCGGGCCATCACCACGAACCCGACCGGGATCAGGGCGGTGAACAGCCACCACTGGATCGCGTACGCCATGTGCGGCCCGATGTCGGAGTGGTTGGGCTCGGGCAGCAGCTCCGGCTGGTCGGCCGGGGCGGGCTCGGTGGCGGTGAGTTCCAGGTAGCCGCCGAGCAGACCGGCGCCGGTGTCCTTGGCCTGCTGGGTGGAGCTGATCAGGTTGAACTGCCGGTCCGGCAGTCCGGCCCGGTCCTTGAGACTGCCGCCGGCGGCCTCGTCGGCGCGCATCCGGCCGGTCAGGGCGACCTGGCCGGCCGGGGCGGCCGGGATCGCGGGGTACTCGGTGGCGGAGGTGCCGGAGGCCACCCAGCCCCGGTTGACCAGGACGGTCCCCGCGCCGTCGGCGAGCACCAGCGGGGTGATCACGAAGTAGCCGATCTTGTCCCCGCTGGAGTCGGTCCGCTTGCGGACCACGAACTCGTGCGCAGGGTCGTACTGCCCGGTGGCCGTCACGGCCCGCCAGGTGAGGTCCTTGGGGACGGCGAAGCCGGGCGCCGCCGACAGTGTGTCGAACGGCACGGGCGGGTCGGTGAGGGACCGGGCGATCAGCTCGTTGCGGTCCACCCGCGCCTCGTGGCGGTGCAGCTGCCAGAACCCCAGCCGGACGGTCGCGGGGATCAGCAGCAGGGCGATCAGCAGGGTGATCAGCCAGCGCCGGGAGAGCAGAAAACGGTACACATGGGCACGGTACGCCCTGTTCACAACCGGCTCACGCACCGGGGTGCGGGGCGACCTCGCGCAGCAGTTGGAGGAAGGCGTCCTCGCCGACGACCGGGGTGCCGAGCTCGCGGGCCCGGCGGGCCTTGCCGCTCCAGCTGCCCGGTTCGTTGGTCACCAGCAGGCTGGTGAGGCGGCTCACCGAGGTGGCGATGTGCAGGCCGGCCTCGACGGCGCGGTCCTCCAGCAGCTCGCGGTCGGTGGCGGTGTCGCCGGTGAAGGCCACCCGCATGCCCTGGAGCAGCGGCTTGCCGTCCTCCCAGCGCCCCGGGTTGGGGTAGGGGCACGGCGGCCGCTTCTTGGCCTGGCGGTAGGACGCGCCGGTCCAGGAGGCCCGGGAGGGGGAGGCGGGCGTGTCGTCGCCGAGGTCGGTGACGGCCACACAGGACTGGAGCGGCAGCGGAACGCCCCCCGAGCGGGCCAGGTGCAGGCTGGGGCGGAACGCCTCGGCGAGGACCCGGGCGTCGTCCAGCGCGTTGTGCGCCTGGCGCTGCTGGACGCCGAAGTACGCGGCGAGCGAGGAGAGCTTGCCGTTGGGCAGCGGCAGCCGCAGGTCGCGGGCGAGCACCATGGTGCACAGCCGGTGGTCGACCGGGGCGTGCAGGCCGGCCCGGGAGAACTCGCGGGAGATCATGTTCCAGTCGAAGAGCGCGTTGTGGGCGACCAGCACCCGGCCGCGCAGCCGCTCGGCGAACTCGCCGGCGATCTCCGGGAAGGTGGGGGCGCCGGCCAGCTGGTCGCCGGTGAGGCCGTGGATCCAGACCGGGCCGGGGTCGCGCTCCGGGTTGACGAGGGTGTACCAGTGGTCGGTGACCTCGCCCTCCTCGTCCAGTTGGTAGACGCCCGCCGAGATGACGCGGTCCGTCCGGCCGAGGCCGGTGGTCTCGACGTCCACCACCGCGAAGCCGTCGGCGGGCGCGCTGGACCGCTGAGCCGGGAGGGGGGCGGTCCGCGGAGCTGCGCCGGGGGTCTCGGGCTGGATCGCGTACATGGTGCAACAGAATACGGCCCGCCGACGGCCGCGGCGGGCGGTCCGGCCGGGTCCGTCCCGCTCCGGCGCTGCCGGCCGTCGTTCGGAATGTTGCCCGGGACCGGCCGGAATAGAGTGGACGGTGCAGTCGTCGTACATCTGGTCGATTGTTTTCCGGTCGTCCGCGCCACCCCTGCGGACACCTCTGCGAAGGACGAACCCTCATGCGCGCCACGGTCATCCACGGTCCCAACGACATCCGGATCGAGCAGGTGCCGGACCCGGTCGTCCAGCAGCCGACCGACGTCGTGGTGCGGGTGGTGAACGCCTGCATCTGCGGCAGCGACCTGTGGGCGTACCGCGGTGTCGCCTCCCGGGTGGCCGGTCAGCGGATCGGGCACGAGTTCCTCGGCGTGGTCGAGGAGGCCGGCGCCGAGGTCCGGGACTTCCGCCGGGGCGACCTGGTGGTGGCGCCGTTCGTCTGGTCGGACGGCACCTGTGACTTCTGTCGCGAGGGTCTGCAGACCTCCTGCCCGCACGGCGGCTTCTGGGGCGAGGTCGGCTCGGACGGCGGACAGGGCGAGGCGGTGCGGGTGCCGTTCGCGGACGGCACCCTGGTGAAGCTGCCCAAGGAGGCGCTGGGTGACGAGAAGCTGCTGCCTGGCCTGCTGGCGCTGTCGGACGTGATGGCGACCGGCCACCACGCGGCGGTCTCGGCGCGGGTCCGGGCGGGCTCCACGGTCGCGGTGGTCGGGGACGGCGCGGTCGGCCTGTGCGGGGTGCTGGCGGCGCACCGGCTGGGCGCCGGGCGGATCATCGCGCTGGGCCGGCACGCCGCCCGGACGGACCTGGCGCGCCGGTTCGGCGCGACCGACGTGGTCGCCGAGCGCGGCGAGGCGGCGATCGAGGCGGTGCGCGAGCTGACCGGCGGGCAGGGCGCGCACGCCGTGCTGGAGGCGGTCGGCACCGAGGAGTCGATGCGCACCGCGGTGTCGATCGCCCGCGACGGCGGCGCGGTCGGTTACGTGGGCGTGCCGCACGGCGGCAGCGCGGGTGTGGACATCGGTCAGATGTTCGGCCGGAACGTTTCGCTCAACGGTGGCGTCGCGCCGGCCCGCGCCTACATCCCCGAGCTGCTGGAGGACGTCCTCTCCGGTGCCATCGAGCCGGGTCTGGTCTTCGACCGCACGGTGGACCTGGACGGTGTTCCGGACGGCTACCGGGCCATGACCGACCGCTCCGCGCTGAAGGTGCGGATCGAGTTCTGATCCGGAGGCCCTCGGCGGGGCCTCCGACGAAGGGTCCTGACGGATGTCGGGGCGGCACCGAAATGGCCGGTGCCGCCCCTTTCGTTTGCCCGGATACGGTGGTTTTCGGCCAATCGGTTAGTGCAGAGGGGTGAACGTCTGGCTGGTCACGGTCAAACCCTTTCGGCTTACGCGCCACCCTCCTAGCATTGCGCGGCGCGCATCCGGACTGTGACGTCGCTCACGTCCGATCGTTCCACTGGTGCGACCACTACGCCGAACGAGTGAGGAGTCAGAGTGGAATCGCCGCCGATCGACACCACTGCCGCCGAAACCCAACTCATCGAGGAGAGCGCGGAGTTCCGTGCGCTCAGGTCCTCGTTCCGGAGCTTCGCGTTTCCGGTCACCATCGGTTTCGTGCTCTGGTACCTGCTCTACGTCCTGCTCTCCAGCTACGCCCCCGGCCTGATGGGCACCCAGGTCGTCGGGCACATCAATGTCGCCCTCGTGCTCGGACTGCTGCAGTTCTTGACCACTTTCGCCATCGCGGCCTGGTACGCGCGCTACGCCGCCCGGAGGCTGGACCCGCCCGCGGCCGCCATCCGTGAGGCGCGCGGCGCCGTCGTCCACGCCCCCAGGGAGGCCGCCGAATGAACCTGCTCGCCACAGCCGCCACCGACCACCGCGGCCTCACGATGACCCTGTTCGGGATCTTCGTGCTCACCACCCTCGGCATCACCGTCTGGGCCGGCCGCCAGACCAAGGACGCCGCCGACTTCTACGCCGGCGGCCGGAGCTTCTCCGGATTCCAGAACGGCCTCGCCATCTCCGGCGACTACATGTCCGCGGCCTCGTTCCTCGGCATCGCCGGCGCCATCGCGCTGTTCGGCTACGACGGCTTCCTGTACTCGATCGGCTTCCTGGTCGCCTGGCTGGTCGCCCTGCTGCTGGTCGCCGAACCGCTGCGCAACTCGGGCCGCTACACCATGGCCGACGTGCTGGCCTTCCGGATGCGCCAGCGCCCGGTGCGCACCGCCGCCGGCATCTCCACCATCGTGGTGTCGATCTTCTACCTGCTCGCCCAGATGGTCGGCGCCGGCAGCCTGGTCGCCCTGCTCCTCGGGGTCAGCGGAGACGGTGCCAAGCGCTGGACCATCGTCGCGGTGGGCGCGCTGATGGTCCTCTACGTCGCCATAGGGGGTATGAAGGGCACCACCTGGGTGCAGATCGTCAAGGCCGTGCTGCTGATCGCCGGCACCGCGCTGATGACCTTCCTGGTGCTGGCCAAGTACCACTTCAACATCTCCAGCCTGCTCGGCGCCGCCGCCGACGCCAGCGGGAAGGCCAACGCCTTCCTGGAGCCGGGGCTGAAGTACGGGGCCACCGGCACCAGCAAGCTCGACTTCCTCAGCCTCGGCCTCGCGCTGGTGCTGGGCACCGCCGGCCTGCCGCACATCCTGGTCCGCTTCTACACCGTGCCCACCGCCAAGGCGGCCCGGAAGTCCGTGCTCTGGGCGATCGGCATCATCGGTGGCTTCTACCTGATGACGCTCGCCCTGGGCTTCGGCGCCGCCGCGCTGGTCGGCCCGAAGACCATCAAGGCGTCCAACGCGGCGGGCAACACCGCGGCCCCGCTGCTCGCCGAGAACCTGGGCGGCGGCGCGGGCACCACCGGCGGCGCCGTGCTGCTCGCGGTGATCTCGGCGGTCGCCTTCGCCACCATCCTGGCCGTGGTCGCCGGGCTGACCCTCGCCTCCTCGGCCTCCTTCGCCCACGACCTCTACGCCAACGTGATCCGGCGCGGCAAGGTGTCCGAGCACCAGGAGGTGTACGTGGCCAAGTGGGCCGCCGCCGGGATCGGCGCGGTGGCGATCGTGCTGAGCCTGTTCGCCGACAAGCTCAACACCGCCGCCCTGGTCGCCCTGGCCTTCGCGGTCGCCGCCTCGGCGAACCTGCCCACCCTGCTGTTCTCGCTGTTCTGGAAGCGGTTCAACACGGTCGGCGCGGTCAGCTCCGTCTACGCCGGACTGGTCAGCTCGGTGCTGCTGGTGGTCTTCTCGCCGGTGGTCTCCGGCGGGAAGAACTCGCTCTTCCCGCACTCCGACTTCCACTGGTTCCCGCTGGAGAACCCCGGCCTGGTCTCGATCCCGGTCGGATTCCTCGCGGGCTGGCTCGGCACCGTGCTCTCCCGTGAGGAGGCCGACCCGGCGAAGTACGCTGAACTGGAGGTCCGCTCGCTGACCGGGCTGGGCGCCCACTGACGAACAGGTGATGATTAAGCTGGCCCGGCCCCGCCGTGACGGGTGGCCGGGCCGGCCGCTCTCCGGGCGGCACCTCTACTCGGGAAGGGACCGCCGTGCTGCTCGACACCTTCGGCCGCCGCGCCGTCGACCTCCGGGTCTCCCTCACGGACCGGTGCAATCTGCGCTGCACCTACTGCATGCCCGAGCAGGGCCTGCAGTGGCTGGCCAAGCCCGACCTGCTCACCGACGAGGAGATCGTCCGGCTGGTGACGGTCGCGGTGCGCGACCTCGGTGTCCAGGAGGTCCGCTTCACCGGCGGCGAGCCGCTGCTGCGCCCCGGACTGGTCGGCATCGTCCAGGCGTGCGCCGCGCTCGACCCGCGCCCCGAACTCTCGCTCACCACCAACGGCATCGGCCTCGCCCGGACGGCGGCGGCGCTGCGCGAGGCCGGCCTGGACCGGGTCAACGTCTCGCTCGACACCCTCGACCCGGACACCTTCCACACCCTCACCCGGCGCCACCGCCACCAGGACGTCCTGGACGGCCTGGCCGCCGCCGAGGCCGCCGGGCTCACCCCGGTCAAGCTCAACGCGGTGCTGATGCGCGGGGTCAACGAGGACGAGGCGCCCGCGCTGCTCGCCTGGTGCCTGGAGCGCGGCTACGAGCTGCGGTTCATCGAGCAGATGCCGCTGGACGCCCAGCACGGCTGGGACCGCTCCTCGATGATCACCGCCGAGGAGATCCTGGACCGGCTGTCCGCCCGCTTCGACCTCACCCCCGAACCCTCCGCCACCCGGGGCGCGGCTCCCGCCGAACGCTGGCTGGTGGACGGCGGGCCGGGCCGGGTCGGGGTGATCGCCTCGGTGACCCGCCCGTTCTGCCGCGCCTGCGACCGCACCCGGCTCACCGCCGACGGCCAGGTCCGCGACTGCCTCTTCGCCACCGGCGAGACCGATCTGCGCACCGCCCTGCGCTCCGGCGCGGACGACGCCGAGCTCGCCGCCCGCTGGCGCACGGCGATGTGGGGCAAGAAGGCCGGTGCCGGGATCGACGGCCCCGACTTCCACCAGCCGGTCCGCCCGATGTCGGCGATCGGCGGCTGAGCCCTGCCGCCGGGCCCGGCGGCAGTTCCTCAGTCCGCGTCGGGGGTCCACCCGGCGAAGGGGAGGACCTCCTTGAGGAAGCCGCGGACGCCCAGGAACTGGGAGAGGTGCTCGCGGTGCTCGTCGCAGGCGAGCCAGGTCTTGCGCCGGTCCGGGGTGTGCAGCTTGGGGTTGTTCCAGACCAGGACCCAGACGGCGTCCGCGCGGCAGCCCTTGGCGGAGCAGATCGGGGTCTGCGGCTGAGGGGCGTCGGGGAGCAGCATCGGAGTTCGTCCTCGGGCGGTCGGCGATGGATCGGCGGGAGATCGGCGGGGGCTCGTCACCGCCAGTCTGTCACGCTCCGCAGCCGCTCCGCCGGGAGGAGGGTGCTCGGGCGGCGGGGCCGGACCCGGAGAACACATGGCGACGCCGGGCAGCCACGGGGGGAGCCGCCCGGCGTCGGTCCGTCGCTCCGACGGGGGATGCGGAGCGCGTACGCAGTATGTCACGGTCCGGGCCGGGTATGGGGAGGTCTTGCATGATTAATCTGAGCTTCTTTTGAGCTTTCCACTACGGCAAGAGGGGGAAAGCAGGGTAAAACGGTCGCTCAGCTCCGACTCTGTGAAGAATCGGTGGGCACACGGCCCGCCCCATCGGCACCGTGCGTCACATTCGCCCCGCGGCCACCGGTGCCGCCGGGGCCCAGCATCAGCGGCGTTTCCGGCGGCACGTCGAAGGTGGACGGCAGCCCCGGCGCGCGCTCCCGGCCCGCGTTGGCGAGCAGCACTGCGAAGTACGGCAGCAGCACCCCGCCCGCCAGCGCCGCCAGTGCCAGCCACCGCTGCACGTCCCACAGCACCACCGCGAGCAGGACGCAGACCGTCCGCAGCAGCATCGACGCCACGTAGCGGCGCTGGCGGCCCCGGACGTCCTCGCTGAGGCTGCTGCGGGCCCCCGTGATCCGGTGGACCTGTCCGGCCCCGGTGCTCTTGCCCATGTCGCTACCGCCCTTGTCCAGCACCCGCGCGCCTCGCCGCCCGGCCTCCTCGCCGCCCGGCCTCCTCACCGTACGCCCGGACCGGGCGTACGGGGAGACCGGGTCGGCGGACACGCCTCAAAGACGCCGGGAGAGGTACTCCGGCGGCACCACGTCCGTCAGCCAGACCCCGTTGGCGCTCACCCGGAACTCGTGGCCCGCGGCGGCCATCCCGGCCGCGTCCACCAGCAGCACCACCGGACGGCCGTGCCGGGAGCCCACCCGGGTCGCGGTGTCGGCCTCCGCGGACAGGTGGACGTCCTGCCGGGCCATCGGACGCAGCCCCTCCCGGAGGATCGCCCCCAGGCTCCGGTCCGCCGTGCCGTGGAACAGCACCGGCGGGGGCTCGGTGGCGGCCAGACCGAGGTCGACCGCCACCGTGTGCCCCTGGCTGGCCCGGATCGACAGGCCGTCCGGCGAGTAGGCGAAGCGGCGCTTGTTGTTCGTCG
This sequence comes from Kitasatospora sp. NPDC094019, assembly GCF_044764505.1. Taxonomy (NCBI): domain Bacteria; kingdom Bacillati; phylum Actinomycetota; class Actinomycetes; order Kitasatosporales; family Streptomycetaceae; genus Kitasatospora; species Kitasatospora sp. NPDC094019. Next base: position 339,209 of record NZ_JBIWIF010000010.1, read on the forward strand.
CCACCACGTGGTCCAGCTCCGCCCGGGTCAGCCGGGTGCCCCCGGCCGCCAGTGCGGTGAGCAGGACGTCCACCCGCACCCAGCCGGCCGGGTCCAGGGTGATCCCGGCCCGCTCCGGCTCGTGCCGCAGGATCCGCGACAGCATCTTGCTCGTCCGGACCACGCGCTTCTCGTCCGACCCCATCGATCCCCCCTCGTCGGCCGCCGGGCTACGAAGCCTGGCTGACCGAACTCATGTTGAATCCCGCGACCCGGACCGGCGGCATCGCCGTCCGGGTGAACCAGTCGCTCCACTCGCGCGGCAGGCAGCGCTCCGTCCGGCCCACCTCGGTGATCCGGCCGAGCAGGTCCACCGGCGACTCGTTGAAGCGGAAGTTGTTGACCGCCCCGACCACCTCGCCGTTCTCCACCAGGTAGACGCCGTCCCGGGTCAGGCCGGTCAGCAGCAGCGTCGCCGGGTCCACCTCGCGGATGTACCAGAGGCAGGTGAGCAGCAGACCGCGCTCGGTACGGGCGATCATCTCCTCCAGGGTCGGCGCGGCCTCCCGGTCGGCCGCCTCCAGGACGAGGTTGTCGACCGCCGGGCGGACCGGCAGGCCGCCCAGCGCGGCCGAGTGGCGGCTGGTGACCAGGGAGGCCAGTTCGCCGTCGCGGATCCAGTCGGTGGCGGTCAGCGGCAGGCCGTTGTCGAACACCGAGGACTCGTCCTCGCTCGCGTGCGCCAGCACGAACGGCGCGCACTCCAGGCCCGGTTCGGCCGGGTCGGAGCGCAGGGTCAGCGGCAGTCCGGCCAGCTTGTCACCGATCCGGGTGCCGCCGCCGGGCCGGGAGAACACCGTCCGGCCCTCGACGGCGTCCCGGCCGCCGGACGACCAGGTCAGATGGATCATGAGGTCGGCGACGGCCGACGGCGGCAGCAGCGTCTCGTAGCGGCCGGCCGGCAGGTCGATCCGCCGGGCGCCCCAGCCGAGCCGCCGGGTCGCCTCGGCGTGCAGCGCCGTGACGTCCACGTCGGCGAAGTCCCGGGTGGCGGCGCCGACCCAGGCCGAGCCGGACAGGTCGGCGGTCTTGGCGTTCAGCTCGACCGTGCCGGTCGGCTGGTCGTGCCGCAGCCGCAGGCCGGTGGAGGTGCCCAGGTAGCTGGTGACCAGCTCGTGCCGGGCGAAGCCGTAGAGGAGTTCACCCCGCCCGGCGGCGTCGGCGAAGGCCCGGCCGAGGGCGGGCGCGAACCGCGCGAACACCTCGATCGAGGTCTCCGCGGGCGGCGCGGTGAAGTCCGGCGAGGGCGCCTGCCCGGCGGCGCTGACCAGGGGCCGGGCGTCCTCGGCCGGACCGGCCGCGCGGGCGGCCTCCTCGGCGGCCCGGACCAGCCCGGCCACCTCCTCGGCGACGACGGCCTCCCGGGAGACCACGCCGGAGGCGGTGCCCTCGGCGCCGTCCACCGTGGCGACCACGGTGAGCCGCCGGCCCCGGGTGACACCGTTGGTGGTGAGGGCGTTGCCGGCCCAGCGCAGATTGGCGGTCGACTCCTCGTCGGCGATCACCACGCAGCCGTCGGCGCGGGAGAGGCCGAGCGCGAGTTCGACGAGTTCGTGGGGCTGCGTCGCGGCCATCAGTGACCCGCCTCCTGCTGGGTGTTGAGCACATTGACGTTCCGGAACAGCGCCGAGGGGCAGCCGTGGCTGACCGCGGCGACCTGGCCGGGCTGCGCCTTGCCGCAGTTGAAGGCGCCGCCGAGCACATAGGTCTGCGGGCCGCCGACGGCCGTCATCGAGCCCCAGAAGTCGGTGGTGGTCGCCTGGTAGGCGAAGTCCTTGACCTGACCGGCGAGTTCGCCGTTGCGGATGGCGAAGGCGCGCTGCCCGGTGAACTGGAAGTTGTACCGCTGCATGTCGATCGACCAGGAGCGGTCGCCGACGATGTAGAGGCCGTTCTCGACGTCCGCGAACAGGCCCTCGGTGGACGGGCCGTCGGCGGCGGGCCGGAGCGAGACGTTCGCCATCCGCTGCACCGGCACGTGTCCGGGGGAGTCGGCGAAGGCGCAGCCGTTGGACCGTCCGAGGCCCTTGAGGCCGGCCATCGCCCGGTCGAGCTGGTAGCCGACCAGCACCCCGTCCTTGACCAGGTCCCAGGACTGCGCGGCCACCCCCTCGTCGTCGTAGCCGATGGTGGACAGGCCGTGTTCGGCGGTGCGGTCGCCGGTGACGTGCATCAGCCCGGAGCCGTACTCCAGCGAGCCGAGCTTGTCGAAGGTGGCGAAGGAGGTGCCCGCGTAGGCGGCCTCGTACCCGAGCGCGCGGTCCAGCTCGGTGGCGTGGCCGATCGACTCGTGGATGGTCAGCCACAGGTTGGACGGGTCGATCACCAGGTCGTAACGGCCCGGTTCGACGCTCGGCGCCCGCATCTTCTCGGCCAGCAGGACGGGCAGTTCGGCGAGTTCGGCGTCCCAGTCCCAGCCGCGGCCGGTCAGGTACTCCCACCCGCGCCCCACCGGCGGGGCCAGGGTGCGCATCGACTCGAAGGCGCCGGTGCTCCCGTCGACCGAGGTGGCCTCCAGCTCCGGGTGCAGCCGGATCCGCTGCTGGGTGGTGACGGTACCGGCGGTGTCCGCGTAGAACTTGTTCTCCTGCACGGTCAGCAGGGTCGCCTGGACGTGCGAGACGCCCTCGGCGGCCAGCAGCCGGGAGCTCCACCCGGCGAGCAGCTCCGTCTTCTCGGCGTCCGGCACCTCGAAGGGGTTCAGCTCGTACGCGGAGACCCAGGTGACGTCCCGGTGCACCGGCTCCGGGGCCAGTTCCACCCGCTCCTTCGACCCCGCCGCGCGGCTGATCCCGCCGGACAGCCGGGCCACCGCGACGGCCTGCTCGGCCACCCGCGCCGCCGCGTCCGGGGTGAGGTCCACCCCGGCGGCGAAGCCCCAGGCGCCGTCCAGCAGCACCCGGACGGCGAAGCCGAGCTGGACGCTGTCGGAGGTGCCGGCCGGGCGGGCGTCGCGCAGCCGCCAGGAGGCGCTGCGCACCCGCTCCAGGCGGAAGTCGGCGTGGGTGACGCCGAGTTCACGGGCCCGGGTGAGGGCGGCGTCGGCGAGGGCGCGCAGCGGCAGGCCGAGGAAGAGCGGGTCGACGGCGCGCGGGCCGGCGCCGCCGGGGGCCGGGGACGTGCTGGTCGGGGGCAGCGGAGGCAATCGGGCTCCCTGATCGGGGGGACGGTGGTGCAGGACCCCCGGGTGAACGGGGGTGCCCGCACGGCATCATGGCCCGTCAGAGGGGTTTCGGCCAGCGCATTCCTCCGGCGTGGCCCCGGCCGGCCCCTTCCGCCCCGGTCCTTCCGCCGTCGGCCCTCGCGTTCCGTCCGGCCCGGGAGGCGTCCGGTTCGGGCGACCTCCTGGTTCAGGTGACGTCCCGGTCCGGGAGAGCCCCCGGCTCAGGAGACCTCCCGGTTCAGGCGACGCCCTCCCACCAGCCGTCCGGCTCCGGCGGGCTGTCGACGTCCACCCGCTCGCCCGGACGCGGCACCGCCAGCGGCACGCCGTGCTCCTTGGCCGCCACCAGCAGCCGCTCGATCGGCTCGGCCCACGGGTGCAGCCCCAGGTTGAAGGTGCACCAGTGCACCGGCACCAGCAGCCCGGCGTCCAGCTCGCGGTGGGCGAGGACGGCGTCCTCCGGCGTCATGTGGATGTCGGCCCAGGCCGGGTCGTACGCGCCGACCTGCACCAGCGCCGCGTCGAACGGGCCGTGCTCGGCGCCGATCCGCGCGTAGCCCTCGAAGTAGCCGGAGTCGCCCGTGTAGTAGACCCGGCGGTTCGGGCCGGCGATCACCCAGGAGCCCCAGAGCGTGGTGTTGCGGGTCAGACCCCGGCCGGAGAAGTGGTGGGCCGAGGTCAGCGTCACCGTGAGATCGCCCAGCGTGCAGGTCTCGTTCCAGTCCAGCTCGATGATCCGGTGCTCGGGGACACCCCAGCGGCGCAGGTGGGCGCCGATGCCGAGCGGCACCGCGAACGGCGCGGACTGGCTGCGCACCAGCCGCCGCACGGTCGCCATGTCCAGGTGATCGTAGTGGTCGTGCGAGATCAGCACCGCGTCGACCTGCGGCAGCTCCTCCAGCTCCACCGGCACCGGGTGCAGCCGGCGCGGGCCGACCTGCGCGGCGGGGGAGCACCGCTCGCTCCAGATCGGGTCGAGCAGCACCCGCGCGCCCTCGACCTCGACCAGCGCCGAGGCGTGCCCGTACCAGGTGACCGCCACACCCTCGGCCGCCGGTCCGGCGGCCTCCGCCGGGCGGACCGTGGGCACCGGGCGGCTCGGCGTGCGGCCGTCGCGCTGGAACAGCGCCCGGCGCACCGTCTCCACGTCGATGCCCGCCTGGGCGGCCGGCCGGGCCAGCTCGGAGGGCGCGTTGTGGAAGACGCCGTCGCGGTACTGCGGGGAGTTGCGCAGCCGCTCCTCCCGCTCACCGTCCGGCCGCCGCCCGAAGGCCGCCGGCAGGTCGCGCAGTGCCCAGGCGACCGCTCCCGCGCCGGCCGCCAGTGCGGCCAGGGCCACCAGTCGTCCGCGCCGGTGGGTCGTCCCGGCCTGTGCCTCGCTCATTCCGCGCTCCGCATCGTCGTCGCCGGGGCCCGTGTCCGGCCGTGGGCCCGGGTCGGCCCCGGTGCGGCGGCCCCGGCTCGTGCCGCACCAGGGGGCACAACGGGCGTGCCCCGCTGCCGGGTTCCCGGACGTGCGGCTCAGTGGACACGACAATACGGCCCCGCCACATGCGCGAACGGCGGGAAAACAGCCCCGGGCCGGATTGTCGGATACCGACAGTTCCACCGGTGCTGCGCTGTGGGAGCCCGATTCGTCGCCGCGCCGGGCCGACCGATAGCGTCGCACCGCGTACATCGTTTCGACGTGCGCGGACATCACGGAGTGGTACGCGGACACACGGCGTGCGCACACAACGGAGAGAGGTGGATCGTTGAGCCGCTCGGTTCTCGTCACCGGAGGCAACCGGGGCATCGGCCTCGCGATCGCCCTGGCCTTCGCCGAGGCGGGCGACAAGGTCGCCATCACCAGCCGGTCGGGTGAGGTCCCCGAGCAGCTGGCCAAGTACGACGTGCTCGCGGTGCGCTGCGACATCACCGACAGTGCCCAGGTCGACGCCGCGCTGACCGAGATCGAGGCCGCGCACGGCGGCGCGATCGAGATCCTGGTCGCCAACGCCGGCATCACCAACGACACCCTGCTGCTGAGGATGTCGGAGGAGGCGTTCACCTCCGTCCTGGACACCAACCTCACCGGTACCTTCCGCGTGGTGAAGCGCGCGTCCAAGCTGATGATGCGCGCCCGCAAGGGCAGGATCGTGCTGATCTCCTCGGTCGTCGGCTTCTCCGGCTCCCCGGGCCAGGCCAACTACGCCGCGTCCAAGGCCGGCCTGGTCGGCTTCGCCCGCTCGCTGGCGCGCGAGCTGGGCCCGCGCAACATCACCGTCAACGTGGTCGCCCCCGGCTTCGTGGACACCGACATGACCGCGGTGCTCACCGACGAGCGCCGCGCGGAGATCGTCGCCGGCGTGCCGCTGGGCCGTTACGCGGCGCCCGCCGAGGTCGCTTCCACCGTGCGGTTCCTCGGTTCGGACGAGGCCGCGTACATCACCGGAGCCGTCATTCCCGTGGACGGCGGATTGGGCATGGGTCACTGAGTCATGAGCGGAATTCTTGAGGGCAAGCGCATCCTGATCACGGGTGTACTGATGGAGTCCTCCATCGCCTTCCACACCGCCAAGCTGGCCCAGGAGCAGGGCGCCGAGGTCATCCTCACCGCCTTCCCCCGGCCGAGCCTGACCGAGCGCATCGCGAAGAAGCTGCCGAACCCGGTCAAGGTGCTGGAGCTGGACGTGTCCAGCGAGGAGCAGCTGGCCGGCATCGCCGACCGGGTGCGCGAGCACCTGCCGACCCTGGACGGCATCGTCCACTCGATCGGCTTCGCCCCGCAGGACGCCCTGGGCGGCAACTTCCTGAACACGCCGTGGGAGTCCGTGGCCACCGCCATGCACGTCTCGGCGTACTCGCTGAAGTCGCTCACCACGGCGCTGCTGCCGCTGATGCAGGACGGCGGCGCGGTCGTCGGCCTCACCTTCGACGCCCAGTTCGCCTGGCCGCAGTACGACTGGATGGGCCCGGCGAAGGCCGCCCTGGAGTCGACCAACCGCTACCTGGCGCGCTACCTGGGCGAGCGGAACATCCGCTGCAACCTGGTCTCGGCCGGACCGATCGGCTCGATGGCCGCCAAGTCCATCCCGGGCTTCGGGGACCTCGCCGCCACCTGGGACGTCCGTTCCCCGCTGAAGTGGGACCTGAGCGACCCGGAGCCGGCCGGCCGCGGCGTCGTCGCCCTGCTGTCGGACTGGTTCCCGAAGACCACCGGCGAGATCGTCCACGTCGACGGCGGCCTGCACGCCATCGGCGCCTGACGCCTCCGGCGGGTCACAGGTACGAACGCCGCTGCCCGGCGCCCCCTCGCAGGAGGGGGCGCCGGGCAGCGGCGTTTCCGGACGGTGCTACTCCGGCGCGACCGGCTTGCAGCCGCGCTGCGCGGCCACGGCGTTCACCCAGGAGGTGAACAGCGGAGTGCTGAAGGCCGAGGGGCCGGGAGTGACGAGGTCGGACCGCCCGGACAGGTGGAACAGGAGGTCGTCGTTGCCGCATTGCGCGTGCACGGCACCGTCCGAGCCCGTGCCGCGCCAACCGCTCGGCAGGGGCGAGTCGAGGTTCTTCCGCCTGGCGACGAAGGTCGGATAGCGGCTGTCGGCGGTGACGGTGAAGCGGAGCGCGGGCTCGGACATGATCTGGCTGTAGACCCAGCAGGACTGCAGTGGCGCCGCCGGATCGCTGACCCGCTGGGCGAGTTCCGGCAGATTCCGGCCGGTCCCGACGCCCGGAAGGCCGCAGAGCTGCCCGTCGGTCGCCGGAGTGACAGCCGGGCCGGGCGCGGTGAGGTGCATGTCCGGTACGTCGGCGGGGCCGCAGCCTGACGACTTGGCGAGGGCCGAACCGAAGTCGGCGGCGAGCCGCGCGAGGGTGGCGCGGGCCTCCCGGTCCGGCGTCTCCTTGGACGGCTGGTCCTGCCACATGAGGTCGTGCTTGCCGCGATGGCGCACGTCCGCACCGAGGATGTCGGCAGTCCGGTCCGGGAAGGCGTCCGTACTTCCGGGAGCCTTCCGGCAGCCTGCCGGGAGCACCAGCCAGCCGGTGTCGTTGCCGAACGCGCCGAGCGGCCCCCGGTCCGGCTGCGACATCGCGGGATCGACGGGACTGCGGTCGTCGGCGCGTTGGACACCGTGGGTCTGGAGGGTGAGGTCGGCGCCGCCCCTGACCCGGATCACGCAACGGCCTTCCGGGTCGGTGCGGTCCTTCGGCAGGCGGCTCTGCACGACCTCGATCCTGCCGCTGCCCAGGACCTGCTGGACGTCCTTGGCCGCGACGGCGCCGTCGCAGAGCCGGCCCGGGAGGAACAGGTTGGTCCAGCGCCAGATCGCGAAGCCGCCCGCGCCGAGGGCGAGGACCAGCACGCCCGCGACGACGGCCCGGGTACGTCGGGAAAGCTTCACTTCTGGCCGTTCCGTCCGAGGGCGCTCATGGCGTTCGCATGACCGGTGGTGTGGCCGGTGCCCAGTTCCTGGGCCACCACGCTGGTCGTCTTCGGGTCGGCGTGATGTGCGTCGCCCCAGCCCGCCGCCATGGCCTTGCCCTGGGTGAGTGCGGCGTAGTGAGCGTCGGCGGATTTGGAGTTGCCCGCGTTCTGGGCGTCCTCCTTGATGTTGTCGGTCCACTCGGAGATGCCGAGGTCGACGAGGCCGCCCGCGATGTCTCCGACCTCGGGGATGAACCCGGACACGGTGCCGTTCATCGTGGAGGCGAAGTCACCGGTCTTCTCGGCCCAGTCCATCCGGTCGTCCTTCTCGTCCAGGATGACGGAGGTCCGGATCGCGTCGTAGGCGCCGAGTGCCGTGCCGACCTGCCGGGCCGGGATGTCCCGGTCCTCCGGGGCGTGCTGCGGATCGGCGGGGAGGACGGCCAGAGCATCGGCGGCCTTGGCTCGTTCGGCGGCGTACAGCGTGGCGTACGCCTCCGGGTCGTCGGCGACGCCGCGCATCACCCGGACGAGGTGGTCGGAGCTGCCGCCGAGGTGGCCCTCGCCGTTCTTCTCCCAGGCACCGTCGTGCTGAACGTTACTGACATCCTCGCTGAGGATCAGGTGCGTGTCCTCCACATAGTCCGACAGCGCGTTGGCGAGCGGCATCTTCAGGTCGTCGTGGATCTCGCTGCCCTTGCCGTCCCCGTCCAGGGCGTCGATCGCGCCCTGCATCACCCGCGCCTGGGCCGGGGTGTGGGGGCCGCCGGTGTGGGTGCCGTCGCCGGGGACGTCGCCGGTGGCGGCGGCCTCCAGGGCGGCGGCGAGGCCCTCCTGATGGGTGGCCTTGTCGACGATCGGCGCGCCGTACAGGGGGTTCATGTACGTGGTGGGCCACTCGCGGTCGCGCAGCAGGTACTTGAGGCGGTCCTCGGCGCCGGGCGACTTCGGGTCCAGGAACAGGGTGGCGGCGTCCGGGTTCTGGCCCATCAGCTTGAGCACGCCGTCCACGGGGTCGTACACGAGGTCCGGGCGCGGGCCGTTGAACTGGTGCGCGGACCAGCGGTTCTTGTCCTTGCGCTCGGCGGCGACGATGTCGGTGCCGAGGTCGTTCAGGAACTCCTTGCCGTAGCCGGCGTTGCCGTGCTGGAGCAGCGTGGCGAGGGTCTGGTAGCCGTAGACCGGTTCGCTCTTGCCGCCGAAGTGGCCGGCGTTGATGTTCTTGACGCCGGCTTCCTGGAGGCCCTTGCGGAAGTCCTGGTAGAACTTGCTGTTCGGGTCCCGGGTGGCGCCGGCGATGGTGTTGGCGAGGTTGGTCTGCAGTTCGCCGTACTCGCCCTTGAGCTTGCCGTCGGGCTTGTTGAGCCGGACCTCCAGCTCGTCGGCGAGCAGCAGGGTGCCCTCGGGGCCGAGCGTGTTGAGCAGGGTCTGGCCGTAGACGGGGCTGCCGGAGTTCGCCTTCATCAGGTTGTTGAGCTCGGCGAGCTCCTCCGGGCTGAGGGTCTTGCCGTCCTTGAGCCGGGCCGCGAGTTCGGCGGCGCGGCGGCCGTCGGCCTCGTCGCCGCCGCCGACGGCCTGGCCGTTGAACTGGTTCGAGGTGTCGCCGACCTTGGCGGCGCGGCGCAGTTGGAGGGCGGCCCGCTGGTCGGCGGCGGTCGCCTCCTCCAGGAAGATCGTGATCTTCCGGGACCACTGGCCGGCGGCCTCCTGCCGGGACTGCCGGTAGTCCGGGTCGTGGTGGTAGTAGTCGCGCTCCTCCTGGGAGAGGGCGCCGACGTCGAACAGGACGTTGCCGGTGCCGGTCACCTTCATGCCGTCGGCCTGGGCGTCGGTGACGGTCTGCCTGAGCTTCTTCTGCGCGGACTCGAAGTCGCCCTGGGCGTCCTTGATGATCGAGGCGACGGCCTTGGCCTCGGTCTGCGCGTCGACGCTCTGCTGCCGGGTGACGGTGACGTGCAGGTTGGCGGCCGAGGCGGTGGAGCCGAACCAGAGGCCCTGGCCGCCGGTGACGGAGAGGACCTCGCTCTCCAGCCGCTGCTGGACGCCCTGGTACTTGCGGGCCATCTCGGTCCAGTCGGCGACGGCCCTGGCCATCGCGGACGGGTCCGCCTTCATGACGTCCTCGAAGCCGAGCAGGCTCATCCGCCCACTCCGTTCGTGGCGAACGGCGTGCCGTTCCCGCCGAACGACGAGGCGATGCCGTGTTCGACGTTCAGGTAGTTGGTGTGGGTCTGCCGCATCATGCCGGCTTCCTGGTTGAGCCGGCCGTTGAGCTGCGAGACCTGCTCGTGCCACTCCTTGACCGCTCCGCGCAGGGCGGCGGCGGTGTCCCAGCCGCTCAGCTTGCCGGCGGCGGCCTCGGTCGACTCGTCGGCGGTCTTCCCGGCCGCGGTGCTGTCGGTCGCGATGCCGTCGAGCGAGGTGGCCGCCTTGTCCAGCGCGCCCGTCGACACCTTGGTGGGCCCCCCGCCCGGTCCCTGGCTCGGCTTCAGGTCCGGATCCGCCATCACTTCTCCCCGTTGTGGTCCACACCCGGCCGGAGACCGGCCGTTCGCGAATTTTCTGGGGACGTTAGCACGCCAAAAGCGGGCTCCCGCAAGGCGCGTGCGGGTGCGGACACCGGAGCCGGGGCCGCCCCGGCCCCGGTGTCCGGGGCCCCGGTGCCCGCGGCCCGGTCGGCGGTCCCGGTCAGCCGTCCCGGTCGCAGGCGCCGATGGCGCGGCCGGCCTCGCGGGAGGCGCGCTGGGCGTCGCGGGCGCGGACGGCGTCGATGATGTCGTCGTGGCCGAGGTAGCGCTCGGGGACGAGCTCGGGGCCGACGTCGTGGCGCAGCAGGGCCCGGGTGACCTCGCCCAGGTCGGCGTAGAGGGCGGCGAGCACGTCGTTGTGGGCGGCGGCGACGACGGACTGGTGGAAGGCGGCGTCGGCCTGGACGAAGTCCTCGGCGTTGCCGGAGCGCCAGGCGTCCTCGCGGCGGGCGAGGGCGGCGTCCATGAGGTCGAGGTCGCGGTCGGTGCGGCGGGCGGCGGCGAGGCCGGCGGCGGCGGTCTCCAGGGTGGTGCGCAGTTCGGCGACCTGGGCCCGGTCGGCGTCGGCGAAGCGGCGGTGCATGACGCCGGCGAGTTCGCTGGCGGCGAGGACGTAGGTGCCGGAGCCCTGGCGGATGTCGAGCAGTCCGTTGTGGGCGAGGGCGCGGACGGCCTCGCGCACGGTGTTGCGGGCCACACCCAGCTGTTCGACCAGGGCGGCCTCGGTGGGGATGCGCGAGCCGACGGGCCACTCCCCGGAGGTGATCTGGGCGCGCAGCTGGGCGATCACCTGGTCGGACAGCGGGGTGCGCTTCGGCGAGGACAGCGCCACGGGGGACTCCTTGGGTCGGGTGGGTCGGGCCATCATGCCAATTCGAGGATGCGCTAATTCATCCCATCATTCTATGATGGCCCGCATGTCGTCCGCAGCAGACACCGCAGATCCCGTCACCGCTTCCACCCGGGTCGACCCCCGGGGCGCCGCCCGGCCGCAGAGCGAGCGGCCCGGCCCGCCCAGAAGTCGCCACCTCGGCTGGCTGTTCGCCCTCGCGATCGCCGCCGCCGCGTTCAACCTCCGCCCGGTGGTGACCAGCCTCGGGCCGCTGCTGGACCAGGTCCGCACCGACCTCGGAATGAGCCCGACCGTCGCCGGTCTGCTCACCGCCGTCCCCTCGCTCTGCTTCGCCCTGTTCGGCTTCGCCGCGCCCGGGCTGGCCCGGCGGCTCGGCCCGGTCGCGGTGGTGACCGCGGGCATGGGCGCGATCACCGCGGGCGTGCTGGCCCGTTCCTTCGCCGGTGGCACCGCGGTCTTCCTGCTGCTCACCGCGCTCGCGCTGGCCGGTGTGGCCGTCTCCAACGTGCTGATCCCGGTGGTGATCAAGCGCTACTTCCCGGAGAAGGTCGGGCCGATGATCGGCCTCTACTCGATGGCGCTCTCGGCCGGCACCGCGCTGGCCGCCGCCGTCACCGTCCCGCTGACCAAGGGGCTCGGCGGCGACTGGCGGCTCGGCCTCGGGGTCTGGGCCGGGCTCGGCGCCGTCGCCCTGCTGCTCTGGATCCCGGTGCTGCTCGGCCGGCGGCGGGAGTCCGCCGGCGCGGTGGCCGGCGCGGCGGCCGCGGTGCGGCTGCCGATCACCCGCAGCCGCACCGCCTGGGCGCTGGCGATCTTCTTCGGCTTCCAGGCCACCGGCGCGTACGTGGTGATGGGCTGGCTGCCGACGATCTTCCAGGACGCCGGGGTCTCCTCGGGCACCTCGGGCGTGCTCCTGGCGCTGACCATGGTGATCGGCGTGCCGGTGTCCTTCGTGCTGCCCAACCTGGCCGCCCGGCGCGGTGACCAGCGGCTCTTCGTGGTGGTCCTGGCGGCCTTCGGCATCGCCGGCTACACCGGGCTGGCGGTGGCCCCGGCCGGTGCGCCGTGGCTGTGGGCGGTCCTGGTGGGCCTGTCCAACTGCGCCTTCCCGCTGGTACTGACCATGATCGGCCTGCGGGCCCGGACCGCCGGCGGGGTGGCCCAGCTGTCGGCCTTCGCCCAGGGCGTCGGCTACCTGATCTCGATCCCGGGCCCGATCCTGATCGGCCGGCTCTACCAGGCCACCGGCGAGTGGTACCTGCCGCTGGGCTTCCTGGCGGTGCTGCTGGTGCCGCAGATGCTGTTCGGTCTGCGGGCGGCCCGGGCCCGGCACATCGAGGACGAGGCCGTGGCGACGGCCTCCGGGGCCGGCGCGGCCTGACGGGTCCCCTGCCCTGTCCCCGCCGGCCCGGCGGGGACAGGGCCGACGGGGACGGGGCCGGGTCCCGGTGGGGGACGGGCGTGTGCGGGGTGGGAGAATCCGGGCATGCCCGTTCTCGAACCGAACCCCACCGACGGCCACAAGAAGCTCGGCCAGCTCGCCGCGATCATCGGCGGCATCGTCGTCCTGCTGGTGATCGTCGCGATCGTCGCCCGGAACATCGGCTGACCCCGGGGCGACACCCCGGTGAACCCCGCATGATGGCACTCCCCGACCCCGGGGGTGGCGCCATCGGGCAGCATCGCGCCCGCGGCCGGCTTTTCTGCCAAGCTTGCTGGGTATGAGCGCCGACACGCCCCGCAGGATCATCGTTCTCCGCCATGCCAAGGCCGACTGGCCGGACGGCGTCGACGACCACGAGCGGCCGCTGGCCGACCGGGGCCGCCACCAGGCCCCGGAAGCCGGCCGCTGGCTGGCCGACTCCGGCATCAACCCCGACTACGTGCTCTGCTCCACCGCCCTGCGCACCCGCGAGACCTGGAAGCTCGCCGCGCACGAGCTGCCGAAGCGGGTGCGGCGGACGGTCTACGAGGACCGGGTCTACGACGCCAGCCCCGGCGAGATCATCACCGTCCTCCAGGAGACCCCGGAGGAGTACGACGACCTGGTCCTGGTCGGCCACAACCCGGGCGTGCTGGGCCTGACCCAGGTGCTGGCCGGTGACGAGGGCGACCGGGACGCGCTGGAGCGGCTGCGGCTCGGCGGCTTCCCGACCGCGGCCGTCGCGGTGCTCAGCTTCTCCGGCCCGTGGAAGAACGTCGAGCCGGGTGTGGGCGAGCTGGTCTCGTACTACACGCCGCAGGACTGAGCGGCGTGCGGCGGCCCGGAGCGACGGCGGGTGACCGGACCCGGGTGACCCGCGACGGGTGACCGGGTCAAGGTGACCGACGACGGTGACCCACGACGAGGGGCGCGCGGACCTGGTCCACGCGCCCCTCGGTGCGTCCGGTCGGCCCCGCGTGCCGTCAGCCCCGCGCGTCGGCCTCCGGGTGGTCCAGCGCGTCCACCACGTCGGCCGCCTCGACCTCCTCGCGGGTGATCCCGAGCAGGTACAGCACGGTGTCCAGGAACGGCACGTTCACCGCGGTGTCCGCGGCCTCCCGCACCACCGGCTTGGCGTTGAACGCCACGCCCAGCCCGGCCGCGTTCAGCATGTCCAGGTCGTTGGCGCCGTCGCCGATGGCCACCGTCTGCTCCAGCGGCACCTTGGCCTGCGCGGCGAACCGCTCCAGCCAGCGCGCCTTGCCCGCCCGGTCGACGATCTCGCCCACCACCCGGCCGGTGAACTTCCCGTCCACCACCTCCAGGGTGTTCGCCGCCGCGAAGTCCAGGCCCAGCTGCTCCACCAGGTGGTCGGTGACCTGGGTGAAGCCGCCGGACACCACCGCGACCTGGAAGCCCAGCCGCTGCAGGGTGCGGATCAGGGTGCGGGCGCCCGGGGTGAACCGGACCTCCGCGCGCACCTTCTCGGTCACCGCCGCGTCCAGCCCGGCCAGCAGCGCGACCCGGGCGCGCAGCGACTCCGCGAAGTCCAGCTCGCCGCGCATCGCCGCGGCCGTCACCGCGGCGACCTCCTCCTCGCAGCCCGCGTGGGCCGCGAACAGCTCGATCACCTCGTCCTGGATCAGCGTCGAGTCGACGTCCATCACGATCAGCCGCTTGGCCCGCCGCTCCAGCCCGGCCGCCACCACCGCGACGTCCACCCGCTGGGTGGCCGCCTCCTGGGCCAGTTCGGCCCGCAGCCGGTCGGTGGCCACACCCGAGACGGCCAGTTCGACAGCGGTCACCGGGTACTTGGCGAGCCGGAAGACACGGTCGATGTTGCCGTCCGCGGCCGTGATCCGCGCGGTGAGCGCGGCGACGGCGGAGGCGGTCAGCGGGTGGCCCAGCACGGTGACGTGGGAGCGGCCCTCGCGCCGCGGCCGGTTGTCGCCGATGCCGGAGATGATCTCGGCCTGGAGCTTCTGCTCCTCGGCCCAGCGGTGCACCACGGCCCGCAGGTCGCCCTCGGCGCCCCGTACGGCGGGGGCGGAGACCAGGGCGCACAGCGTTATCCGGCCACGGGTGACCACCTGCTCGATGTCGACGACCTCCACGCCGAACCCGGCCAGGGTGGCGAAGAGCCCGGCGGTGATGCCGGGGCGGTCCTTGCCGAACACCTTGACGAGCAGGGTGCGCCCGTCCTCGGTCCGGGGCTGCGGGGCGGGGAACGGCTCGGCGGCCAAGGGCGATGCGTTCATGGTGCCTCCCACGCTACCCGGCGCCGGACACCGCGACGGCACCCGTCCGGTTCGTGGACGAGCCCGCCGGTCCGGTCCCCGCGGACCGGACCGGTGGCCACCGGTCGCGGGACCGAACCGGTGGCGCGGCGCTGTCCGGTCCGCCGTCCGGTCGTACAAGGGCGGTCCGTGAATCGTTGCCGCCTGGTCACAGTCCGCGGGGGCGGCTTTCACCCGTGCCCGGCGGGCTGGAATGATTCCCCCGTCAGATTCACGATCATTTCGCCCCACCTGGCCGGGGCGCACCATCGGGGGAACCGAGAGAGCGGGGCAGGCGAGAGTGCCGCAACTCGTCATCGAGATCAACGGACAGCAGCGGGTCATGGAACCCGGGCGGTCCTACACCATCGGTCGCAATCCGCAGTCGGACTTCCAGTTCGACGACGCGCGGGTGTCCTGGCAGCACGCCACCATCTCCTTCAACGGGGCCGGTTGGCAGCTGGACGACCACGGCAGCACCAACGGCACCTTCACGGGTGGTGCCCGCACCATGCAGGCACAGCTGTTCCCGGGAGCCGTGGTCAACCTCGGCAACGCCGAGAACGGCCCCAGGCTCGCGTTCTCCGCGCCGACCGCCCAGCAGGCCGCCCAGCCGGCCTGGCACGAGGCCGCCACCAGCCGGAGCGCCGCTCCCCAGCAGCAGTGGCAGCCCCCGGCGCCGCAGCAACAGCAGCAGCCCTACCCGCCGCAGCAGCAGTGGCAGCCGGAGCCCCAGGCCCAGCCGCAGGTCCAGCCGCAGCACTTCCCGCAGCAGCAGGGCTTCCCGGGGCAGCACGCCGCCCAGGGGTTCCCGCAGCAGGCGCCCGCCGCGCACGACGGCGGCCCGCAGCCGACGATCATCCGCAACCTGACCGCCGGCATGAACACCATGCGGATCGGTCGCGCGCTGGACAACGACATCGTCGTCTCCGACCTCCAGGTCTCCCGCCACCACGCCGAGCTGCGCCAGCTGCCCGACGGCCGGTACGAGATCGTCGACCTCGGCAGCCACAACGGCATCTTCCTCAACGGCCAGCGGGTCGAGCGCCAGCTGATCGGCCCGCAGGACCGGTTGACGGTCGGCCACTCCAGCTTCGTGCTGGTCGGCGACCAGCTGCAGGAGTTCGTCGACACCGGCGCCGTCTCCTTCTCCGCCCGCCACCTGACCGTCGAGGTCGACTTCAAGGGCGGCAAGAAGGTCCTGCTCAACGACGTCAGCTTCGGCGTCCCGGAGAAGTCCCTGGTCGCCGTCATCGGCCCGTCCGGCTCCGGCAAGTCGACCCTGCTGCGCGCCCTCACCGGCTACCGCCCGGCCGACCGCGGCGACGTGCTCTACGACGGCCGCAACCTCTACAAGCAGTTCGCCGAGCTGCGTTCGCGCATCGGCCTGGTGCCGCAGTCGGAGATCCTGCACAAGGAGCTGACCGTCCGCACCGGCCTCAAGTACGCGGCCCGGCTGCGCTTCCCCGGCGACACCGAGCCGCGCGAGCGCGAGGCGCGGATCGACGAGGTGCTCTACGAGCTGCGGCTCGACAAGCGCGCGGACAACCGGATCACCGCCCTCTCCGGCGGCCAGCAGAAGCGCGTCTCGGTCGCCCTGGAGCTGCTCACCAAGCCCTCGCTGATCTTCCTGGACGAGCCCACCTCGGGCCTCGACCCGGGCATGGACCGCGAGGTCATGCAGATGCTGCGCGGCCTCGCCGACGACGGCCGCACGATCCTGGTCGTCACCCACTCGGTGGCCGAACTCGCGCTCTGCGACCGGCTGCTGGTGATGGCGCCGGGCGGTTCGGTGGCCTACTTCGGCCCGCCGGACGAGGCGCTGCACTTCTTCGGCTACGAGACCTGGGCCGATGTCTTCCAGGCGTTCGAGAACTACCCGGACCACGACTGGGCCGGCCGCTACCGCAGCTCGGTGCACCACCAGCAGTACTCGGCGGACGTGGAGTCCGGCGCGGTGCAGTCCGCGCAGATCGTCCAGGAGGCGGTCCGCCCGCCGAAGCCGCAGAGCTGGGCCTCGCAGCTGTGGACGCTGATCCGCCGCTACGCCTCGGTGCTCGCCTCCGACCGCGGCTTCCTGGCGCTGTCGGTGCTGCTGCCGGCCGTGCTCGGCGCGGTCAGCGTGCTGATCCCCAACGAACCGGGGCTGGCGCCGAACCCCAAGTCGCAGCTCGGCCTGAACAGCGGCGCCGCGACGATCATGCTGATCCTGGCGATCGGCGCCTGCTTCTCCGGTGCGGCCAACTCGGTCCGCGAGCTGATCAAGGAACGGGCGATCTACGAACGGGAACGGGCCACCGGCCTGTCCCGCTCGGCGTACATGATGTCCAAGATCATCGTGCTGGGCTTCTTCAGCGTGATCCAGGGCGCGATCATCTCCGCCGTCGGCTTCCTGCCGCGCAAGCTGCCCGCGCACGGCCTGGTGATCAAGGACCTGCCGATCCTGGAGATGAGCTTCGGCCTGATCCTGCTGAGCTTCGCCTCGATGATGTTCGGCCTGGTGATCTCCGCCCTGGTCAAGACCGCCGAGAAGACCATGCCGCTGCTGGTGATGTTCGCGATCATCCAGGTCGTCTTCACCGGCTGCCTGTTCCAGATCTTCTCCAAGCCCGGCCTGGAGCAGTTCGCCTGGCTGATGCCGGCCCGCTGGGGCACCGGCATGGTCGCCACCACGCTCGACCTGTCGCACCTGCTCGGCCCCTGGAACAAGGACTTCCAGAACCCCGAGTACGACGCGCTCTGGGGCCACAACTCGGGCCAGTTCTGGTTCGACGCCGGGATGCTCATCCTGATGTCGGTCGTCCTCGGCATCATCGTCACCCGGCTCCAGCGCCGGCACGAGCCCGAGGTCATGCAGAAGGGCTGACGCCCGGCACCGCCGCCACCACGGGGGCGGCCCACCCCGACCGGGGCGGGCCGCCCCCGCGGCGTTTCCCGCCCCGTCCCCGGCCCCGTCCTCGCCCCGTCCCCGCGCCCGTCCGGAGCGCACGACCTAGGTCGCTGGACCTGCGCCCCACCCGGCCGGGGACCGACGCGCCGGCCCCGGGGGCGGCGGTAGGTTGGCGTCATGCCCACCGTGCCAAGCGACCACCGGCACGCCGGACTGCTGCCCGCCGACCGGATCCCGGTCGGCCCGCCGCCGGACGGCACCCTGCCCGCCTGCGAACCCTGCCTGGCCGGCATCGAGGCCGTCAGCCAGGCCCTGCTCGGGATGAGCCGCCACCTGGAGGTGCGCGAGGTCCTGCGCCGGATCACCGCCTCCGCCCGCCGGCTGCTCGGCGCCGAGTACGCCGCCCTCGGCGTCCCCGACGACCACGGCGGCTTCGCCCAGTTCGTCGTCGACGGCGTCACCGACGAGCAGTGGCGGGCGATCGGCCCGCTGCCCCGGCAGCACGGCGTGCTCGCCGCGATGCTCCACGAGACCGGCCCGATCCGGCTCGACGACGTCCGCCGCGCCCCCGCCTTCGGCGGCTGGCCCGAGGCCCACCCCGAACTCGGCGCCTTCCTCGGCATGCCCATCGTCGACGCCGACCACGACGAGGACGAGCCCGAAGTGCTCGGCGTCATCTACCTCGCCGACAAGCGCGGCGGCGGCGGCTTCACCGACCACGACGAGGAACTGCTGCGGATACTGGCCGCGCACGCCGCGCTGGCCCTGACCAACGCCCGCCTCTACGAGCGCAGCCGCGAACTCACCCTGGCCGGCGAGCGCGCCCGGATCGCCCACGACCTGCACGACGCCGTCTCGCAGAAGCTCTTCTCGCTGCGCCTCACCGCCAAGGCCGCCGCCAAGCTCGTCGACCGCGACCCGGCCCGCGCCCGCGCCGAACTCGCCGAGGTCGCCCGGCTCGCCGCCGAGGCCGCCGACGAACTGCGCGCCGTCGTCGTCGAACTGCGCCCCGCCGCGCTGGAGGAGGACGGCCTGAGCGCCACCCTGGCCTCCCAGGTGCAGGTCCTCGACCGCGCCCACAGCGCCGACATCGCCTTCGCCGCCGACCGCGTCCGCGCCCTCCCGCAGGCCCAGGAGGCCGCCCTGCTGCGGGTCGCCCAGGAGGCCCTGCACAACGCGCTGCGCCACTCCGGTGCCGGTCGCGTCACCGTCACCCTGGCCGGAACGCCCGGGCGCGGCGCCGTGCTGAGGGTCAGCGACAACGGCCGGGGCTTCGACCCCGGAGCCGTCCGACGGGCCGGCCGCCACCTCGGCCTGGCCTCGATGCGCGACCGCGCCGCCGCCGTCGGCGGCCGGCTCACCCTGGACTCGGCCCCCGGAACGGGCACGATCGTCGAGATGGAGGTCCCCGGTGCCTGACACCCTGTCCGCGATCCGCGTCCTGCTGGTCGACGACCACCAGGTGGTCCGCCGCGGCCTGCGCACCTTCCTGGAGGTGCAGGACGACATCGAGGTGGTCGGCGAGGCCGCCGACGGCGCCGAAGGCGTCGACCAGGCGCGCGCGCTCGACCCCGACGTGGTCCTGATGGACCTCAAGATGCCCGGTGTCGACGGCATCGAGGCGCTGCGCACGCTCAAGGAGGAGGGCAGCCGGGCCCGGATCCTCATCGTCACCAGCTTCACCGAGCACCGCACCATGGTCCCCGCGCTGCGGGCCGGCGCCGCCGGGTACGTCTACAAGGACGTCGACCCGGAGGCCCTGGCCGGCGCGATCCGCTCGGTCCACGCCGGCCACGTCCTGCTCCAGCCGGAGCTGGCCGAGGCCCTGCTCGCCGACGACGGCCCGCGCCCGCCGCAGGGCCGCGGCGGCACCCTCACCGAGCGCGAGCGCGAGGTGCTCGGTCACATCTCCGACGGCCGCTCCAACCGGGAGATCGCGCGCAGCCTGCACCTGTCCGAGAAGACGGTGAAGACCCACGTCTCCAACATCCTGATGAAGCTGGACCTCGCCGACCGTACCCAGGCCGCGCTCTGGGCCGTCCGGCACGGCGAGACGCGGTAGGGCGGGACGCGCCGGGGCGCCCGGCGCGTCCCGCCCCACCACGGGGACGCGGCTACCGCTCCCGCTCGTCCACCAGCGCGTTGTACGCCGCCACCTGGGCCCGGCGGGCCGTGCGCCACAGCGGCGCCAGCGCCTCCTGCCGGGCCGCCATCTCGGAGGCGCTCACCGCCGCGCCGTGGCCGCCGGAGGCGATCGAGAGCAGCGCCGCCACCTGCCGGGCCGACTCCAGCACCCGCACCGCCCGGGGCGGGTACCCGGGCGCCAGCAGCTCGGCGTGCCCGCGCCGTCGGTACGCCTCCAGCGCCCGCAGCGCCTCCGGACCGGCCCCGGCCACGTCCAGCCGGGTCAGCAGCACGGTGGCCCGGCGCAGCCCGTCGGCCAGCTCGAACTCGGCCTCGTGCAGCGAGGGCACATCGGCCGGCGGCGCGTCGTTCACCTCGGCGCAGCGCCACAGGACGGTCGCCGACCGGTCCCCGGGCGGGCCGAACACCTCCACCTCGGGCACCAGCCCCAGCGGCACCCCGACCGCCAGCACGGCCTCCCCGGCCGTCAGCGCGCGCGCGTTGAACGGTGCCGGACCGGTCAGGCCCAGCGGGTGCCCGGCCGACGGCAGGGCCAGCCGCAGGCCCTTCGCCCCGAGCACCCGCAGCCGTCCCAGCGCCCAGGTGAGCCCGTGCCGGTCGTCCGGGCCGTCCCCGGGCAGACCGGTCACCCGGTGGCTCTCGTCGGCCCCCAGGACCGCCGCGGCGGCGTCGTCGGGCGGCACCAGTCCGGCCAGCAGAGCGTTGCCCCAGGCGGCCAGCCGCCCCGAACGGGGCTCTTCGTACGGATTGTCGGCAGGTGTGGCGAGCATCCGGCCAGCCTACGGAATCGGTGGACACCCGGGTGGCGTAGGTTTGCCCATGCGCGTGCGGCGCACCCACTCCGTGCCCACCGGCCGCCGGGGCGGGACGCCGCTCGCACCGACGGCCGTATATCTGTTTTTGGGGAAGGCGTGGGCATGAGCGACGTGCTGGAGCTGGTGGACGTTTCCGTGGTCCGGGAGGGGCGCGCGCTGGTCGACCAGGTCTCGTGGTCCATCTCCGAGGGCGAGCGCTGGGTCATCCTCGGCCCGAACGGCGCGGGCAAGACCACCCTGCTGCAGATCGCCTCCTCGTACCTGTTCCCGACCTCCGGCAAGGTCAGCGTCCTCGGCGAGAAGCTCGGCGAGATCGACGTCTTCGAGCTCCGCTCGCGGATCGGCCTGGCCGGCGCGGCCATGTTCGACAAGCTGCCCGCCGAGCAGACCGTGCTGCAGACGGTGCTCACCGCCGCGTACGGCATGACCGTCACCTGGCAGGAGTCCTACGAGCAGGCCGACGAGTCCCGCGCGCTCGCCCTGCTCGACCGCCTCGGCATGGTCGGCATGACCGACCGCCGCTTCGGCACCCTCTCCGAGGGCGAGCGCAAGCGCACCCTGATCGCCCGCGCCCTGATGACCGACCCCGAGCTGTTGCTGCTCGACGAGCCCGCGGCCGGCCTGGACCTCGGCGGCCGCGAGGACCTCGTCCGCCGCCTCGGCGCCCTGGCCCAGGACGAGTTCGCGCCGGCCATGGCGATGGTCACCCACCACGTCGAGGAGATCGCCCCCGGCTTCACGCACGTCCTGATGATCCGTCAGGGCAAGGTGCTCACCGCCGGACCGATCGAGACCGAGCTCACCGCCCGAAACCTCTCCAAGTGCTTCGGCCTCCCGCTGACCCTGGAGCGCCACGGCGACCGCTGGTCCGCCCAGGGGCTGCCGCTCGGCTGAACCGGGCTCGGCCGAACCGGCCGGGGCGGGCCCTTCCGCGCCCGGCCCGGGCCGCGACCGGGGCCACTGAACTCCGCTGAACTCGGCCGATCCGGAACCGGTCGCACGTGCGACCGGTTTCCGCCCCTCCACCTGCGGGAACTGACCGCCTCATAGGCCCTTCCCTCCCTAGGATGGACACGTGGACAGCTGGATCTGGTGGCTTCTGGTCGCCGTCGGCCTCGGCATACCGTTGGTGATCACCACGATGCCGGAGCTCGCCATGTTCGCCGTCGGCGCGCTCTTCGCGGCCGGCGTCGCCGGTCTGGGCGCCGACGTGGTGTGGCAGGTGCTGACCTTCGTCGCGGTCTCGGTCGCGCAACTGGTCGTCGTCCGCCCGATCGCCTACCGGGCGCTGCGGAAGGGCCCGCAGATCAGAATGGGCATCGAGGCGCTGAAGGGCGCCACCGCGGTCGTCGCGGAGAAGGTCGACGGGGAGGGCGGGCGGATCAAGCTCAACGGCGAGATCTGGTCGGCCCGCGCGCTCCACCCCGAGCAGGTGTACCAGCCGGGGGAGCAGGTCGACGTCGTCGAAATCCAGGGCGCGACCGCCCTGGTCGTCTAGGGGAGAGTCAGTGGAACCCGTCCTTATCGTCCTGGTCGTCCTGGTCGTGGTGGCCTTCATCGCGCTGATCAAGACGATTCAGGTCATCCCGCAGGCCAGCGCCGCGATCGTGGAGCGCTTCGGCCGCTACACCCGGACGCTCAACGCCGGCCTGAACATCGTCGTCCCGTTCATCGACCGGGTCCGCAACCGGATCGACCTGCGCGAGCAGGTCGTGCCGTTCCCGCCGCAGCCGGTGATCACCCAGGACAACCTGGTGGTCAACATCGACACGGTGATCTACTACCAGGTCACCGACGCGCGGGCGGCCACCTACGAGGTCGCCAGCTACATCCAGGCCATCGAGCAGCTCACCGTCACCACGCTGCGCAACATCATCGGCTCGATGGACCTCGAATCCACCCTGACCTCGCGCGAGGTCATCAACGCCGGCCTGCGCGGCGTCCTCGACGAGGCCACCGGCAAGTGGGGCATCCGGGTCAACCGGGTCGAGCTGAAGGCCATCGAGCCGCCGACCTCGATCCAGGACTCGATGGAGAAGCAGATGCGCGCCGAGCGGGACAAGCGCGCCGCGATCCTCACCGCCGAGGGCAACCGGCAGTCCCAGATCCTGCGCGCCGAGGGCGAGAAGCAGGCCGAGGTGCTCAAGGCCGAGGGTGAGGCGCAGGCCGCCGTGCTGCGCGCCGACGGTGAGGCCGCCGCCATCCGGACCGTCTTCGAGGCGATCCACGAGGGCGACGCGGACCAGAAGCTGCTGGCCTACCAGTACCTGCAGACCCTGCCCGAGCTGGCCAAGGGCGACGCCAACAAGCTCTGGATCATCCCGAGCGAGATCGGCGACGCGCTCAAGGGCATCGGCGGCGCCTTCACCGGTCTGCCCGGCAACGGCGGGGCCAACGGCAGCGCGATGGCCGCCCCCACCGCGGCCCCGGCCGCGCCGCCCGCCGCCGCCCAGGTGCCGATCGACCCGGCAGCCGGCCCGCGTCCGCTGGACACCGACACCAAGGGCGCCGCGCGTCCCCGGATCGACCCGCTCCGGGAGTACCGCAAGAACGACCCCGAGCAGTAGCCCGCGCGGCCTGCCCGTCGCTCCGCCGAGGGCCCGTCACCCGTACCGCACGGGGGCGGGCCCTCGGGGCTGTTCGCCCCCGGTGTGTCCTACGTCCCGAATCCTGGGAGAGGCTGGTCCCGGTACCCGTCCGTCCGGCATGATCACGGCGACAGGACCCCAACGGGAGGTGGCTCATGACGGTCTGGGAGGCGATCGCCGTCCTGGTGGCGGGCGTCGGCGCGGGGATGATCAATGTGATCGTCGGCTCCGGCACCCTCATCACCTTTCCCGTCCTGCTCGCCGTCGGACTCCCGCCGGTCACCGCCAACGTCTCCAACGCCTTCGGCCTGGTCCCCGGCTCGGCCAGCGGCGTGCTCGGCTACCGGCGCGAGCTGGCCGACCAGGGCGCCCGGCTCGCCCGTTTCGGCACCGCCTCCCTGCTCGGCGGCGTCCTCGGCGCCTACCTGCTGATCGCCCTGCCCAGTGCCGCCTTCGACGCGATCGTCCCGGTGCTGATCCTGCTCGCCCTCGTCCTCGTGGTGCTGCAACCCCGGGTCGCCAAGGCCGTCGCCGCCCGCCGCCGCCCCGACGGCGACCCGCACGGCGGCCCGCTGCTGCTCGTCGGGATCTTCCTCACCGGCGTCTACGGCGGCTACTTCGGCGCGGCGCAGGGCGTTCTGCTGCTGGCCCTGATGGGCATGATGCTCCAGGAGGACCTGCAGCGGATCAACGGCGTGAAGAACGCCCTCGCGCTGATCGTCAACGGTGTCGCGGCGCTGTTCTTCCTCTTCACCTCGACCGTGAACTGGACCGCCGCCGGACTGATCGCGGTCGGCTCGCTGGTGGGCGGCATGGTCGGGGCCAAGGTGGGCCGCCGGCTCCCGCCGCAGGCACTGCGCGCCGTCATCGTCGTCGTCGGCCTGGTGGCCGTCGTCAAGCTGCTCGCCACCTGACCGGAGGGACTCCGCCGTGGCCCTGGAGATGCGCACGATCTGCGAGCGCTGCGAGGTGTCGCTGACGCCGGACGGCCCGGCCTCTATATGTTCCTACGAGTGCACGTTCTGCGGGCCGTGCACCGAGGAGATGGCCGGGGCCTGCCCGAACTGCGGCGGCGAACTGGTCGCCCGTCCCCGACGGACGGGCTGACGACCGACCGGCCGCCGGCGACAGGACAGGAGAGCCGATGAGCCGCGAACGGCTGACCGAGGACAGGATCACCGCCGGGCTGGCGGCGCTGCCGCACTGGACGCGCGAGGGCGACAGCATCGTCCGGACCGCCGACGCCCCCGACTTCCCGGCCGGGATCCGGGTCGTCGCGGCCGTCGCCGAGGCCGCCGAGGCGATGGACCACCATCCGGACATCGACATCCGCTGGCGCACCCTGCGCTTCGTCCTCTCCACCCACAGCGCCGGCGGCCTCACCGCTCTCGACCTCGACCTCGCCGCCCGGATCGACGCCGCCCTGGCCGCCGAGTCCGCGGGGTAGCGCGGAGAGCGGCGGAGAGCGGCGGAGCGGCAGGTCGTCGGACCGCTGGACCGGTGCGTTCAGGGCCCTCCGGGCACACCGGAACCGTCCGCTCCGCCCCGCTCCGGGGGCGTGAGATGCTGACTGCCGCAGCGCAGACGGTCGGGAGGGACGGAACGGATGGCTCAGGACCCTCTCGGCGACGGCCACCCGCAGCAGTGGTACCCGCAGCAGGCGCCCCAGGAGTGGTCCGGCGGACACCCCGAGCAGCCGCAGTACCCCCAGCATGTCGACCACGCCGGGTACTCGGCGTACCCCGAGGGGACGGGGCAGGCCCATTCCGGGTACGCGGCCCAGCACGCCTGGCCGGGGGAGTACGGGCAGCAGGCATACGCGGACCAGGGCTACGGCGAGCAGGGCTACGCCGTCCAGGACCCGTACACCTCCCGGGCCGGGTACGGCCACAGCCACGTCCCGCAGCCGCCGTGGGCCGAGGGCCCCGCCGACGGCGGCCCGGACCAGCACCAGCAGTACGCGCCCTACGTCGTCGTTCCGCAGCAGCCGAACAGCGCGGAGCTGTACGCCCCCGTCGGGGCCGAGTACTCCGCCGACGGCTATGTGCGGCTGGAGCCGGAGCCGGAGCCGGAGCCCTTCACCGGGCCCGCGTCCGAGCCCGAGCCCGAGCCCGAGCCGGCGCCCGCGTCGCGGCGGGCGGACCGCACCGCCGGCCGGTCCGGCCTCGCGGCCAGGGCCAGGGCCGCCGCGGGCGCCGTCGTCGCCGCCGAGCACACCCCCGGCCGTCGCGCCCTGCTGGTGCGCACCGGGGCGGGTGTGGCCGCCCTCGGCGTCCTGGTCGCGGCCGGCCTCATGGTCGGCCTGGAGGGCGGCGGTTCCGCCGACAACGCAACCGGCGGCGAGCCCGGCTTCACCGTCGCGCACACCCGGACCTGGGCCGCCGGGGCCGTCACCGCCCAGCCCGGCGGTGACGACACCCTGGTCGGCAGCTGGCTGCTCGCCGGTGCCGTGGTCCGCGCCGACGCGACCGGCGTCCGCGCCTACGACCTCACCGACGGCCGGGCGACCTGGTCGCTGGAGCCGCCCGCCGCCGGGGCCGTGCCCTGCGGCCTCTCCCCGACCGTCAACCTGACCGGCCTCGGCGCCGTGCTGTTCCGGCCCCGGGCCGACCCCAAGAGCCCGTGCTCCCTGGTCGCGGCGGTCGACACCGGCACCGGCCGGACGGCCTGGACCAAGTCGCTCTCCGACGCCAAGGGCGCCTACGGCGCGACCGTCGGCGTCACCGACGACAAGGTGATCGCGGTCGGCGACAGCCACGCCGTCGCCTGGGAGGCCACCGGCGGCACCGACCTCTGGCAGTACACCGGGCAGGGCAAGTTCTGCACCCTCTCCGGCGGCGCGTCCGGCGGCACCGTCCTGGTCGCCAGCTCCTGCGCCGACTCCACCCCCGTGGACCAGGCCGTCGCGCTGAACGCCGTCGACGGCAAGGTCACCTGGTCGCGTCCCCTCGACAACCGGCCGAGGACCGCGACCGTGCTCTCGGTCGAGCCGCCGGTGGTGCTCACCACCGGCGAGAAGCCCGAGGACGACCGGGTCCTCGCCTGGGGCGCCAACGGCGACCCCGCCACCGAGATCCCGGTCGCCGGCGCCGGAGGCCGGCTCGACGCCGCCCACGGGATGTTCTCGGCCGCGCCGGGGGCCTTCTTCCAGGACCGCACGATGATCACCACGGTCGCCCCGGCGAACGGTGCCGGCGGCTCCGTCGCGGTGGTCGGCTACGACCTGGACAGCGGCAAGCAGCGTTGGCGCACCACCGCGCGCGAGAAGGGCGCGGCCCGGGCGGTCGCCGTCGACGGCGGCGCGCTGGTGCTCGCGGTCGACGAGCGCCTCGACCAGCCGGCCCACCTCAGCCGCTTCGCCCTGGGCGACGGGCGCCAGACGGTCGGCGGCAACTTCCCGCCCGGCACGGGCTCGCTGCTGGTCTCCGGGCGGGTACTGATCGGAGGCGGCCGGGTCGTCGCCGTCCCCGAGCACTCGACCAACTTCGGCACCGCGACCGCCTACCGGGCCCAGCAGTAGCCGCGGGCCTCTCACGGCCGTGCCCGGCCGCGCACCGACTTCCCCCCGTCGATGCGCGGCCGAGTCCCCCGCTCCCCCCCTGTTCCGGGTGCCGCCTCAGGCGGCCGAGGGCGCGGCCGCCGCGACCACCTGGGCCGGCAGCCAGGCGGCCAGCTCCCGGAGGTCGGCGCCGCGCAGGCCCAGCGCCATCATCAGCGTGGCCTGCGGCGTCGGTACGAACGGCCGGCGGAGCAGCTTCATCCCCGCTTGCTCCGGCGTCCGGTCGGCCTTGCGCTGGTTGTCGTCGGAACAGGCGGCCACCGTGTTCATCCAGGTGTCCGTCCCCCCGCGCGACCTGGGCTGCAGGTGGTCCACCGTGGTGGCGCGCCGCCCGCAGTAGGCGCACAGGTGCTGGTCCCGGACGAGCACCCCGCGGCGTGACCACGGAGCCTGTTGTCGGAACGGCACCCGGACGTACCGCTGGAGTCTGATCACCCGCGGCACCGGTACCGTCACCCCCGTCCCGCGCACGGTGCGCAGTGGGTGCGCCTGCTCGACCACGGCCTTGTCCTGGAGTACCAGGACCACGGCGCGCTGGAGCGACACCGTCGTCAGCGGTTCGTAGCTTGCGTTCAGAACCAGCGTGCTGCGCACCTCGGCCACCCTTCCGCGGGCGTGCCACGGCGGCACGACCGTCTCCACACACGTCACTGCCGCCGCGCGGCGGTGGGACCACTCTGAAGGGGCACAGGGCCGTCGAACAACGGAATTTCCGGTGTCGTGGAGGGGCATGCCCACGACGGGGCGGACGGGCACCGGAACCGGCCGGACCGGGAGCGACGGGAATCGGACCCGTCCGGCGCGTCCGCGCCGGTGCGACGAAAACTCGTTGGCAGGGACCGCGTAGGCTCTACGGAGCTGGAGCCGTCCCGCACACCCGGGCCGGGCCGAACCGGGCCCGCACCGGGCGGGCGCCCGATCGAAGGAGAAGCGTGACCGTGACGGACATCGTCGACGAGCTGCGGTGGCGTGGGCTGATCGCCCTGTCCACCGACGAGGACGCACTGCGCAAGGCGTTCGCGGACGGCCCGGTCACGTTCTATTGCGGCTTCGACCCGACGGCCCCCAGCCTGCACCTCGGCAACCTGGTCCAGATCCTCACCATGCGCCGCATCCAGCAGGCGGGGCACCTTCCGCTCGGCCTGGTCGGCGGGGCCACCGGTCTGATCGGTGACCCGAAGCCCACCGCCGAGCGCGTGCTCAACGACCCCGGGACGGTGGCCGCCTGGGTCGAGCGCCTGCGCGGGCAGATCTCGCGGTTCCTCGACTTCGACGGCCCGTACGCGGCGCGCATGGTCAACAACCTGGACTGGACCTCCGGGATGTCCGCGATCAGCCTGCTGCGCGACGTGGGCAAGTACTTCCGCGTCAACAACATGATCGCCAAGGAGGCCGTCGCCCGACGGCTCAACTCGGACGCCGGCATCAGCTACACCGAGTTCAGCTACCAGATCCTCCAGGGCATGGACTACCTGGAGCTGAACCGCCGATACGGCTGCAGCCTGCAGACCGGCGGCAGCGACCAGTGGGGCAACCTCACGGCCGGCACCGACCTGATCCGCAAGGCGGACGGCAAGTCGGTGCACGCGCTGGCGACGCCGCTGATCGTCAAGGCGGACGGCACCAAGTTCGGCAAGACGGAGTCCGGCACGGTCTGGCTCGACCCCGAGCTGACCACCCCGTACGCCTTCTACCAGTTCTGGCTCAACGCGGACGACCGGGACGTCCCCAACTTCCTGCGGATCTTCAGCTTCCGCTCGAAGGAGGAGGTCGAGGAGCTGGAGCGCGAGACCACCGAGCGCCCCGCCGCCCGCCTCGCCCAGCGCGCGCTGGCCGAGGAGCTGACCACACTGGTGCACGGTGCCGAGCAGTACGAGCGCGCGGTCGCCGCGTCCAAGGCGCTGTTCGGTCAGGGCGAGCTGGCCGACCTGGAGGCGCCGACCCTGGCGGCGGCGCTGGCCGAGGTCCCCAAGGCCGCGGTCACCGAACTCCAGTCGATCGTC
Source organism: Kitasatospora sp. NPDC094019 (assembly GCF_044764505.1). Taxonomy (NCBI): domain Bacteria; kingdom Bacillati; phylum Actinomycetota; class Actinomycetes; order Kitasatosporales; family Streptomycetaceae; genus Kitasatospora; species Kitasatospora sp. NPDC094019. Next base: position 367,899 of record NZ_JBIWIF010000010.1, read on the forward strand.
GACCTGCTGGTCGCCGTCGGTCTCTCCGCGAGCCGTTCGGCCGCGCGCCGGACGATCAAGGAGGGTGGTGCCTACCTCAACAACGTCAAGGTGACGGACGAGGAGGCAGTGCCGGCCGAGGCCGATCTGCTGCACGGCCGCTGGCTGGTCCTGCGTCGCGGGAAGCGGAACCTGGCCGCCGCCGAGCTGGCCGAGTGACCGAAACCCGACGCCGCTGACCTGTGGCTTCGACTCTCAGGGGTGGGATCCAGCCGGATCCCACCCCTGATGTTTGACGGTGTCCTCCAGGTGGACTAGTGTTGAACGAGTCGCTGAAACGGCCATCCCATCGAGTGCGTGTCGCTCGGAGCATGAATTTCGAGTAACTCTCGGAATGCGCTAATGTGGAGGACGTCGCAAGAAAGCGATCCCGGCCAGTTCGGGAAATCCGATGAATGAAACTCCGGAAAACGGAGCGAAAAGCATCTGATAAGCTTGGAACACGAAAGAACGAAGCGCCCGGAGGGCCGGTGTGAAAGCCGCCTGAAGGAAGCGTCCGTTCCTTGAGAACTCAACAGCG